>NZ_FNWK01000002.1:0-600000 GCF_900108295.1 Sphingopyxis sp. YR583 | reverse complement strand
CGCGGCGCGGTCGTCGGCGATGCGCTCGCGGCACTGCTCGAATATGCGGGGCACGAGGTGATCCGCGAATATTATGTCAACGATGCTGGCGCGCAGGTCGATGTCCTCGCGCGGTCGGTGCATATGCGCTACCGCGAGGCACTTGGCGAAGACATTGGTGCGATCCCCGAGGGGCTTTATCCCGGCGACTATCTGATGCCCGTCGGCGACAAGCTGGCAACCGAATATGGCGACCGCTTCGTCGGCGCACCCGAAAGCGCATGGCTCGGCCTGTTCCGTGCCGAGGCGGTCAGCGCGATGATGGACATGATCCGCGCCGATCTCGGCAAGCTTGGCATCCATCACGACCTCTTCTCGTCGGAAGCCGAATTGCAGGCGGAAGGTAAACCCGCCGCGGCCGAGAAATGGCTGCGCGATCACGATCTTGTCTATGATGGCCAGCTCGAAGCGCCGAAGGGCGAGACGCCCGAAGATTGGGAGCCGGTCGAACTGCCGCTGTTCCGTTCGACGCAATTCGGCGACGATCAGGACCGTCCGATCAAGAAGTCGGATGGCAGCTGGACCTATTTCGGTGCCGACCTCGCCTATCATTTCCAGAAGAGCCAGAATGCCGACGAACTGATCGACATCTGGGGTGCCGACCACGCCGGAACGGTCAAGCGGATCAAGGCTGCTGTTGCTGCGCTCACGGGCGGCAAGACGCGTTTCGATGTCAAACTGGTGCAGATGGTGCGGCTGCTCAAAAATGGTGAGCCGTTCAAAATGTCGAAGCGTGCGGGCAATTTCGTGACGCTTGCCGATGTCGTCGACGAAGTCGGCAAGGATGCCGTCCGTTTCACGATGCTGACGCGCAAAGCCGACGCGCAGATGGATTTCGACTTCGCAAAGGTGGTCGAGGCTTCGCGGGACAACCCCGTCTGGTATCTGCAATATGCCAATGCCCGTATCGCGCGGTTGCGCAAAAAGGCCGCCGATGCGGGGATCGACCTGCCGGCACCCGCGCCGGCGCGCCTGAACGAGCATGAATTGCGGCTGATCAAGCTGCTTGCCCAGTTTCCGCGCACCGTAGAGGCGGCGGCATCGGCACGCGAACCGCATCGGATCGCTTTCTACCTCGCCGACGTCGCGGCCGCCTTCCATGCCTGGTATAACCTCGGCAACGACGACCCCGGTCTTCGGATCGTTCTCGACAATGACCCCGAATTGACCGCGACGCGGCTTTATTTGGCCGACGGAATCGGGCAGGTTATCCGCAACGGGCTGTCCCTGATGGGGGTCGAGGCGATCGAGGAGATGAACTGATGGCCGGGGACAAGAATGCGGAACAGGGCGATGCGGGCCTCGGGCTCGACGACGAAGATCGTCTGCCCTGGCTCGAGGCGGCCGACGGGTTCGAGGAAGACGGCGAAGTCTCGCCCGCACGGCTGCTTGTAATGGTGCTGGGCGGTTTGCTTTTGATTGGTGCGGTTCTGGGCGGCCTGTGGTGGATCCAGAACGGCGGCGCGCGCGGTAATGGCGAACTGATCGCGGCGCAGCAGGGCGACTATAAGGTCGCGCCCAAGACCGACGGTGCCAAGACGTTCGAAGGCGAGGGCGATGCCAGCTTCTCGGCCAGCGAAGGCGCCGAGCCCGCAGGCAAGGTCGACCCGACGCGCATGCCCGAGGAGCCGGCGGTGACGCCCGCCGAACGCGAAGCCGCCGCAAAGAAGGCGGCGGCCGACAAGGCTGCTGCAACGCAGGCTGCGGTTGCCAAGACGGCGCCGGTCGACAAGGCCAAAACGGCCGCCGCACCGGCAAAGACCGCGGAGGCCCCGGCCAAGGCCGCTCCGGCATCGGGGGGCGCAATGATCCAGCTGGGCGCGTTCAGCAGCGATGCGGCGGCGGCCAAGGCGTGGACGAACCTGTCGAAACGCTTCGCGTATCTCGCTGAACTCAACAAGTCGGTGTCGCCGGCAAAAGTCGGCGACAGCACGGTCTATCGCCTCCGCGTGGCAGCGGGAACGGCGGCTAATGCCGCGAATTTGTGCGGGAAATTGCGCGTTGCGGGTGAAAATTGCGTCGTCGTTCGCTGATTCGGCCCGTTTGGCCGCAGACTCTGTTGGTGCAAACGTGCGGTCATGGCATGATTGCAGCTTGGTCATCGCCTGAGGGGGCGGCGATCGATGGAGTTTGATGCACGATGATACCGGCAATTTTCGGCCTGTCGGGCCTGACCCTCACCGACGATGAGCGCGCTTTCTTTCGCGACAGCGACCCTGCGGGATATATCCTGTTCGGGCGCAATATCGAAAATCGCGAGCAATTGCGGCGCCTGACCGACGAGCTGCGCGATCTCGATGGACGGGCGAATCTGCCGATCCTGATCGATCAGGAGGGCGGCCGTGTGGCGCGCATGCGATCGCCCGAATGGCCGCTTTTCCCAAGCGGCGCTGCATTCGATGCGCTCTATGAGCGCGCGCCGGCGAGCGCGATCGAGGCGGCGCGGCTCAACGCGATGGCGCTTGCGGCCATGTTGTCGGAGGTCGGAATAACGGTGGACTGCCTGCCGCTGCTCGACGTCCGCCAACCCGGCGCCAGCGATGTGATCGGCGATCGCGCGCTCGGCAGCGAGCCGATGCGCGTCGCCGCGCTCGGCCGCGCGATCCTCGGCGGATTGCAGGCCGGCGGCGTCGTCGGGATCGTCAAGCATATTCCCGGCCACGGTCGGGCGCTGCTCGATACGCACGAAGCCCTGCCGACCGTCACCGCGCCCGACCGTGATCTGCAGACAGACCTCGCGCCTTTTGCCGCGCTGCGCGACGCGGCGATGGCGATGACCTGCCATGTCATTTTTGAAGCATGGGATCCCGACCGGCCCGCAACGCTGTCGCCCGTCGTCATCGACAGCGTCATTCGCCAGCGGATCGGCTTTCACGGCCTGCTGATGACCGACGATCTCGACATGAAGGCGCTATCGGGCGACGTGCCCTCGCGCGCCGCCGACGCGATCGCTGCGGGCTGCGACATTGCGCTCAATTGCTGGGCGAAGATGGATGATATGATCGGGATCGCGAACGCGCTCGACCCGATCAGCACGGTGTCCCGCGCACGTCTTGAGGGCGCGATGGACCGGATTTCGGGTGACAGCGACGGCCGCGAATTCGCAACGCTGGTCGATCAGCGCGACGCGCTGCTGGCAACGGCCTGATCGTCGATGGAGGAACTGCCGCTCGATTTCGAGATCGTACCGGCAGCACCCGAGCGTGAGGATGCGCTCCAGCTTTCGTTTGAAAGCTGGGAAGGGCCGCTCGATCTGCTGCTGACGCTCGCGCGCGGCCAAAAGGTCGACCTCAAACAGATTTCGATCCTCGCGCTCGTCGAGCAATATCTGACCTTCATCGCGGAGGCGCGCGAGCTGAAGCTCGAGGTTGCGGCCGATTATCTGGTGATGGCGGCGTGGCTAGCCTATCTCAAATCGGCGCTGCTGCTGCCCAAGGATCCGCTGGAAGATCCGTCGCCCGACGAGCTCGCGTTGCGGCTGCAACTTCGGCTGCAACGGCTCGCGGCGATGCGCGATGCGGCGGCGCGGCTGCTGGCGCGCGACCGCGTCGGGCGCGACGTCTTCCTGCGCGAAAAACCCGAGGGGCTGCGAGACATTAAGGTCCGGCGCTGGGACGCCAGCCTCTACGACCTTCTTTCGGCCTATGGGCAGGTCAAGCTGCGCTCCGAACCCGTCGTGCATATGGTTTCGCGGCGGCCGGTCGTCACGCTCGATGCGGCACTCCATCATCTCCAGCGCCTGCTCGGGGTGAAACTCGACTGGGCCGAACTCTCGGATTTTCTGCCTGCGGATTATGACGGGCCGCTTCGCCGCTCGGCGATCGCGTCGAGCTTCGTCGCCGCGCTCGAACTCGCGCGGCAGGGCCGCGTCGATCTCAGGCAGGACGGCGCGTTCGAACCCCTCTATCTGAAGGCCGCACAAGCATGATCGACGATCTGGAACGCGCGATAGAGGCGATGCTGTTCGCGAGCGATCAGCCGCTCGATGCGCGGCAGGTCGCCGGGCGTATGGGCGACGAGATGACCCCGGGCGAGGTTCGGGCGATCATCCAGACGATCGCGGCACGTCATGCCGGAAGCGGGATCGAACTCGTCGAGCGCGGCGGGAACTGGCATTTCCAGACGCCCGCCGATCTGGCGCATCTGCTTCGCCGCGAGCGCGACGATCCACGCAAACTGTCGCGCGCCGCTGCCGAGGTTCTCGCGATCGTCGCTTATCACGAACCCGTCAGCCGCGCCGAGATCGAGGCGATCCGCGGGGTTCAGACGTCAAAGGGCACGCTCGACGTGCTGATGGAAGCCGAATGGATCGCGCCCGCCGGACGCCGCGAGGTTCCCGGGCGCCCGCTGATCTACAAGACGACCGACGCGTTCCTGCAACATTTCGGCCTCACGAGCCGCAAGGACCTGCCGGGAATCGAAGATTTGCGTGCGGCGGGCCTGCTCGACCCGGTCGATCTCGCTTTCGACGAAGCGATGGGCGAACTGGACCTAGTAAAAGACGGCGAAGAGGCCTAGATGGGCCCTTCAAGGAGAATTCAAGATGGGTAGCTTCAGCATCTGGCACTGGCTCGTGGTCGGGATTCTTGTCCTGCTGCTGTTCGGCAAGGGCCGTTTTTCCGATATGATGGGCGATGTCGCCAAGGGCATCAAAAGCTTCAAGAAGGGCATGGCCGACGATGACGCGCCTACGCCTGCACCGAAGCAGATCGAAGGCCAGCGCGCACCGGACGCCGCGCCGATGTCGACCCCGACCGCCGAGCACGACAAGCTCTGATCGCCAGTCGCCGGCGGGGGATTTTTTAAGCGATGTTCGATGTTGCGCCCACCGAGTTGCTGCTCGTCGTGGTGGTGGCCTTGGTGGTTATCGGCCCGAAGGATTTGCCCAAAGCGATGCGCTTTGTCGGCAAATGGATGGGAAAGGCGCGCGGTATGGCGCGGCATTTCCGGTCGGGGCTCGATACGATGATGCGCGAAGCCGAACTCGAGGAACTCGAAAAGCAGTGGCGTGAACAGAATGAGGCGATCATGCGGGAGTTTCCGCGGATCGACGATGTGAACGCATCGCCGGCAACGCCTGCGAACAAAACGCGGGCCGAAGCCACCGATGCGGAGGCTGCGACAGAAACCGCAATCGATGAGGCTGCGGCCGCCAATCCACCGGAAACGCATAGCGTGCCGCCAAAGGATGGCCCCCTGCCATGAGCGGCGAAGCTCCAGTCTCGGCAGATGAGGATGGCGCCGGTGGCAAGATGCCGCTTCTCGACCATTTGATCGAACTGCGCTCGCGCCTGCTGAAATCCTTGCTGGCGATCGGCCTCGCCTTTGGCGTGTGCCTCTATTACGCCAAACCGATTTTCGGGATACTGGTGCAGCCGCTCGTCCGCGCGGGGCAGGGTAAGTTGATCTATACCCAGTTGTTCGAGGCCTTTTTCGTCGAGATCAAGGTAGCGCTGTTTGCGGCGATGATGATCGCCTTTCCTGTAATCGCCAACCAGCTCTGGAAATTCGTCGCGCCCGGTCTGTTCAAGCAGGAAAAGCGCGCATTGCTGCCGTTCCTGATCGCAACGCCCGTGCTGTTCGCGATCGGCGCCAGCTTTGCCTATTTCATCACCATCCCGATCGCGCTTAAATTCCTGCTCGGTTATCAGGGCAATGTCGGCGGTATCACGCAGGAAGCGCTGCCGTCGGTTGGCAATTATCTAAGCTTCACGATGCAGTTCATCATGGCGTTCGGCATCGCTTTCCTGCTGCCGATCCTGCTGATGCTGATCGAGCGTTCGGGGCTGGTGACACGCGAGCAGCTCGTCTCGGCGCGTCGTTACATGATCGTCGCGGCGTTCGCGATCGCTGCGGTTTTTACGCCGCCCGATATCCTGAGCCAGCTTCTGCTCGCGGTGCCTTTGGTGTTTCTGTACGAAATGTCGCTGCTCGCGATCTGGTTTACCCAGCGCCGACGCAAAACAGGCGCCGAAGCGGCGCCTGTCGAGCCTCTCGAAGAGGCTTAGGGTAAGTTACTCAAGATCAGTTGATGGCGTCGCTGCCTGCCTGACCGACCGACTCGATGTCGCGGCCAGCACCCTTCACCGTGTTGCAACCAGTGACCAGAAAGCTTGCCATCAGGGCGAGAAGGATTGCTCGGAAACTCGTCATTTTTCTAACCTCTCAGGAGTTGACGCAAAATGGCCCGGCACGCTTCGAGGGGGGGGAGGGAATGCGGGCCGGGCCAATGTTGCTGAGCAGCGCTGCGGGGGGGCGATGACCGCTGCTCGAAGGGGAAACGACCGATGCAGCCAATAAGTTCCCGAAAAAAATCGCACGGATGAAATATTTTTCGGAAATTTTTGAATCGCTTGGATTCCAGAGGTTTGCTCTCAGAGCGTCGTCAGTCCGCTGAGTACCGCGAGGCCGAGAAAGGCGAGAAATCCCATGGAATCGGTCGTCATCGTGACGAAAATCGAACTCGCGACGGCGGGATCCTGATCGAGCCGGTCGAGCATCAGCGGGATCGCTACCCCGGCCACGCCCGCCACAAAGATGTTCACGATCATCGCTGCCGCGATCACCATGCCGAGCTGCGGATTGGCGAACCACAAGGCCGTGGCGGTTCCCGCGATCAGCGCGATGGTGCCGCCATTGAGCAGCGCAATCTTCATTTCGCGCCAGATCGCGCGCCAGCTGTTCGAATCGGTGAGCTGGTTCATCGCGAGCGCACGCACCGTAACCGCGAGCGTCTGCGTCCCGGCATTGCCGCCCACCCCCGCCACGATCGGCATCAGCGCGGCGAGCGCGACCATATGTTCGATCGCGCCGCCGAAGATGCCTACAATCGTCGAGGCGACGAGAGCGGTGCCCAGATTGGCGATCAGCCAGCGGACGCGTGCGCTATATGTTTCGCGGATCGGTTCGTTGATGTCGCCGTCGCCGGCGCCGGAGAGGCGCAGGATATCCTCGCCGGCCTCTTCCTGAATGATGTGGACGATGTCGTCGACCGTGATCATGCCGACCAGCCGTCCGCTCTTGTCGACGACGGCCGCCGAAATCAGCGCATATTTCTGAAAGCGCAGCGCGACCTCTTCCTGGTCCATGTCGACCGGGATCAGCGTCTGTTCGCGCTTCATCACATCGCTGATCGCGATGTCGCGCGGCGTGCGGAGGATCCAGCTCAGCTGGCAGGTGCCGACCGGCTTGTGCATCGGGTCGACAACGAAAATTTCCCAGAAATCGCTTGCGAGGTCGGTGTCTTCGCGCAGCCGGTCGATGACGTCGCCGACGGTCACATGCTCGGGCACAGCGACCAGATCGCGCTGCATCAGGCGCCCGGCGGATTCCTCGGGGAAGGAGAGGGCGTCCTCGATCGCGGCGCGATCTTCGGGTTCCATCGCCTGGAGGACCGCCTGCTGCTCGTCCTCCTCCATATCCTCGATGATGGCGACGGCGTCGTCGGTATCGAGTTCGGACGCGAGTTCGGCGACTTGCTCGGGTGCGAGAAGGTCGATCAGTTCCTCGCGAACATAATCGTTCATTTCCGCCAGCACGTCGGCGGAGAGCATGTCGCCGAGCACCGCCGCAAGCATCGGCCGCTCGTCGGCGCGCGCGAGTTCGAAAAGGTCGGCGATGTCGGCGGGGTGCAGGCGGCCGATGCGTTCGCGCGCGGCTTCGCTTTCGCCAGCTTCCGCCAATTCGATCACGTCGCGAACGAATTCGGGTTTCAGCCGGTCGTCCTTATCGAGCTCGGTGTCGGTTTCGCGCGCCGGTTGTTCGCGGTCACGGTCGTCGGTGATGACGACATCTTCGGGCGGCAGGGAATCTTCGCGTTTGTCCATCGCGCAGTCCTCCCTGACGGTTGCGGCGTTTAGCCTTCCCCTAGTGCTGCCGCCCGCCGATGGCAACGCCGCGAGCGCCGTTTCGCGATTTAATGCGTGGCTTTGGCGGCTCGTCCGGCTATGGGACCGCCAACATAGACCGCAGGAGTTCCATCATGTCCGACACTCTCACCCTTTCGCTGTCGACCGGCGATGTTGTCATCCGCCTTCGCCCCGACCTGGCACCGCAGCATGTCGAGCGCATCACCGGCCTCGCGAAGGACGGCTTTTACGACGGCGTCGTGTTCCACCGCGTGATCCCGGGCTTCATGGCGCAGGGCGGCGACCCGACGGGCACCGGCATGGGGGGCAGCGATCTGCCCGACTTGCCGCAGGAGTTCAGCAGCGAGCCGCACGTCCGCGGCGTTTGCTCGATGGCGCGCGCGCAGAACCCGAACAGCGCGAACAGCCAGTTCTTCATCTGCTTCGACGACGCACGCTTCCTCGACAACCAGTACACCGTCTGGGGCGAAGTGACCGAAGGCATGGACAATGTCGACGCGCTGCCCAAGGGCGAGCCGCCGCGCGAACCCGGCAAGATCGTCAAGGCGACCGTCAGCTGATTTTGAGAAAATCCCCGCTTCGGCGGGGATTTTTTTGCCTAGTCGCCAATAAAGCCGTTGAGGCGTTCGCACGCGGCAATCCAGTCGGTCTTGAACTCCTGAACGACCTGGCCCGCGCCCATCGCCTCGTTCATCAGGCCGACGCCCTGTCCGACCCAATAGGTCGCGAGCGCTTTTGCTCCTTCATGGCCGCCCTCGGACAACTTATCGACCTTGCGCAGCGCGGGTTCGCTGACCAGCGACTGCAATGGCATCGGTAGCGGTTTCGGCGCACCTTCGGCCTCCCACGCATCGGTCCATGGCGAGCGGAGCTGACGCGACGGCTTGCCCGTGCGGCTCTTCGACCGGACGGTGTCGCGCGACGATGCGGCGAGCATCTTGTCCTTCACGACGGGATTGGTCTCTGCCTCTGCGGTGGTCAGCCATACCGATCCGGTCCATGCACCATGTGCGCCCATCGCCATTGCGGCTGCCATCTGGCGCCCGGTGACGATGCCGCCCGCGGCGAGGATCGGGGTGGTTGCTCCCACGGCTTCGACCGCAGCGGCGACTTCGGGCACGAGCACCATTGTCGCGACCTCGCCGCAGTGACCACCGGCTTCGCCGCCCGCCACGACCAGAATGTCGACGCCCGCATGCACCTGAGCCAGCGCATGGTCGCGCGTGCCGACGAGGGCAGCGACGGGGACATTGTGACGCTTGCCGAGTTCGAGCATCAGCGGCGGCGGCACGCCAAGGGCGTTGGCGATGAGTGCGATCGGGTGGCGGAAGGCGACTTCGAGCAGGCGCGCCGCGCCATCGTCCGTCATATTCTCGCCGAGACCTCCGCCGACGCTGGGAAGCGCGAGATTCCCCTCGTCGACGCCATGTTTGACCAACAGGTCGGCGACGAACGCCTTATGCTCGGCGGGGATCGGGGGAAGTTCGCTTCTCGCTTCGCCCTTGCCGGCAAAGCTGTTGGGAACGATCAGGTCGACGCCGTAGGGGCGGCCACCGATATGGGCGTCGATCCACGCAAGCTCTTCTTCAAGCCGCTCGGGTGGCAGCGATGCCGCCCCAAAAACGCCCATGCCCCCCGCCTTCGATACCGCGACAACGACGTCGCGACAGTGCGAGAAGGCGAGCAGCGGGAATTCGATGTCGAGCATCGTGCAGATGGGTGATTGCATGGGGCCTCTCCATTTTCCTTATTTGCACCTATGTCAGCGTCAGTTGACGTAAACGTCAAGTTGATTTGCTCGGCGGGCCGATTATCGCAGAGCCATGACCCAATTTTCCTTGCCCGATTTCGACCTCGATGCCTTTGTCCGCGCCACTTTGGCCGAAGATTTGGGGGCAGGGGGCGATATCACCTCGGCGGCGACGATTCCCGCCGATGCGCGTTTCGGCGGCGTGATGGACAGCCGCGACGCGATCACCGTCGCCGGGCTGCCGATCGCCGAGCGATTCTTTCGGGCGCTCGAGCCGGCGATGGAAACCGAGATCTTGGTCGAAGAAGGCGCGCAGGTGCCGGCGGGCAGTGACCTGATGCGCCTGTCAGGCAATGCGCGCGCGATGCTCACCGCCGAGCGATCGGCGCTCAACACCGTTCAGCATCTGTCGGGCATCGCGACGATGACGCGGCAATATGTCGATGCGCTGGCCGGAACGGGCGCGACCTTGCTCGACACACGCAAGACGATCCCCGGCCTGCGCGTGCTCGAGAAATATGCGACGCGCATGGGCGGCGCCAAGAATCACCGCATGGGCCTGTGGGACGCCGCGATGATCAAGGACAATCATGTCGCCGTCGCGGGTTCGGTCGAAGAAGCAGTGCGCCGCGCGGTCGCTGCAGGAATTGCCGATATCATTGTCGAGGTCGACCGTGTGGCGCAGGTCGAACCCGCGCTGAACGCCGGGGCAACGCACCTGCTGCTCGACAATATGACCCTCGCCGAATTGCGCGAGTGCGTTGCGCTGGTCGGCGGCAAAGTGCCGACCGAAGCGTCGGGCGGCGTCCGGCTCGATACCATCCGCGATATCGGGGCGACGGGCGTGACCTATGTGTCGGTCGGACGGCTGACGCAGTCGGCGCCTGCCGCGGACATCGGGCTCGATTTTGCGCTGGCTTAGCGCCGCCGCGCTGTCGTTGCTGCCGGTCGCGGCGCAGGCGCAATCGCTCGCCTGTTCGTTGCCCGACCGCATCCCGGTGCCCCGCCTCGAACAGCCGAAACGCGGCGAGCCCGTCCGCGATCCGGCAATCACCGGCTATCTGTTGGCGATGAGCTGGTCGCCGCAGCATTGCGCCGACGTGCGCAACCCCACGGATGCGCGTGACCGTTTCCAATGTTCGGGCGCGAACGGGCGTTTCGGGTGGGTGCTGCACGGGCTGTGGCCCGAAACCGACAATCCGGCCTATCCGCAATGGTGCCGCCCGGCGAAGATCGTGCCGCAGCCCGTTTTGAAGCGTCACATGTGCATGACGCCCTCCGCGCAGCTTCTCCAGCACGAGTGGGCGAAGCACGGGACGTGCATGAGTCCGCACCCTGCGGCCTATTTCCGATCGGCCGAACTGCTTTTCCGCGCGGTGCGCTTTCCCGATATGAAAGCGCTCGCGGCGAAGCCCCAGACTGCGGCGAGCGTCCGCCGTGCCTTTGCTGCGGTCAATCCCGGAGTGAGCGCTCAGATGATTGCCGTCTCGGCCGACAAACAAGGCTGGCTCGATGAAATACGCTTTTGCCTCGGCCCGCGGATGAAGCCCGCGCGCTGCAAGGCGTTCCAGTCGGGCGCAAAGGATGCACGCCAGATTCGTGTCCGCCCGATGCCCGTGCGTTAACGGCGATACCGCAAAGCGTATCATGCCGGGACATCCGCGCGTTAACACTCTTTTAACCTTACCGACTCGTTAACGTCGTCCTAGCTTCGAGTTCATGGACTCGGACAATCATGTCGATATTCGCGGCCGTATCCGCGAGCATGGCGCACGGCAGCTCGTCATCGCGCGGCTCAGCGCGCCGGCGGACTGGCAGAATGAGCTGCGGACTGCGCTTGCCGCGCACCGCGAGCCGGCGACGATTTTTTCGAACAATGACTTCCGGCTGTTTCTTCAGAGCTTCGCGATCTTCTTTACTGCCGCGATGATGTTCCTGATCTGACGGAAATCCTAATCGCATGCCTTGTGCAGGCGCCACGCCAGCAGGGACGACAAGAGGCACATGGCCGCGACCATCAGCAGCGTATCGTCGATGGTCAGGCCCATGCCGATCAGTACGCTGAGAAGCAGTGTCGCGGCGACCATGAAGCCCGAATTGACGATATTGTTTGCGGCGACGGTGCGCGCGGTCTGTGACTTGGGCACGGTCGTCGTCAGGAAGGCGTAGAGCGGCACGACGAACATGCCCCCGGCGATCGCGATGCCGAGCAGGTCAAAGATGATGCGGTCGCCCGCGGTCAGCGAGAGGAACTCGCGCCAGTCCATCAGGCTGCCGTCGATATGTTCCCAGCCCTTCACATTCCACCAGAGATCGAGCACGAACAGGCCCATCACGATCACCGAACCAGGGGAATAGCGTGCGGAGACATGCCCCTTCAGCAAGCGGTTGACCACGATCGAGCCGATCGCGACCCCGACCGAGAAGATGGCGGTAAAGAGCGTCGCGACGGTCTTGTCGGCGCCAAGCGCATTTTTGACCAGTGGCGGGAATTGCGCTGCGAGGATCGCGCCGATCGCCCAGAAAAAGCTGATCGAAATGATCGCGAGGAATAGCCGCGGGATATGCATGGTGCCGTTGACGAGCTGCCAGGACGAGCGCAACACATTGTGGTCGACGACCAGCCCCTCGGCATCCTTTTCGGGCGGTGCGGCGGGGACGTAATTGGCGGTCAGGCGGCCAATTACGGCGACGACGATGATCCCGGGGATGGCAAAATGCGGCGGGGTCAGCCCGCCGACGATCGTACCGCCGAGGATGGCGATATAGGTGCCGGCCTCGACCCAGCCGGTGCCGGCGAGAACCTCGTCCTCCTCGAGATGCTGGGGCAGAATTGCATATTTGATCGGGCCAAAAAAGGTCGAGTGCATTCCCATCGCGAACAGCGCGAGGAGCATGACCGGAACCAGATGGAACCAGATACCGATCGCGCCGACGATCATGATGAAAATCTCGGCCGTCTTGATCAGGCGGATCATCCGCGTCTTGTCGGTACTGTCGGCGAGTTGTCCCGCGAGCGCCGAAAAGAGGAAGAAGGGCAGGATGAAGAGGCCGCCGGCGAGGGCGTTGAACCACGCTTCGGTCGCCGGGTCCTTGTAGATGGTGAAGGTGACGAGAATCACCATCGCCATCTTGTAGAAATTGTCGTTGAAGGCGTTGAGGAACTGCGTCGCGAAAAGGGGCAGGAACCGGCGTTGCTTCATCAGCGCAAAAGAACCGGTCATTGAAAATCCACTTTTATCATCCGACATCCCGACAACGCCGATGCCGTCCGAGCTTTCCGGAGGCAATATTGTTGTCGCACGGGCGGCTTATCGGTTAGGGCTGGCGGGGTCAAAGCCGATTTTGGGGCCCATTTTCGAACGGACATATCGACAGGGATCATGCTGAGCCTTCCGAACATCCTGACATTGTCGCGCATCCTGGCGGTGCCCATCCTGCTTTTCCTGTTGTGGCCGGGGGTGGTCGAAGGGTCGCATCAGCCCAAGCCGATCGACTATGCTCTGGCTTTCGTCCTTTATTGCCTGATGGGCATTACAGATTATTTTGACGGCTATGTTGCACGCTCGCGCGGGATCGTGTCGCGGCTGGGGGCCTTTCTGGATCCGATCGCCGACAAGATCATGATCGCGGCGGTCATCTTGTTGCTTGTCTTTACGCGCGACATTTCGGGCTATCATGTCATCGCCGCGCTGATGATCCTGCTCCGCGAGATCATCGTATCGGGCCTTCGCGAATTCCTCGCGACGTTGCAGGTGTCGATGCCGGTGACCCAGCTCGCCAAATGGAAGACGACGTTCCAGCTCATCGCGTTCGGCGCGCTGATCCTGGCGGGCGCATTGCCGGCGATGGTGTGGATCAAGACCGTCGGGCTTATCTCATTGTGGGGCGCGGCTGTGCTGACGCTGATCACCGGCTGGGATTATCTGCGCGTTGGCCTGAAGCATATGGATTAGCGCGATGGCGCTGCAGATCGCCTATTTTGCCTGGGTCCGCGAACGGATGGGAATGGCCGACGAGATGGTCGAAATTCCGACCGGCGTCGCCGACGTCGGCGCGTTGGTCGCATGGCTGGCCGCGCGCGACGAGCGCGGCGCGCTGGCTTTTGCCGAGCCGCAGCGGATTCGCGCCGCGGTCGACGGGGTGATGATGGGCCCCGATGCGCCACTCGGCGGCGCGCGCGAGGTCGCACTGTTTCCGCCGGTGACCGGCGGATGATCCGGGTGCTGGCGCATCCGGCGGTCATCGATGTCACCGCCGAATTCGACCTGCACGATGCCGGAGGCCATGGCGCGAGCGCGAGCTTTATCGGGCGCGTGCGCGGCGACGACGGTCTGACCGAGCTGTTCCTCGAGCATCATCCCGCGATGACCGAAGCGGGCCTCGCCGACCTCGCCCATGCCGCGGCCGACCGCTGGCGGCTGTCGGCGCTGACGCTGGTTCATCGCGTCGGGGCGATGGCACCGGGCGAGACGATCGTGCTCGTCCTGGCGAGCAGCCCGCATCGCGCCGAGGCATTGGCAGCGTGTGAGTTTCTGATCGACCGGCTGAAAACCGACGTGATGCTGTGGAAGCGCGAGACGTTCGGCGACGGGCGGGTGGCGTGGGTCGAACAGCGCGCGGATGACGACACGCGCGCCGAACGCTGGAGCGCCTAATTCACCTGATGCTTGCGAAAGATATCGGCGAGCATGCGAAATTCGTCGGCGCGCGGGCTGCCCTTGCGCCAGACGAGCGCGATCGTGCGCCAGTCATGGTCCGAATCGAGCGGGCGGGTGTCGATGTCGGTGTGGTCTAGGATGCCTGCCTCGATCGCCATCTGGGGGAGCATCGTGATGCCGAGGCCGTTGTCGACCATCTGGACCAGCGTGTGCAGCGACGTTCCCATCATCCGCGCGCCGGCGCGGAGTTCGGGGCGATTGCACGCGGCGAGCACATGATCCTTCAGGCAGTGGCCGTCTTCGAGCATCAGCATTTGTGACGGGTCGATCTGGTCGGCGCTGACCATGGCGGGAAGGTCTTCGCTCTGGTCGCCGGGGAATGCGACGAACAGGGCGTCGTCGAACAAGGCTTCGCTCTCGACATCGCCGCAGGCGTAAGGGAGCGCGAGCAGGACGCAATCGACCGTGCCGTGGTGCAGCGATTCGCACGCCTGCGCGCTCGGCTCTTCGCGAAGGAACAGTTTGAGCGACGGGCGTTCCTTGCGCAGGCGCGGCAGCAGACCCGGTAGCAGGAAAGGCGCGATTGTGGGGATGACGCTCATGCGCAGTTCGCCGACGAGCGGCGCGGCGGCCGCCGCTGCCATGTCGGCAAGTTCCTCGGCTTCGCGCAGCACGCGGTGCGCCTTTTCGACGATTGCGTTGCCGAGCGCGGTGAAGCGGACGACGCGGCGCGTGCGTTCGACAAGCGTCTGGCCGAGCAAGGTCTCAAGCTCGCGGATACCCGCCGACAGCGTCGACTGGGTGACATTGCATGCGTCGGCGGCGCGGCCAAAATGGCCGTGCTCGTGCAGCGCGACGAGATATTGCATCTGTTTGAGCGAGGGGAGGTAATTATGCATTGATCGAATATAGCTATGACCCAAGAAATTTTGAACAAGTTTGTCGATTGAAATTCGACGCCAAAATGGTGGCGTCTGTTGGCGTCGTGGCGCGCGGCATGATAGCTCATCCGAAATTGCGGGAGAGAGCTATGGCGGTTTCGCGGTTCCTGATCGGCGGCGTGGCGAGCGCGCTGCTGCTCACCGGCGGCCTCTTCATGTGGAAGGGCTATACGCAGATCGCCGAAGAAGAGGTGTTGCCCGATCCGCCGCCCACCTTGCCCGCGATCCCGGTCGCGGCGGCGAATGCGCCGAAGCGCGGCCCGGCACCGCCGGCGCTGCCCGCCGCCAAGGAAGCCTCGCGCGAGGAACGGCGCTTCAACCGCTTTGATCGTGATCGTAACGACCGGATCAGCCGCGTCGAGCTGATGTCATCGCGGACTGCGGCGTTCCGCAAGCTCGACAAGGACGGCAATAATCTGCTGACCTTCGAGGAATGGGCCGCAGCGACGGGGCAGCGTTTTGCCGGAGCCGATGCGGACAAGTCAGGTGACCTGACCCGCGCCGAGTTTGCGACGACGGCGCCGAAGGCGGCAGCGAAGCCCAAGTGTAGCTGCTAGGCGGGGACGCCGTCGGCCTGCTTCATCCATTCGGCAAGCGCAGTTCCGGCGCGCTGTGTGTAGCCGAGCTTGCGGTCCTTCTTGCGCACATCGTCGGCAAGCGGCGGGAAGAGGCCGAAATTGACGTTCATCGGCTGATAGGATGAGGCGTCGGCGCCGCCGGTGATGTGGCCGAGCAGCGCGCCGAGTGCGGTTTCGGGCGGCGGCGGGGGCAGGGTGCGGCCGCCAAGCTCGGCGATTGCGAAGCGCGCGGCGACGAGGCCGATCGCGGCGCTTTCGACATAGCCCTCGCAACCGGTGATCTGGCCCGCGAAGCGGATATGCGGCGCCGATTTCAGGCGAAGCTGGCCGTCGAGCAGTTCGGGCGAGCGTATGAAGCTGTTGCGGTGGAGGCCGCCGAGGCGCGCGAACTCGGCCTTTTCGAGCCCGGGGATGGTGCGGAAGAGTTCGACCTGCGCCGCATGCTTCAGCTTGGTCTGGAAACCGACCATGTTCCACAGCGTGCCGAGCGCATTGTCCTGACGGAGCTGGACGACCGCATAGGGCCAGCGGCCGGTGCGCGGATTGTCGAGGCCGACGCCTTTCATCGGGCCGAAGCGCAAGGTTTCGATGCCGCGTTCGGCCATCACCTCGATCGGCATGCAGCCCTCGAAGTAAGGCGTGTCCTTTTCCCAGTCCTTGAAGTCGGTCTTGTCGCCGTCGATCAGTCCCTGGACGAAGGCGTAATATTGCTCCTTGTCCATCGGGCAGTTGATATAATCCTTCCCGTCGCCGATCGGCCCGACCTTGTCCCAGCGGCTCGCCATCCAGGCCACGTCCATGTCGACGCTGTCGCGATAGACGATGGGGGCGATCGCGTCGAAAAAGGCGAGGGCATCCTTGCCGGTCGCGGCGCCGATGCTTTCGGCAAGCGAGGCAGCGGTGAGCGGGCCGGTCGCGACGATGGCGAGACCTTCCGACGGCAGCGTGTCGACGCGTTCGCGGACGATGGTGATGTTCGGATGCTCGGAGAGGGCCGACGTTACACCGCCCGAAAAGAGGTCGCGGTCGACCGCAAGCGCCGAACCGGCGGGGACTTTCGTCGCGTCGGCTTCGCGCATGATGATCGAGCCGAGCGAACGCATCTCGCGGTGGAGCAGGCCGACGGCGTTGCTGTCGCCGTCGTCGCTGCGAAAGCTGTTCGAGCACACCATCTCGGCGAGCGTGTCGCCCTGATGCGCCGGGGTCATGTCGCCGCCGCCGCGCATTTCGGACAGGCGCACGCGATAGCCTGCCTCGGCGAGCTGCCAGGCCGCTTCGGAGCCCGCGAGGCCGCCGCCGATGATGTGAATGTCGTGGCTCATTTACGCTATCCGTTGACTTGCACTTGTGGAGCCGCGCACTAGGCCCATTGAAAGCAAGATGCAAAGGGGGCGGTCGATGAGCGGCGAACAGGGTTGGGATCGGGCGCGGTGGCTGTGGTGGCTGGCGCTGGCCGGCGGGATCAGTTTTTTCGCCGCCGTGTATTTGCGGCTCGATGGTCCGGCCATATGGGCATGGAAGACGAGCGGCGTCGGCCTGCTGGCGGTTTGGGCCGCGGCGAATGCGCGCGGGAAGAATGGTTGGTTGATCGCGGCGGCGCTCGGCTTTGGGGCGCTCGGCGATTATCTGCTCGATGCGAAGGGGCTCGAGACGGGCGCGGTCGCGTTTGTGGTGGGGCATGTCATCGCGATCATCCTCTATCTGGCGAACCGGCGCGCGCAGATGACGCCATCGCAGCGCCTGCTCGGCTGGCTGGCGATGCCGGCGACGCTTGTGATCGTGTGGGGCATGCTGAGCCCCGCGCCGGGCTGGTGGCATGCCGCCGTCTATTCGCTGTTCGTCGCCGCGATGGCCGCGGCGGCCTGGACCAGCCGCTTCCCGCGCTATCGCACGGGTATTGGCGCAATGATCTTCCTCGCAAGCGATCTCTTCATCTTTGCGGGCGAGGGTGGGGTGATATCCAGGGACGTCAGGCTGTGGCTCGTATGGCCGCTCTATTTTGCCGGGCAAGCGCTGATTGCGTGGGGCGTCGTCAGCACCTTGTCGAAGGAAGCAAAAGCCTAGGCGCCGTCCCATGCGGCGATGGTCGTGCGGTGAAGCAGGCGGTCATAGCCGTCATAGCCGCCCGTCGCGCGATGCAGGACCGATCGATTGTCCCACATGATCAGCATGTCGGGCTCCCATATGTGGGCGTAACGAAACTCTTCGCGGCCCTGCCACTGGATCAGCTCGTAGAGCAGGGGCAGGGCTTCGCTGTCGTCGACGCCGTCGAAGCCGATGATATAGCCGGCGCATCCGAACAGGCCCCTCCGGCCCGTCTCGGGATGCACGCGAACGAACGGATGAAGCTGCGTGTCGAGCGCTTCGTCGTCCGATCTGATATCCATGCTGCGGCCGCGATCGTTTGCGCCATACATGCCGGTGGGAGCATATCCGGCGCGCGCGCTGTGGATCGCTTGCAAGCCGTCGACGCGGGCCCGTAGCTCCGCCGGCATCGCGTCGAGCGCGTCGTGCTGGTTCGAAAATTCGGTGTTGCCGCCGACCGGCGGGATGGTGATGCCGAAGAGGCAGGTGCCAGCGGGCGGGCGCGCCTGAAAGCTCCAGTCGCTATGCCAGTTTTCGGCAAAGAGCGGCGCGGTCTCGTCGGCCTTGCGCTTGACCGCGATGATATGCTCGCGGCCCGGGATGGGGCGAATGAAGGGATCGTCGCCGAAGCCGCCGAAATAGCCGGTGAAACGTTCGAGATCATCCTCGCTCATCTTCTGGTCCGGGAAGGACAGCACATGATGGTCGAGCCATGCGGCGCGGATCGCGGCGATGGTTCCGGCATCGAGCGGCTGCGTCAGGTCGGCACCGGTGACGCGCGCGCCGCAGGACTGGCCGCTGGGGGTGATGGTCAAGGTCATATGGCGATGCTGCGCCGATTGCGGCGTATGGTCAATCGGGCGCGGCAGGGCGCCCCGAAAGATCGCCGAACCGAGGGCGATGCCGAGGGGAGAGGCTTCGCAGTTCAGCCGGGCGCCATGTTTCGCTTCCTAATCTGCTCATGGGGGGCAAGGACGGAGAAGACAGATGTTCCTGCTCAAGAAACTGGCGCTGACGGCGCTGATCGGGGCCAGCGCGTTTGCCGCGATGCCGGTCGAAGCCGATGCGCGCGACCGGCATCATCGTCACGGCTATTATGGCGACCGCGGCGATTATCGCGATTACAGACGCGACTATCGGCGCGATTACCGCCGTGATTATCGCCGCGACTACCGTCGGAACCATTATCGTGGCGACCGCCGCCATTATTGCCGGCGCGGCAGCGGAACGACCGGCTTGATCGTCGGCGGCGCGGCGGGCGCGCTGCTCGGCCGTGAGGTCGATCGCTATGGTGATCGCCTGCCCGGCACGATCATCGGTGGCGCTGCTGGTGCGCTGATCGGACGCGAGGTTGATCGCGGCGGTCGCCGCTGCTGACCGGGGTCTGGGCGTTCGCGTCGCGCGTTCCGTCGGAGCGTGCGACGCGAGATGCCGTTTGCAGCGGCCGAATATGGCGATAAAGTGGATATCTCGGCGGAGGGTTTCTCTGCCCTTTGGGGAGGCCGCTTATGAAAATGCTGACCAAATTCGCTTTGGCGGTTGGCCTCGGCCTGCCGCTTTCGGTGTTGTCTGTGCAGGGCATCGCCGCGCTCAATCAGGGCACGAAGGCCCCCGATTTTACGCTGACTGCGGCGCAGGCGGGCAAGGAGTTCAGCCTGTCGCTGAAGCAGACGCTGCGGAACGGGCCGGTCGTGCTCTATTTCTTTCCGGCCGCCTTTACGCCCGGCTGTACGATGGAAGCGCATCTGTTCGCCGAAGCCAATGGCCAGTTCAACCAGTTGGGTGCGCGCGTTGTTGGCGTGACGGCGGGGAATATCCACCGCGTCGCCGAATTTTCTCGCTCCGAATGTCGCGATAAATTTGCCGTCGCCGCCGATCCGGGCGCGAAGGTCGCCGCGCAATATGACGCGACAATGCAGGGCTCCGACGGCAAGCCGCTATCGAACCGGACATCCTATGTCGTCGCGCCGAACGGGACGATCCTGCTGAGCTACACCGACAGCAAACCGCAGGCACATATCGAAAAGACGCTGGCGGCGGTGCGGGCCTGGAAGGCGCGGCGCTGACGAAAGGGTAGGCGCCTTGCCGATCGCCTGCAGCGCCTTCTTTTTGCTTTGCGGATGTCTCTTGCGGAGCGGCGGCGAGGGGCCACATCGGCTTGATCCGAGCTTCAATGGACCAGGCCTTCGACCATGACGCGCAATCGATATTATCAGGGCCCGTCATCGGACCATTTCGACGGCACGCGGTTTCTCAATCCGGCGGGGGAGCCCGAAACCGACCGGTCTTTCGGAGACCTCCTGCGTTGGCGCCGCTCGGCACCCGACAATCGCTGGCCGTCATCGGTCGACGTCGTGCCGGTCATCCCGGACGCGCGGGTGGATGGATTGCGCGTGACAATGGTCGGTCATGCGACGCTTCTGATTCAGGCAGGCGGGCTCAATATCCTGACCGACCCGGTATGGTCCGATCGCGCCAGTCCCCTGTCCTTCGCAGGGCCACGGCGGGTCACCATGCCCGGCGTCCGGCTGGACGACTTGCCGCAGATCGACGTCATCCTGCTGTCGCACAATCATTATGACCATCTGGACTTGGCATCGCTGCGCACGTTGCACGCCCGGCACAATCCGCTGGTCGTTACGCCGCTGGGTAACGATGCGATCATCCACGGCAGCATATCGACCGCGCGCGTCGAAACCGGCGACTGGGGCGACGCGATAGAAATCGCGCCCGGCGCAAAAGCGCATATCGTGCCCGCGCTGCACTGGTCGTCGCGGGGGCCGCGCGATCGTCGCATGGCGCTGTGGGGCGGTTTCGTGGTCGAGGTGGACGGAAGGCTCATCTATTTTGCGGGCGACACGGGCTATGGCACCGGAAATATCTTCCGCGCGATCGGGCAGCGTTTCGGCGCGATCGATCTCGCGATCCTGCCGATCGGCGCTTATGATCCGCGCTGGTTCATGGCGGCGCAGCATTGCGATCCCGGGGAAGCCGTCCGGATATTCGAGGACGTCGGCGCCAGGGCGGCCGTCGGAATGCATTGGGGCACCTTCAAACTGACCGATGAGGCGCGCGACGATCCCGCGAACCGGCTGACGGCGGCGCTCGCGGCGCGCGGAATGGATCCCGCGCGCTTCGTTGCGATGCGCCCCGCCGATGTTGCCGATTTCGGCGGCTGACGGGCTTATTTCGGCCGCCCGCTATACCCCGCCGCCTTGCGCAGCGCGTCGGCGTCCATGACATAGCCGTCGCTGACCACCGTCACGACGCGGCGTAGTGCGCCAAGGTCGGTCGAGGGGTCGCCGTCGACGAGGACCATGTCGGCTTCCTTGCCGACTGCGATCGATCCGGTGCGCTTGTCGGCGCCAACGATGCGCGCGGGGACGATCGTCGCGCTCTGGATCGCCTCGGCAGGGGTGAAACCCGCTTGGCGATAGATTTCGAGCTCGCGGATCAGTTCGATGCCCCAGCCGTCGGTGCCCGCGACGATCGGCACGCCCGCCTTGTGCAGTCGGCCAACGAGATCGACCATCTTCGCATAGCTTTTGCGGTAATCGTCGCGCGTCAGCCCCTCGACGAGCGGATAGCCAGCGCTGGTAAAGGCCGAGCGTTCGATGACGGGCGAGATGATGCCCATATAGGGGGCATAGGCGGGCTGGGGCTTGCCGCCGTCCTGCGTCAGCATGCCTTCGAAGATCACGATCGTCGGATCGACGATGGTTTTTGTCTTGGCGAGGTCGGCGACGAAGCCCTTCATCAACGGCGCGTCGAGGTCGACGTCCTTGAAGAAGCGCGCTGGTCCTTCCATCCGCATCCGCGTGTTCGCCTTGTCGATCACTTCGCGCGGCATCGATTCCATGACGACGAAATTGAGGTGGGTGAGTTCGTCATAGCCGGCCGCGACCGCCTCGCTCGGCTTCATGCCCGCGGGGACATGGCCGTGGACGTGAAGGCCAAGCTTGTGCGCTTCGGCGGCAGCGGGGGCGATCCACGCCGGGTTCATCGAGGTGTAGAATTTAACACCCCACAGGCCGGCGTCCTTGACGCGGCGCACCGCGGCGATCGCCTCTTCGGCGCTGCTGACGACTTCGGACCCCTGCGCCGCGAGCGGATCCTTCTTGTCGACGATGACCGAGATGAAGGGTTCGCCCATCAGCAGGGTGCCGTCGGCGCGGCGCTTGGTCGCATCGACCGCGCGGTCGAAGGTCGTGCCCGGGCTGCGGAAGCTGGTGATTCCGTTCGCCATGTTCGACAGCACATCCCAATCGTCGCCGATATGAAGGTGGCTGTCCCAGATGCCGGGGACCAGCGTCTTGCCGCTGCCGTCGATCCGCTGCGTTCCCGCGGGCGCCTTCAGCGATCCGGCGGCGCCGATCGCGGTGATCTTGCCATCCTGTGCGAGCACCGCGCGTGCGGTCTGGAATTCGCCCTTGTCGGCGTCGAACAGCCGGACATTGTCGAACAGGACGGGGGCCTTGGCGGCGGGGGTCAGGAAGCGCTTGGCGACGCTCGCGACCGCCTCGGCCGTCGCTTTTTCCTGCGCATCGCGCAATTGCCTCAGCGCGCCTTCATAGCCCGCAGGGATGACCGAGATGAAGCTGATGTCGGCGAAATAGCGCTTATTCTCGTCCAGCCAGACGAGATATGGCGACGGCAGGATGCCGCTGACGAAGGCAAGCTGGACGGTTTTGGGACCGGTCGGCCCCTGGATAACCTGCGTCGGGCCAAAGGTCATGCGACCCTTGCCGCTGGGCAGGAAATCGATCCCCGCGTCACCCGCCGCCGCGAGCGCGTCGATCAGCGGGGCGCTGGCAATGCCGACGCCGCCGGCGGGGATATACCAGCCGCTGGCGGGTGCTTCGCCCTGATCGGTCGCGGTCTTCCAGGTCGCGCGTCCGTTCGCGACCCGATAATCCTCGGCAGCGTCGCCCGACATGGTCACGCCGCGCACGGTCAGTGCGGCGATCGTGCCGTCGGGTGCGAAGGCCGTCACCTGATCCATCTCGGTGATCCAGCCGCGCAGTTCCTGCGACCAGCGATAGGCGGTGCGGCCGTCGGGAAGCTGCCAACGCCACTGGTCGCCATGCTTTCCGGCCTCGGACACCACGACATAATGCGCCGCGTCGGCAGGGGCCTTTAGCAACTCTTCCTTGGGGACGGGTTTCGATGCCGCGACGGGGGCGGGCGCCTCATGCGCGTGCGCAGTGAGCGGCGCGGCGGAAGCCAGCAAGGCGGCAATCAAGAAACGGCGCATTCGATAATCTCCCCTGAGCGCGGACGTCGCGATGTCCGACGGTGGTAGGGGAGATTGCTCGGACGAAGCAAGATGCGACCAAAGGCGACGAGCATTCGATCAACGCGCCGAATGTGCGGGGTCAGTCGCGCCTTTGCAGGCTGACGACCGCATGGATCGGTAGTTCGGCATAGATATGCGGAAAAAGATCGCCGCCGCGTGCCGGTTCCCAGCGGACCTTGTCGCCGAGGCAGACAAGGTCGACCTCTGCGATCATCAGCCCGCTTTGGCCGGCGAAATATTTCGCGATCGTCGTCTCGAGCTGCTCCGCTGTCGACAGGTGGATATAGCCGTCGGCAATATCCACCGGTGCGCCGCGGAACACGCGTTCACGCTCGAAATCGGCCCATTGCTGTGCGGTGAGCACCTTGAAGGCCGTTGCGGGCATCGTCATTCGGACGGCGCCCCGCTCGCGGGCTCTTCGGTTGCGGTTTCGGCGGCTTCGACCTCTTCCTCGTCGCTGTCCTCGATCAGCGCGGCCGAGACGACATGCTCGTCCTTGGCGACGTCGAACAAGCGGACGCCCGCCGAGCCGCGACCGATGACGCGCATCGAATCGAGGCCCATGCGGATCAGTTTCGCCTGATCGGTGACGAGCATCAGCTGATGCACCTTGGTGGCGGGGAAGCTTGCGACGACAAGGCCGTTGCGGGCGATATTGTCGATGTTGGTGATCCCCTGACCGCCGCGGCCCGTGCGCCGATATTCATAGGCCGACGACAGCTTTCCATAGCCGTTGGCGCAGACGGTGAGGATGAATTCCTCGCGCGCGGCCAGTTCTTCCATGCGGTCGGCGGGCAGCGTGGGCTCGTTCTCATTATCCTTCCACGGCGCGGCGCGGAGATAGGCTTCGCGTTCGTCGCTGGTCGTGCCGACCTTGTGAAGAATCGAGAGCGAGATCACCTCGTCACCGTCGGCGAGGCGCATCCCGCGCACACCGGTCGAGTTGCGGCTCTGGAACTCGCGGACGTCGTCACCGGCGAAGCGGATCGCCTTGCCCTGGCGGGTGGCGAGCAGCACATCGTCGCTTTCGTCGAGCAGCGCCACGCCGATCAGGCGATCATCCTCGTCCTCGCCCTCGAATTTCATCGCGATCTTGCCGTTCGAGGGCACGTTGGTGAAGGCGTCCATGCTGTTACGACGCACATTGCCCTTTGCGGTTGCAAACATGACGTGCAGCTTGCCCCATTCGCCCTCATCCTCGGGCAGCGGCAAGACGGTCGAGATCGTCTCGCCCTGCGCGAGCGGCAGCAGGTTGATCATCGGACGGCCGCGCGTCGCGGGCCCGCCCTCGGGCAGGCGCCACACCTTCATGCGGTAGACCTTGCCCACGGTCGAGAAGAAGAGCACCGGCGTGTGCGTCGAGGTGACGAACAAATTGGTGACGACATCCTCGTCCTTGGTCGCCATGCCCGCACGACCCTTGCCGCCGCGGCGCTGGGCGCGGAAGGTCTCGAGCGGGGTGCGCTTGATATAGCCGTCGAGGGTGACGGTCACGACCATCTCCTCGCGCTCGATCAGGTCTTCATCGTCGATACCGTCGGCGGCGGGGGCGAGCTGGGTCCGGCGCGGCTTGGCAAATTCGTCGCGCACCGCAATCAGCTCTTCGCGCATCACGAGATAGAGTTTCTCGCGGTCGGCTAGGATTTCAAGCAATCCCTCAATTTCGCTCGCCAGCTCCTTGAGTTCATTCCCGATATCGTCGCGTCCGAGCGCGGTCAGGCGGTGCAGGCGGAGGTCGAGGATCGCCTTCACTTGAACTTCGGACAGGCGATAGCTCGAGCTCTCGTCCATCTCGCCGTCGATGGCTTCGACGAGGCGAATATAGGGGGCGATGTCGCCGATCGGCCATTCGCGGGCGAGCAGCGCGTCGCGCGCCGCCGCCGGGCTCGACGAACCGCGGATGATGCGGACGACTTCGTCGAGATTGCTGACCGCGACGACGAGACCGAGCAAGATGTGCGCGCGGTCGCGTGCCTTGGCCAGTTCGAACTTGCAGCGGCGGGTGATCACTTCCTCGCGGAAGGCGATGAATGCCTCGAGGATCGTCTTCAGACCCATCATTTCGGGGCGGCCGCCGCGGATCGCGAGCATGTTGGCGGGGAAGCTCGACTGCGCCGGGGTATGGCGCCAGAGCTGGTTGAGCACGACCTCGGCGGTCGCGTCACGCTTCAGTTCGATGACGACGCGGACGCCCTCACGGTTCGATTCGTCGCGGATGTCGGCGACGCCTTCGATGCGCTTATCGCGGGCGGCTTCGGCGATCTTCTCGACCAGGCCCGACTTGCCGACCTGGAAAGGAATCGACGTTAAAACAATCGATTGCCGGTCGTTTCGGCCCTCTTCGATCACATGGGTCGAGCGCATCATGATCGAGCCGCGGCCCGTGGCATAGGCGTTGCGGGCGCCGCCCTGACCCAGCATCATCGCGCCGGTCGGGAAATCGGGGCCGGGAATGATCGCCATTAAATCGTCGAGGGTGATTTCGGGATTGTCGATCGTCGCGAGCGTCGCGTTGATCACTTCGCCGAGGTTGTGCGGCGGAATGTTGGTCGCCATGCCGACCGCGATGCCCCCGGCGCCATTGACGAGCAGGTTGGGGTAGCGCGCAGGAAGAACGGTCGGTTCGGATTCCGAGCCGTCATAGTTCGGCTGGAAGTCGACGGTATCCTTGTCGAGATCGCCGAGCAGCGTGTTCGCGACCTTTGCGAGGCGCGATTCCGTGTAACGCATCGCCGCCGGCGGGTCGGGGTCCATCGAACCGAAATTGCCCTGACCGTCGACAAGCGGGACGCTCATCGACCAGTCCTGCGTCATGCGCGCGAGGGCCTCGTAAATCGAGCTGTCGCCGTGCGGGTGATATTTACCCATGACGTCGCCGACGATGCGCGCCGACTTGCGATAGGGGCGCCCGGCGACATATCCGCTTTCGAACGCCGAATAGAGGATGCGGCGGTGCACCGGTTTCAGCCCGTCGCGCACGTCCGGAAGCGCGCGGCTGACGATCACGCTCATCGCGTAATCGAGGTATGAAGTCTTCATTTCGTCGACGATGTTGATCGACGAAACGCCATCGTCCGACGGCGGCATAGACGTATTTTCTTCGGTCAAGACCCGGCCTTTTTTCTGCTTATCGGGAGATGGATTCTGCCTAGCCGATGGCGGTGGCAAAGGCCAGCGATTCGGTCCTTTTCCGGGCTTTTTTTTGCGTACGAAAATGGCCGGGAAAGCGCTGAAAAATCGGGTGAAGGCGTGACGTCACCGCGCGCCCTTGCGGGGGCTTGCCAATCGCTTCACCGGCCCTAAAGCTGCGCATCGATGACCGCTGCTGAAACCCGACGGCGCCGATGGCGCTGATTGCGCTGGTCGGCGCCAGCGAAACGCTGCCCGACGGGTCGCTGCGCGCGCTCGTCACCGTGGCGGGCGAGACGCTGATCGAGCGGCAGGCGGCGCGGCTTGCAGATGTCGGGGTGACGCATATTGCCGTTGCGGTCGCGGCGGTCCCCGCCGAACTGCTCGCGACCTGCGACCGCATTCGCCGTCGCGGCATCAAGGTTACGCCGGTGCGTGAGGCGAGCGATCTGGTACCGCTGGTCGAAGCCGACGATCGTATCATCCTCGTCGCCGACGGGTTGCGGGCAGGCGGCACACATTATGCGGCGATCGCCAAACCGGGGTCGCCCGCGATCCTCGTCACCGGCGACACGATGCTGACGCAGGGGTTCGAGAGGATCGACGCGACGCGGCGATGGGGCGGGCTCGCCTCGATCTCGCAGCCGATGGCCGCCGAGCTTGCGGCGATGCCGGGCGAATGGGACATGATGCTCACGCTGCTGCGGCTCGCGGTGCAATCGGGCGCGCGGCGGCTCTATTGCGAACCCGCATTGTTCGAGCAGGGCGAGATTGCGATCGTCACCGACCGTCCGACGGCGGCGCTGATCGAGCAATCGAGCCTGCAGCAGGTCGAATATGGCGGCATGGGCTTCGGTCGTTCGGCGATCATGATGCCGCTGATCCGGCTGGCGGGGCCGCTGCTTGTAAAATCGCCGACGACCGCGAGATATCTGCCCTATGTCACGGCGCTGCTATGGGTGATCGTGGCGCTCTTGGCAGCGAGCGGGCTTGCCGCCGCCGGGGCGCTGGTCGCCACCCTTGGCGGGCTGGGGCTCGCGGCGATGCGCTTTCTTTCGGCCTTCCGCGCGGAAAGTGCGGCGCAGGACCGCACGCGCGACATCATCCGCACTTTCGCCTGGGTGCTTCTCGCGCTCTTTCCGTGGCTTTTGTCGCTTGCGGGCCCCGGGCATCGGATGCCGCCATTTTCGGAAGCGGCGCTGGCGCCATGCCTTGCCGCAACGATCCTGCTCGCACGCGCACTTTACGAGGATTCGGGCGAGCGTCGGCGGTTCCACTGGCTGCTGCCCGATGCCGATCAGGCGTGGATATTGCTCGCACCCGCCCTGCTTTTCGGTTTCGCACCCCTCATGTTTGCGATCCTTCCGCTCCTTGCCCTGTTCCAGATATTGCTCTGGCTGCGGCTCGCGCGGCGCCCGGAAACGCGTTGAAACTTATGCGCTTGAAGGTTTAACGCCTATTAACGCTATGCTGTTATTGGCGGATGCGCATGAGTGAATCCGTCTCCCCTCCCGGCATCGACACGCCGTCGCCGACGCTGTCGGCGCGCCTGCGCGAGCTGGCGGGTTATCTGGCCGCGCCGGCTGCCGGACGACTGACCGAGGAGCAGCGCGCGCTGTCGCTGGGCATTGCGCGGCGGCTGGTTGTCGATGTCGCGGCGCGGCTCGATCCCGCAATAGATCCCGGCAGCTTGTGGGAGGAATGGCTGCGCGGCGGATTGCCCTGCGCGACACGCCTTGCGGGCATCTGCTTCGCTCGTGCCGAGGAGCATCGCTGGCGCGAACAATCGGCGCTGCGCACCAGCCCGCCGCCGATCCTGTCCGAGCCCGACGCAGCGAATGGCGAAGCTCCCACGGTCGGTGCGCCCTTGACGGAGGTCGGCCGTGCCTACCTTGCGCTTCAGATCGCCGACCGCCGCCGCTTCGATGCGCTTGGCAATCCCGCGCTGGCGCTCGCCGACGTGGATCGCGATATTTTTCGCGCCTTGTTGCTAGATATCGCCGCCTGGCGGCTGGCCGAACTGAGCGGCGACAAACGCCGTGCTGCCCGGCTGGGCGATGCCGTGCGTGACGCGACCGAGCAGCAGGCCAGTGAAACCGGCATGACGCACGCGGGGCGGGTCTATTCCGAAATTCTGGGCACGGCACGGCCCGACGCCGCGGCTGCGGCGATTGCGCGGCACAATTGGCCGATGGTGATCGCGCTCGCCGCATCGGCGAACGGCTCTACCTATGACGATATGGCGATGACGCTGCTGACGGCCGAGAGTGCCGCGCTGCCGTCGCTCCTCGCGCCGCTGCGCCTCGACCATGCAGCGATCGCACCGCTCGAAGCCTCTCTGGCGATGCTGCCCGCGCGTGCGATCGCAAGTTCTGGAGAAGCGGCGCGATGAGCGAACGCATCATCCGGGGGCGGGTCGATCGGGCGGGGGCCTTGATCAGCGCCGATGCGCCGTTGCTCCGTCTGCAGCAACGTGCGGGCTCCGGGCTCGACAAGCCGCTCGCACTGCCGCATCTCGCGCGGCTCGTCGCGCTCGCGCAGCGTCTTCACCGCGATATCAGCCGACCTCTCTACGCCGCTGACGATCATAGCGACATCCATGCGCTCATCCGCATCGTGCCCGATGCCGACGGCGCGAATCTCGAGATCAGCGACTGGCGCACGCGCCCGGTGACGCTGCCGCAAGTGCCGGCGATCGCCGATGCCGCCGCCGTGCCACAAAGCTGGACATGGGAATGCGACCCCCAGCTCCGGCTGGTCGCGTTGCGTGCGGCCCTCGACGCGCCCGCCATACCGGAAGGCTGGGAAGGGCGTTCGCTGTCGGAATTGTTCGAGTTGCAGCCCGACGAGGATGGACGCTTTCCCGTGCTGCGCGCGCTGGCACGGCAATCGCGCTTCGAGGGCCAGCGCGTTCAAGTGGCGGGCATGGCGATGAATTTGTCGGGCGAAGCACTGTTCGACGCGACGGGGCATTTTACCGGATTTCGCGGGCTTGCGATCGTGGCCGAGGGCGAAGTCGCTGCCGAACCGAAGGCCGCCGCCGCGCTGGTTGATCCGGCGTTCGGGTCGCTGCCGCTGTCCGATCCGCAGTTCGGCCGCCGTATCGACGGCGCGCTGCGCGGGCCGCTCAGCCGCATCATCGCGACCGCCGAGACGATCTCGGGCCAGTTCGACGGCCCTATCCGCGCCGACTATGCGCGCTATGCGGGCGATATTGCGCACGCCGGACGTCACCTGCTCGGCCTCGTCGACGATCTGGCCGATCTGCAGAATATCGAGCGCCCCGGCTTCAAGACCGCGCGCGACGAGATCGACCTTGGCGATCTTGCGCGCCGTGCCGTCGGCCTGCTTGGCATGAAGGCCGAGGAAAAGGGCATTCGCATCGATGCACCGCGCACCGACGACAAGGCACCTGCCACGGGTGAGTTTCGCCGCGTTTTGCAAGTTCTGCTCAACCTGCTCGGCAATGCGATCCGCTATTCGCCCGAAAATTCGCAAATCTGGATTCGCGTTGATCGCGAGGGCGATCGCGCAATGGTGACGGTGGCCGATCAGGGGCAGGGGATCGACGCCGACCAGCAGGCGGTGGTGTTCGAGAAATTCGAGCGCCTCGGCCGCACCGATAGCGGCGGGTCGGGGCTCGGCCTTTACATCGCGCGCCGCCTGGCGCGGGCGATGGACGGCGACCTCACCGTCGACAGCGCGCCGGGGCAGGGCGCGCGCTTCACGCTGAGCCTGCCGGCGCGCGAGGCCTGAACCGAAGGGCTCGAATCGAAACGGCGGCGCAGTTCCCTGCACCGCCGCTGCGAATTTCCAGATATCGGGCGCTTAGCGCTTGTCGACCGGAACAAACGGACGATGCGTCGGGCCGGTGTAGAGCTGGCGCGGGCGGCCGATCTTCTGCGCGGGATCCGAGATCATTTCGTTCCACTGCGCGACCCAGCCGACGGTGCGGGCGAGCGCGAAGAGCGCGGTGAACATCGTCGTCGGGAAACCGATCGCCGACAGGATGACACCCGAATAGAAATCGACGTTCGGGAACAGCTTCTTCTCGACGAAATAGGGGTCGTTGAGTGCCATTTCCTCAAGCTGCAGCGCGACTTCGAAGACCGGGTCGTTGACCTTCAGCGCGTCGAACACTTCGCGCACCGTCTTCTGCATGACCGTCGCGCGCGGGTCATAGTTTTTGTAGACGCGGTGACCGAAGCCCATCAGGCGGAACGGATCGTCCTTGTCCTTGGCGCGCGCGATATATTCGGGGATGCGTTCCGGACGGCCGATTTCGCGCAGCATGTTGAGCGCGGCTTCGTTCGCGCCGCCATGCGCCGGACCCCAAAGGCAGGCGATGCCCGCCGCGATGCATGCAAAGGGATTGGCACCCGACGAACCCGCGAGGCGAACGGTCGAGGTCGACGCATTCTGCTCGTGATCGGCGTGCAGGATGAAGATGCGATCGAGAGCGCGCTCGACGGCGGGAACGACCTCATATTCCTCGGCGGGAACGCCGAAGGTCATGCGCAGGAAATTGCCGGTGTAGCTCAGCTTGTTGTCGGGGTAGACGAACGGCTGGCCGACCGAATATTTATAGGCCATCGCGGCGATCGTCGGCATTTTCGCGATCAGGCGGTGGCTGGCGATCATCCGCTGGTGCGGATCGTGGATCTCGGTCGAATCGTGATAGAAAGCGCTGAGTGCGCCGACGACGCCGCACATGACGGCCATCGGGTGCGCATCACGGCGGAAGCCGCGATAGAAGGTCGCGAGCTGTTCGTGCAGCATCGTGTGACGCGTGATCGTATTGTCGAAATCGGACAGTTCCTGCGCGTTCGGCAGCTCGCCGTTCAGCAGCAAGTAGCAGGTTTCCATGAAGCTCGAATGTTCGGCGAGGTCGCCGATCGCATAACCGCGGTGCAGCAGGACGCCTTCATCGCCGTCGATATAGGTGATCTGCGATTCGCAGCTCGCGGTCGAAGTGAAGCCGGGGTCGTAAGTGAAAGCGCCAGTTTGCGCGTAGAATTTGCGGATGTCGACGACGTCCGGGCCAACGGTGCCCGACAGGACAGGGCTGTCGACGGTCTTGTCGCCCAGCGTGATTTTCGCGGTGTCGGTCATATATTTTTTCCCTGTACTGACGGCGGGGAGAGAGAGTGGCTACGCCCCTGCCGGATAATGTTGCGCTGCGTCAAGTCGCGCCAGACTTACTTCGCGTCCGAGCAACAGCAGCACGTCGAAAATTCCCGGGGAAACGGTTCGGCCGGTTAGTGCTGCGCGTAGCGGTTGCGCCAATTTGCCCAGCCCCAGTTCGGCGGCTTCGGCTTCGGCACGCACGGCGGCATCCAGCTCTTCTGTCGTCCAATCGTTCAGCCCGCGCAGTCGCTCCGTCACGGCAGCAAGCAGGCCTTCGGGCGCGGCCTTCAGCACCTCGCCCGCCTTTTCGTCCACCGGCAACGGGTCCGGCTGGAACAGGAAGATCGCGCCATCGGCGATTTCGTCGAGCGTCTTGGCACGCGGTTTCAGCGATTCCATCGCGCGCGTCAGCAGGTCGCGGTCGGCGCCGTCGAGAGTGCGGCCGACGAGTTTCTCGACCCGCGGCGCGATCAGACCGGCGAGCCGGGCGTCGTCGGCTTCGCGCAGATAATGGCCGTTCAGATTTTCCAGTTTCTTGAAGTCGAAGCGCGAGGGCGAGCGACCGACATGGTCGAGGTCGAACCACTCGGTCGCCTGCGCACGGCTGATGATCTCATCATCACCATGACCCCAGCCAAGGCGCAGGAGGTAATTGTTCACCGCCTCGGGGAGATAACCCATTGCGTCGCGATAGGCGTCGACGCCGAGCGCGCCGTGGCGCTTCGACAGCTTCGCGCCGTCGGCGCCGTGGATCAGCGGCACATGCGCGTAAACCGGTTCGCGCCAGTTCATCGAGCGGATGAGCGCTAGCTGGCGGAAAGCATTGTTCAGATGGTCGTCGCCGCGGATCACATGCGTGACGCCCATGTCATTGTCGTCGACGACGACGCTCAGCATATAGGTCGGCGTCCCGTCGCTGCGCAGCAGGACGAAATCGTCGAGTTCGGCGTTCTGGACGGTGACTTCGCCCTGAACCTTGTCGGCAATGGTCACCGCGCCCTCCTGCGGCGCGCGCAGCCGGATGACATGCGGGATCGACGGATCGCCGTCGTTACGGTCGCGCCAAGGGCTGCGGACGCGGAAAGGCAGGCGCTTTTCCTGCGCCTCTGCGCGCATCGCGGCGAGTTCGTCCTGCGTCAGATAACAGCGATAGGCTTCACCCTTTGCGAGCAGGTCGTGCGCGACCTCGGCATGGCGGGGCGCACGGGCGAACTGGAACACGGTCTCGCCGTCCCAGTCCAAATCGAGCCACTGCATCCCGTCGATAATCGCGTCGATTGCGGCATCGGTCGAGCGCGCGCGGTCGGTATCCTCGATGCGAAGCAGGAATTTGCCGCCGTGGTGGCGGGCAAACAGCCAGTTAAACAGGGCAGTGCGCGCGCCGCCGATATGCAGATAGCCGGTCGGCGATGGCGCAAAGCGCGTGACGACATCGGCGCCGGTCGCTTCGGAGATCGCTTCTGCCACTTTGGTCTCGTTTTCGGTTGCCACTCCGGCCTCTTTCACTCAATTTGCCGCCCTCTGGGCGGGGATCGGGGGAGCCCCTAGCATGGCGACAAGGCTGCTTCAAACGCCCATTGCGGCTCGCTGGGCAACTATCCTGCATCGGATCGGTCCCGCGCTCGAAGCTCGGCTCGAGGCGGAGCGCGAGCGGATCGGGCTCTGGTTGCCCGTTGCGCTGGGCGCCGGCATCGCCGCCTGGTTCGCCTTACCTGCCGAGACGCATTGGATCGGGTTCCTTCTGCTAATGGCGGGCGGCATGTGCGCAGGCGCGCTGATCGGCTGGAACAACCGCTCCGGGCGGATGGTCGTCGTGGGATGCGGCGTTATGGCGGCGGGCGTGTTGTTGATCTGGGCGCGCGCCATATGGGTCGCGGCGCCGGTGCTCGCGGCGCCCGTGGTGACCGAGTTTTCCGCAATCGTCGAGCGCGCCGAGCCCTTGCCGGCCAAGGGACAGATTCGCATTCTCGCTCTGCCCCAGCAGCGCAGCGATCTGCCGCCGCGGGTGCGGTTGACGTTGCGCAGCGAACAGGCCGCTGACCTCACCGATGGCGAAACGATCGGCGTCCGCGCGCGATTGATGCCGCCGCCTACGGCAAGCCTGCCGGGGGGGTATGATTTTGCCCAGCGGGCATGGTTCGACCGGATCGGGGCGGTCGGGACGGTGCTCGGCGATATTTCCCGGGCACCAGCGCAAAGGGGCGCGACGCCGCCACTGCGCGCGCGGCTCAGCGCGCATATTCACGATCGGATAGAAGGCTCGCCCGGGGGAATCGCCGCCGCGCTGGTCACGGGCGACCGCGGCGCGATCAGCGAAGCCGACGAGGAGGCGATGCGGCGGAGCGGATTGGCGCATCTCCTGTCGATCAGCGGGCTGCATGTGACCGCCGTCGTCGGATTTGCGATGTTCCTGACGCTGCGGCTGCTGGCGCTGAACCGGCGGCTCGCGCTCGCGGGCTATGTCCTGTCGCTTGCCGCCGCCGCAGGGGCACTGGCGGGTGGCGGATACACATTGCTCGCGGGTGCCGAGGTGCCGACGCTGCGCTCATTTATCGCCGCCCTGCTTGTCCTCGTCGCGTTCCTTATGGGGCGTGAGGCGCTGACGCTGCGGCTCGTCGCCGCCGGTGCGTTGATCGCCCTCGTCTGGCGCCCCGAGTCGCTCGCGGGACCGAGTTTCCAACTGAGCTTCGCCGCCGTCACCGCTATCATCGCATTGCACGAGAGTCGGCCGATGCGAGCGTTTCTCGCACGGCGCGATGAGACGTGGCTGTTTCGGCTGGGGCGCGGCGTCGCCGGGCTGCTGATTACCGGGCTGATTGTCGAAGTGGCGCTGGCGCCGATCGCGCTGTTCCATTTCCACAAGGCGGGTCTCTACGGCGCGCTCGCCAATGTGGTCGCGATTCCGCTCACAACCTTTGTCATCATGCCGTTCGAGGCGCTGGCGCTCCTGTTTGATACGATCGGGGCGGGGGCGCCCTTCTGGTGGATCACCGAACAGGCGTTGCGGCTCCTGTTGTGGCTCGCACATGCCGTCGCCGACGCACCAGGTGCGGTGGCAACGCTGCCGAGCTTTCCTCCATGGGGTTTTGGCCTCGCGGTTTTCGGCGGGCTGTGGATATTGCTTTGGCAAACGCGCTGGCGCCATGCAGGGTTCGTTCCGCTGGCGATCGGCGCGGCAACATTGCTTTTTCAGCCGCGCCCCGACCTGCTCGTCACCGGCGATGGCCGCCACATCGCCGCGGCGCTGCCCGATGGCAGCTACGCGTTGCTGCGCGACCGGGCGGGCGACTATATCCGCGATACGATGGCGGAAGCGGCGGGGACCGACATGCCGCTGGCGGCGTTGGCAGGTCTCGGCCATGTCGAATGCAATCGCGATTTCTGCCGCTGGAAGCAGGGGCGGGGCAGAGCGCAATATGTCATTCTTGCATCGCGCGGGCGCGACCGGATCGAGGGCGCCGATATGGCGGCCGCCTGCGCGGCGGCTGATGTCGTGATCAGCGATCGCTGGTTACCGCGCGAGTGCGCCGGGCGCTGGATGACGATCGATCGCGACAGCCTTGCGGCCAGCGGCGGCCTAGCGCTCTACCTCGGTGAAACGCCCAAGGCCGTCGCCACGCTCAAGGCGGGCGACGGGCATCCCTGGCGGCTGCCGCAGCAGCTTAGTGGTAACGACGAAGCAATCCCGACAGACGACCCTGCACGATGACGCGATCGGCGGGGTAGCGCTGCGGCTCATAGGCGCTGTTCGCGGGGTCGAGACGGATCATCTGCCCTTCGCGGCGAAAATATTTGAGCGTCGCGTCCTGCCCGTCGACGAGCGCGACGACGATGTCGCCTTCGCGCGCGGTGCTCGCTTTCTGGATCAGAGCATAATCGCCGTCGAAAATCCCCGCTTCGACCATCGAGTCGCCGGAGATTTCGAGCGCATAATGTTCGCCCGAGCCGAGCAGTGCGGCGGGAACGGCCAGATTATTGTGATCCTCGAAGGCCTCGATCGGGACGCCCGCCGCGATCTTGCCGTGGAGCGGGATCTCGATGACGTCGTTCGCGGCGATCGGCTTGAGCGCCGGGGCGGGCTTGCGGAGCGGAACCACATTGTCGCTACGCTCACGCACCGCGGGCTTCACAGCCTCGGGCACCTTGAGAACCTCGAGCGCGCGGGCCCGGTTGGGCAGGCGGCGGAGAAAACCTCTTTCTTCCAAGGCGCTTATCAGCCGGTGTATGCCCGATTTCGATTTGAGACCAAGCGCTTCCTTCATCTCCTCGAACGACGGCGAAATGCCGCTCGAATCAAGGCGTTCCTGGATGAAGTGGAGCAGTTCATGCTGCTTCGCGGTCAACATCGTTCGTTCTCCATGATGCCAATTCCGGACATATTGAGAACGATAGTGGAACAAAGCGGAATTTGTCAAGCGATGACAAGATAATCCGCGAGGTCGCCCGCATCGCGTGCCGGGGCGCCGATGTCGCGGATCAGCAGCGCGTTCGCCGAGGCGAGGGGAAGGGTGCGGCCGCTTTCCTGCCCGATCAACGGCGTCAGGCGCCCGTTTTCGAGTCGCGCGCGCAGATAGTCGCGGCGTGTGCCGCCTTCGGCAAGGGCGGCGGCGAGCGGGGCCTGATGGACGGGCGGCAGCGGATCGGCCGCCCCGGCAAGGTGGCGGACGAGCGGCAGGAGAAAGAGCGTCGCGGTGACGAAGGCCGAGGAGGGGTTGCCGGGCAGGCCAAGCAGGATCGCGTCGCCCAGCGTTCCGGCGATCAGCGGCTTGCCGGGGCGCATCGCGATTTTCCAGAAATCGAGCTGCCCGCCTGCGTCGCCCAGCGCGCCGCGAACATGGTCGTGGTCGCCGACCGATGCGCCCCCGACGGTCACGATGACGTCGTGACGTCGCGCCAACTCTTTCAGAACCTTGGCAAGTGTCTCGCGGTCGTCGCGGACATGGTGCGGCAGGATGACCCCGTCGACCTCGCCCGACAGCATTGCCGCGAGCATCACGCCATTGCTGTCGGGGATCTGCCCCGGGGCAAGAGTGCGCCCGGGCTGGACCAGCTCGTCGCCGGTGGTGAGGATCGCGACGCGCGCGCGGCGCCCGACGGCAAGTTCGCCCGCACCGCTCATCGCCGCGGCGGCGATCGCGCCGGGGGTCAGGCGCGTGCCGGCGGGAAGCAGGCAGTCGCCGGCAGCGAAGTCGGCGGCTTGCGAGCGGATATGGCGCCCGCGCGCGCCGGGGCCGTCACCGGTCGACCGCAGCCTGTCGTCTTCGCGCACGACGTCTTCCTGCACGATCACCGTGTCGGCGCCCGCCGGGAGCATCGCGCCGGTGAAGATCCGCATCGCTTCGCCGGGCCCGACCGCAAGGTCCGGCGCGGCGCCCGCGGCGGTTTCGCCGATGACGGTCCACGGACCCGGAAGATCGTCGAAGCGGATCGCATAGCCGTCCATCGCCGACAGCGGCGCCGCGGGCTGATCGCGCAGCGCGTTCACATCATGCGAGAGATAGCGGCCAAGCGATTCGGAAAAGGCGATATTTTCGCTGCCGAGCGGCGCGCACAGCGCCAGGAGCCGCGCCTGTGCTTCCTCGACCGGAAGCAGGCCGCTCATGCGGCGCGCCAGTCGCCCGAGCGGCCGCCGCTCTTTTCGAGCAGGCGGATGTCGCCGAGGATCATCGCGCGGTCGAGCGCCTTTGCCATGTCATAGAGGGTGAGGAGCGCCACCGAAGCGGCGGTGAGCGCCTCCATCTCGACGCCGGTCTGTCCCGTCGTCTGCGCAACAGCAACGACCGATATCCCATTGTCTTCCCATATAAAGTCTATGCCCACCATGGTCAGTGCGAGCGGATGGCAGAGCGGAATGAGGTCGGCGGTGCGTTTGGCGCCCATGATACCGGCGATGCGCGCGGTCGAGAGCACGTCGCCCTTGGGCGCATTGCCGCTGCGGATCGCGTCGAGCGCCTCGGGCGACATGATGATGCGCCCGCCGGCGACCGCTCGCCGCTGCGTTGCGGGCTTGGCGCCGACATCGACCATATGCGCGGTGCCGGTTTCGTCGAGGTGAGTCGGTTTGGGTGTCATGTGTTCGCAGCCAAGCAACGCGGGGCGGGAAAGGCAAGGGGGATGACCGAGCGGAAATGATAGGCGCCAAGCTGTGGCCGCTTTTGCGGGGCAGTTTTGGTGTAGGTAGGGATCGCGGATGGGGAAAGGCAGCTGACGACCGGTTGCGGACATTGCCGCGCCGACGTAGGCTAAGTGCCAAAATTGGGCGGCGGCCGAAGGATGGCGACTTTGAGCACTGAAGAACTTGTCCCGAACTCAGTCGCGGCGACGATGGCGGTATCCAATTCGGCTTTTGCTGCACTATGGCCCGTTCTCAAGCGCCAGAATGCCGACGAAACTAGAGCTTTTTCTGAATTTCTCCAGTGGCGTGCCCATTTTGTGTTCATGCATTTTCGAGCCAGACACCTAGACAGCATTCTTGTCGAAAAATGTCATGAGGCGCTGAAGTACGAGGATCTTTTCGACGACGAGCGGAAAGGTCTTCTGAGTGTGATCGACATGTTCGATGCGATCAGACGCTGACTTAGCGCGCGCGAGGAATAACGGCAGCTAACCACCCCAAAGCGGACGTCAGCCCTCCAGCAGCGCCTTGGTTGCCGTCGTGACGTCAGGCTGGCGCATCAGGCTTTCGCCGACAAGGAACGCTTTGACGCCGCTTTTTGCCAGTCGCTGGCAGTCGGCGTGGATGGCGATGCCGCTTTCGCCGACGAGCAGCGTTCCGGGCGGGACCAGCTTTGCGAGCCGTTCGGTGACGGCAAGATCGGTTTCGAAAGTGCGAAGGTCGCGGTTGTTGACGCCGATCAGGCGCGATTTGAGCTGCGTCAGTGCGCGGTCGAGCTCGGTTTCGTCGTGGACCTCGACAAGAACGTCCATGCCGCGCTCGAACGCCGCAGCCTCGATCTCGCGCATCATGCCGTCTTCGAGCGCGGCGACGATGATCAGGATCGCATCGGCGCCGATCGCGCGCGCCTCGGCGACCTGCCAGGGATCGACCATGAAGTCCTTGCGCAGCGCGGGGAGGGAGCATGCCGCGCGCGCTGCGACGAGATAATCTTCATGTCCCTGAAAATAGGGGGCATCGGTCAGGACCGACAGGCAGGCGGCGCCGCCGGCGGCATAGGCGCGCGCGTGATCTTCCGGGTTAAAATCTTCTCTTATCAAACCCTTGGACGGCGAAGCCTTCTTGATCTCCGCGATCAGGCCGAATGAGCCCGCGTCAATCTTTGCCTGGAGCGCGGCGGCGAAACCGCGCACCGGACCGGCGTCGATCGCATCGAGGGCGGAGAGCGAGCGCGCTGCGCGCCGTTCGGCGACTTCGTCGGCCTTGGTGGCAAGGATTTGCGTGAGCTTGTTCATTTATAGGCGATCCAGCAATTGAGCAGCGCGTTGGCAAGGCCCTTGTCGATTGCCTCGGCGGCCTCCTCGACCCCTTCGGCCAGCGTATCGGCCGCCCCGGCGACGACGAGCGCCTCGGCGGCATTGTAAAGCACCGCGTCGCGATAGGCGCCGGGTTCGCCTTCGAGCAGGCGGCGCAGCGCCCTGGCGTTATATTCGGCGTCGCCGCCGCGGATTTCGGACAATGCGCGCGTCGGAAGACCGGCGTCGGCCGCGACGCTGCGCTGCATGCGCACGCCTTCGGGGGTCACCACCGCGACCTCGTTACCGCCCGCGAGCGAAAGCTCGTCGAGCCCTTCGTCGCCCGATATGACCCGTGAATGTTCGGTGCCGAGCCGGTGGAGCGCCTCGGCATAGACGGGGACATAGGCCGGGCGCGCGATGCCGACGAGTTGGCGCGTGACGCGCGCGGGGTTCGCGAGCGGCCCCATCAGGTTGAAGATCGTCCGCCGCCCGATCGCCTTGCGGATCGGCATGATGCGCTTCATCGCGGGGTGGCGCGTGCCGGCAAAAAGAAAACAGATACCAAGGTCGGCGAGCTGTTCCTCGGCCTGCCGGTCCGCGCGCTCCATGTCGAGGCCGAGTGCCTCCAACGTGTCAGCCGCGCCGGATTTTGAAGAAGCCGCACGATTTCCGTGCTTTGCAACCGGAACCTCGCATGCCGCGACCACAATCGACACCGCGGTCGAGACATTGAGGGTGTGGTGGCCGTCGCCGCCGGTGCCGCAAACGTCGATCGCGTTCGCAGGGGCGGCGATGGGGATCAGCCGGTCGCGCATCGCCTGCGCGGCAGCGGCGATTTCGACCATCGTTTCGCCGCGATCGGACAGCGCGTTCAGGAACTCGACGATATTCTCGTCACTGGCGCCGCCGTCGAGCATCGTCGCAAAGGCGTCGGCCGCCTCATCATGCTCGAGCAGCCCCGCGGGGTCGGGAAACGGACCGAAGCGGCTCATGCGGCCTTCCGCTCGCCGACTGGCAACCCCGCAATTTTCAGGAAATTGGCGAGCATCGCATGACCATGTTCGGTCGCAATGCTCTCGGGATGGAACTGGACGCCGTGGATAGGCAGGTCGGTGTGGCGGAAACCCATCACCGCGCCATCGTCGCTCGTCGCGTTGATCACGAGGCTGGCTGGAATATCGACGACCTCGAGGCTGTGATAACGGGTCGCCTGAAAGGGTGAGGGCAGACCGGCGTAAAGCCCGCTATTGTCATGGCATACGGGCGACGTCTTGCCGTGCATCAGATGGCCGCGCTGCACGGTGCCGCCGAAATGCTGGCCGATCGCCTGATGGCCGAGGCAGACGCCGAGCAGCGGGCGGCGCGCGTCGGCGCAGGCGGCGACGAGGTCGAGGCTGATGCCCGCCTCGTTCGGCGTGCAGGGGCCGGGCGAGATCAGGATCGCGTCGGCGCCGGTCGCGAGTGCGTCCGCCGCGCTCAACGCATCGTTGCGCTCGACGCGCACGTCGACACCCAGCTCGATCAGATAATGAACGAGGTTGAAGGTGAAGCTGTCATAATTGTCGATGACGAGGATCATGGCGGCGGCCCTAACGTTTTTGCGGCGGTGGGGAAAGGACAAGTAGCTTTCGACGTTGCAATCCCAACTTCGTCATTCCCGCGAAAGCGGGAACCCAGTTGCGACGGTGGCTCGCTGGGTTCCCGCTTTTACGGGAATGACGAGGGAGGAGAGGTTACCGTAGCCCCAACTACTGCCCGTAACCCGGCGTGCCCGCGAGCCGCACCGCCTCGCGCGCCGCAGCGAACAGCGCGCCGGCCTTCGCTTCGCATTCGCGCTGTTCATAAGCGGGATCGCTGTCCGCGACGATGCCCGCGCCCGCCTGGACATGCATTTCGCCGTCCTTGACGATTGCGGTGCGCAGCACGATGCAGCTGTCCATATTGCCGTCGGGCGCGAAATAGCCGACGCCACCTGCGTAGGGCCCGCGCGCGTCGGCTTCGAGTTCGGCGATGATCTGGCACGCGCGGACTTTCGGGGCGCCGCTGACCGTGCCCGCGGGGAAGCCCGCGAACAGCGCGTCGATCGCATCCTTGTCGGGTGCGATGCGGCCGATCACATTGGATACGATGTGCATGACATGGCTGTAGAATTCGACGGTATAGCTGTCGGTGACGGTCACGCTGCCGCCAACCGCCGCGCGGCCGACGTCGTTGCGGCCGAGGTCGAGCAGCATCAGATGTTCGGCGCGTTCTTTGGGATCGGCGAGCAGGCTTTCGCGATTCTCGGCATCCTCTGCACTCGTGCGGCCGCGCGGGCGGGTGCCGGCGATCGGGCGAATGGTGATTTCGTGGTCGCGCACCCGGACGAGGATCTCGGGGGACGAACCGATCAGCGCAAAGCCCGGCAGGTCGAGGAAATAGAGAAAGGGCGAGGGGTTGATGCGGCGAAGCGCGCGATAGAGGTCGAAGGGCGGCAGGTCGAACGGGGTCGAGAAACGCTGCGACAGCACGACCTGAAAAATGTCACCCGCCGCGATATAATCCTTCGCGGTCGCCACCATTTCGGCGAAACGCGCGGGCGGGGTTGCGGGGTTCGCCGCAATATCGGTCGGCAGCGCGTCGGTTGCGGCGCGCTCGGTGTGGGCGCTGACGCTCGACAGACGCGCGGCGATGGTGTCGAGCCGGTCCTGCGCCGCTTCGATCATCCGGTCGATGGCGCCGGTTTTGTCCGGCCAGATCGGCGCGATCAGGAACAGTTCGTCGGCAAGGCGGTCGAAGACGAGGATTGTCGTCGGGCGCACGAATATCATGTCGGGCAGGCCGAGCCCGGCGCCTGGCGCACGCGGAATGCGCTCGACGAGGCCGATGGTTTCATAAGCGAAGAAGCCGACGAGCGTTGCGAGCGCCTTGGGCAGGCCGTCGGGCACGTCGAAGCGGCATTCGGCGACGAGGTCGCGCAGCGCCTGCAACGCGGGGGTCGCGAGCGGCTGGAACGCATCGCGGTCGCTGCGCCAATCGCGGTTGATGCGCGCGGCATCGCCGGTGACTTCGAACATCAGATCGGGATCGAGCCCGAGCAGGCTATAGCGCCCGCGCGTTTCGCCACTCTCGACCGATTCGAGTACCCAGTCGCCGCGCCCCGGTTCGATCAGCTTGAGCGCCGCCGACACCGGGGTTTCGATATCGGCGATCAGCCGCTGCCAGACGACCGCGCCGCGACCCTGCGCCAGCGCCTCGAGCGCGGCGGCTCTCCCCTCCAGCGCCATCGCCGGATTATTCGTTGACCGGCGCGTTGCCGGTCAGCTCCGCGCGCAGCTGGTCGACGAGCTTCTTGTTGATCGTGACGCCGACGCGGCGCTTTGCTTCGGCTGCGAGTTGCTCGATCAGTTCGTTGCCAAACGCGGGAGCGAGCGGCTGGGCGATCGCGGCGACGCGCGCCGGTTCGATCGTCTTCGGATCAGGACGCTGGACGTCGTTGAGCGCGATCACCATCCAGCCGCGATTGCCCGGAATCTCGAGCGTCTTCACACTGCCCTTCGCCATCGAGAAAAGCAGCGCGAGATCGGGCGATACGGGCTTTCCGTCCGCACCGAGTTCGGCGCGGCGGCCGCCGATCGTCTGGACAGAGCCGATGTTCGGGCCGGCGGCTGCGACGGCTTCGTTCAGGCCCTTGCCGCCTTCGACGGCCTTGACGATCGCACGCGCCTTGTCGCGGGCGACCTTTTGCCCCTCGGCAAAGCGCCATTCGCTGAGCAGGTCGGCGCGGATCTGGGTGAACGGCGGCGGCGCTGCGGCGACGATCGACTTCACGGCATAAACGGCGAATTTCTCGTTCTCGACGAGCGTTGCGATATGGCCTTCGCCTTCGCCGGCCGCCTGAAACGCCTGCGCGACGAGCGGCGCGAGTTCGGGAGCGGGGGTGAATGCGGGCTGGCCGGGCGCGCGTCCGCTCGGCAGGATTGCCGGCGTCTCGACGAGCTGGAGCTTGCGGTCGGCGGCGATTTCCTCGGCCGACGCGCCGCCGTTCACGGCATCCTGGATCGCGTTATAATAATCGACGATCGCTTCGTTCGCCTTGTTCTTGGCAAGTTCGGTGCGGATTTCGGCGCTGGCGTCGGCAAGGCTGCGCGCGGGCTTGCTGGTCACATCCTCGACGCGCGCGACGGTCCAGCCGAGACCGGTCTGCAGGGGGCCGACGACATCGCCGCGCTTGGCGGCAAAAGCGGCCTTGGCTGCTGCGGCGCTGCTCGTCGCGGCATAGGCCGACTGGGTGAGGTCGCCGGTGGTCGAGGCCGAGAGGCCGGCGGCTTGCGCCGCCGCGGCGAGCGGGGTGCCGCCGCGAACCTTGGCGGCCAGCGCGTTCGCTGCGGCCTGATCGGGAACGATCACCTGCGCGAAACGGCGCGTCTCGCTCGCGGCGAATTGCGCGGCACTATCCTTGTACACCTTGGCGATTTCGGCGTCGGTGACGGCGGGAACCGGAACCGCGCTGCGGTCGAACAGCGCGTACTGGATCACGCGGCGTTCGGGCACGGTGAACTTGGCCTTGTTCTGCGACAGGAATTTCTGGAGCGCGGCGTCGCCGGGATCGGCGGTCGGCGCGAAGGGGCTCGCCGGGATGAAAGTCGCCTGACCGCGGCGCTGTTCCATCAACAGCGCGGCATAGGGCTGCGCCATGCCCGAAGCGATCCGCGGCATCATCGCGATCGGCGCGGCGAGCTGTTCGAGCAGGATCTGCTGGCGCAGGTCGCGGCGAAGCTGGGTTTCGGTCAGGCCGTTCTGGCGCAGGAAATTTTCGAAGACCTTCTGGTCGAATTTGCCCGACACGCCGGCGAATGCCGGCAGGTCGGCGATACGCCCGTCGATCAGCCGCTTGCTGACGCTGAAGCCGAGGTCCGTCGCGAACTGGTCGAAAGCGCTGCCCTCGACGAGCTGGTCGAGCACCTGATCGAGCCCGCCGCCTTCGACGAACGCCGCCATCGTCAGCCCCGGCTGACGCTGACGCGCCTGATCATAGGCTTGCCGCGCCCGGTCGCGCAGTTCGCCGACGCCGATCTGTTCGCTGCCGACCTTTGCGACATTCGCGCCGCCGATGCCGCCGAAGTTCGCATTGCCGGTGACGTCGCCCAGCGCAAAGGCAAGCCCGACGAGGACGACGAAGGCGAGGGCGAGGAATTTGCCGATCGTCGAGGAGAACATGGCGCGGATGGCGGTAATCATGGAACGGGCATTCTTTCGGCAGGGCGCGTTTCAAGCGCGATAGCGCGTTGCTTTAGGCGGGAGGCGGGGCCGCATCAAGGCCGGAAAGGGGCTTTTCATGCGTGCGCGACGCCGCTTGCCTATCACGCCCGTGCGCCGCTAGGGCGATGGGTAAGGTTCGAACAAAGGGAGACGCGATAGATGACGCGGCGCAAATATGTGGTCGGCAACTGGAAGATGAACGGGCTTTCGGCCGCGATCGGCGAAGCGCAGGCGATCTTCGCTGCGGCGGAGGGGCATGGCGCCGTCGATGTCGCGATCTGCCCGCCCTTCACGCTGATCGGCGCGATGATCGCCGCAGCGCCGGGCAAGGCCGTCGGCGGTCAGGATTGCCACAGCGCGGCGTCGGGCGCCTTCACCGGCTCGGTCGCGGCGGAGATGCTGACCGACATCGGGGCGAGCGTCGTGATCGTCGGGCATAGCGAACGCCGCGAAGGGTTTGACGAAAGCGACGCCGATGTGCGCGCCAAGGCCGAAGCCGGGCTCGCCGCCGGACTGTCGGTGATCCTGTGCGTCGGCGAACCGCGCGAAGTGCGCGAATCGGGCGGCGCCATCGACTTCGTGCTCGCGCAGATCGCGGGATCGGTGCCGGACGACTTCGATCCGCAGCGGCTCGCCATCGCCTATGAGCCGATCTGGGCGATCGGGACCGGGCTGGTCCCGACCGTCGGCGATGTGGCGGCGATGCACGGCGCGATCCGCGGCGCGCTTTCGGCGCGCTTCGGTGGTGCGGCCGGGGATATGCGCATTCTTTACGGCGGATCGGTCAATGGCGACAATGCCGCCGAGCTGCTCGATGCGGGCGATGTCGACGGCGCGCTCGTCGGCGGTGCAAGCCTGACCGCGGCGAAGTTCGTGCCAATCATCGCTGCGGCGGCGACACTCGCGGGTTGAAGCGAAGCCGCTTCGTCTCTATGTGCGCCGCGGGCGCGGACCGTTTGAGGCCGCGCAAGTTCGGGAAAATATGATGTCCAGCCTCTTCACCTTCATCCTCGTCCTGCAAGCGCTCGTCGCTGCGGTGATGATCGGCGTCATTCTGATGCAGAAATCGGAAGGTGGCGGCCTCGGCGTCGGGGGCAGCCCTGCGGGCCTGCTTTCGGCACGCGGTGCGGCGGACTTCATGACCCGCGCGACGACGATCCTCGCGACCGCGTTCGTCGCGCTGTCGATCGTCCTCGCCGCGATGGCCTCGGTCGGTCGCAGCGGATCGACGATCGATACCTCGCTGTCGAAGGCGGCACAGCCGGCAAGCGGCGCGCCCGCTTCGTCGCTGACCGGTCCGGCGCAGCAGGCCCCTGCCAATGCGGCGCCGGCGGTGCCGAGCGACGATCCGCTGGCGGCCGCTGCCGCGGCGGCGGCAAGCCAGGATGCCGCTCCGGCTCCCGCGCAGGCACCGCCCGCCAAGAAATAACCGGCGGCTTCGGCCTCCACTTAAGCCCGCCCGGCGGAAATTATTTCCGCCGGAAGCGATTCGACGGCTTGCGCCGTCCCCCTCCCGTTGAGTAAGTCTTTCCTCCCATGGCGCGGTTCATTTTTATCACCGGCGGCGTGGTCTCCTCGCTTGGCAAAGGTTTGATGGCGGCTAGCCTCGCAGCCTTGTTGCAGGCGCGTGGCTATCGTGTCCGTATCCGGAAGTTCGATCCCTATCTGAATGTCGATCCGGGCACGATGTCGCCCTATCAGCACGGCGAGGTCTATGTGACCGACGACGGCGCCGAAACCGACCTCGATCTCGGCCATTATGAACGCTTTACCGGCGTTGCTGCGCGGCAGAGCGACAATGTCACCTCGGGCCGCATCTATCAGGGCATCATCGCCAAGGAGCGTCGCGGCGACTATCTAGGCGCCACGGTGCAGGTCGTCCCGCACGTCACCGACGCGATCAAGGAATTTGCGCGCGCCGAAATCGACGACCTCGATTTCGTGCTGTGCGAGATTGGCGGCACCGTCGGCGATATCGAATCGCTGCCGTTCATCGAGGCGATCCGTCAGCTCAAGAATGAAGAGGGACGCGAAAACGCGATCTCGGTCCATGTCACGCTGGTGCCGTACATCGCGGCTGCGGGCGAGCTCAAGACCAAGCCGACGCAGCATAGCGTGCGCGAACTCGCCTCGCTCGGCGTCCAGCCCGATATCCTGCTCTGCCGCTGCGAAAAGCCGCTGCCCGAGAGCGAGCGCGCGAAAATCGCGCTCTTCTGCAACGTCCGCAAGGAAGCGGTGATCCCCGCGCTCGACGCCGACAGCATCTATTCGGTCCCCGTCCAATATCATGGCGAAGGGCTCGACAACGAGGTTCTGCGTGCGTTTGGCATCCACGACGCGCCCGCGCCCGACCTTTCGCGCTGGTACGACATCATGGACCGCAAGCAGCATCCCGAGGGTGAGGTCACGATCGGCGTCGTCGGCAAATATGTGTCGCTGCCCGACGCCTATAAGTCGCTGAACGAGGCCTTGGTCCACGGCGGCATGGCGCATCGGGTCAAGGTCAATATCCGCTGGCTCGACGCCGAAATGTTCGAACGCGACGAGGATCTCGCCGCCAATCTCGAACCGATGCACGGCATCCTCGTCCCCGGCGGCTTCGGCGAGCGCGGGTCGGAGGGCAAGATTTCGAGCGTGCGCTTCGCGCGCGAACGCAATGTGCCCTTCTTCGGCATCTGCCTCGGCATGCAGATGGCGTGCATCGAGGCGGCGCGGAACACGAGCGGCATCGCGGATGCGTCGAGCACCGAATTCGGCCCGACCGACGAGCCCGTCGTCGGCATGATCACCGAGTGGATGAGCGACGAAGGCCTGCAGAAGCGCGGGGCCGACACCGACCTCGGCGGTACGATGCGGCTCGGCGCCTATGAAGCGAAGCTGTCGCCGAACAGCCATGTTGCGAGTGTTTATGGCGCGAACGACATCAGCGAACGCCATCGCCACCGTTACGAGGTCAATGGCGCCTATCGCGAGAGCCTGGAGAAGGGCGGTCTCGTCTTTTCGGGCATGTCGCCCGACGGCATGTTGCCGGAAATCGTTGAGCGCCCGGACCATCCGTGGTTTATCGGGGTCCAGTTCCATCCGGAACTCAAGTCGAAGCCGTTCGACCCGCATCCCTTGTTCGCGGGTTTCATCGAGGCGGCGGTAAAGCAGAGCCGACTGGTCTAGGCCGGGCAAAAGGGGTTTAGGGGCAATGGATCACGCGAGACTCGCCGAATTGCAGGGCCCCGACAGCATCTTTTCCGGGCTGACGGTCGAAGATTGGGCCGAAATCGCCAGCCGCGCGGTGCAGGTCAATTTCGTCAAGGGCAAGGAACTGCTCGTCCAGGGCGACCCGGGCGACATGATGCTGATCCTGACCGAGGGCACGGCGCGCGTGTCGATGCTGACCTCGGGCGGGCGCGAGATCGTGCTCGCTTATGCTGAACCGGGCGCCGTGCTGGGCGAAATCGCGCTGCTCGACGGCGGCGAACGCACCGCATCGGTAACCGCGACGAGCGCGGGGAGCGCGCTCCAGCTCGGTCGCAATGCGCTCAAGGATTTCGCCGCGAGCCATCCCGAATTTACCTGGTCGCTGATGCAGCAACTCGCGCGGCGGCTGCGCACCGCCGATCAGACGATCGAGAGCGACCGTGCCTATGCTTCGGGCCCGCGGCTAGCGCGGTACCTGAAGCGCCTGATCCGCAAGGATGTCGAAACGTCGCAGCGCGTCGAGCTCAGCCAGACCGAACTCGGCAACTTCGCGGGCATGAGCCGCGAACATATCAACCGCCAGCTCAAAAGCTGGGAGGAATCGGGCGTGATCTCGCTCGAACAGGGGCGCGTGCGCGTGCTCGACGCCGAGATGCTCGAGGATATCAGCGAGAGCGAAGGGTAAGGGGCGGTTTCGACCGGTTTCGGAAATCAGCAAGCGTTCAATCTTGAGGCCGCTGACTGGCTAGTCGCGCAAGTTTGTCGCACGCATCTCGCAAAGAGGTCTCGGCAATTCGGTTTACGCGAGGCAAAAGGCTGTCCAGTATCTCGGCAGCAAGATCCGGATCTTCCGAGCGCAATGCAAAGTCGGCAATACCCTCAAGGATATCCGCGCCACCCGTCTGTTGCTGCCACCCGCTGCTCAGTAGCTCCCACGCCTTCTCATACTCGGCAATTGCGCCCCGATAATCGGATTGGTTGAAGCCGAGGTAGTCTCCATCGCTAAAGAAATGCCCCATCGCTTCCCATTTTAGGAAGCCAAGTTCGGCCCTCATCCGGGAGCGATCTTCGTCTGACCACGGTTTACTCATTGCCGGAACTCACTATCGATACCCATGTCAGCTTCCTACTCCAAAGCGGACCCTCGCTCCCTAAAAAATGTGGCTTTCCTACATTATTTCGCTGTGCCAGCCTCGGGCTTGGCTCTTTGATTTTGTCGATATCCACCCCTTCGCTTAAAGCGACAAAGGAGACACAAACGTGCGGTCCATCCGTATCTTTTGTCTACTTAAGCGAAGAATGAAGCGATCAACCGCTGCCGCTTCGTTCATTCGCTGCCAAATCGCACGAACCGCATATCGCCTTCGCCGCGATGCAGCGTCAGCCCGCGTTCGGTCTTGTCCGCGCAGGTGCCATCGAAATCGACCACGCCGATATCGTTGGGAACGATGATCACGCGCAACTTGCCTTCGTCGGCGCCGGTCAGTTCATAGCGCGGTGCAGTGATGTCATAGATCGCCTCGCGGACCTCGACCCATCGCGGGATGCGCTTGTCATCCTCGGGCATCGTCCAGCCATAAACTTGCGTATAATCCTCGATGGGGTCGCCGCTGTCGAAGCCGATCGTGAAATCGACGCCGGGAATGCCTTTGCCATTGGGCCAGGTGACGAGCAGCGTGGGGACGGCACCCTCGACCTCGATCGGCGGGCCTTTTTTCATCGCCGGGGGCACCGGTTTCGGATCGGTGGTCAGGCAGATGCGCTCGCTGCGCATTTCCCAGCCCCCCTCGGCACGTTCGTCGAGCGCGCCGGCGGCGAGGAAATACTGAAAACGTCCGTCGTTCCGGATGAGCAGGCCGCCGCCGACATCTGGCCCTTCGGCGAGGCCATATTCACCAATGAAGGGTGAATCCTGCGCCATTGCCGGCGCGGCGATCAGGACAGCGGCGAGAAGCAGGGTACGCATGGTGCGATCATGCGGTGAAGGCGGCGCCGACGCCAGCCTCTTTCCACATCTCGCGCCACCTGCTAGGCGCCCGCGCCATGTCCAAACATCCCGACCGCCGTACCTTCGCCATCATCTCGCACCCCGACGCGGGCAAGACGACGCTGACCGAGAAATTGCTCGTCGCCGGCGGCGCGATCCATATCGCGGGTGAGGTCAAGGCACGCGGCGCTGCGCGGCGCGCGCGTTCCGACTGGATGAAGATCGAGCAGCAGCGCGGGATTTCGGTGACCTCGTCGGTGATGACCTTCGAACATGCCGGATTGATCTTCAATCTGCTCGACACACCGGGACACGAAGATTTCAGCGAGGATACCTATCGTACCCTCACCGCCGTCGACAGCGCGGTGATGGTGATCGACGCCGCGAAGGGTATCGAGCCGCAGACATTGAAGCTGTTCGAGGTGTGCCGTCTGCGTTCGGTACCGATCATCACCTTCATCAACAAGGTCGACCGCGAGGGACAGACTCCGTTCGAATTGCTCGACGAGGTTGCCGACCGGCTGGCACTCGACGTCTGCCCGATGAACTGGCCCGCGGGCATGGGCGGGCAGTTCGAAGGCATTTACGACCTTGTCGACCCGGCGCTGATGGTGCCCGGCGGCGACGCCTCGCGCATGTATGAAGGTGAGCGCATTGCGGTCGACGGTCTCGACGATCCGCGTCTTGCCGCAAGGCTCAGCGGCGACGCAATGGCGCTGCTCAGGGAAGAGACCGAGCTGGCGTCGGCTTGCTACGCGCCGTTCGATGGCGCGGCGTACCGCAACGGCGACCTGACGCCGGTGTTCTTCGGATCGGCGCTCAAGGAATTCGGTGTCGTCGATCTGCTCGCGGGGCTCGCCAGCCATGCGCCGGGGCCGCAGCCGCAGCCCGCCGAGCCTGCGCCGGTCCAGCCCGACGATGACGCCGTGACCGGTTTCGTGTTCAAGGTGCAGGCGAACATGAACCCCGCGCACCGCGACCGCATCGCGTTCATGCGGCTCTGCTCGGGCAAGTTCGAACGCGGCATGCGCCTGATGCAGGGCGGCACGGGCAAGGCGATCGCGATCAGCCGCCCGATGCTGTTCCTTGCGCAGGACCGCGAAATGGCCGAAGAGGCGTTTCCGGGCGACATCATCGGCATTCCGAACCATGGCACTTTGCGCGTCGGCGACACACTGTCCGAACGCAGCGATATCACGATCACCGGCCTGCCGAACTTCGCGCCCGAAATCCTGCGCCGCGTCGCGCTGGTCGACCCGACGAAGACCAAGCAACTCAGGAAAGCGCTTGACGATATGGCCGAGGAGGGGATCATCCAGGTCTTCTATCCCGAAATCGGTTCGAACATGATCGTCGGCGTCGTCGGGCAGCTCCAATTGGACGTGCTGATCAGCCGGCTCGAGGCCGAATATAAGGTCGAGGCGAAGCTCGAGCAGTCGCCGTGGGATACCGCACGCTGGATCGCAAGCGACGATGCTGCGGCGCTCAAGGCGTTCCAGTCGGACAACCGCGGCGCCGCGGCGACCGACCGCGACGGCGCGCCGGTCTTCATGGCGAAGGACGCGTGGGAGGTCGGCTATGTGACCCAGCGCAATCCGTCGATCCGCTTCACCGCGACCAAGGAACGCGTGTTCGCCGACGCGGGTTGATCGTATCGCCCAATTCCGCCACCATGACGTCACTGTCAGCAAAGGTGGGGGTATCGATGCGTGGATGGATTTTGGCGCTCGCCGTGACGGCGGGCAGCGTGCCGGCGGCGGCCCAGACGATCGCACTGCCGATCGACAAGGGCTTCTGGACGACCGAGACCGAGAAATGCGCCACCGTCTATCACGGCTACGTCTTTGACGGAAAGCGCTGGGGCGCGCTCTATTATCACGGGCCGGGCGGGTCGATGGGACCCTCCGCCGAGCTTCAGCCGATCACGCAGGCGCGGGTCGTCGCGGGCGGTTTTACCCAGATGCAGTTCGGCGGCTATGACGGCACGGGCTATTTGCGGATCAAGTCGCTAGGCCCTGACAAGGCACTTTACCGCGTCGGCGCGCCCTTCCGCGACGAGATCCAGGAAACGGACGAGACGCTGATCCGCTGCAATTTCGCTTCGCTGTCGCCGAAGATGCAGGCGGCACTGCGGCGTCACGCACCGATGCTGGTCGCTAGATAAGACTGAGCAGGTCGGCGGGCGCCGCAGCGTCGGTGTCTTCGTCATCCTCCTCGCCCTCGAATTTGCTCAATGTCACGCCGAGCAGGCGGATGCCCTGTTCGGTGGGAAGCAGCGGAGCGAGAATCGCTTCGCCCGCAGCGAGCAACGAATTGCCGTCGAGGATGGGCGAGGGGACCGATTTGGCCCGCGTGATCGTCCGGAAGTCCGCATAGCGCAGCTTGAGCGTCACCGTCCGCCCGCGAGCGCCCTTTTTGGCAGCGCGATCCCATACCACGGTGCAGACATGCGCAAGCGCCTCGCGAATTTCGGTGTCGGTGATCAGGTCGTTGAAGAAAGTGCGCTCGCCGCCCAATGATTTCAGCGGTCGGTTCGACTTGACGCGGCGATGGTCGATCCCGCGGGCGAGATTGTAGAGCCATTCGGCGCTGTTTCCGAAATTTTCGGCGAGCCACATCGGATCTTTCGCGGCAAGGTCGGCGCCCGAGAATATGCCGAGGCCCTCCATCTTGGCGGCGGTCACCGGGCCGATGCCATGAAAGCGCCGGATCGACAGCGTCTGGACGAAGGCGGCGCCGCGGCCCGGCGGAATGACGGTCAGGCCGTCGGGCTTGTTCTGGTCCGACGCGAGCTTGGCGATAAATTTATTGTACGACACGCCGGCAGAGGCGGTGAGGCCGGTTTCGGCGCGGATGCGCTGGCGGATCAGCCTTGCGGCGGCCGTTGCGCTGCCGACGTCGGCCTTGTCGGCGCTGACGTCGAGATAGGCTTCGTCGAGCGACAGCGGTTCGACCTCGTCGGCATAGTCGCAAAAGATCGCGCGAATCTGGTGCGAAATGTCACGATAGACCTCGAAACGCGGCGGCACGAAGATCAGGTCGGGGCACTGGCGTTTGGCGGTGATGCTCGGCATCGCCGACCGGACCCCGAATTTTCGGGCTTCGTAACTCGCCGCCGCGACGACACCGCGGCGCGACGATCCGCCGACGGCAACGGGCTTGCCGCGCAATGCGGGATCGTCACGCTGTTCGACCGACGCATAAAATGCGTCCATATCGACATGGATGATCTTGCGGATCGGGGTATCCGCCGCGTCGCCCGCGCCATGGTCTTCACCGTCTTGCACGGTGCATCTTTATCATGTTGCCAAGATGTTCTCAATGATGCGCTTGACGGCGGGCGGGCAAAATGGCAATCGCCGCCGACCTTGGAGATGCGGGTATAGCATAGTGGTAATGCTCTAGCCTTCCAAGCTAGCTAGGCGGGTTCGATTCCCGCTACCCGCTCCACCTTCCGAACCAATGGGTTCGGACCAGCCTTTTAACTTTCCTGCCCCAAGTAGATGTCACGGTGACGCCGGGTGGTTTTTCGGGTCGATGCAGACTGTCGCATATCATTATGCCGGCGCGCGCTTAGGGTATAGAATGACGATCGGACAAAAGCCCGGGGAGGGTGAATGAAGCGACTGGTTGCTCTGGCTCTGTTGGCGGGGTCGATTCCGGCCGAGGGCGCGGCCTTTCAAGCGCGCGAGAGCCTCGCGGGCGGCAATTCCTATTACAACCAGTGCGTTGCAAGCGCGAAGGATTATAGCGCGTGCATCGGATATTTCATGGGCATGGCCGATGCGCCAGTGATGAACGCGGACAAATCTGCCGAGGAGGCGGTCTATTGCCTGCCCGCGGGCGCGACCTATGAGCAGAACCGGGACATCTTCCACAAATATCTTCGCGAGCATCCGCAGAGCCGGCAGGTGTCGACGCACATGCTGTTTCTGATCGCGATGAATTCGTCCTTCCCGTGCAAGAACTCGCCGACGCTTTCGGTCGACCCGGCGACGGGCGAAGTGTTCATGTCGGCGTCCAAACCGCAATAGGGGCGTCCGCTTCTTGGTGTCAGCCGGCGGGCTTAATACCGAGCAGCTCGACCGTAAACAGCAGGGTCGCTCCCCCCGGGATTGGTCCCGTGCCGTCCGGGCCATAAGCAAGCTGCCAGGGGATCGCGAGTTCGACCTTGTCGCCCACGCCCATCAACGCGACGCCTTCCTGCCAGCCGTCGATCACGCGGTTGAGCGGAAAGGTCGTCGGCACGCCGCGGCGCACCGAACTGTCGAACTCACGGCCGTCGGCGAAAGTGCCGACATAATGGACGGTAACCTCGTCGGTCGGGCCGGGGTGCGCGCCGCTGCCGTCGCCCGCGATCCGGCGCCAGCGCAGCCCGCTCCGCGTCACACGCCAGCCGTCGGCACCGTTCCGCTCGGCAAGCGCCGCCATCTGCTTGTTGAGCCAGGCCGTGCCTTGCGTCGGCGCCGCATCGCTCTGCTGGGCGCTGGCCGAAGCCGGAATGCAGAGCGTCAGTGCGGCTGCGGCGAGCAGCCGGTTAAGCGATGAAATGCGCATGAAAACTCCCTCGATCGACGGCCGCTTAAACGCATCGCCGACGGGTTAGGCAAGGGGCTTTCTTCGAAGAACAGGAACTTTCGGGTGCTGTGGTTGTTATGCCTTCGGAACGACAATCAGAAATTTGAGGCGCGGCGACAGGCCGTTTCCCCTTGGAAGCTGCATGCTTTCGAAGCCGGAGCCGCGCGCCTATGCAAGGAGACGTCAGATGTTCAAATGGGCCTTGATCTTCGCCGTAATCGCACTGCTGGCTGCGGCGCTCGGTTTCGGCGGTGTCGCCGGTGCGGCCGCTGGGATCGCCAAGATCCTGTTCTTCGTTGGCCTGGCGCTGGTCGTGCTGTTCCTGATCCTGGGTTCGGCTGCGGCGCGAAAGCTGAGTTAAAAAAATTTCGCGCGGCGGGAACCAACTCGTTCCGGCCGCGTTTCTTCTATCTGCTTGATCGAAAGAAAGAGTGGAATTTGACTTCTGTCTTCGGACGAAGTCTAGGGAGCCCCGCCGCAGAAATGCGACGGGGCTTACTCGTTTCTAGGCAGGAAAAGCCGCACGAACGCGCCGTTCGAGCACGGCAAGCGGGATGCGTCCGGCGCCCAGTACGACATCGTGGAAACGCTTGATATCGTAGCCCGGACGTTTCGACACCTCATCGCGAACGCGGCTGATCGCGATCTGCCCGACCTTATATGCGCAGGCCTGACCCGGATAGACGATATAGCGGTCGATCTCGGTGCGCGACGCGGTCGGCGAGGTCGACGAATTGGCAACCATATAATCGATCGCCTGCTCGCGGCTCCATCCCATCGCGTGCAGGCCGGTGTCGACGACCAGCCGCGACGCGCGAAAGGCATAGGAGGCGAGATAGCCGATCTTGCCGAGCGGATCGTCCTCATACATGCCGAGTTCGTCCGCGACCTGTTCGGCATAGAGCCCCCAGCCTTCGCCATAGGCGGTAACCGACGCCGCCTGCCGGTAAAGCGGCAGTTCGCCATCCTCGAACTTCAACGCACCTTCGAACAGATGCCCCGGCGCGCCTTCGTGATAGGCGAGGGTGGGGAGCGTGTAGCGCGGCCATTCGGCGGTATCGCGCAGGTTGATGAAGAAGATGCCGGGGCGCGATCCATCTGGCGTGCCCGCCTGCGCCGATCCGCCCGGCGCACCGATCTCGATCTCGGGCGGCACGCGCCGGATTTCATAGGGCGCCTTCGGCAGGCGGGTGAACACCTGCGGCAGGCGGCCGCGGATCTTGACGAGCAGGCCGTTCAGATAGGCGAGCATTTCGGCGCGCCCGCTGTCGTCATTGGCGAACAGCTGGCCCTCGGCCTTACCGAGCGCATTCAGCCGGTCGCGGATGCTGCCGGTCGTATAGCCCTGCGCCTTCAGGAGAACATCCATCCGCGCCGTCAGGTCAGCGACCTGCTCGCGGCCGATACGATGGATTTCCGCCGGGCTAAGGTTCGTCGTCGTATGCTGCGCGAGTGTGGCGGCATAATAGGCTTCGCCGTCGGGCAGGCGCGCAACACCGGCATCGGTGCCGGCGCGCGGGAGGAGGGCGGTGAGCGTTTCGATCTGGCGCGTCAGCGCGGCACGGATCGGTCCGTCGAAAACCGCGGCGGCACGTTCTCCATAGCCCGAAAGCCCGATCGCGGTGCTGCGCTTCGCGATCGACGCGACCAGTGTCTTGCCGCCGACCTCGCCGTCGCGCAGGCGCGCGAGCTGCTGTAGCGCCTGATCGAGAATGAAGCGCGGCGCGACCACCCCCATCGCCGTATTCGCCTTCACGATGTCGGTATCGGCGTCGAACAGCGCGGGGATCGCCTGAAGCCGCGTCATATAGGCATCGGCGTCGGCCTTGGTCGCAACGGGGTGCTGGCTGTCGAGGAAGGTGCTGACGCCGGTATAGAAGCCGCCAAGCTGGGTGACGCCATAGGGGCCGGGACGGTGACCGAACCCGCCGGTGTGATAGGTGAACCGCGCAAGACGCTGCCGCGTGACCAAATCGAATTCGGCGCTGTCATGCGCGATGCGGGATGCATCGCCGAGTGTGTCGGCCTTGATCGCGCGGACCGCGGCAAGGTCGCGGTCGATCTGCTTTGTCCGCGCCGTGCGCGCCGCGGGCGACCAGTCGGGGAATTTCGCACGTAGCGCAGCGCGGGTTCCGGTATCGATGCCGAGTGACGTCGCGCGCGTCGGATCGTCGCGCAGCCCCTGTTCGAATTGATTCGAGAGTAGCGCGTCGAGGCGAGCGTCGGGACTTTCTTTTGCCGCGACGGGCCCCGCGACGCTGGCGACGGCAAGGCTACCTATTCCGGCAAGAATTGCCCGTCGATCGGGTGCGTGGTCGGTCATGCGATTCTCTCTCCTGGGGAATTTGGGCCGACCCTAGATTTAGTATACGGTCGCGGCAACTCTCCCCCGCGTCGCTTGCCGGCAAATGAACGGGGCACGGCTTCTGCGACATGTTGCGACAATTTTTCGCCTATCCGGCAATTGGTTGGGACAAATGGTGCCTAAAAGGTCGTCATCGGGACAACAGCCTTTCCCCGGGCGTCCCTTGAAGGAGTTCGTTACGTGAAGAAAATTTCTCTTTTGATGCTGGGCTCCGCGCTGATCGCCGTGCCCGTTCTCGCTGCTCCCGGCGGCGCCGACCGCAATGCCGTCCAGACCCGCGCCGAGGTGCAGACCAAGACGGCGGAGATGTTCGCGAAGATGGATGTGAACAAGGACGGTAAGGTCGACGCGGCCGACCGCGCAGCGCGGCACGCCGAAATGCAGGCGAAGCGCTTTGCCAGCCTCGATGCCGACGGCAACGGCAGCATCAGCAAGGCCGAGTGGGACCAGCATGGTGCCGACCGCGCCGCAAAACGCGCCGAGCGTGGCGAGAAGCGTGCCGAGGCCGGCGACGGCAAGCGAGGCGGCATGCGCGGTCATCACGGCAAGCGTGGCGGTCATCGCGGCATGATGATGGGCAAGGCCGATACCGATGGTAACAAGGCGATCAGCCTGGCGGAATTCCAGACCGCGGCGCTCGCGCGCTTCGATGCCGCCGACGCGAATAAGGATGGGCAGGTCACGCCGGAGGAACGTCAGGCCCAGCGCAGCGCCTGGCGCGCCAAGCGCGGCGGCACTGCCCCGGCAGCTCCCGCCAACCCTTAAGCCATTTGGCAGGGGCCGCGCGGCAAGGCGCAGGCCCTCCTCCCCTCCCGGCATTGCCTTTGTTGCCGGTCCCTGCCAGCTATCGCCCATCGGCCCCTGCGGTCGGTGGGCGAACTAGCATCTTTTCGACGGAACCCTCATGACCGATAGTGATACGCCCCGAATCCTGCTGATCGACGATGAACCTTCGATCCGTGAGCCGCTGGGCGAATATCTGACCGCGCAGGGCTTCGCGGTGACCGATGTGGCGAGCGCCGCCGAGGCGCGCTCGGTGCTGCGCGCGCAAGGCATCGACCTGGTCGTCAGCGATATCATGATGCCGGGCGAGGATGGCCTCTCGCTGACCCGCCATCTGCGCGAGACGAGCAGCATTCCCGTCATTCTGCTGACCGCCCGCGCCGAGGATACCGAACGTATCATCGGGTTGGAGATCGGCGCCGACGACTATGTCGTTAAACCCTTCAATCCGCGCGAACTCGTTGCGCGCATCCGCACCGTATTACGCCGAACGCAGCAGGGCGGGCGGGCGCTCGACCCCGGCGGCACCTATTATGCCTTTGGCGACTGGGTGCTGCGCGAGGTCGAACGCGTGCTCGTCGACGATCAAGGCAATGAGGTCGCGCTGTCGTCGGGCGAATATCATTTGCTTCACGCGTTGGTGCGCCATCCGCGGCAGGTGATGAGCCGCGACCGCCTGCTCGACATGGTGCGCGGGCGCGAAGCCGATATATTCGATCGCGCGATTGATAATCTGGTCAGCCGCTTGCGCAAGAAGATCGAGGTCGATCCCGCCCATCCCCAGATCGTCAAGACGGTGTGGGGCGGGGGCTATACGCTCGCCTGTGAAGTCAAGCGCATGGGGCCGGCGGCATGAAACTGCGCCTGTGGCCCCGAAGCCTGATCGGCCAGCTTGTTTTCGCCGTCGCGGTGATGCTGTTCGTCGCGCAGGCGATCAATTTCGTTCTGTTGTCGCGCGGGATGAAGCAGCAGGCGCTGGCGCATGGCGGCGGCATGGCGGTCGCGCGTGTCATCGATGCGATCGAGCGCGACCGTCGCGGCGATTTCAGGCGCCCCCAGTCCGATGAGGAGGCGCGCGAGCGTGCGCAAAAGCTCCAGATTTCGGACACTATGCCGCCGCTGCCCGTCGGCGCAACACCGCTTCCCGATCTTGCCAAATATGTCAGAGGCTTGCTGGACGAAACCAATATCCAGGTTGAATCGGTCGACGCCTGGGCGCTTCCGCTGCGCGAACGCCAGCGGCTGCGGCGACCCGAATTTCCCGACCGCGCGGTTGTCGTCGTGGCAAAGGTCGATGGCCGCTATTTCGCCGTACGCTCGCGCATCGCGGCGGGGGGCAACCGGCTGCAGGGCTTTCTCGTCTGGCAGACGCTGTCGCTCTATCTGCTGCTGCTGGTCCCGATCATGTTCATCGCATGGCGCGCGGCGCGGCCGTTGCGCGATCTGACCCGCGCGGCGCGGGTCAATCCGGCGCTGCGCGATGCCGAGCCGCTCGACGAAGAAGGGCCATCGGACGTCCGCGATCTGATTGCCGCATTCAACGCCTATCGCGCACGAATTTCGACAATGCTCTCGGACAAGGACCGTATGCTCGGCGCCGTCGGTCACGATCTGCGCACCCCGCTTGCAAGCCTGCGCGTGCGGGTGGAGCAGGTCGACGACGATAGGCTGCGCGACAAGATGATTGCGAGTATCGAGGAAATGACCGCGATGCTCAGCGACATATTGGCGCTTGCACGGTCGGGCGCGGGAACCGAGGCGAAGGAGCGCATTCCGCTTCGCGAGCTGGTTGGCGAACTGGTCGCGGATTATCAGGAACGCGGCAAGGATGTCGCGATGGAGGATGTCGCCGGCGTCAACGTTTTGGCGCGGCCCATGCTGCTCAAGCGGGCGCTGCGCAATCTGACCGACAACGCCGTCGCCTATGGCCTCCGGGCGCGGCTTTCGGTCACGGCAGAGGCGGGGCGGGCACGCATCATCGTGTCGGACGACGGATCGGGGCTAACCGAAGAACAGATACGGACGCTGGTGGAACCCTTCGCGCGCGGCGAACAGTCACGCAACCGCGCCACGGGTGGTGCCGGGCTGGGCCTGTCGATTGCGCGCGACATCGCCGAAGGCGAAGGCGGCGCCCTGACGCTCCACAACCGCTCCGGCGGAGGTCTCGACGCGATTATCGAGCTGCCGGTTCAGGCGTAGATCGCGATCGCCTGACTGCCGCTCAGCACCGGTTCGCCGGCGCGGTTCCACAGCATCATGTCCTGCACCGACAGGCCGTGGCGCGCATAGCCCGTCTTGGCCGAGAGCAGCCACCAGCCGTCGTCGGTTTGCGGATTGCCGGTCAGCATGTTCACCGTCCAGTTCATCGAACTGATCGGACCGAACTCGCTGAACAAGGCCATCGCAGCGGGGGGCAGGGCGTCGCCCATCGCGAGAAGCGCGATTGCGGGATGGCAGGCGGGCTCCTCGACGAAGCGCACCCAGGTCAGATATTCGCCGACATCGCTTTTCCACGCAAAGCGTGGGCCGGTGGTCGGGCGCATATCGAAATGCCGCACGAAACTCGGACGTGCCTTATGCTCGGGAACCGGCTCCAGCGTTTCCGGATCGGGGGCGTCAGGCATGCCGAGGCGGTTGTGGTCGAGATGGCTTTGGCGGTCGCCCGAAAAAGCGAACACCGCCGCGGTCCCGAAACCCTGATCGCTCGATACGCCGGCATCGATAAACAGGCTCGATTTCGATTGCCGCAGCACACGCGTTTCGACGGTGCAATCGCCGCCGACGGGGCCAACGAAACTGATCTGGGCATAGCGTAGCGGGGTCTCGGTCGGATGCAGCGCCATCGCCCCCGCCAGCGCGACTGCCGAACTGATCCCGCCATAGGCGGTGCGGCCCTGCATCCAGCCATCGTCGATATGCGCGGTCGCGACGTCGCCATCGACACGCACGGTGGAGAGAAGCGCGTCGAGCGCGCTGGGAGAGGTCGTCATCCTATGTTTATTCCTCGATCTGGAACGTCAATCCGGCGTTCGCCGTCAACCGCGCGATCAGCGCGTCGCCGAGCAGCGCGCCCGGCGTCCATATGCCGCCCGCACCCTTGTTCTCGAGCAGTGCGATTCCCGTTTCGGCGAGCATCTTCGATGTCGAGCCATAGCCGGGATCGCGGTCGCCCTGAACGCTCGCCCGCACGGTGGTCCCGTCGGGATATTCACCGACGAAAAGGATGTCGTAAAACCCGTTTTCACGTTCTTCCTTGCTCGGGCCGTCGCCGGGTTTGATGCTCGGATCGAACGGGTTGGCCTTTGCCATCGCTTCGGCCATCGCCTTGCCCGCATCGCCGATCGTAGTCATCACCATCTCGTCATACACCAGATCCTGACCCCAGGGGTGGCCGAGCAGGAAGTTGGTCCGATGGACGTTCTTGGTGTTGATCGGCGCCATCACGAAGGGCGCGGTCCAGGTGCCCGTCGCGCTGTCATATTCGGGGATCAGTCCGGTCGGCTGCGACGGACCCTCAAAGCCCGGGGTCAGCGCAAAAGAGGATTTGAGGAGCAGCGCGAGCGAAGGCTTTTTCGCGATCGCTTTCAGCGTCTCGGTCAGGCTCGCGATCGTGCCGCCGGAGGCGCCGCCCGCCATCTTGCGGACGCGGCCCTTCACGCGCGGTGCGGGCTGGCCGTGCCGTTTGACGGCCTCGGCCTGCAGGAACGAGACGCCGAGATCGAAGGGGATCGAGTCGAAGCCGCAGCTGAAAGTGATACGCGCACCGGAGGCCTTGGCGGCGGCCTCATGTTCGTCGATCATCTCGCGCATCCAGCCCGGCTCGCCGCAAAGGTCGGCATAGGCGGTGCCCGCGCGGACACAGGCGGCGACGAGTTCGTTGCCGTAAAGCTGGTAAGGGCCGACCGTAGTGAGGACAACTCGCGTGCTCGCCGCCATCTTGTCGAGGCTCGCGGGATCGCTCGCGTCGGCGACGATCAGCGGAGTTTCTTGCGGCGCGCCGATGAGGTCGCGTATTTCGGCCAGCTTTTCCAGGCTACGCCCCGCCATCGCCCATTTCGGCGCGTCGCTGCGGTCCTTGTATTGGTGCGCGAGATATTCGGCGACGAGCCGACCGGTGAAACCGGTCGCGCCGTAAACAACGATGTCGAGATCGCGGGACGCCATGGCAAACCCTCCCTTTACGTAAACGTTAAGTGAAGGCTAGCGCAGACGGCACGCGATGCCAAGCGCGAAGGTCTAACGCCTCCAGAAAGGACGCTTTTCGACGGCCACCGGGGCCCCGGCCGCTTCGGCGCGTCCCTCGGCCCGCGCCGCCCGAAGTTCCGCTTCGGTCGCGTGACGCTGCGCGGCACTTTCGGCCACTTCCGCCCGCCTCCTTGCGCGCAGGGCATCATAGCTCCAGCGCGTGTTGCCATAGCCAAACAGGCAGAGCAGCCCGCCCGCGATCGCGAGGTTCTTCATCGCCGCCATCGCCTGCACCGGATCGGTAAACTCGCGATGGAAGAAAAGGATCGTCAGCAACACGAAGCCTGCAAGCAGCACCGACCAGAGCCGGGTTGCGATGCCGAATGCGAGGCAGATGCCCGCGAGCAGCTCGAACAATCCGGTGGGGACGGCGAGGCCGCCGGGCAATCCCGCGGCAGAGATCATCGCATCGGTATCGCTGACATGGATCAGCTTGTTGATCCCCGAAACGATGAAGATCAGGGCGATGAACAGGCGGCCGAAAAAGACGGCGATCATGGACATTGGCATTCCTCCACTGCACGCCCCGTCCGCTTGTGCAGACAGGACGCGCGGCAAGGGGATCGGGTTCCGGTCAGCGCGGAGTAAAGATCAGCGCGGCGACCTCGCAATCGCTGCAATCGATCGCGTGCAATGTCGCCGCGCCGGGACCGGCGGGCAGGTCGACGTCGGCGAGCTTGACGACGTGCCAGACGGTACTCGCGGGAATTGCGACGCCGCGCTCGTCGATGCCGACGCGCCCCCCCTTCGCCGAACGTATGCGTGCCGAGACGGTCCAGCGTCCGTCCTTTGCGACATCGGCGCTGTAGCGCATGAATTCGCCCGTGACGAAATCGCTGACATAGGGCGTTCCGTCGGCTTCGCGCGCGATGTCGACACCATCGTTGCGATAGGTGGTGCCATTGTTCCACGGCGTCCGTTCGCCGCCGGTCGCGACGTGATAATTGCCGTCGACGCCGTCGTGATAGGCGACGCCCGGTGGGCCAAGATCATAGTCGGCGGCGGCGATGGTCAGCGGTGTCGTGCCGAGCGTGCGCGGCGCGAAGGCGCGGTAGCTCGCGTCGCGCGGCTGCCGGAGCATTGCGTCGATGACGTCGGGTTTCGGAACGTTCCTGTCGACCCGCGTGTTCTCGGCGAGCTGCATCATCGCGGCGAAGGCTTCGTCGGCGGCGGGCTTCGGGCCCTTGCCGGTCATCCACGCGACGATCTTCATCCATCCGTCGCCGGCGACGATCTCGAGCGGCTGGTTGAAGCCGATCTTCTTGAGCGGCCAGAAGTTCCAGCCGATCCCGTCTCCCTCGACCAGCGCGATCGCGTCGCGATACCAGCCATTGCTGTTCTCGCCCGACTCGCCGAGCCAGATCGGGCGGTTATAGCTGGTACGCAGCGCTTTGATCTCGGCGATGCTCGCTTCGTCGTTGCGGTTCCAATATTTGTGGAAGCTCAGCACCATATTGGCGTCCCACGCGGGTGGCAGGCCCTTGTAGTTATTGCCCCAGCAATTGCCCTCGATAATTACGATATGCTTGCTGTCGACCGCGCGGATCGCCTTGGTGATGCGCTTCTGCAGATCCCAGACGGCCTTGTTCTCGGTCTCGTCGCAGCCATTGCCCTTGCCGGGGGTCGCAAAGCTCCAATTGGGCTCGTTGATGAGGTCGTAGGCGCCAATCCACGGCTCGTCCTTGTAGCGCGCCGCGATCTTGCTCCACAGCGCGACGGTCTTGCGCTGATTTTCCTCGCTTTCCCAAAGCGACGGCTTGGCGGGGTCGCGGTCGGAGATCGCAAGGTCGTTGCCCTGACCGCCGGGCGCGGCGTGGAGGTCGAGTATCAGATAGATGCCGTTCGCTTTGCTCCATGCGAGCAGGCGGTCGATGCGCTGGAAACCTTCCTCGTGCCAAGTGTCCTGTCCAGCCTTGGGCTCCTTGTCAGCGGGCAGCGTGAGTTGGTCGAAATGGATCGGCAAGCGCACCGAGTTGAAACCCCATTTCGCCATCTGCGCGATGTCGGCTTCGGTCGTGTGGTTGTCGAGCCATGCGCGATAGAAGGTCGCAGTGCGCTCCTCACCGACAAGTTCGACCAACCTAGCGCGGATCTGATGCTGTTGCCCGACCTCGCCGAGCTTCAGCATATATCCTTCCTGCAGCATCCAGCCGCCGAGCCCCATTCCGCGGAGGATGACGGGTTTGCCCGAAGTGTCGACGATGCGGGTGCCCTCGACCGTCAGAAAGCCTTCGGCATTCGCGATGGCTGAAGAAAACAAGGCTGAAAGCGTCAAAGCAACCGCGTAGAATTTCATCGCCTCATCCCCATATTATGGAAATGAGAACGTTATCATCACTTTTGACGGGCGCAACAATCCTTTCGCCCCGGCAAGCTTGGCCTTCCTTCACGCAGCCGAGGGATCGGAAGATTTAAGGCGCTACGCGGAACCTATCCGGCCGCACATCCCTGCGCAGCGCGTCCGCGAGTAGCGGGGTTGGATCATTTCCCCAGCAGCGGCGCCAGATATTGCCCGGTGAAGCTGCGCTTCTCCTTCACCACTTGCTCGGGCGTTCCCGCCGCGACGATCTCGCCGCCCTTGACCCCGCCTTCGGGGCCGAGGTCGAGGATATAGTCGGCGGTCTTGATGACATCGAGATTATGCTCGATCACCACGACGCTGTTCCCCTGATCGACGAGTGCCTGCAGCACTTCGAGCAGCTTGCGGACATCTTCGAAATGGAGGCCGGTGGTCGGCTCGTCGAGGATGTAGAGCGTCTGACCGGTCGAACGGCGCGAGAGTTCCTTGGCGAGCTTGACGCGCTGCGCCTCGCCGCCCGACAACGTCGTCGCCTGCTGCCCGACCTTGATATAGCCGAGTCCGACGCGGACGAGCATCGCCATCTTTTCGCGGATCGACGGCACCGCCTTGAAGAACTCGGCAGCATCCTCGACCGTCATGTCGAGCACGTCGGCGATGCTGTGGCCTTTGAACTTCACCTCGAGCGTTTCGCGGTTGTAGCGTTTGCCGTGGCACGTCTCACACGTCACATAGACGTCGGGCAGGAAGTGCATCTCGATCTTGATGAGGCCGTCGCCGGTGCAGGTCTCGCAGCGTCCGCCCTTGACGTTGAAGCTGAAGCGCCCGGGCTTGTAACCGCGCGCCTGGCTTTCGGGCAGCCCCGCGAACCAGTCTCGGATGATCGTGAAGGCGCCGGTATATGTCGCGGGGTTCGACCGCGGGGTGCGGCCGATCGGCGACTGGTCGATGTCGATCACCTTGTCGCAATGCTCCAGCCCTTTCAGGCTGTCGTGCGGTCCCGCGATCATCCGCGCGCCGTTGAGCACGCGTGCTGCGCTGGCATAGAGCGTGTCGATGATCAGGCTCGACTTGCCGCTGCCCGACAGGCCGGTGACGCAGGTGAATGTACCGAGCGGGATTTTCGCGGTGACATTGTTGAGGTTGTTCGCGCGCGCGCCCTTGAGCACGAGGTCGAAGCCGTTGCCCTTGCGGCGATGCTTCGGCACTTCGATCTTCTTGGCACCGGTGAGGTACGCCGCGGTCAGGCTCTTCGTGTTCGCGAGCACTTCGTCGAGCGTGCCCTCGGCGACGATCTCGCCGCCATGGAGGCCCGCGCCGGGGCCCATGTCGACGACATAATCGGCGTGGCGGATCGCATCCTCGTCATGTTCGACGACGATCACGGTGTTGCCGAGGTCGCGGAGGCGCTTGAGCGTCGCGAGCAGCCGGTCGTTGTCGCGCTGGTGGAGGCCGATGCTCGGCTCGTCGAGGACATAGAGCACGCCCGACAGCCCGCTGCCGATCTGCGAAGCGAGGCGGATGCGCTGGCTCTCGCCCCCCGAGAGCGTGCCCGAGGTACGGTTGAGGTTGAGGTAATCGAGCCCGACATTGTTGAGGAAGCCGAGGCGCTCGTTGATCTCTTTTAGGATCGCCTTGGCGATCTGCTTTTGCGTGTCGTTCAGCTTCTCGTCGAGCGTGCTGAACCAATTGAGGGCATCCGCGACACTACGCTGCGCCGACATGCTGATGTCCTCGCTCGCGATCTTCACCGCGAGCGGTTCGGGGCGGAGGCGCGCGCCATGGCAGGTCTCGCACGGGTGCGGCGCCTGATATTTGCTCAGTTCCTCGCGCATCCACGCGCTTTCGGTCTGGAGCAGGCGGCGGTTGAGATTGCCGATGACGCCCTCGAACGCCTTATTCGTCGTGTAGGTGCGCTTACCGTCCTTGAAGGTCAGCTCGACGGGCTTGCCGCCGGTGCCGTAGAGGATGATCAGCTGCACCTCGCCGGGCAGATCCTGCCACGGGGTCGTAAGGTCAAAGCCATAGGATTTGCCGAGGCTTTCGAGCACCTGCATATAATAAGGTGAGGGCGGGTTCGATTTCGCCCAAGGTACGACCGCGCCCTTCTTCAGGCTGAGCGCATGGTTGGGGACGACGAGGTCGGGGTCGAACTCCTGCCGTTCGCCGAGGCCGTCGCAGGCCGGGCATGCACCCTGCGGTGCGTTGAAGCTGAACAGCCGCGGTTCGATCTCGGCAATCGTGAAGCCCGAGACAGGGCAGGCGAATTTTTCGGAGAAGATCAGGCGGTTCGCCGGGATCCCCGCGCCCTTCATCGCGCCGCCGGTGTCTTCTTCCTCGCGCCCCGGAACCGGGCCGTCGGCGAGGTCGACATAGGCAAGCCCTTCGGCGAGCTTGAGCGCGGTCTCGAAGCTGTCGGCGAGCCGCGTACCGAGGCCTTCGCGCACCGCGATGCGGTCGACGACGACTTCGATATCATGCTTGTATTTCTTGTCGAGCGCCGGCGCGTCGCCGATCTCGTAGAATTCGCCGTCGATGCGGACGCGCGTGAAGCCGTCCTTCTGCCACTGCGCGAGTTCCTTCTTATACTCGCCCTTGCGGCCGCGCACGACGGGCGCGAGAAGATAGGCACGCGTCCCTTCGGGCAGCGCCATCACGCGGTCGACCATGTCGGTGACCGTCTGCGCGCTGATCGGCTCGCCGGTCGTCGGCGAATAGGGAATGCCGACGCGCGCCCAGAGCAGGCGCATATAGTCGTAAATCTCGGTGACCGTCGCGACGGTCGAGCGCGGGTTGCGGCTGGTCGTCTTCTGCTCGATGCTGATCGCCGGCGACAGCCCGTCGATATGCTCGACGTCGGGCTTTTGCATCATCTCGAGGAACTGGCGCGCATAGGCCGACAGGCTCTCGACATAGCGCCGCTGCCCCTCGGCATAGATGGTGTCGAAGGCGAGCGACGATTTGCCGCTACCCGACAGGCCGGTGATGACGATCAGCGCATCGCGCGGCAGGTCGACGTCGACGCCTTTGAGATTATGCTCGCGCGCGCCGCGCACTTTAATGTGGGTGAGACTCATGGAGAGGTATGTTCCAGATTTGTTCTAGGGGCGCAAGTGCGGTTTTGCGCGGTTGGGCCCTAGATAGGGTGGCTCGAGCCGCGCCGCAATGCGCGTGCGCCGACAAGCCTTTCCACCAACATCCCAAAGGCTTCGACCAAGCGTCGTATCGCTCGCTTGACCGCTTGGCGTCACGGGCGGACAGTCATTGCCATGTTCGTCGACCCTTCGGACCGGCGCGGGGAATAAGGAGACGGGGAATGAAGACGGGATTTTTGGGCGTGGCCTCGCTGGCCATTGCAGCCGCATTGGCGGCGCCGGCACTGGCGCAGGATGGTTCGCCATCGCCTTCGCTGATGGCCGACGAAGCCGCGGGCGGAACCGAAAGCGGATCGCTGAAGGCGCTGACCTTCGGCAATTGGGGCGTCGACCTCGGCGCCCGCGATACGTCGGTGAAGCCCGGCGACGATTTCGACAAATATGCCAATGGCGCGTGGTTTGCGCGCACCGAAATTCCGTCGGACCAGGCTTCGGCCGGGGTCGATTACGACGTCTATAACCTGACGCAGCGCCAGTTGCGCGCGGTCGTCGCGGGGGCGCCCGCGACGAGCCAGGTCGGCGGCCTTTATCAAAGCTTCATGGACGAGGCGCGTGTCGAAACGCTTGGCGCCAAGCCGTTGCTCGCCGATATGGCGGCAGTCGCCGCGATCAAGGACAAGAGCGAAATGGCCCGCTTCATGGGCAGTACGCAGGGAACGTTCGGTGCGACGATCGTTGGCGGTGGCCCCTATGCCGACACGGCTGATCCGACGGTCAATGTGTTGTGGCTGGGGCAAGGGGGACTGGGACTTCCCGAGCGCGATTATTATCTGAACGACAGCTTCAAGCCGCAGCGCGATGCGTACCGCGCCTATATCGCGCGGACGATGAAGATGGCGGGCAATGCCGACCCCGAAAAGGCGGCCGATGCGATCATGGCGTTCGAGACCGAGATCGCCAAGGTGAGTTGGGCGATCGCCGACCGCCGCGACATCGGCAAGATCAACAACCCGATGTCGTCGGACGAACTTGCCGCCTATGCGCCCGGTCTCGATTGGAAGGCATGGTTCGCGGGGTCGGGCATCGCGCCGCAAAAGCGCATCATCGTCAACGAGAATAGTGCGATCCGCGACATTGCGGCGCTCTACGCCAAGACGCCGCTCGACACGATCAAGCTGTGGCAGCAATTCCATGTCGCCGACAATGCGGCACCCTATCTGTCGAAGGCGTTCGTCGACAGCCGCTTCGAATATACCAAGGCGCTGAGCGGTGTCGGCGAACTGCGCCCACGTTGGAAACGCGGGCTAACGCTGGTTGACGGCAGCCTTGGCGAACTCGTCGGTGAAACCTATTCGAAGCAATATTTCCCGGCGAGCTCGAAGGCGAAGATGGAGGTGCTCGTCACCAACCTGAAGCTCGCGATGGGCGACCGCATCCGGAACAACAGCTGGATGGCGCCTGCCACGAAAGAAGCCGCGCTCGCTAAGCTAGCGAAGATGGACGTAATGGTCGGCTATCCCGATAAATGGCGCGATTATTCCGGGCTCAAGATCGATCCCGCGGACCTGTACGGCAATGTGAAGCGCAGTGCGGCGTTCGAATATGCCTATGCGCTGTCGGACCTGAACAAGCCGGTCGACCGCAAGAAATGGTCGATGAACCCGCAGGAAGTGAACGCCTATAATGGCGGGCTGGAAAACAAGATCGTGTTCCCCGCCGGAATCCTGCAGGCACCCTATTTCAGCGAAAGCGTCGACGACGCCGTAAACTATGGCGCGATCGGCGCGGTGATCGGCCACGAGATCACGCACGGCTTCGACGATCAGGGCCGCAAGATCGACGCTGAAGGGGCGGTGCGCGACTGGTGGACGCCCGAAGATGCGGCGCGTTTCGATGCGCAGGCCAAGGCGTTCGGCGCACAATATGCGACCTATGAGGCAGCACCGGGATCTTTCATCAACCCCGACCTGACGATGGGCGAGAATATCGCCGATCTAGCCGGGCTGGAGGTCGCCTATGACGCCTATCGTCGATCGCTGGGTGGAAAACCGGCGCCGGTGATCGATGGCCTGACCGGCGACCAGCGCTTCTTTCTCGCCTTTGCGCAGGCTTGGCGGACCAAGCAGCGCGAAGATGCGATCAAGCAGCAGGTCGCGAGCGATCCGCACAGCCCGGCGCGCTGGCGTATCATCGGGCCGGTGCGCAACGTCGATGCGTGGTACAAGGCGTTCAGCGTCGCCGCGGGCGCCAAATATTATCTGAAGCCCGAGGAACGCACACGGATCTGGTAGTCTTGAGGCCCCTTTCTCAGGATTCGGCGGGGGCGGCTTCGTGCCGTCCCCGTACCGCCATCACGCTTAGCGACAGCGCCGCGCCGATGATGACGAACAGCGCGGGGAAACCGCCGAGTACCGACATCATGCGAATGCCGTCGATGCCGCCACCCGCGACCAGCACGATCGCGACCAGCCCGACGGTCACACCCCACACCGCCTGCACCCACAGCGGCGCCTCGGGCGCGTCAGGCGTGATACCGCGCGTCGACAGTGCGCTCATCGCCGAGACATTGGCGTCGGCGCCCGCGACATAAGACAGGAAGATAGCGAAGAGCACGATCCCGGCAACGACGGGACCGCCGCCCAGTGCGCTGAACAGGCGAAACAACACGGGGTCGGGGCCTTGGGCTGTCAGGACAGCATAGAGGCTTGCGCCGCTCTGCTGGTCGAACAGGATCGTAGCGCCCGCTATGGCTGTCATCCAGACCGCGCCGAAGAGCGACGGCAGGATGAGATTGTACATGATGAACGCGCGCACGCTGTAGCCGACGGCGAGGCGGCCAAGGAACAGCGCGGTCACGGGCGCCCAGGCGAACCAGTTGGCCCAGTTGAAGATCGTCCATTGCCGATGCCAGTCGGTATCGACGTCGAGGCCGAGGTTACGCGGAACGAAGGTCTGGAAGTAGTCGAAGGTGCCGCGTAGCGACAGGCCGATCATTTCGGCGGTGGGGCCGGCGATGAGGACGAAGGCGATAATTGCAAAGAATATCCATGTATTTAGCACTGAGAGGCCGGCGATACCCTTTTGCAATCCGGTCGCGGCCGAGATCAGGAAGCTGCCGACGATCGCTGCAGCTATTCCCCAGCGCAGCGCCGTTCCGCCCTCAATGCCGCCAATTCCCTCGATCCCGCCTGCAAGTGCGAGCAGGCCGGCGCCGAGCGATGCCGCCATTCCCGCGACCAGCGCATAAAGACAGATGATATCGATCCCCGTCCCGACGGGGCCATGCGCACGCCGGCCGAGCAAGGGAACGAACAGCGACGACAGGCTGAAGGGCTCGCGGCGGTTGTAATAGACGAGTGCGAAGGCAAGCCCCGCAACGGTGTAGATGGCGTAGGGTGTCAGCGTCCAGTGCAGGAACATCGTCGACATGGCAAAGGTCGCTGCGGCATCGCTGCCCGGTTTAAGTCCGAGCATCGCGGGTGGATCATTGAGGTGAAACAGGGGCTCGGCGGCGCCCCAGAACAGAATGCCGGTGGCGATCGTCGTGCAAAGCGTTACGGCGAACCAACGCCAGCGGGTCAGGATCGGCTTGGCGCCGGGCCCGCCGATGATCCGCCCGCCGAGCGGTGAAAGCGCTATCCCCGCAAGCAACGCAAGAAAGCCGATTCCCGCCCAGGCGAAGAGCGGAGAAAAATTCTGCAATATCCAGTCGTTGATCGCCGTTTCGGCCAAAACGACGTCGGGGCCCCGCCACAGGCTGAGGACGACGGCGGCGAGGAGCACCGCGAGCGGGGTGAAGAAGACCGGACGATTGAGAGGGTGCTTCGGTGGCGCTGGCAATTGATCGGCCGATCGGACATGAAGGAAATGTCCAGCATGGCGATTGCCCGTGGCGAGGTCAATTCGCCCGGGGAACGCCCCACCGGGCAGAGCGTTTGACCCGCAGACCGATCGATTGAAGGAGATGCTTCGATGACCATCAAGATTTGGGCGGCTACCGCCGCATTCGCGCTGCTCATGCCCGGTCAGGTTGCGGCGTTCCAGACTGCGCCCGAGGCAGCAGCCAAGCCCGTCAAGGATGGCACCACCGCGGAAGAACGCTCCAATACCGCCCGGCTTAACGCCGAACAGGCCGCGCGGGCGAAGGCCGACAACACGACCTATCAACAGGAAGTGTCTGCTGCCGAGCAACAGGTAGCGCATGATCAGCAGGTGTTCAGTGAGGAAACGGCTGTTTATGAAGCGGAGAAAGCGCGCGTTGCAGCGATGTCGGCCGAGGAAAGAATGAAGTGGGAAGCCGATGTCGCGGCGTGCAAGGCCGGCGATACGACGCGTTGCGCTGCGCCGGCAACGCCGCCCCGTTAAGCCCTAATGTTCGGGCGGCGGATCGGCCGCATTGTCGCCGAGCGAAGGCCAATCCGCTGTCGTGGGAGGCGCAGGATTTCTGTCCGCCACGACAGGCGGCGGATCGGGAAAGCGCCCGCCATAGCGATAGTCGTCGTCGGCGTATGTCCTTGTCGGCGCGTCGAGATCGACCGCGCCCAATTCGCGAAATTCGTCGCTCATCCTGTCGTCGCCCGCTCGATCGTCGCGAAGCGCCCGCAGCCGTGCCGCGACGCCATAGCTGTCCGGGCAATCGGGGCAGGGAGATGCTCCCTTGCCCTGTGGCATCAAGGCCGCCGGATTCGCGCTAAGTCGCGAAAAGGATGCGGGCTCGCCGCGGCCGCTGCCACTCCGAGATCCCGTCGCGACCTCGCCCAGCGCAAGGCCGCCGGCAACTCCGGCGAGCGTTATGATCGACCAGCGGAACAATCGAGCGCGCATGGACGCTCTTGTAGCGCAAGATAGTTTCTCCGCTAACGCCAAATTCGGCGGCAGCCATATGTCCGATACAGTCCCGCCGTTACGATATTTCCTGCCGGTCGGCCGTTCGTCGACGGATTAACGTCTTTCGTCTGCAAATCGAGCGGTAGTCCGTACCGATCGATCCAAACGCGATTCTGATGACGTCCAGAGGGTATCACCTTCTTGCGGGATATCGGGCAACGGTCTCCCCGGTCCGCCAACCGGTATCCCGCATCCTTTTGACGAGAGGACTCCCCCATGGCGAAATTTTCTTTCATTCTGCTCGCGGCGCCCTTGGCGGCGGCAGGGCTTAGCGTGCCTTCCGCTGCATCGGATTCGAACAAGGAGCAGAAAAGCGTCACCGTTCGATACGATGACCTCAACCTGTCGAGCGAAAAGGGCCGCGATCGGCTGACGGGACGGGTGCAAACGGCAATCCGTCAGGTTTGCAGCTCGCACAGCCGCCGCACGCTTGCCGAACGCGCCGATGTCCGTGCCTGCGAAGACGCGGCCAGTCGCGCAGCCGACACCCAGCTTGCAAGCGTGTTCAGCGGGCAGAATGCCCTTTTGGCCGACCGCGGCGCGTTGGTCGTCGCTGCCCCCTGACTTAGTGTCGGTTTCGACGCGAAAAAGGCGGTCATGCCCCGGCGGCATGGCCGCCTTTTTTTTCTCAGGCGTGCATGATCGCCTTTACATCGTGAAGATAGGTGCGGCCGATGCGGTGCACACCGCCTTCACCCAGATCGACACTCCATGCGCCGTCGCCATGATGCTTCAATCCGACAATCCCTTCGCGGCGGATCATTTTCGACCGGTGGATGCGCATGAACTGGTCGGGGTTCATACGCGCTTCCAATGATTTGATCGTCTGGTGGATCAACCAGCTGCGGCCGCCGACATGGAGCCGCATATAATCGCGCTCCGCCTCGATCAAATCGACCTGGCCTGCGTCGATGCGCAGCATCTCGCCGCGGTTCTGCACCCAGAATTCGTTGATCCATTTACTTTTCTGCGCGGGAGATCGCTCGGTCGCGCGCCATTCGCGTACTCGGGACAGAGCGCGGGCGAGGCGATCGGGAGACACCGGCTTGAGCAGATAATCGACCGCCGCGACATCGAAGGCCGCGACCGCATAGCGATCGAAGGCAGTGACGAAGACGACCGCGGGGGGATTGTCCAATCCTTCGATCGCGGCGGCAACCTCCAGCCCGTTGAGATCGGGCATTGCGATGTCGCAAAGCACGAGATCGGGAGCCAGCGCATCGACCATGCGGAGCGCCGAGGCGCCGTCGCTGGCGGTGCCGACGAGCGAAATGCCGTCCTGCTGGCCGGTGAGGATTTGCAATCGTTCAATGGCAAGCGGTTCGTCGTCGACGATCAGCGTGCGAAGCGTCTGGATCATGGTCAACTAGCCTCCCGTGCGAATGGCAGCCAAAGCGATACGACAAATCCCCCGGTGTCGGACTTGCCCCATTCGCATCCTGCGGCGGGGCCGTAACGCGTGAGAAGGCGTTCGCGGACATTGCCGAGGCCGAGGCCAGTGCCCGACGCTGGAACCGGCGCCTTGGGGTCGATATCATTTTCGATGCGGAGTACCAGCAAACCATATTCGGCACTGGCATGCAGGCTGATCGCGATCTTCCCCTTGCTCGGGGCGACACCATATTTGATCGCATTTTCGATGATCGGTTGCAGGATCAGCACGGGAACGCGGGCGTTTTCCAGCTCTTTCGGCATCGTTACTTCGACCTGCAGGCGATCGGGGAAGCGAGTCTGCTCGATGTCGAGATAGAGGCGTTGAAGCGCAATTTCCTCGTCGAGGCTGACGAGTTGCTCGGGGTCGACCGCCAGGCTCGACCGGAGGAACGAGGCGAGATTCATGATCATCGTCTCGGCCTCGCTCTTCGATCCCTTGAGAACGAGCGTCGACAGGGAGTTGAGCGTGTTGAACAGGAAGTGCGGATTGACCTGATAATGGAGGGCGCGAAGCTGCGCCGTCTGCGCCTCGATCCGGAAGTGATTTGCGCGGCGCTCGACCGCACGCATTTCATTGGCATAGCCGAAGGCGACATAGAGCGCTGCCCAGACAGCAAAGAAGAAATACCAGCGGATCGAGCTGTCGAGGATCAGCATGATTTCCCAGGCGCCCGGATATTTGGTCTGCATTTCCTCGATCAGCTTGGCGCTGTCGGCCACGGGGAACCAGTAATAGAAAACGAGCAGGTTGATCGTCGCATAGACGATGACGAGCGGTACAGCCGCGCCCATCGCGGCCGCGAGGCGGGCGCCGAAGCTTTGCGGCTGGGCGCGCTGGAGCAGTTGGTACAGGACGAAGGTGCAGAGAATGCCCGCGATCACGACAACGGCGCGGCGCCCGGACGAGGTCCATTGCTCGGGCGCGCCGGTGAGCATGGCGAGGACCGTGGTGATCAGGAAATAGATCACCCACATCGCAATGATCGAACCTATCGCGACGCGCGGATTGACGCGCGCGTCGGACGCGCGCCAGTCGGGATCGACCGCCAGCATTTTCGCGCGCTGATCGCGCAGCGCGTCTTTGCGATTTGTCATATTCATTGACGCTGCTTTAGCGTCAAATCGCGGTCGATGGCTAGCGGGCGCCGGGCCGCCAGTCGAAGCTGCGCGCGCCTTGGTCGAAAGCGGCGTGCCGCTCAACTGGCCGGTTGGGGCAGGGTGCGTCGCCAGCCTCCGCGCCGATAGATCGCCCAGGCCATCGCCAGCGAGGCAAGCGACGAGAGTGGGAAGCTCCACCAGAGGATGTCGCTGCCGATCGCCGGATAGCCGAAATAGTAAATGCCAAGCCGGATCGGGAACATCGACAGGAACAGGATGACGAGCGGCGGGACGACCGAGCCGTTGGCGCGCAAGGTGCTGATGAGCACGATCGTCGTGCCGAACGGCAGGAAGGTCCACGTCGCGATCAACTGGATATTGCGTGCGACGTCGATCGCCTGACTTTCGCTGCCGAGGAAAAGCGCCAGCGCGGCGCGATCGAAGATCAGGAGCAAGACGATGAGCACCCCGGTCATCGCAAGGTTGATCGCGATGCCACTGTTCGTCACCGACGACACACGATCCCAGCGCCCGGCGCCGATATTCTGCGCCGCCATCGAGCTGACCGCGGCGCCGACCGCGAGTGCGGGCATCTGGATATAGTTCCAGAGCTGGAGCGTCGCGCCATAGGCGGCGGCGGTGACGAGCCCCTCGCGGTTGACGAGGCCGACCATGACGAGCCCCGCGCCCGATATGACGAGCATTTGCGCGCCCATCGGAAGGCCGCGCCCGATGATGAAGCGTAGCTCGGACCATTTGGGATAAAGATAGGCGAGTTCGCGGCCGCGAAGGCGGAGGACGTGGTTCTTTGCATAGAACCAGCCGATCATACCCGCGAGGCTGATCGTGCCGGCGAGGGCGGTCGCTAGCGCGCTGCCGGCGATGCCCATGCGCGGGAAGGGGCCGAGGCCGAGGATCAGCACCGGATTGAAGGCGATGTCGAGGACGACCGCGAGGATCATGAAACGGAGCGGCGTCACCGCGTCGCCTGCGCCGCGCGAGGCCATCATCAGTGTGACGGAGAGCATCGAGGCGGGGACGGCGAGGAAGGTGACGCGCAGATAGTCATGCGCCAGCGCAAAAGCTTCCGGCGGGGTTTTCAGCCAGTGGAGGATGCGGTCCGAGGCGAACCAGCCGAGTATTGCGATGACGACGGAAAAGATAAGCGCGAGGCCGATCACCCCGCCGGTCGCGCGGCGCGCTGCATCGATATCGCCGCGGCCCATCGACTGGCCGATCAGCACCGTCGCCGCCATGCCGAAGCCGAAGAAGGCGCCGAACATCAGGAACATGATGATGTTCGCATTGGCGGTCGCAGCCAACGCGCCTTCGCCCAGAAATTGTCCGACCCAGATCGAGTTCACCGAACCCGACAGCGTCTGGAGGATGTTCGACGCGAGGGTGGGCAGGGCGAAGAGGATCAGCGTTTTCGTGATCGGACCCGTCGTCAGGTCCATCCGTCCACCACCGCGCGCGGTCTGGCGCGGCGGGACCGGGCTGGCCGCAGGATCCGCCGCTGCCGCAACGGGAGTGGGGGTGATATGGGGCTCGTCGCTCACCGCCGAACTTCCATCATTCCGGGCCGCCTTCGAGGTCGCCGGTGCACTGGAGTTCGGGATCCTCTTTCGCCATGCGTTCGAATTCGCGGGTCTGGTCGGTGATGCCGGGGAAGAGCTTGTCGGCGTCAATATGATAGGATGCGATGAGCGTCACCGCCCATGCGTAATGTCGCGCGCCTGCGGCGCAGCTATCGCTGCCGCCGTCGCCTTCGCCCCAGACCGTCCGCCAGCCTGCATCGCCGTCGCGGGAGAGGATGATCTTGAAGCCGCCGATGACGCCATTGTCGCCCTCGGCATAGGCGATCGCGCGATCGCCATCCTGCCACACGCGCAGATGGCGAAAGGTAAAACGGAAATCGGGATGCGAGCGCAGTGCGTCGAGGATCGCCTTGCGCTCGGCGCTGCCGACGGCGGGGGTGTGCGGCGTGGCCTGGCTTGCGGCAAGCGGCGCCGCAAGCAGCAGCGCCGTGGCCAGAAGCGGAGCCTGCCAGCCGCGCATCACCCCAGCCGCGCCAGTGCGGCGGTCAGCCGATCAGCTTCTGCTTCCTTGGCCGCATGGTCGGCGCGCGCCTTTTCGACCGCTTCGGGCTTGGCGCGCTCGACGAACGACGGGTTGTTCAGGCGGCCGGCGAGGCCGTCGCGTTCCTTCGTCGCGGCGGCGAGCGTCTTGGTCAGGCGGTCGCGCTCGGCGGCGATGTCGATCACCCCTTCGAGAGGAACGGTGATCGTCTCACCCTCGACGACGAGCTGCGCCGAGGCGCCTGCGGGAGCGGGATCGAAGCTGACGCTCTCGAGGCGCGCAAGGCGGTCAAGCTGCGCCGCGAGCTTGTCGGTGCGGCCCTTCAGCGACGCCGGGAAATGTGCGGTCAGGCGGGCACCCGGCGGCAGGCCGAGTTCGGCTTTGGCGGCGCGCAATTCGCTGACCAGCTTGATTAGCCAGTCGATGTCGGCGCTGGCCTCAGCATCGCGCGCGCCAGCCGGTGCCGGCCATTTCGCGGTGATCAGCGGGTAATCGGCGCGGTCGCCAAGGCCCGTCCAAAGCTCTTCGGTGATGAAGGGCATGAAGGGGTGGAGCATGACGAGGATCTGGTCGAGCACCCAGCCAGCGACGGCCTTGGTTTCGTCATCGATCGCGCCCTTGATCAGCTCGAGATACCAGTCGCAGAAACGATCCCAGGCGAAGCTGTAGATCGCGTTCGCTGCCTCGTCGAAGCGATAGGCGGCGAAGGCTGTCTCCATCGCGGCGACGGTCGCGGCGACCTCGCCGATGATCCAGCGGTTGACGGGTAGCGTCGCTGCGGGCGCCTCGAAGCTGGTCGAGGCCGCAATGCCATTGGCTTCGCAGAAGCGTGCGGCGTTCCACAGCTTGGTCGCGAAGTTGCGATAGCCCGCGAGGCGCGCGTCATCCATCTTGATGTCGCGGCCCTGGCTTTCCATCGCCGACATGAAGAAGCGCAGCGCGTCGGCGCCGTACTGGTCGATGAGGCCGAGCGGGTCGACGACATTGCCCTTCGACTTCGACATCTTCGCGCCATCGGGCGCGCGGACGAGGCCGTGGAGGTAGAGCGTCTTCCACGGAACGTCGCCCATGAACTCCATGCCCTGCATCGCCATGCGCGCATCCCAGAAGAACAGGATGTCGAAGCCCGAGATGAGGACGTCGTTGGGGTAGTGGCGCTTCACGAGGTCGGTGCTCTCGGGCCAGCCGAGCGTCGCGAAGGGCCAGAGCGCCGAGGAGAACCAGGTGTCGAGAACGTCGGGGTCGCGGCGGAGCGCGATCTCGATATTGTCCGGGTTTTCACGGACCGCCTTGATAAAGGCGCGCGTTTCATCCTCGTCGCCGCTGAGTTCGATGATCTCGGCGCCGTTCGCATATTTGGGCTTGGTCGCGTAATATTCGCGCGCCTGCGCGGCGGCTTCCTCGAAGCTGTTCGCGACGAACACCGGCTCGCGGCCGAGCTGACCCTTGGCGGTGAGCAGATAGCTGAGCTCGCCGTCGGCCATGATTTCGGGACCGTACCAAGCGGGAATGCGGTGGCCCCACCAAAGCTGGCGCGAGACGCACCAAGGCTGGATATTCTCCATCCAGTTGAAGAAGGTCTTTTCCCACGTCTTGGGGACGATGTTGATCCGGCCGTCGCGCACTGCCGCGATCGGCGGCTGGGCGAGCGTTTCGGCGTCGACATACCATTGGTCGGTCAGCCAGGGTTCGATTACCACGCCGCCGCGGTCGCCGAACGGCGTCTGGATCGTGCGCGGTTCGGCGTCATGCTCGTTGCCGTCCTTGTCGATGTGCGGGATGAGGAAGCCCTCTTCCTTCATCATCGCGACGACGAGTTCGCGTGCGCCGTCCTCGCCGTTGCGGCGGAAGCGGTGCAGGCCGAGAAAGTCGTCGGGAATCAGCCGGTCCGACACCTGCTGCACATTCGCGTCTTCGTCGAACATGTTGAACATGCGGCCGGGCTGGATGCCCGCGCGCTTGCCGACCTCGAAGTCGTTGAAGTCGTGTCCCGGGGTGATCTTCACCGCGCCCGATCCAAGCTCGGGATCGGCATGCTCGTCGGCGACGATCTTGAAGCGGCGACCGGTGATTGGCTGCAGAATGTCCTTGCCGATGACGCTCTTGTAGCGTGCATCGTCGGGGTGCACCGCGACCGCCATGTCGGCGAGCATCGTTTCGGGGCGCGTCGTCGCGACCTCGATATAATCGCGGCCATCGTCGAGTGTGACACCGTCGGCGAGCGGATATTTGAAGTGCCAGAAGCCGCCCTGAACCTCGTGCGTCTCGACCTCGAGGTCCGAAATCGCGGTCTTGAGCTTCGGATCCCAGTTCACGAGCCTTTTGTCGCGGTAGATCAGGCCCTTTTTGTGGAGGTCGACGAACACCTTGACCACGGCCTCGGTGAAATGCGGGTCCATCGTGAATTGTTCGCGGCCCCAGTCCATCGAGCAGCCGAGACGGCGGAGCTGGCCGGTGATCTGGCCGCCGCTTTCGGCCTTCCATTGCCAGACTTTGTCGATAAATTCTTCGCGGCTGTAATTGGTGCGCTTGTCCTGCCGCGCCTCGAGCTGGCGCTCGACGACCATCTGCGTCGCGATGCCGGCATGATCCATACCGACAACCCAGAGCGCGTCCTTGCCGCGCAGGCGTTCGTAGCGGACGAGCACGTCCTGTAAGGTATTGTCGAGTGCATGCCCGATGTGGAGCGCGCCGGTAACGTTCGGCGGCGGATTGACGATCGTATAGGGTGTCGCATCGGGACGCGCAGGGCGATACAGCCCGCGGCTTTCCCATTCATGGGCCCATTTCGCCTCGATAGTGGCGGGATCGAACGTTTTTTCCATCGGCATAGCCGGGCGCCTTTGCCAGCCGGGGTGCGGGCTGGCAAGCCGGATCGGCAGAGTTTAGAGTGACGCAGGCTTGCAGGAGCAGCGCCATGGACGATGCGATACGCAGCGGTGTCATCCGCTTTGCCGACTATGCGGCGCAAGTGCCGACACCAGAGGGCGAACGATCGGTGCTGGCATTGAAACGCGGGACGCTCGATGTCCGCCTGTCGGTTCCCGTCCCGCCGAACCGCCAGACGCCGCACGAGCAGGATGAGCTTTACGCTGTCATAAGCGGCGAGGGCGTGCTGATCCACGGCGGTGAGCGAACGCCTTTCGCTGCGGGCGACCTGCTGTTTGTCGCGGCCGGGGTCGAGCATCATTATGCCGATTTCAGCGACGATCTGGCGCTGTGGCGGATATTCTACGGCAAGACGGGCGGCGAGATCGTCGAGTGATCCGCCGCCCGTGAAGGCTCATTTCTTCAGATAGCTGTCCAGCCAGTTGAACACCGTCTGGTGCCACTGGACGCTGTTCGCGCCCTTTAGCACCCAGTGGTTCTCGTCGGGGAAGACGAGAAGCTGCGACGGAATGTTCCGACGCTGGAGTGCGGTGAAGGCGGCAAGGCCCTGCGTATAGGGGATGCGGAAGTCCTTCTCGCTGGTGATCACCAGCATCGGGGTCTTCCACTTGGCCACGTGATGGACCGGGTTCCATTTCTCATATTCTTCGGGGACCTGGAAATAGGGGCCGCCATGTTCCCATTCGTCGAACCAGAGTTCTTCGGTTTCATACGCCATTGCGCGCGCATCGAAGACCCCGTCATGCTGGACGAGGCATTTGAAACCGTCGGTCCACTGGCCGGCGATCCAGTTCATCATATAGCCACCATAGGAGGCGCCGAGCGCGCAGGCGTTAGTGAGGTCGAGCTGCGCGTCTTGCTTGCCCGCAGCAGCAAGTCCTAGCTTCAGATCCTCGAGCGGCTTGCCGCCCCAGTCCTTGTTGATGCTGTCGGTGAAGGCTTGACCATATCCCGTCGAGCCGTGGAAATCGATGCTGACGACGCCATAGCCCCGCTGCGCGAACAGGCGCGGGTTCCAGCGTGTCGACCATGCGTTGCCGAAGCTGCCCTGCGGCCCACCGTGGACGATGAAGGCGACCGGCAGCTTCTGGACGGGGCTGACGGGTTTCAGGATGATCCCCCACACCTTGTCGCCATTTGCGCCCGCGAACTGGATACGGTCCATTTCGACCGGATCGAACTGCGCGAGTGTTGCTGCATTGACCGCGGTGATCTGGCTGACCTTGCCCTTTGCATCGCGGACGTAAAGATCGGTCGGGGCGAGCGCGGTGTTGCGCGAATAGAGCAGCGCGCCGCCGGGAAGCGGGGTGACGTCGCCGATATTGCCCTCGAAGGCTTCCGTCGTCGCCTTGAGCTTGTCGACCTTGCCCGTTGTCGCATCGATGCGGAACACCGGATGTTCGAGCGTGTCCTGCGCGGTGACATAGAGCGATTTGCCGTCCGCCGCCCACGCGATCGAGGCGACCGAGCGGTCCCACGCATCGGTCAGCTTTTTCGTTTCGCCGCTTTCGAGGTTGCGCAGCATCAGCACCTGCCGGTCGGCCTCATAGCCGGGGCGTGCCATCGCGGCATAAGCAAGCCATTTGCCGTCGGGTGAAGGCGTCGGCAGCGTGTCGGTTGCCTGATTGTCCTGCGTCAGATTGACCGGCATCATCCGGCTGTCGACCAGCCAGCTATAGACATCGAGATTGGTCGACGTCGGTTCGTTGCGGTCGGCCTTGCGCAGCGTGAAGAAGACGGTGCGGCTGTCGGCGCCCCATGCAAGTTCTTCGCCGCCGCCAAACGGCTTCGACGGGCTGTCGCCGACAAGGCCGGCATCGACTGGGCGCGCCGCGGTCGCCTTGCCGCCCGAGAGGTTGAAGACGAAGGGGCGGCTGTAGGTGCCGGGGGTTTCCCACTGATCCCAATGGCGGACGAAACCCGCGCCGTCTTTATAGAGGCGGCCGGTGCCGGGACCGGGCAGCGCGCCCTTGTCCTTGGCGTCGCAACCGAAGTCGGTGCATTCCTTCGGAATGTCGCCCCAAGCGAGCAGCTTGGTCGCATCGGGCGAAATCTTGAAGCCCGACACATCGGCGTGCGTATCTGTGACCTGCGTCGCGGCGGCGTCCGCCTTGGGGTCGATCCGCCACACCTGATCCTTACCCGACGCGTTTGATAGGAAATAGAGGATGCCGTCCTTGTCGAAGGCGGGCGCTGTTTCATTCTTGCCTGCCGTGTCGGCGATCGGGGCAGGCTTTGCGCCCTTCGCATTGCGGTCGACGATCCAGAGGCCGGTCGAGCGCTTATAGGTCTCACCCTCGGTCTCGGTCATCTGGAACACGATCCAGCGGCCGTCGGGCGACGCGGTCGGCGCTGCAACGCGCTTCAAGGTCGCAAGGTCGACCTCGGTCATCGGGCGGGCGGAGGCGGGGGAGGAGAGGGCGGCGGCGAGCGCGATCGCGCTGCAGAGGATCTGGTTTCGCATGAAAGCGGTTTTTAGCGAAGCGGCCCGCGCGTTCAAGCGCGAAGGCACGCCAAACGGTGCTTCGTCGATCCCAACTAAATTTCGCTGGCGGGAGGGAGCGAAAGGCTCCATCGGGCCCATCGCCCAAGAACGAGAAGGAAAGCGATGGTCCGCGCCATATTGAACACCGGCCGCCTGTTCGTGCCGCTGCTGGCGGGCGCGAGCTTGCGTGATCGCGTGATCGCCAGCATCGGCGCGCTGATCGGCATCGGTTTCGTCGGGCTGACCTGTGTCGCGCTGTTCCCCGCGTCGATGCCGTGGATCGTCGCGCCGATGGGCGCTTCGGCGGTATTGCTGTTCGCCGTGCCCGCGAGCCCGCTCGCGCAGCCCTGGTCGATCGTCGGCGGCAATGTCATTTCGGCGATGGTTGGCGCGGTCGTCGCATGGATATTTCCCGATCCGGCGATTGCCGCCGCAGTTGCGGTTTCACTGGCGATCCTGACGATGTCGCTCTTGCGCTGCCTGCATCCGCCCGGGGGGGCCGCGGCGCTCAGCGCAGTACTCGGCGGCTATGCGCTGTTTTCGGCGCATGTGGCGGATTTCCTGATCGTCGTGATCGCCAATTCGCTGCTGATGACCCTGATTGGCTGGCTGTTCCACCGCTTTTCAGGCCACAGCTATCCGCACCGCGCGAAGCCCGTCGAAGGCAAGGCGCTGGCGCCCGCGCCGGCTTCGGGTCTGCTGATGGGCGATATCGACGCGGCGCTCGACGATCTGGGTGAGACGTTCGACATCAGCCGCGAGGATCTCGCGCTGCTGCTCGACCGCGCCGAGGCGCATGCGGCCGAGCGGAACAAGTCCTAGCGGACGATAGCGCCGCCCTTCATCACATGGTCGATCTTTTCGAGGACGGTGATGTCGGTGAGCGGATCGGCCTTTACGGCGACGAAATCGGCGTAGCGACCGGGGACGATCGCACCGACGTCGCTGCGTCCCATTTCCTCCGACGCGCGGCCGGTGGCGGACTGGATCGCCTGCATCGGCGTCATTCCATATTTGACCATATTGCGGAACTGGCGCGCGTTGAGCCCGTGCGGATAGACGCCGGCGTCGGTGGCGTAGCCGATGTTGACGCCCAGTTCGACCGCACGGCGGAAGGCGGCGCGCTGGGCATCGGTCGTTTCGCGGTTCTTGCGGAGATATTCCTCGGGCCAGCCCTCTTTGGTGCCGATATCGTCGATATAGGTGCCGTTATAGATATCCATCGCGAGCCAGGTGCCGCGCTTTTTCGCGAGCTGCAGCGTCGCCTCGTCGGCGAGGCTGGCGTGTTCGATGCTGTCGACGCCGGCGTTGATTGCATTCTGGATGCCGATGGCGCCGTGCGCATGGGCCGTGACCTTCTTGCCGCGAGCATGGGCGACCCTTACCACCGCGCGCAGTTGTTCGACGGTCAATTCGGGCGCGCCGGGCTCGGTGCCGATGGCGAGCACCGCGCCGGTCGCGATCGTCTTGATGAAGTCGGCGCCATGGTCGAGCAGATATGTCGTCTTCGCTGCGGCTTCCTCGGGGGTTGCAGCGACGCCGAGGCGCATGTCGGCTGGCAATTCTTCGTTCGGCACGACGCCGTTGAGTTCGCCGCCGCCCTTGGGAATGGTGATATAGGCGCCCGCAACCCACATGCGCGGGCCGGGCACGTCGCCGCGGTCGATGGCATTGCGCAGCGTCACGTCGGTCAGGCCGCGATAGGTGCCGACGTCGCGCGCGCTGGTGAAACCCGCGTCGAGCGTGACGCGCGCGTTGCGCGCCCCGACCAGCGCGGTTTCGGCAGGCGATGCCTTTATCGGCGCGGCGAGATCGGCGCTCTGGCCGAGGTCGGCCAAGTGGGTGTGCAGGTCGATCAGGCCGGGGAGGACGTTGAAGCCCGACCAGTCGACGACCGTCGCGCCATCGGGCGCCTTGCCGCAGGGGCCGACCGCCTTGATGTGCTCGCCCTCGACGGTGATGCACTCGCCCGTGCGCACTTCGTTCGAGACGCCGTCGATCAGCCGGCCGGCCTTGATATAAAGCGTTTGGGCCGATGCCGGCGATACCGCCAAAAGGCTTGCCGCGATCGCGGCGTTCAGATGGCGGTATCGAAAGCGTTGCACTGGCGTGGATCCCCCGTTTGCAGGCCGCGGCGCAGCCAGGTCATGCGTTGTTCGCTCGTTCCGTGCGTGAAGCTTTCGGGCACGGGGCGCTGTCCGGCCGAGCGCATCAGCGTGTCGTCGCCGATCGCATTGGCGGCGCGCATCGCTTCTTCCATATCGCCCGCCTCCATCACCGGCTGGCCGGCGCTGTTCCTTGCGCGCGCGGCCCAGACGCCGGCGTAGCAATCGGCCTGCAATTCCATACGGACCTGCAGCGCATTGCCCTCGGCCTGCGACGCACGGCTCTGCGCACTGCGGACCCGATCCGAAGTGCCGCTGATCGTCTGGATATGGTGGCCGACTTCGTGCGCCACGACATAAGCCTGCGCCGCATCGCCCGCCGCGCCGAAACGCTGGTCGAGTTCGCGGAAGAAGGCGGTGTCGAGGTAGACGCCCTGATCGGCGGGGCAATAGAAGGGGCCCATCGCCGCCTGCGCCGCGCCGCAGCCCGAACGATTCTGGTCGGTGAAGAAATTGAGTGTGGGCTTGCGATAACCGTTGATCAATTCGCCCCAGACCTGATGCGTCGAGCCGAAGACGTTGCAGGCAAAGCGTTCGGCATCGGTGTCGCAAGCGACATTGGCGCCGCTCCGGCTGTCGGCCATCGGATCGCTCGTGCCGCCGCCCGTGCTCAGCATGTTGGCGCCGGGGCCGAGTACGAAGAAAGCGACCGCGCCAAGAAGCAGGATGGTGCCACAGCCCATCTTGCGGCCGAGCAGCATCGGCAGGAAGCCGATCAGCAGCCCGCCGAGGCCGCCGCCACCGCCGCCGCCAAAACCGCCACCACCGCGGCCCAGATCGCGAATATCGTCTCCGGGATCATAATCGTCGAGGCGCATCGGGTTTCTCCACCGGCAAGATCTGGTCTCGCCTGAGTGTTACAGCAGCGCCGATCAATTGGAAGGGGCTTCGCGGCCGACAAGCCATTGCAATAGCATGTGCTGCGGTGCACAAATCGCGCATTCCTAACCAAGGATCGCGAGTCCATGCCCCGCCGCTCCGCCCGTGCCGCTCTGCCGCTTCCCGACCTTGTCGTCCTCGTCCTGCAGGGCGGCGGAGCGCTCGGGGCATTCCAGGCTGGGGTGTATGAATCGCTGATCGAACTCGGCATCGAACTCGACTGGGTTGCCGGCATCTCGATCGGCGCTGTCAACGCCGCGATCATCGCCGGGAACGAGCGCGATCAGGCGGTCGGAAAGATGCGCGAATTCTGGGAAGGCGTCTCGTCCGCGCTGCCTTCGCTGCCGATGGTGGACAATGACTGGGCGCGCGAGTGGACGCATATGGCGGCGGCGGGGCAGGTCGCGGCGTTCGGCGTCCCCGGCTTCTTCATCCCGCGCTTTCCGCCGCCCGCCTTCGCAGCGCGGCAGACGCCGGAGGCGGTGAGCTTCTACGATACCGCACCGCTGGTGGCGATGCTCGACCGGCTGGTCGATTGGGACCGGGTGAACAATGGCAAGGTGCGGCTGTCGGTCGGCGCCGTTGCCGTCGAGACGGGCAATTTCCGCTATTTTGACACGACATGCGACACGATCGATGCGCGACATATTCTCGCCTCGGGCGCGCTGCCGCCGGGCCTGCCGCCGGTCGAGATCGACGGGACATGGTATTGGGACGGGGGCCTCGTGTCGAACACGCCGCTCGAACATGTCGTCGCCTCGGCGAATGACGATATGCTGGTGTTCCAGGTCGACCTGTTCCCCGCGCGGGGCGAGCGGCCGCACGACCTGGAGGAAGCCTGGTCGCGCGAGAAGGATATCCGCTATTCCAGCCGCACGCGGCGCATCTCCGACGGGCTGGTGCGGCGTCGCAAGGAGCATCGGCTGATCGATCGCATGCTGCAGAAACTGCCCGACGAATTTGCCGATTTGCCCGAGGTGAAAGCGGTGCGTCGGATGGTCGACTGCAAGGCGCTCAACGTTGTCCAGTTGATCCATGAGCCGCCGAAATGGCAGACCGGAGCGCGCGACTTCGAATTTTCGCGCTCGACGATGGAGGTCAATTGGGCGCTCGGCCGAGCTGCCGTCGAGGCGGCGATGAAGGACGGACATCTGCTCGCCGAAAGCATTGCCGAAGGACGATCCGACAGTTTCGCGGTCCAATCGGACGGCCTCAGACCAAAGGATGGTTGAAGCGGCCCGGCCTTATCTCTCATCTCTCCATTCTCCCCCATTGAAAGGATTTCTCCCATGCGCCTCAAAGGAAAGACCGCCCTTGTCACCGGATCGACGTCGGGCATCGGGCTCGGCATTGCGAAGGCCTTTGCCTCCGAAGGCGCCTCGATCATCATCAACGGGTTTGGCGATACCGATGCGATTGAAACCGAGCGCAAGGGGCTGGAAACGATCAGCGGTGGCAAAGCCGCGTATGATGGGGCCGACCTGACCAAGCCCGAACAGATCGAGGAGATGTTCAAGCGCGCCGACGCCGATTTCGGCGGGGTCGATATTCTCGTCAACAATGCCGGCATGCAGTTCGTCTCGCCGGTCGAAGATTTCCCGGTCGAGAAATGGGACATGATCATCGCGCTCAATCTGACCGCGGCATTCCACACGATCCGCCATGCGGTGCCTGTCATGCGCCGGAAGAAATGGGGGCGCATCATCGCCACGGCGTCGGCGCACTCGCTCGTCGCATCGCCGTTCAAGTCGGCCTATGTCACCGCGAAGCATGGCCTCGCCGGCCTGACAAAGACGGTCGCGCTCGAAGTCGCCGATGCCGGAATTACGGTGAACTGCATCAGCCCGGGCTATGTCTGGACGCCGCTGGTCGAGAACCAGATCCCCGACACGATGAAGGCGCGGGGTATGACGCGCGAACAAGTGATCAACGACGTCCTGCTCGCGGGGCAGCCGACGAAACAGTTCGTTACCGTCGAGCAGGTGGCCGCCGTCGCATCTTTCCTGACGCGCGACGAGGCCGCAAACATCACTGGCGCGAACCTCAGCGTCGACGGTGGCTGGACGGCCGCCTGATCCGCTGCGCTCTTGAGCAATCTCCTTTGCCCTCCTAAGGTTAACCACAACAAGCCGGGGAAGAGACGGAGAATCATGGGTCGCACCATTTGGGTTTTGGCGGTGGCGCTCGTCGTCACCCTTGGCGCGTGCCGGTCGGTAGTGCCGCCGGTGCCGCCGTCGTCGGCCGACGCACCGTCGGACACAACGGGCACTTGGCGCGCAACGGCGACCGATGTCGACAAGGAGCGGATTCGCGGCTGGTATAGCAGCTGGCAAGCGGCGCTCGCCGACGCGCGCGCGAAGGGTTTCGGCGCCGATATCGATCGCGAGGGGGTGCTGCTGCAACCGACGGCGGCACTGCCCAATCCGCATTTGCCCGCCGGCGACTACCGTTGCCGGACGATCAAGGTCGGCGCGCAGGGACGCAGCAGCCTGTCCTACGTGGCTTACGGCTGGTTCCGTTGCCGCGTCGCCCCCGAACAGGGATTGTCGAGCCTGACCAAGCTGACGGGGTCGCAGCGCCCCGTCGGGCTGATCTTTCCCGACAATCTGAAGCGGCAGGTCTTCCTTGGCACGCTCGAGCTTGGCGACGAGAAGATGGCGGTCAATTATGGCAGCGACCGCTTGCGTGACATGGCGGGGCTGGTCGAACGGATCGGCGACAATCGCTGGCGGCTGGTGCTACCTGCGCCCGCTTATGAATCGTTGCTCGACGTGATCGAACTGGTCCCGGCGGGCTGACAGGCACATAAACAGGGGAAAATGATGATGCGGATTTTGTGGACGGGCGCGGCTGCGCTGGCTCTTGCCGTACCGGCTTCGGCGCAGACGCTGCGCGGCGAGGTCGAAAAGCAGATGCCGTCGCTGATGGCGATCTACAAGGATCTGCACGCCAATCCCGAACTCAGCTTCATGGAAGTGCGCTCGGCGGGCATCCTCGCCGCCGAAGCGCGCAAGCTGGGGTTTAAGGTAACCGAGAAGGTGGGCGGCACCGGTGTCGTCGCGGTGATGGAAAACGGTCCGGGGCCGGTGGTGCTGGTGCGCGCCGACATGGATGGCCTGCCGGTGACCGAGCAGACGGGTCTGCCGGGCGCTTCCAAGGTGCGTGTGACCACGAAGGAAGGCGTCGAAACCGGCGTGATGCACGCGTGCGGTCACGATACGCATATGACTGCATGGATCGGCGTCGCGCGGCTGATGGCGGCGAACAAGGCGAAATGGTCGGGCACGCTGGTGATGATCGGCCAGCCCGCCGAAGAACGCGGCGCGGGCGCGCGGATGATGCTCGCCGACGGGCTCTACACGCGCTTTCCCAAACCGCAATATGCTCTCGCATTCCACGACGCTGCCCAGTTCCCCGCAGGCAAGATCGGCTATACGCCCGGCTATGCGCTCGCCAATGTCGACAGCGTCGATATCAGCGTGAAAGGGGTTGGCGGTCACGGCGCCTATCCGCAGACCACGAAGGATCCGATCGTTCTGGCGAGCCGGATCGTCGGCGCGCTCCAGACTCTGGTGTCGCGCGAAATCAGCCCGCTCGACAGTGCGGTGGTGACCGTCGGCAGCTTCCACGCCGGCGCCAAGCACAATATCATTTCGGACGAGGCGAAGCTGCAACTGACGGTGCGCAGCTATAGCGACGAGGTCCGCGATCACTTGCTCGACGGCATCGCGCGCATTGCCAAGGGCGAGGCGATTGCTGCGGGTATTCCCGAAGACAAGATGCCCGTCGTGTCGGTCCAGAAGGACGAATATACCCCCGCAACCTTCAATACGGTCGATTTCACCGAGGAGATGGCGGCCTATCTCACCACCAGTTTCGGCAGCGACCGCGTCGTCAAGATGCCGCCGGTGATGGGTGGCGAGGATTTCAGCCGCTATTCGCGCGACGAGCACAAGGATGTGAAGAGCCTGATCGTCTGGGTCGGCGGTGTGCCGCAGGCCGAATATGACGCGGCGCAAAAGGAAGGGCGCACGCTGCCGAGCCTGCACTCGCCCTTTTGGGCCCCCGACGCCCCCGCGGTGATCTCGACCGCGACAGAGGCGCTGACGGCGATGACGATGAAGTTGATGCCCAAAGGATAGGGTGGCGATGCGGGGCGCCGGTTCGCGCCGGCGACCGCTCTCCAAATAAATTGGGATGGACCTGTTCGTAAGGCTATGGTGAGCAGCATCATATGTCTGCCAACCATCCCATGCCCGGCTTGTCCGCTAGGCTTACCGACCGGGAAGTCGAAATTCTGCGGCTGTTGGCTGCCGGGCATACGGTGAAGACGATCGCAGCGCGTCTGGATCGTTCGGAAACGTCGATCAATGAGCGTTTGCGCACCGCGCGTCGCAAGACGGGTGTAGGGAGCAGCCGCGAATTGGCGCGTCTTCTGGACCTCCAAAAAACTTGTGACGAAAATATCGATCTTTCGGGACAGCGCTCCGCAATGGAGGAGTTGGCGCGCACCGCAACCGTCGGGGTTCGTGGTTCGAAAGGAAAGATCGCCATGCTTATCGCAATACCCTTGACCGCCGCTGGATTGATGTTCGCAGCGGTCCCGCCCACCGACCAGGCCGGAACATCCAATGCCGTTTACAGCGCGGCGTCCCAGCAGATGCCGCTGGTCGGGAGCTGGTCGCTCGACGCATCGGAGATGCCGGAAAATGAGCGTCCCCAGCGGGTGACGATGACGTTCCGCCCATCGCCGGACGGAAAATGGACGACGCGTGTCGAAATCGTCGCGCCGGACGGGTCCAGCAGGCATTCGGAATCGACCGCCGCTCTCGATGGCGTCGCCGTCCCGATCACCGGCAATATGGATTTCATCGACAGCGTTGCCCTGCGCCAGCCGGCGCCCGACACGTTGGTCATGACATTGGGGAAGGCCGGCACCCGTGTGTCGACGCGAGTCTACACCGTCGCCAAGGATCTGAAATCGATGACCGAAACGATTGTCTGGTCCGCCGACAGCCGTCAAAAACTGGAAACGACCCGTTTCGATCGGGTCGGTTGATCGCGACCTTGTCTGCGTCGTGACGGCAGCGCGTGGGGTGGATCATTTCCCGGCTTTGAGGGTCTCGAGCCACCCCAGAATCTCGGCCTGCAACCGCACGCGGGCGTCAGACCAGCTATGGTCGGTCGCGACGTGCAGCGTCCTGAGCTTTGCGCCGCCACCGTTCTTGCCGATCGCGGCCGACAAGGCGTTGCTCATCGGTGCCAGCCCGTCGTTCGACGTCAGGACGAACAGGCTGGTTCCGGTGAGCTGCGGCGCGGCCTTCACGAAGTCGAAGCGGTCGGTGTTGGCGATGATTTCGTCGGCCATGATTTCGGGCGTCGTCCCGGCGAGCGCCTCCATGCCGTTGCTGCGCAGCGCCTTCACCGCCTGCTCGCGCGGCAGCTTGCCGAGCCAGCCCATATTGCCCGCCGAGATCATCGCGGCGCCGAGCAACGCCTTGTCATGCGCGGCGGTAAGTGCGGTGACCCATCCGCCCATGCTGTGGCCCATGATGACGAGACGTTTCGGATCGATCCGCAGCTTCGCGGCATTGACGGGATCGCGGGCGAAAGCGAGCACCGCGTCTGCATCTTCCAGATTTTGAGAAAAGCGATACTCGCCGGGGCTGCCCCACGAGCCGCGATAGTTGAAGGTGATGACGGTCCAGCCCGCGCGGCGCATCGCCTGCGCTAGATCAAGGCTCTTTTCGTTGCCGGGCAAGCCATGACAGAGGATGACCGTCGGATGCGGGCCGGCGCCTTGCGCGACATAGACGACGCCGTTGATCTTCACCGCGCCGCTCGGGATGTGGACGACTTCCATCGCAGCAGGGTGCGCCTTGTCGGTGGGCGGATCGGTATAGACGGCGGCGGGGATGTCGGTGGCTTGTCCCATCGCGGGCAGGGGCAAGGTGAGCAGCGCGGCTGCGATCGATATCTTGGACATCTTCATCGTCATTCCCCCTTGAAATCGGCGAAACTGCCGCCGCGTCCGGTGCCTTCGGTAAAGCGCTTCGCGCCGGCCTCCGCGCCTTCGCGCAAGGGGGCGACGCCAGCGTGCGCTTCATATGCCAGCGCGCCTTCGATATCGAAATCCCACTGGCGACAGGCGCTGATCCGGTCGCTGTTCATGCAGATTTGCGGGAAGGCGGCGATCTGTTTCGCAAGATCGATCGCGGCAGCGAGTGCTTCGCCTTCGGCGACGACGCGGTCGGCGAGGCCGATCCGCTGCGCTTCGTCGGCGGTAACGGGGCGGCCGGTCAGGATCATGTCGAGCGCGCGGCCTTGTCCGACGATACGCGGCAGGCGGACGGTGCCGCCGTCGATCAACGGCACGCCCCAGCGGCGGCAATAGACACCGAAGATCGCGCTGGCGGCGGCGACGCGAAGATCGCACCACAGCGCGAGTTCGAGCCCGCCCGCGACGGCGTGGCCCTCGACCGCGGCGATCACGGGTTTTTCAAGCAGCATCCGGGTCGGACCCATCGGGCCGGGACCGTCGGGATCGTATCGGCTGGTGCCGACCGCGCCGAGGTCGAATCCGGCGCAGAAATGGCCCGCGCTGCCGGTCAGGATCGCGACCCTTGCTTCCGTGTCGGCCGCAAAGGCGGCGAAGGCCTCGCGCAGCCCGTCGGCGGTGGCGGGATCGACCGCGTTGCGCTTTTCCGGCCGGTCGATCGTAACGATCGTCACCGGTCCGTCCTTCGCGATTATGACGCTCATCGAGATTGCTCCTTTTATCGATACAGCGTGGCGCGGCGCGGGGGGACTTGCAAGCAGCGGGCACGCTCCCTACATAAGAGAAATGCGGGCCGGGCCCCTCTGGCGTCGGCGGGAAATTTCCCGCCACGTGATGTCGGACCGCATCGGGTGACCCCGATGCTCTGGCCCTATCTCCCCCCTGTTTCCTGGGGTCCCGGCATCGGCGTCACCTGCTTGATTTTTCGATCAGGAGGCCCTTTTTATGATGTTCAATCCCAATTTCTATCGTCTGACCCAGCTCCATCGCCAACTCGACGAGGCCGAACGGCGCGAAGCGCGCCAGCGCGGTGCCGATCCGTTTCGCCTGTTGCGGCTGAAGACGTTGAAGCTCGCGGTCAAGGAGCGGCTTGCGGGGTTGGCGCTCCGCCCGTCGCTGCGACCGGCGCTGGCACGCTAATCCCAAAAGAATGACGATCGAGGGCGCTGCCGAAAGGCGGCGCTCCCGGCATATCCAGGGAAAAGATCATGGAATTTCTGTTCGCCGACTGGCTGGGTACCCCGGCCTGGTTCTGGCTTTCGTTCATCACGCTCGTGATCGCGCTGACCGCTTTCGACCTTGGTATCCTCAACAAGGAAAACAAGGAGATGGGGATTGGCGAGAGTTTGAAGCTCTCTGCCTTCTACATCGGTATCGCAATGGCATTCGGCGCGTGGGTCTGGGCCGCCAAGGGCGGCGAGGCGGGCCTGCAATATTACACCGGCTTCTTCATCGAGAAGGCGTTGTCGATCGACAATATTTTCGTCATCTCGCTGATTTTCACGACCTTCGCGATCCCGCCGCGCTACCAGTATCGCGCGCTCCTGTGGGGTATCGTTGCGGTCATTGTGCTCCGCGGTATCATGATCGCGGGCGGCGCGGCGCTGGTCACCGAATATGGCTGGGTGCTTTATATCTTTGCGGCATTCCTCATCTTCACCGGCGTGAAGATGCTGTTCGCGAGCGACACGCCGATGGACGTGAAGGGAAATCCGGTCGTAAAATGGCTGTCGCGGCACATTCCGCTGACCGACGGGCTGCACGGCGAGAAATTCTTCGTGCGCGTTCCCGATACGAAGACGGGCAAGCTGGTGCTCGCCGCGACGCCGCTGTTCCTCGCACTCGTCGTGATCAACCTCGCCGACCTCGTGTTCGCGGTCGACAGCGTGCCGGCGATTTTCGCCATCACCACCGATACGTTCATCGTCTATACGTCGAACATCATGGCGATCCTTGGCCTCCGCGCGCTCTACTTCGCGCTGTCGGCGATGGTGCACCGTTTCCATTATCTCAAATATGCGCTGGCACTGGTGCTCGTCTTCATCGGATCGAAGATCTTCGTCGCCGACTTTGTGCTGGGCGGCGCAAAGTTCCCGCCGCTCGTCAGTCTGGGCGTGACAGTTGCCCTGATCGCCGGCGGGATCATCTGGTCGCTGGTCAAGACGCGCGGCGAAGAAGCCGCGTCGCAATAAAAATGTCCGCCGGAAGCGCAAGGGCTTCCGGCGGACAGGCTTTCCTCCCCAGGAAAGCTTGGGAGGCACGGGGGTCGGGTCGCTGGCCCCCGCGCCAAGATGGGCGACGCGGGGGGTGCAACGGGCCCCCGCGTCTAACTCGTTTACGCGGCGAACTGGTTCATCGTATTGTCTTTACCGGCCGCTTTCAGGGCGGCTTCGCCGGCGAAATATTCCTTGTGATCGTCGCCGATGTCGCTGCCCGACATATTTTGGTGCTTCACGCAGGCGATGCCCTGGCGGATCTCGGCGCGCTGGACGCCCTTGACGTAACCGAGCATCGCTTCGTCGCCGAAATATTCCTTGGCGAGATTGTCGGTGCTGAGCGCCGCCGTGTGATAGGTGGGCAGGGTGATGAGGTGGTGGAAGATGCCTGCCCGCTTCGCCGAATCGCGCTGGAAAGTGCGGATGCGGTTGTCGGCTTCGTCGCCCAGTTCCGTGCCGTCATAGTCGACGCTCATCAGCTTGGCGCGGTCATAGGCGCTGACGTCCTTGCCGTCCTTCTCCCAAGCGTCGAACACCTGCTGGCGGAAGTTCAGCGTCCAGTTGAAGCTCGGCGAATTATTGTAAGCGAGCTTCGCATTGGGGACGACTTCGCGGATGCGGTCGACCATGCCGGCAATCTGTTCGATGTGCGGCTTTTCGGTTTCGATCCAGAGCAGGTCAGCGCCGTTCTGCAGGCTCGCGATGCAGTCCATGACACAGCGGTCCTCGCCGGTTCCCGAACGGAACTGATAGAGGTTCGAGGGCAGGCGCTTCGGGCGTACCAGCTTGCCGTCGCGGTTGATCAGGACGTCGCCCGGGTTGCCCGCGCCTTCGACCTCTTCGCAATCGAGGAAGCTGTTATACTGGTCGCCGAGGTCGCCGGCTTCTTTCGAGAAGGCGATCTGTTTGGTGAGGCCCGCGCCGAGGCTGTCGGTGCGCGTCACGATGATGCCGTCCTCGACGCCAAGTTCCATGAAGGCGTAACGGCAGGCGCGGATCTTCGCGATGAAGTCTTCGTGCGGAACGGTGACCTTGCCGTCCTGATGGCCGCACTGCTTCTCGTCCGAGACCTGATTTTCGATCTGCAGCGCGCAGGCACCGGCCTCGATCATCTTCTTGGCGAGCAGATAGGTCGCCTCGGCATTGCCGAAACCCGCGTCGATGTCGGCGATGATCGGCACGACGTGCGTTTCATGGTTGTCGATCGCGGCCTGAACCTGCTTGGCCTTGAGTTCGTCGCCCTCGGCACGCGCGGCGTCGAGATCGCGGAACAGCATGCCGAGTTCGCGGGCGTCGGCCTGACGCAGGAAGGTGTAGATTTCCTCGATCAGCGCCGGAACGCTGGTCTTTTCGTGCATCGACTGGTCGGGCAGCGGACCGAATTCGCTGCGCAGCGCGGCGATCATCCAGCCCGAGAGATAGATGTAGCGGCCCTTGACGGTCCCGAAATGCTTCTTGATCGAGATCATCTTCTGCTGTGCGATGAAACCGTGCCAGCAGCCGAGCGACTGGGTGTAGTTCGCGGGGTCGGCGTCATAGGCGGCCATGTCGGCGCGCATGATGCGCGCGGTGTAGCGGGCGACGTCGAGGCCGGTGCGGAACTTGTTCTGGGCGCGCATGCGGGCGATGCTTTCGCCGCTGATGCCGTCCCATGTGCCGTCGTAATCGCGGATGAGGCGGCCTGCCTGCGCCATGTCTTCCTGATAACCCATCGTCTTGATCCTTGTGCGGAGGTGATGGGTGGAAGTTGGCGAAAGTGCCGCGCAAAGTGAAAAGCTTTGTCAATAATAATTGTGAAATATGGCGTTTAGGTGTAAAAATGCGTGTAAATTAGTAAAGAAAGTTACAAAACTATGGCGGAGCGGCGAGTGTTTGCGGGACCCGCGGTGCGCAAGGTGCGGCGCGAGGCGGGGATGACGCAGGCGGCGATGGCCGAGGCGCTCGATATCTCGCCAAGCTATCTCAACCTGATCGAGCATGGGCAGCGGCCGCTCAGCGCCACGGTGATCGTCAAGCTGGCCGAACGGTTCGGTTTCGATGCGGCGAAGCTGGGCGCGGAGGATGTGCCGGGCGGGCTCGCCGGGCTGCGGCGCCGGTTGGCCGATGCGCGTTTTGCCGACCTCGGGATCGGCGCGCAGGAGGTCGAGGAATGGATGCAGAGCGCGCCAGCGACCGCCGCGGCCTTTGCACGGTTATTCGACGCGGCGCCCGAGGCCCGTGCGGCGGGTGAAGCCGAGGCGCCCGAAGTTGCCGCCGTGCGCCGCGCGATCGAGAAATGGCGCAACCATTTCCCCGACCTCGACGTGCGGGCCGAGGAACTGGCCGACGAGCTGCGACTTGCGGGTGGCGACCTGTATGGTACGATTTCCGAGCGGCTGCGCACCCGCCACCAGCTTGGTATCCGCATCCTGCCGAGCGACGTGATGCCCGACCGGCTCCGCTGGCTCGACTGGCACGCGCGGCAACTTATGCTGAGCGAGCTGCTACGCCCCGCCTCGCGCACCTTTCAGGCGGCGGCGACGCTGGCGCAGATCGAGGCGAAGGCCGAGATCGACGCGCTCGTCGCGGGTGCCGAATTTGCCGAGACCGCCGCGGCCAAGCTGTTCGAGCGCCATCTGATCCAATATTTCGCCGCGGCGCTGATGATGCCGTACAGCCGGTTCCTGCGCGCATGCGACGCGACGGGATATGATCTACTGCTGCTCCAGCGACGTTTCGGCGCGGGGTATGAGCAGGTGGCGCACCGACTGACCACCTTGCAGCGCGTCGGCGCGCGCGGGCTGCCCTTCTTCATGCTGCGCGTCGATCGCGCGGGGCAGGGAAGCAAACGTTATGCCGGTGCAAGCCAGTCGCCGCTGGTCGACGGCGACGCGCGCTGCCCGCTGTGGGGCGTCCACGAAGCGTTCGCCCGCCCCGGCGAGGTCGTCGCCGACCTGGTCGAATTGGAGGACGGATCGCGCTGGTTCACACAGAGCCGCTCGGTCGCCGCGCCCGGCGCCACGGGCAGCGGGACGCCGGCGCGCTTTGCGGTCTGCGTCGGCGTCGATGCCAAGGTTGCGGCTCCGTTGATCGCGGCGCGCGGGATCGATCTTATGCGCAGTCCCGCGACACCGATCGGGCTGGGCTGCCGTCGCTGCACGCGCACCGGCTGCGTCCAGCGCTCGATGCCGCCGCTGGGCCGTCCGCTACGCTTCCGCGAGGGCGAACGCGGGGTAAGCGCGTTCGATTTCGCGGGGGACTAAGGTTAACGATTCCTTGCCGGCGCATTTAAAGTGGCACATAGCGTGCCGTATTGGGAAAGGTGCGTGCCTATCAGGCGGCCGCAACGGGACCATAATGCTTGTAAGAATTGATCCGCAGGACGTCGAAATCGGCATGTTCGTCCACGCCTTTGAAGGGTCGTGGTTCGATCACCCGTTCTGGCGATCCAATTTCCGGGTCGAAACCGCCGAGCAGCTGGAGCGCATTCGCAGTTCGGGTATCGAGGCGCTGATGATCGATCCCGATCGCGGGCTGGCGCCGTCCGAAAGTAAGCGAGACGATAAGCGCGAGCGCGCGCCGCGGCGAAACGCCTCGCGGGCGTGGCGAAAGCCGCTGGCCAACGCCTTGCGCCCGCGTTCGCGAACGACGTTTGCGGCACCCGATCCCGAGGATCGCGCGGCGCCGCGCCCGCGCCGCGGCTATGCCGGAGAATGTCGCCGCGCGAAGCAGGTCATCGACCGGACGCGCGGCGCCGTCACCGATATGTTCGACGCCGCGCGATTGGGGCGCGCGGTCGAGGTTCGGCGCATGGTGCGCCTAGCCAGCTCGATCGGCGCGTCGATCGAACGCGATGCGAAGGCGCTGATCAATCTCGTCCGCCTGAAGGAAAAGGATCAATATACCTATCTCCATTCGGTCGCCGTCTGCGCGCTGATGATCAATTTCGCGCGGCACCTGGAGCTCGATCCGCAGGAGGTCGAGGATCTGGGAGTGGCGGGCCTGCTCCACGATGTCGGCAAGGTTGCCGTGTCGGACGAGATATTGAACAAGCCCGGGGCCCTGTCGAAAGGCGAGATGCAGTCGGTGCGGGGGCATCCGGCCGCCGGGCACCGATTGCTCGCGAGTTCGCGCGGCGCGCCCGAACTGGCGCTGGAACTTTGCCTGCGGCACCATGAGAAGATCGACGGCACCGGATATCCGGGCGGATTGAAGGGCGAGCAATTGTCGCTGGCGGCGCGTATGGGCGCGATTTGCGACGTCTATGACGCGGTGACGTCGAACCGGCCGTACAAGACGGCATGGACGCCGTGCGAGGCGTTGACCGAGATGCAGAAATGGAAGGGCCATTTCGATCCCGCGCTGCTCGATCGTTTTGCCGACAGCCTGGGCATTTATGCGGTCGGTACACTCGTCCGGCTGTCGACGGGCGAACTTGGCATTGTCGTCGGCAGCGCCGGCGAGGCCGACGAAGAGGTGATCGTCCGGGCGTTTTTCGACTGCGACGCGCTCGCCGAGATCAACCCCGTCGATCGCGCGATTGCGCCGTCGGCGGAGCATCCTCGGATCATCGGCCGCGACAGCCCGACCTTCTGGCGCTTTCCCGACTGGGACGTCTTGCGCCATCGGGTGCTGGCGGCAAAGGTTGCGCCCGAAAAAGCGGAAGGCTGAGCACGCGCTTCGGCCCTCCGCGTCCTCTTGTCGCGCATCCTTTCGCGAACAGGATCGTTAATCCTGTTCAAGCTGCGAGGACAAGCATTTGAAACCTATCTTGATTATACCGTGTCTGTTGCTGGTCTCGGGCTGTAATGCGGCCCCCGACAAGGCGACGTCAGAACAGGCGCCGGCGACCGCTGCCGCGCCGGACTCGCTACGCTTCGAGGATGCAAAAAACGCGGCGCCCTTCGCCGAGACGCCGATCCTTCGTGCGCAGGTGCAACTTGACCGTCTCGGTTTTTCGCCCGGTGTGATCGACGGGAAGGAAGGACAATCCTATGTCGCGGCGCTTCGCGGTTTTCAGACCGCGCGTGGTCTGGACGTCAGCGGCAAACTCGACGCGGCGACCGGGCAGGCGCTGCAAGAAGCAGGCAATATACCGGCGACGCGGATGGTCGTCATACCCGCCGGCTTTGCGAAAGGGCCGTTCGTTCCCGCCTTTCCCAAGGAGGCGGCCGACCAAGCCAAATTACCCGCGCTGGGATATCGCAACCTGACCGAAGCGCTCGCCGAGCGTTTCCATACGACGCCCGAGACGCTCGTCGCGCTGAACAGTCCGTCGACGCTCGTCGGCGCAGGGCGTCCGTTTCGCGTTCCCAATATCCCCGACGTCGATGTCGCGAATATGGAAAAGGACGAGCGCGGCTGGAACGGCACGCTCGAGCGGCTAGGTGTCGCGCCGCAGCAGGTGGCGGCGGCAAAGGTCGTCGTCGACAAATCGGATGGCGTGCTGAAGGTTTATGATGATGGCGACAAGCTGATCGCGCAATTCCCCGCGACGATGGGCAGTAGTCATGATCCGCTGCCGATCGGCACTTGGAAGATTCAGGGCGTTAGCCGCAATCCCGATTTTCATTACAATCCCAAGCTGTTCTGGGATGTGAGCAACAGCAAGGAAGCGGTGTTGCTGCAACCCGGGCCGAACAGTCCGGTCGGCGTCGTGTGGCTCGACCTCAACAAGCCACATTATGGCATTCACGGAACGAGCGAGCCGCATACGATCGGCCGCGCCGAAAGCCATGGCTGCGTCAGGCTGACCAACTGGGATGCCGCGCGTCTTGCACAGATGGTGAAGCCCGGAACGCCCGCAATCTTCCAGAACTAAGGCCCTTCGCCTGTTCGCGCAGGCGAAGGGCCTATCGTGCGATCAGGCTTTTTGCGCGTCAGTCCAGCGCGCGATGACCGAGTCGAGGACCGAAATGGGCATCGCGCCCGCCGACAGGGCGGTGTCGTGGAAGCCGCGAAGATCGAACTTGTCGCCAAGCGTCGCCTTTGCCTTTTCGCGGATGCGGACCCAGCTCGTTTGCCCGACCATATAGCTCGTCGCTTGCCCCGGCCACACGCAATAGCGTTCGATTTCGGTGATATTCGACGGTTCGGGGGTGCCGAGCGCATCGTTATAATATTGGATCGCTTTCTCGCGCGTCCATTTATAGTGATGCAGCCCGGTGTCGGCGACGAGGCGCGCGGCACGGAACATATAGCTTTGCAGATAGCCGAGCCGGCCCCACGGGTCGTTTTCATAGACACCCATTTCGTCGGCGAGCTGTTCGGCATACAGGCCCCAACCCTCGGTATAGACTGAGTAGGCGGGCAGGCGGCGAAGGCGCGGAATGCCTGTCGCTTCCTGTGCGAGTGCGATCTGGTGGTGATGGCCGGGCGACGCCTCGTGATAGGTCAGCGTCGGCAACGTCCAGCTCGGGTTTTCGGCGGTGTCGCGCAGGTTGATATAGTAAGCGCCGGGACGCGAGCCGTCGAGCGCGGGGATCTGGTAATAGCCGCCCGTCGCGCCGTCCTCGATATCGGCGGGGACGCGGCGAATTTCGACTTTCGCCTTGGGCAGGCGACCAAAGGCTTCGGGTAGCCGCGCCTGGATCGCCTGCATCTGGGAGTTGAGTTCGGCGATCAGCTTTTCCTTGCCGGCGTCGGTGTTCGGATAAAGGAAGCGCGGATCCTTGCCGAGCGCGCGCATACGTTCGGCGACGGTTCCCTTGGTCATGCCCTGCGCCTTGAAGATCGCATCGGCGCGTGCGCTGAGTTCGGCGACGCGGTCGAGCCCGAGCTTGTGTACCTCCTCGGCCGACATCCCGGTCGTTGTCGCGAAACGAAGCGCATAGGCGTAATATTCGTCGCCCTTGGGCAGGCGCCACACACCGGCGTCGTGCGTCGCGCGGGGCCGAACGGCCTTAAGCTCGTCCGCCTGGCGACGCATCGCGGGATAGATGCGGTCCTTGACGATTGCGGCGCAGCGCGCGGCCCAGTCGCCCGGGATATCCTTCGTCTTGGCGGCAAGGTTGGTCGCCAGCCCGTTTGCGGCGGGTGCGGGCGCCCAGATGCGGTCGAACTGCCCGAGCGTGCGGTCGATCACGAAATCGGGCGGGATGATGCCTGCGGCATGGTCGGCCTTGATGCGCCCCGTCTCGTTGTCGAGTTGCGCCGCGAAATCATTGCAGCGCGCCAGATAGGCCTCGGCATCGGCGGCGTTCGCGATGCTGTGCTGGTTGATCAGGAAATCGGGGACCGAACGATAGGAGCCGCTGAGCTGCGTCACCGGGTGCGGTTCGGGCCAGCTATGGAGGCCGTAGCTGAACGTATCATAGGCTTTGACATAATCTTCCCACGGACCGCGGAAGGTTTCATAGTTTACGAGATCCATGCCCGAGAGCTTTGAGACGTCGATCTTTTTCAGTTCTGCGAGCCCTGTACGATAGAGGTCGTGGCCGCGCTTGATCCCCGCCGGCGAGCGGTCGGCGAGCTTCGATTTGGCCGCTGCATTATCGCCCTTGTCGAGACCGAGCGCCGTTGCGAATTCGGGGTCCTGGTCGACGAGCATGTCGTAGATGCGTTCGTAGATCGCGGTGAGTTTCGCGCCTTCGCCGCCGGACGTATCGGCCAGCATGGCGCGCGCGGGCGAACGGGCCCCGGCAATGGCGGATGTCGCGGCCAGCGCGGCAAGCAGGGTACGGCGGTCGAGCATGAGGGTCTCCGTTAAGTGTGTAATGGTGGAGTATAACGGCGCGAGGTCAGCGCTGTCTTGTATCCATTTGACGTCGCCGCCACCAACCCGGCGTCGCCCCGGTCAGCCGCGCGACCGCATGCGTCATATGCGCCTGATCGGCGAAATGGAGGCGATGTGCGATGTGGGCGAAGGGCTCGCGCCCATGACGCGCGGCGGTGAGGGCGGCGCGCGCGCGGACGTCGGCGCGATAGGATTTCGGCGTGCAGCCATAGGCGGAGCGGAAACCGCGGCTGAGCGTTTCGGCACGGACGCCCTTTTCCTCGGCCCAGTGCGCGAGCGCGAAGGGGGCGAGGCGGCGGAGGTCGTCGGCGAGCAGATCGGGCCAGTCGAGGGCCGTGGTCCCGGCTGTGACGAACATCTCGGCGAAATAGGCCGACGCCGCGCGCGCGTCGCGCTCCGCGAGGCGGACAAGGCGATCGGGGTCCGCGACGTATCCGCGCATGGTCCGCGTCGTCGCGAGTTCAGGGGGCAGCGCGAGAACGAGCACCCGTGCGCCCTTTGCCTCGAACCGGTCGAGGTGCGATTCGAACGCGTGATGGACCAGGGCGTCGCCCGGACGAACGTTCCAACGCCCCTCGTCGCCGGCCTCCTGATAGCCGCCTTCGAGCACGACTGCGACGAAGGCGTCATCGTGACAGTGGCGGTCGCGAAGCTCGCCCGGGCCGTGATCGAGCAGGCCCAGCGGTGCTTCGGCAAAGCAGGAATATCCGCCCATGACCGCCTATTCGCGGGCCTTGGCGGCAGCGCGCACCTCTTGCGATCTCTCGAGCGGAATCACCAATATGTCGTCGCCGTCGACGATGACGGCAATATTGTCCATGCCGAGGATCGAGACGCGCTTGTCGCCCGCGCGGACCAGATTGCCGCGGCTTTCGTGCAGAAAAGCGTCGCCGGTAACCGCGTTGTCGGCATCGTCCTTGTCGGCGAGTGCGTGGATCGTGTGCCAGCAGCCGAGGTCGGACCAGCCCATCGCCGCGGGCACCACCGCGACGCGATCGTCCTTTTCCATCACCGCATAATCGATCGAGTCCGACGGCGCTTTCGCGAATTCGACGGCGTCGGCGTAGAGCGCGTCGCCGTCGCGCATCCCCGCCGCAACGGCCTTGTCCGCCGCTTCGAAGATCGGACGGCAATGCGTCAGCATCGCATCGCGCATCCGCGCGGCGCGAAACAGGAATATCCCGGCGTTCCAGCTGTATCCGCCCGCCGCGAGCATCGCTTCGGCGTCGGCGAGCGGCGGTTTTTCGACGAAACGGTCGACCGCGAAGCCGTCTTCGCCAAGCGGACGGCCCGCAGCGATATAGCCGAAGCCGGTTTCGGGGCGATCGGGCGTGATGCCGAAGGTGACGAGCCAGTCCTGCTGCGCGAGGCGTACCCCCTTGGCGATCGCGGCATGAAAGGCCGGGACATCGGCGATGACATGATCGCTCGGCATGACGAGGAGCAGTGTATCGGCATCGGCCTGAGCGACGGCAAGCGCGATCGCGGCGGCGGTGTTGCGCGGCATCGGTTCGACGAGCAGCGTTTCCTCGCGGTCGTCCATCTGTTCGCGGACCATCGCGACATGGCCGTCGCCGCACAGCACGATGGGCGGAAGAAAATCGGGCCCCGCAGGCGTGCGCTCGACGGTCTGACGGAACAGGCTGCGCTGGCCGTGAAGCAACAAGAACTGTTTCGCGCGGGTGCCGCGCGATTCGGGCCAGAGCCGCGTGCCGGCGCCGCCGCACAGGATAACAGGCTGGATCATCAGCGTCATGGGCGTCGGTCTATCCTGTTGAATGCGGCGGGTCACCTTGTCATTCGCGATATAGCGAGTGTAAAATTAACCGACAGTTGACGCCTCCGCTATAGGGTCGCGCGAGCGAAAGGGTCTGGCGAGTTTCGATGTTTCGGCTGTTTAAACATTATGTTCCGCACGCGGTCGTCTGGCTGGCGCTGATCGAGTTTTTTGCGCTGCTCGGATCGGCAGAGGGCGCATGGCATCTTTATGCCCATCAGGCCGGGTTCGACGCCGGGCCGCTCGCGAGCCGCTGGCTTCCGCTCCTGACCTTCGGTGTCGCCAATTCGCTCGCGATGATGGCGACCGGGATGTATGGGAACGAAGGGCTGCGCTCGATGCGTTTCGCCACCGCGCGCCTGCTCGCCGCAATCTCGCTCGGCGTGATCTTCCTTTCGGTGCTCGGTTTCCTGCTGCCGACCGCGACGCTGTGGCGCGCGAACAGCCTGTACGCGATGATCTTTGCCATCGCGGTGCTCTTCGTCATCCGGCTCGCCCTGACCCAATCGTCGGGTACGGAGGCCTTCCGCCGCCGCATCCTGGTGCTTGGTGCTGGGCCGCGTGCCGCGCGGCTGGCCGCCTTGGCCGATGCGCCGGGAAGCGGGCTCGAGATGGTGGGCTTCGTTGCGATGAGCGCGGCGGAAAAGACCGTGACGGGGGCCGTCCCGCGCGACGATATTCCCAATCTGTCCGATCATGTCGTTGCGCTTCGCGCCGGCGAGGTCGTTCTGGCGCTCGAAGAACGGCGCAACGCATTGCCGCTCAACGACCTGCTGCGCGTCAAGACGACGGGTGTGCACGTCAACGATATCGCGAGCTTTATCGAGCGCGAGACCGGGCGCGTCGACCTCGCGACCACAAACCCCAGCGGACTGATCTTTTCCGACGGTTTTTCGGCGGGGCAGCGCATTTCGAAGGTCGGCAAGCGGCTGTTCGATATTGTCGCCAGCCTGCTGGTCCTCGTGGTCGGCTTGCCGCTGGTCATCGTTGCAGGGATCGCCGTGATTCTCGACAGCCGCGGGCCGGTTTTCTACCGCCAGCCGCGGGTCGGGCTGTTCGGCGAACCCTATGATATCTTCAAGATCCGTTCGATGCGCACCGATGCCGAAGCGTCGGGCAAGGCGGTGTGGGCGAGCGAGAACGACCCGCGCGTGACGCGCGTCGGCCGGATCATCCGCAAGCTGCGGATCGACGAACTGCCGCAGACCTGGTGCGTGCTGAAGGGCGACATGAGCTTCGTCGGCCCGCGCCCCGAACGGCCGAGCTTCGTGGAGGAACTCGAGAAGAAGCTGCCCTATTACGCCGAGCGCCACATGGTGAAGCCCGGGCTGACGGGGTGGGCGCAGATCAACTACCCCTATGGCGCCTCGGTCGAGGATGCGCGGGTCAAGCTCGAGTATGATCTCTATTACGCCAAGAACTACTCGCCCTTCCTCGATCTGCTGATCCTTCTCCAGACCGTGCGCGTCGTGCTGTGGCCGGAGGGAGCGCGGTAGCGGTGGGCGCGCTGGCGAGCCTGTCCCAGATCCTGTCGGCGCTTGCGCTAACCGGCTTTGCCGGCGTCACCCTGTGGTTGCTGACACGCTCGCGGGCGCGCATGGCGGCGCTGATGCCGGCGCCGCGGCTTCTGACGCTGGCGGCTGCAGCGACGGCATTATGGTGCGGCGCATTGACCCTCTTCGGTGCCGGATCGTCGCAGTCGCTGGTCATTCAAACCCTGCGCGACATCGCGATGCTTGGTTGGGTGGGGGCGACATTCTGGTCGCCGCGCGCGCCGATGTCGCGGCCGCTGCGCCTGATCCTGCGCATGCTCGCAACGATCTGCGTTCTGACCTTCCTGCTTGGCGCCGCGGCGCATGTGCGGGCGGGTGCCGCCGCCGAGCCGTGGATGACGCCAACACTGACCTTTGCGACGCTGATCGTCGCGATCGGCGGGCTGCTCGTGATCGATGGCGGGGTTCGTCATGCGAGCGCGGGGCAGCGCATGCCGGTCATGGCGGTCGCGGGCGGCTTTGCGATGCTGTGGGCCTATGAACTCAACGTCCAGTTGATCGGCGCGCTGACCGGCAAGATCGCCTCGACGCTGATCGCGCTGCTCCCCGCGATCGCGCTGCTGATCCTGCCGGTCTATGTCGTCGCCGCACTCGATATCGGACGCGAGCGGATGCGCCTGTCGCGCACGGCCGCGACGCGCACGCTGATCCTTCTCGGTGCCGCGGCCTATCTGATCGTCATCGCGCTGACCGGCGCGGTCGCGCGCGTCGCCGGCGGCGACTATGCCGAACTGGCGCAGGCGATCTCGCTGGTCGTCGTGATCGGCGCCGGCGGGGTGATGCTCGCTTCGTCACGGTCGCGCGCCTGGTTGTCGGTGATGATCTCCAAGCATTTTTTCGAGCATCGTTACGACTATCGCGCCGAATGGATGCGCTTCACGGCGACGCTGGGGCAGGGCGCGAAAGGGGATGGGGGCGAGGACGACCGCAATCTGCATCGCCGCGTCGCCAAGGCGCTCGCCGAACTGACCGGTAGCCCCGGTGCGCTGCTGATGCTGCCCGGTGCGTCTGGCGGTTTTCGTGTCGCCGAGCAATGGCACTGGCCCGATGGCGCGAGCGAGGACGCGATGCTCTCGCTGCGCTCGGCCTTCATGCTGCAGGAGACGCAGCATATCGTCGACCTCGACGCGGAGCGGCGAGGGCAGGCCGGCGCCGACCTCGCCATTCCCGACTGGCTGATCGCGGACAGCCGGGCGTGGGTGATGGTGCCGGTGCTGCATTTCCAGCGGATGATCGCGATCGTCATCCTGCATCGGCCGCCGGTTTCGCGCGCGCTCGACTGGGAAGACCTCGACGTGCTGCGCATCGCGGGGCAGCAGGCGGCGAGCTACCTTGCCGAATCGCAGAGCCAGCAGGCTTTGTCGGAAGCGCGGCGCTTCGACGAATTCAACCGGCGCTTCGCCTTCATCATGCACGACATCAAGAATCTGGCGAGCCAGATCGGCCTGCTCGCGCGCAATGCCGAACGCCATGCCGACAAGGCCGATTTCCGCGCCGATATGGTCGAAACGCTGAAGATTTCGGCCGGACGTCTCAGCGACCTGCTCGTCCGGTTGGCGCCGCGCGAACGCGGACCGGCGGTGGAGGCGGGGCGGACGATGGTCGAACCGGTGCTGCAGGAAATCGCCGCCGAGATGCGCGCGCGCCGTGTGCTGTTTGTCGGGTGCCAGGCGGGATTGTCGGCATGGGCCGATGCAGGCGCGATCCGGCAGATCGTCCAGCATCTGGTCGCCAACGCGATCGACGCGTCGGAGGCGGGAACCCCGGTGCAGGTCATCGCGGTGGCCGAGCATGGGCGGGCGCGTATCGACGTGATCGATCAGGGCAGCGGGATGACGCGCGAGTTTATCCGCAGCGAACTCTTCAAGCCCTTCGTCTCGACGAAGGAATCGGGTTTCGGGCTGGGCGCGTTCGAAGCGCTGCAGATCGCACAGGCGATGGGCGGGGGGGTCGAGGTGGAAAGCGAGCGGGGCAAGGGGAGCAGCTTCACCCTGTGGTTGCCGCTCGCCGATGCGCGTGACGATATGGGGGGCGACGCCCGCGTGATGAAAATGGGATCGAAATGAACGACAGCGGGGCCAATCTGCGCAAATTGCTGGTGGTCGAAGACGACCCGGGGCTGCAGACGCAGCTCAAATGGGCGTATGAGGATTATCAGGTCTTCGTTGCCGGCGACCATGATGCGGCGATCGAACTGCTGCGCGCTGAGGAGCCCGATGTCGTCACGCTCGACCTTGGCCTGCCGCCCGATCCCGACGGGACGCGCGAGGGGTTCCGGACGCTGAAGACCATTTTGGAGGTCAAGCCCGACACCAAGGTGATCGTGGTATCGGGACATGGCGAGCGAACGAGCGCGCTGACCGCGATCGCGAACGGCGCGTGGGATTTCTACAAGAAGCCGATCGACATCGAGGAATTGGGACTGATCGTTCGCCGCGCCTTTCATGTCCGCGAGCTGGAGGTCGAAAATGCCCGGCTGGCGGAGCAGGGGGCGACCGACAATCGCGTGCTTGGCGGGATGATCACCGGCGCACCCGAGATGCAGAAGGTCGCGCGCACGATCGAGCGCGTCGCGAACCTCGATGTCAGTGTCATGCTGCTCGGTGCGAGTGGTACGGGCAAGGAATTGCTCGCGCGCGGACTCCATGAGGCAAGCGCGCGGCGCGACGGTGCCTTCGTCGCGATCAACTGCGCGGCGATCCCCGAAAACCTGCTCGAAAGCGAGCTATTCGGGCATGAAAAAGGCGCATTTACCGGCGCGGTGAAGACAACCGAGGGCAAGATCGAACTCGCGCACGGCGGGACGCTTTTCCTCGACGAAGTCGGCGACATCCCATTGCCGTTGCAGGTCAAATTGCTGCGGTTCCTGCAGGAACGGACGATCGAGCGGATCGGCGGACGCAAGGCGATTGCGGTCGACACGCGGATCGTGTGCGCGACGCACCGCGATCTCGACGCGATGATCGCCGAACAGAGCTTTCGCGACGATCTTTATTACCGGCTCGCCGAGATGGTCGTGAAGATTCCTTCGCTCGCCGAGCGGCCGGGCGATGCCGTGCTGCTAGCGCGGCATTTCCTGCATCAATATGCGCCCGAGATGAACCCGGCCGTCCGCGGCTTTGCTCCCGATGCGCTGCAGGCGATCGACGAGGGGCGCTGGCCCGGTAATGTTCGTGAACTGGAAAACCGCATCAAGCGCGCGGTGATCATGGCGGACGGCAAGCTGGTACTGCGCGAAGATCTCGACCTCGCGGGTAGCGGGAACGGTGACGGAGAGGGCGAGGAGGCCTGGCTCAACTTGCGCAGTGCGCGCGAGGCGGCCGACCGCGTTGCGATCCGCCGCGCAATGACGCAGAGCGAGGGCAATATCTCGGCAGCGGCCAAGCTGCTCGGGATCAGCCGCCCGACGCTCTATGATCTGCTTAAACAGTATCGGATGCAGGCCTGAATGGATTTCCGCCGCGTCTGTACTAGTGCGCTGCTGTTCGTGGCCCTGCTGCTCGGAGCATGTGACGACGCGCCGTCCGCCGCGCCGCGCAAGACGCTGATCGAGCGCCGTGCCGCGCTTCAGGAAGCCATCGCGAACGACCCGGCGGCGATCGCCGAGCGGGTTGAGCTGGCGCGCGTCGCGATCCGGCTGGGCGACGGCGTGGGGGCGGAAGCGGCGGTGAAGGGTGCGCTGGGCGCGGGAGGTAGCGCGGCGGCGCTGCGCCCGCTGCTGGCGCGTGCCTATGCGATGCAGGGGGAAGGTTCGCGCGCGCTCGAAACGCTGGATGACGGGCCGATCATCCCCGAGATGATCGGCGAGGCGGCGTGGGTCGCGGGCGACGTCCATCTGGCGAGCGGCGACTTGGGCGCGGCGCGCGAAGCCTATGACCGGGCGGTGCACGAATTGCCGCGCAACTCGGCGCTGTGGGTCGATGTCGCCCGTTTTCGCGACGCTTATGCAGACACGCCCGGTGCGCGCGATGCGGTCGACTATGCGATCGAACTCGACAAGACGAACAGCGCGGTGCTGGCGCTGAAGGCGAACCTCGTGCGGACGCAGGAGGGCCTGACCGCCTCGCTCGACTGGTATGAAAAGGCGCTGGCCGCGGATCCCGATAATGAAGATGCGCTGATCGAACAGGCGGCGACGCTGGGCGACCTTGGCCGGTATCGCGACATGCTGACCGCGTTGCGCCACGCCGCGACGATCGTGCCGCGCGACCCACGCCTCTTTTACCTGCAAGCCGTGGTCGCGGCGCGCGCGGAAAATTATCGGCTCGCGCGCAGCCTGCTCCAGCGCACGCGCGGCGAACTTGACGAGCAGCCCTCCTTCATGCTGCTGAGCGCGATCGTCGAACTCGAACTGGGGGGCGAGGCGGTCGCGGCGACATGGGCCGACCGCTTGCTTGACGAGCAGCCGCAGAATTTTACCGCGCGGCGCATTCTGGGGGCGGCGGAATGGGCCGATGGCGACGCCGATGCCGCTCTCGACGCGCTGCTGCCGCTGGTCCGGCGTCCCGACGCCGATAGCTGGTCGCTGCTGCTTGCGGCGCGTGCGGCGGCCGAACTGGGGCGGCGGATCGAATCGGCGGACTATCTGGCGCGCGCAGCGGCGCTCTCGCCCGGCGAAGCGGTGCCCTTTGCCGCCGATGACGATTATGGGCTGCTGACGATGGCGGCCGATGCCGAACCGCTCGACCCTGCCAAGGTGATCCCGGCGATTGCCGCCGACCTTGCCGGCGGGAACAGCGCGCGCGCGATTCTCCGGGCGACGAAGCTCCGCGACGCGAACCGCGGCGTTGCCGATGCACATATCCTGCTCGGTGACACGGCGCTTGCCGGCGGGCGATATGATCTGGCGGTACCGGCCTATCGCGCGGCGCGCAGCCTCGACGCGAGCGAGCGGACGACATTGCGCCTCGCCAATGCGCTGTTTCGAGCGGGCGATGCCGCCGGGTCCGGCGCGGCGATCCTCGCATTGCGCAACATCCAGCCGTCGAGCATCGCCGCCGATCGGCTGGCCGGCCATCTTGCGATGGATATCGAGCATTGGGACGAGGCCATCGCGCATTTCGAGCATGTCCGCCGCCGTATCGGTGATCGCGACGTTGTGGTCCTGCGCGAACTCGCGCGGGCGTGGGTCGCGAAAGGCGACGACGATCGCGCGCTGCCGCTGATCGACCGCGCCTATCGAATGCAGCCGTTGAACAGCGGGATCATGGAGTTTTACGCCGACCTGCTCGACCGGCGCGGCAAGAAGCAGGCTGCGGCGGATTTGCGCGACAAGGCCGCGCAGATCGGGCGTTAGGCGAAGCAAAGCAGGAAGTTCAGTTTGGCGATCGAGAAACTGATGAAAAAGGAAAGCGAACGATCCGGGCGCAGCCATCTAGGGCGCATATCCGTCATTGCATCGGTTTTGGGTTCGGTGCTGGCGGCAATGATTTATGCTGCGATCAACCCGCATGTTCAGGCCTCCACACCCATTGACGGCGGGATGAATTTCCTGCTGGTCGCAAATATCGTCCTTTTCTTTGCCCTTTTTATTGCCGTTCCGGTCGGATTGCTGCTCGGAATTCCTTTAATGGCCCTCACTCGCCGCCACTTGTCCGAACATATTTTCGTCGCGACGCTCGCCTTCGCAATCATCGGCTTGGTCGGGGGGCTGGCTATCTGGCATTTCTCCGGGACCTATGCGGTCGATAACGCCCAACTTGTTTTCGGTGCCTGCGTCGGCGGCATGCATCCACTGGTTTATGGTCGCGCACATGGTGTGCGGTGGCCCCGGATCGGCGCGTCTTTGCTGGTTGCTGCGGCGGTCGTCTCATCGTTGGCTTACGCCGGACGGGATGTCGTCAATCTGATGAACAGCCGCGCCGAGTTTGAATCGCTGTGCGACAACGACCCGGGTGTCCGCGGGGTGATGGCCGACAGGGTGGCGCTCAAACGGCGGGGGCTGAATGTCGAAAGCCGGGGCAAGTGGAGCAAGGATATGAAATGGCTCTCGCTCTACAGACGAGAGGATCGAATCCCGTTCGACGACGCACATGTCCTCATTGTCCGCGATTATGTTTACGCGCCCACTGGGCTGGCGGGTCTTGCTACGGGCGGGCGCCGTTTGGAGCGACATTGTCTGTCGGAAAAGAAGGGCCGCGATGCCGACATGTTGCGTGGACTCGGTTTCGGAAAACGACCGACCTTGGCGGACCTCTACGAAGGTCGCGGCTGAACTCGAACTTTCCGCGGCGCTCCGAAAGCGCGCTCAGGCCTCGGTAAGGTCCAGAAGCGCGCGCGCGTCGAGGCCGATGCGGCGCATCTGATCTGCGACGGGGGGCCAGACATTGGCGAGGAAGTCGGCGCGCATCAGATCACGCAGGCGTTCGGTCGCGCCCTGGGCGACGAACATGCCGACCCCGCGCTTGACCGTTACCAGCCCTTCGTCCTGAAAGGTCTGATAGGCCTTGGCTACGGTCAGCGGATTGGCGCCTTCCTCGGCCGCGAGCGAGCGGACCGACGGCAACATGTCGCCGTCACGGAACGTGCCGTCGAGGATGGCGTTGGCGATGACATCGCGCAGGCGCTGGTACACGGGTTTTGACTGATCGAGCATGCCGCCTTAATGCCATAAGACAGCAGCACAGTCAAATGCGACTAATTACAAATTTGATGCCGACTATGAAACTAAATTTCCCATGACCGCACGACGTCGTCATATTCGGGACGGGGGCGTTCGTCGAGTTCGCGAGCCGGGGTACCAAGAAAGAAGTAGCCGACGATCGTGTCGCCTTCGCCGGCACCGAATGCCGCGGCGACTTCGGCGCTATAGGCGGCCCAGCCGGTCAGCCAGCTCCCGACGAAACCGTGCGCATGCGCGGCGTGGAGCAGGTTCATGCCGACCGCACCGGCCGACATTTGTTGTTCCCACACCGGGATCTTGCTGCCCGCGACCGGCGTGGACAGGAGGACGAGCAAGGTCGGGGCCTGATGCGCGAACTGGTCGAGCGCCGAAAGGTCCATGCCGGCCGCGCCCGGATTTTCCGCAACCCATGCTTTTTTGAGCAGCGTCGCAAAGGCCTCGCGCTGGTCGTCGGCGACCGTGACGATGCGCCAGGGGGCGAGTTTGCCGTGATCGGGTGTGCGCAGGGCAAGTGCGATGATATCGCGGAGCTTGGCGGCGTCGGGGCCCGGCGCGATCATGTCGCGGGCCTTCCCCGAACGGCGGGTGGCAAGATGGGCGAGGAGAGAGGAGCTGTCGTTGAACATGGCGCGCATGTGGAGTTTTATAGGCTTCGGCGCAAGAGTTGCGAGCGATTCGCAACAGTTTTTGGCCCGCCCGAAGCGGTTTCAGGCGCAATTAGATTCTTCCCATACGCAATTTTAACGCTAGGTTGCCCCATTCGCGCGGCGGACGGCCGCGCTCAAGATAATCGAAAAAAGGGACGCTTTGATGAAAGATATTGGCCTTTGGCAGGAGGGCGACTGGATCGCGGTTATCGCGGTGATCCTCCTGGGGGCATTCCTGACCGTCGGGGCGCTGATCGCGACGAGCCGGAAGCCAGAATTCGCTGGACATCCCAAGGGCCTTTACATGCTGTTCTTCGCCGAAATGTGGGAGCGTTTCTCCTATTACGGCATGCGCGCCATCCTGATTTTCTACCTCACGCAGCACTGGCTGTTCAGCGACAGCAAGTCGAACCTGATCTATGGCGCCTACACTAGCCTCGTCTACATCACGCCGGTGCTCGGCGGCTATCTGGCCGACCGTTATCTTGGCCAGCGTAAGGCGGTGCTGTTCGGCGGGCTGCTGCTCGCCGCAGGCCACAGCCTCATGGCGGTCGAGGGCGTCGGCGGGCAGAATGACCCGACGATCAACATCTTCTGGGCCGCGCTCGCCTTCATCATCGTCGGCTCGGGCTTCCTGAAGGCGAACATCTCTGTGATGGTCGGACAGCTCTACAAGCTCACCGATACCCGCCGCGACAGCGCCTATACGATCTTTTACATGGGTATCAACGCGGGCGCCGCGCTCGGCACCATCCTCGTCGCCTATCTCGGCCAGACGATCGGCTGGGGCTTCGGTTTCGGCCTCGCGGGCATCGGCATGCTCGCCGGCCTGATCGTCTTCGTGCTCGGCAAGGGCGTTCTCAACGGCGCCGGTGAGGCGCCGGCTCCGCTCGCCCGCTCGCGCGAAATGACCATCTATGCCGTCGGCTTTGCGGCGGTCGCGGTGATCTGGGCGCTGGTGCAATATCAGGACGTCATCCAGGGCTTGCTCGCTATCTCGGGCGTCGCGTTGCTCGGTTATGTGCTTTACGAGAGCTTCAAACTCGAAAAGGAACCGCGCGAGCGCATGTTTGCGATCCTGTTCCTGATCAGCCTCAATCCGTTGTTCTGGGGCCTGTTCGAACAGGCGGGCGGTTCGATGAACCTGTTCACCGACCGCTTCGTCGATCGTGGCGGCGTGCCCGCGGGCATCTTCCAGTCGATCAACCCGATCATTATCATCCTCGTCGCGCCGCTCTTCGCTACGCTGTGGCTGTGGCTCGGCAAGCGCGGCGCCGAGCCGTCGGCGCCGGCCAAGTTCGGCCTCGCGCTCGCGCAGATGGGCATCGCGAACCTCGTCCTCGTCTGGGGCGCCGAAGCCTATGGCGTTGCCGCGATGACGCCGGTGATCCTCGTCTTTGCCTATTATTTCTTTGCCACCACCGGTGAGCTTTGCCTCAGCCCGGTCGGCCTTAGCGCGATGAACCGGCTGGCGCCGAGCTTCCTCGCGTCGCTGATCATGGGGGCCTGGTTCTATATGACCGCAGTCGGCAATTTCGTTGCCGGCAAGATCGGAGAAGCCACCGGCGGCCACGACGGTCAGATGACGAAGCAGGGCTTGCTCGACATCTATCAACTGTTCGGCTGGATCGCGATCGGCGCCGGCGTGGTTGTGCTGTTGCTCAGCCCGATCGTGAAGCGCTGGATGCATCTCGACACGCTGCGTGACGGCGACGATGTAGAAGGTCAGAAGGAACTCGCCGAGCCGCAAGCCGCCGGCATCCATCCCGAAACCAAAGGGGCGTAATCGATGATCCGGGGTGTGAAGGGCAGCCTGCTGGCTGCGGTGTCGCTGGCGTTCGCGGGTTGCGCGGCGTCGGGGACCGAGGCGAAGTCGGCGGGCGATGAGCCCGCCGCTCCGGCCGCCAAGCCGGCCAAGTTCAACAAGGATCCCTATCCGTCGACTTACAAGGGATATCCGACCCGCCTGACGGTGGTGAAGGGTGTCACCATCTTCGACGGCGAGGGTGGTCGGATCGACAATGGTTCGATCGTGATGACGAGCGGGAAGGTCGACCGCGTCGGCGGGCCCGACATGGACTTGCCGACCGACGCCGACGTCATCGACGGCACGGGCAAGTTCCTCACCCCCGGCGTGATCGACATTCACAGCCACCTTGGCGATTATCCTTCGCCCGGTGTCGACGCGCATTCGGACGGCAATGAGGCGACGTCGCCGACGACCCCCGAAGTCTGGTCCGAACATAGCGTCTGGCCGCAGGATCCGGGGTTCAGCCGCGCGCTCGCCAATGGCGGCGTCACCGCGCTGCAGATTCTGCCGGGCAGCGCGAACCTGATGGGTGGACGCTCGATCACGCTCAAGAATGTGCCGTCGCGCACGGTGCAGGGCATGAAATTCCCCGGCGCGCCCTATGGCCTGAAAATGGCGTGCGGCGAAAATCCGAAGCGCGTCTATGGCGGCAAGGGGCGGATGCCCTCGACCCGCATGGGCAATTTCGCGGTGAACCGCGCGACCTGGCAGAAGGCGGCCGCGTACAAGAAAAAGATGGATGAGGGGAAAGCGGTCGACCGCGACCTTGCGATGGAAACGCTCGCGGGCGTGCTGTCGGGCGAAATCCTCGTCCACAATCATTGCTACCGCGCCGACGAAATGGCGCTCGTGATCGATATGTCGAAGGAATTCGGCTACAAGGTGTCGACCTTCCACCACGCGGTCGAAAGCTACAAGATCGCTGATATTTTGGCCAAGGAAGGCATTTGTTCGGCGATGTGGGCCGACTGGTGGGGCTTCAAGATGGAAGCCTATGACAGCGTCAACGAGAATATCCCGCTCGTCTACAAGGCGGGCGCATGCACGATCGTCCATTCGGACGATGCGAACCAGATCCAGCGGCTCAATCAGGAAGCGGCAAAGGCGCGTGCTGCCGGACGCCGCATCGGGATCGACGTGAGCGACGAGATGGCATGGACCTGGCTGTCGTATAATCCGGCGAAGGCGCTGGGGATCGCGGACCGGACGGGCAGCCTGAAGCCCGGCAAGATGGCCGACGTCGTGCTATGGAACGGCAACCCGTTCAGCGCGTACACGCGGCCCGAAAAGGTCTGGATCGATGGCGCCCTGATGTTCGATGCGAACGATCCGAAGCGGCGTCCGGTGAGCGATTTCGAACTGGGCCAGCCGGGTGAAGGAGACGTGAAATGATGCGCGCGCTTCTTCTTTCCGCCGCAGCGTTGATCGCGGTTCCGGCCGCGGCGCAGGATGTCGCGATCGTCAACGCGAAGCTTGTCATCGGCGACGGTAGCGCGCCGATCGACGGCGGCACCGTCGTCGTTCTCGGCGGCAAGGTCGTCGCGGCGGGCGCGGGCGTTGCCGTGCCCGCGGGTGTCGAACGTGTCGATGCCGGGGGGCGTTATGTCACGCCCGGAATCGTCGCGGCATTCAGCCGTGTCGGCCTGACCGAAGTCGATGCCGTCACCGGCACCAACGATCGCTCGGCGCCGCGCACGCGCTTTTCGGCGGGGCTCGATATCGCGCCGGCGCTCAATCCGATGGGATCGCCCGTCGCGGTGAACCGCGCGTCGGGCGTGACCCGCGCGATCGTCGCGCCGGGTGGCAGCAGCAATTTGTTCGCCGGACAGGGCGCGGTGGTCGACCTTGCCGACGATATGGACATGGTGACCAAGCCGCGCGCGCTGCAATATGTCGCGTTCGGCGAGGATGGCTCGGCGAAGGCCGGCGGCAGCCGCGCCGCGACCTTCCTGCTTTTCCGCGAGCAATTGCTGGCGGCACGGAGCTACGCCCGCAATCCCGCTTCACTCGCCGAATGGGGCAATGACGCGATGATCCAGCGCGCGGACGCCGATGCGCTGGTGCGCGTCATCGACGGCACGACGCCGCTGTTCGTGCGCGTCGATCGTGCCGCCGATATCGTCAATGTGCTGAAGCTGCGGCAGGAATTTCCGGCGCTGAAGCTGGTGCTCGTCGGCGTGACCGAAGGCTGGCTCGTCGCGCGCGAGATTGCGGCGGCCAAGGTGCCGGTGCTCGTCTCGCCGCTCACCGATTTGCCGGGCACGTTCGAGCAGCTTGGCGCGACGCAGTCGAACGCAGGCCGCCTCAAGGCGGCGGGCGTCGACGTGTCGGTCGGGGTGTTCGACGACGATGACGCGCACAAGATGGGCTATGCGACGCAATATGCGGGCAATCTCGTCGGCCTCGCGCGGGTGCCGGGCGCCAGCGGCATGACCTGGGATCAGGCGTTCGCTTCGATCAGCAGCGTTCCGGCGCGCGCGGTCGGCATGGAAGGCAGCATCGGTTCGCTGCGTCCGGGCCGCGTCGGCGACGTCGTGATCTGGGACAATGACCCGCTCGAACTCGGCAGCCGTCCGACGGCGGTCTGGATCGACGGCAAGGCACAATCGCTGACGACGCGGCAGGACCGCCTGCGCGATCGCTATCGGGCGCCGCAGGAAGGGGCATTGCCCAAGGCTTACGACAGGTAGGCGCCGCACCTGATCAAAAGCGGCGAAGGGGGAGAGGGAGAAGCTCCATGCAACCCATGTCGCTTTTGATCGTCACCGGCGTCCTGTTCGTGGGCTCGCACCTCATGCTGTCGCATCCGCTCCGCGACGGGCTCGCGGGGCGGCTGGGCGAACGCGGGTTCCAGATCGTCTATTCGATCGTCGCGATCGCGACCTTCGTCCTGATTGTGCAGGCATGGCGCGGGATGCCGCCCGAGCCGCCGTTGTGGGCGGTCGACGACCCTTTGTGGATCCTCGCGTCGCTGATCGTGCTGTTCGCGAGCATATTGTTCATGGGGTCGCTGATCGGCAATCCGGCGATGCCGGCGCCGGGCGCCGCCAAGGCCGCGCAGGCCGCCCCGCGCGGGGTGTTCGCGATCACGCGGCACCCGATGATGTGGGGTTTTACGCTGTGGGCGCTTGCCCATGCGCTGGTGATGCCGACACCGGGCCAGATCGTGCTGTCTGGTATCGTCGCCTTTCTCGCGCTCGTGGGTTCGGCGGGGCAGGATGCGAAGAAGGCGCGGCTGATGGGGGCCGCATGGCAGGGCTGGGCGGCGCGGACGAGCTTTCTGCCCTATGTCCGGCAGATCGGCGGCGCGGCACCATGGGGTGAGACCATCCCGCGGCCACATGCCTTATTCGGCGGAATATTGCTTTGGCTTGTAGCGACTTGGGCGCATGGGGCGCTCGGTTATATGGTCGCCGGAATTTGGCGCTGGATGGGTTGATATCATGCACGACAAGACGACGACTGCAGACCTTTCGCTGCGGCTGCTCGGGCGCCCGCTCGACGAGCTCGATGCCGACGAGCTGCGCGTGCTCGATGCGATTGCCGAGCGCCGGCTGATCAGCCGTGATGCCGCCGACCTCGACGATGCCGAGGCGAGTTTCGGCGCGCGCCTGTCCGATCGCGTTGCCGCGGTGGGCGGCTCATGGGGCTTCATCATCGCGTTCACTGCGGTGCTGCTCGGGTGGATGCTGCTCAATTCGGACGTGCTGGCGCGCTGGGGGATGGCGTTCGACCCCTATCCGTTCATTTTCCTTAACCTGATGCTGTCGACGCTCGCGGCAATCCAGGCGCCGATCATCATGATGAGCCAGAACCGCGCATCGGCGAAGGACCGCATTGCGGCAGGGCTCGATTATGAGATTAACTTGCGCGCCGAGCTGGAGATTATGCGGTTGCATGAGAAGCTCGACCAGATGCGGATCCACGAACTGGCCGGGAAGGTCGACGCGCTGTGCGAGCGGATGGAGGTGAAGGGTTAGCGGAGAGGGCGGAGGTTGATGTCGGTTTTGGGGTGGATTTGAGACATTCCCCTCCCTTTCAGGGAGGGGAGAAGAATGGCAGCAATCAGTCGCCAGCCACCGTTAAAGCCGCACCATCCGCATACCCATCTCGCCATAGCGCGGGCCGCTCGTTCCACCCTTCGGCGCCGCCGCGTCGATTGCGGCGAGGTCGTCGGCGGTCAGTATGACGTCCGCCGCAGCGACGCTGTCCTCCATCGTCGCGCGGCGCTTGGTGCCGGGGATCGGGACGATGTCGTCGCCCTGTGCGAGCAGCCAGCCGAGCGCAACCTGCGCTTTCGACACGCCATGCCGTTCGGCGACCGCACCGATCGCATCGACGATCGCGAGGTTGGCGGGGAAATTCTCTTCCGAATAGCGCGGATCGTTGCGGCGCCAGTCGTTCTCGGGAAGTTCGTCGCGGCTGCGCACCGCGCCGGCGAGGAAGCCGCGGCCGAGCGGCGAATAGGGGACGAAGCCGATGCCATTGTGGCGACAGGCGCCGAGGATATCGTCCTCGACATCGCGTTCCCAGATCGAATATTCGCTCTGAAGCGCGGTGATCGGCGCAGCCTTGGCGGCGCGGCGGATCGTGTCTGCGCCGGCTTCGGACAGCGCGATGTGGCGGACCTTGCCCTCCTTCACGAGCTCCATCATCCCCCCGACGGTTTCCTCGATCGGCACCGACGGGTCGACGCGGTGCTGATAGAAGAGGTCGATCGTGTCGACACCGAGCCGCTGGAGCGAGCCTTCGCATGCGGCGCGGGCGTTGGCGGGCGAGCCGTCGACGCCGACGATCTGGTTGCCGTCGAACCTGAAACCGAATTTGGTCGCGATGACGAGCCCGTCGCGCTTGCCCTTGATCGCCTCGCCGAGCAATTCCTCGTTGCTGAACGGGCCATAGATTTGCGCGGTGTCGAAGAAGGTCACGCCAAGGTCGATCGCGCGGTGGAGCGTGCGCGTCGATTCATCGAGGTCGGCGGCTTCGCCATAGAGGATGTTGCCGCCCTTGATCATCGGCATGCAGCCAATCCCGATCGCGGAGACGGTGAGGCCATGGCCGAGCTTGCGATACTTCACGATGCGACTCCTGCTGGGGGACCGTCGTCTTCTACACCATCGGCGGCATATTTGGTCGCGGCAACGTCGCCGATAACATTGCCGAGTGTCCGGAAAATGTCAGGGAATGTCTCGACCGCGACGAGCAGGCCGAGCGGTGCGACGGGGACGCCCATCGACACCGCGATCGGCGCGATCGAAGTGACGAAGCTGATCGATCCGGGCAGGCTGACCGACGACAGCGCTGCTGCCATCGCGACGAGCAGGCCGACCGCCATCTCCCAAGGCGTCAGCTCGACGCCGAACAGCCAGGCGACATAAACGACGACGGCGAGGTTCATCGCCGGGCTGGTGAAGCGGAACAGGGCGACGGCGAGCGGCAGCACGACGTCGGCCTTCTTCGGATCGACGCCGAGTTCTTCGGACGATTTGAGCATCGCGGGCAGGCTGGCGAGCGAGCTTTGTGTGCTGATCGCGACCGCGAGCGTCGGGACCATCGCGCGGACGAAACGCGGCAGCGAAATGCCGACGACGAGCCACGCGAGGAGGAGGCCGAGCAGGATGCAGCTCGTGCCGATCGCCGACAGGATCAGCACATAATGGACGAGCCCGCCGAACGCGGCGACTCCGGCCTTGACCGCGAGCGCATAGCCGAGAGCGAAAACGCCGATCGGCGCCAGCGCGAGGATCCAGCCGATGACGATCAGCATCGCATCGCCCAATGCCTTGAACAGTCCCGACAAGGTCGCGCGCTGCGGCGGTTCGAGCTTGGTGATCGCAAAGGCGAAGATGGTGGTGAAAACGATCAACGGCAGGATCGCCGTGTCGGCCGCCGCCGCGATCGGGTTCGTGGGAATCAACGAAAGCAGGAAATCGCCGAAGGTCGGCGACGGGCCTGCCTCGGCCGTGCCGCCAAGGCCGTGGCGGAGCGCTTCGGCGGCGCCGGGCGACAGCGGAAAGAGCCGAAGCAGCAGCGGGGCGAGGAGCAAGGTCATCAACCCCGACAGGAAGATCGCACCGAGAAAGGTCATCACGGCGCGAAAGGCGAGCTTGCCCGCGCGCGCGGCATCGGCGGTCGCGGTGATCCCGGTGACGAGCAGCGCGACGACGAGCGGGACGATCGTCATCTTGAGCGCATTGAGCCAGAGCAGCCCGATCGGTTCGATATAGGGAAGCGACGCCGTGCCCGCGGCGGGCGATACGAGTTCGACCGCGATCCCCAAAAGCATGCCGGCGACGAGCGCCGAGAGAATGAACCAAGCGGATTTCAAAGCAGATTCTCCCGGCGTTTTTTCTGGCCTGCTTGCCAAGCAAATGAGGGTGACTTAGAGCACCTCCCGTAACAAACGGGAACCGGTTTTTGGGCCGGGAAATGCTCCGTAGGGGCCATCCCGTGGACGCCGGGGCAGGCATTGTCTGTAATCGGCTTAAGTAGCAGAGGTATCATGCGCAAGTTTTTCGGAACCGACGGGATTCGCGGCCTGACCAACCGGGCGCCGATGACCGCGGAGGTCGCGATGCGCGTCGGCATGGCGGCGGGTGCGCACTTCCTGCGCGGCGACCACAAGCATCGCGTCGTGATCGGCAAGGACACGCGATTGTCGGGCTATATGCTCGAAAATGCGCTCGTCGCGGGCTTCACCAGCGTCGGTATGGACGTGGTGCAGGTCGGGCCGATGCCGACCCCGGCCATCGCGATGCTGACGCGCTCGATGCGCGCCGACCTCGGCGTGATGATCTCGGCGAGCCATAATCCCTATCAGGACAACGGGATCAAGCTGTTCGGCCCCGACGGATACAAGCTGTCCGACGAGGACGAGGCGCAGATCGAACATCTGCTGACCGTCGAACCGAAGCTCGCCGACGCGGCGCATATCGGACGCGCCAAGCGCATCGACGACGCGCGCGGTCGTTACATCCATGCGGTCAAGCAGAGCCTGCCCGAATCGGTTCGTCTCGACGGGCTGCGCATCGTGCTCGATTGCGCGAATGGCGCGGCGTATAACAGCGCGCCCACGGTATTCTGGGAACTCGGCGCCGACGTCGTCGCGATCGGCGTCGAACCCAACGGCACCAATATCAACGACAAATGCGGATCGACGGCGCCCGCGCTGCTGCAGGAAACGGTGGTCGCGAGTGGCGCCGACATCGGCATCGCACTTGACGGCGATGCCGACCGGCTGATCGTCGTCGATGAAAAGGGCACGATCGTCGACGGCGACCAGATCATGGGGCTGATCGGCGCGAGCTGGGCACGGCAAGGCCGGCTGAAGGGCGGCGGCGTCGTCGCGACGGTGATGTCGAACCTCGGCCTCGAGCGCTTCCTCGAAGGCGAAGGGCTACGGCTCGAACGCACCAAGGTCGGCGACCGCTATGTCCTCGAGCGCATGAAAGAGGGCGGTTTCAACGTCGGTGGCGAGCAGTCGGGTCATATGATCCTGTCGGACCATGCGACCACCGGCGACGGGACGCTCGCGGCGCTGCAACTCCTCGCCGAGCTGGTCGCTTCGGGCAAGCCGGCGAGCGAATTGCTGCACCAGTTCGACCCGGTGCCGCAGCTTTTGAAGAATGTCCGTTTCGCCGCCGGAAAACCGCTCGAGGACAAGCAGGTCATCGCCGCGATCGCCGAAGGCGAAGCCGTGCTCAACGGGCGCGGGCGCCTCGTCATCCGTCCGTCGGGCACGGAGCCGCTGATCCGTGTGATGGCCGAGGGCGACGATGCCGGACAGGTCGAGCGGGTCGTCGACATGATCTGCGACGCGGTGCGCGCCGCCGCAGCATAACCATCCGATTTTTTTAGAACCGAAAGAGACTTACCATGCTTGAAATGCGACCCGATTGCGAAAAATGCGGACGCAACCTGCCCGCCGATCTTCACGGCGCCTTCATCTGTTCGATGGAGTGCACCTTCTGCGCGAATTGTGCCGACAAGCTCGACGAACTCTGCCCCAATTGCGGCGGCGACCTGCTTGACCGGCCGCTCCGCGAAGGAGCGATACTGGCGAAATACCCTGCTTCGACGGAGCGAAAGCATAAGGGGTGACCGCACGCGTCCTGATTGTTGCCGGATCGGATAGCGGCGGCGGCGCGGGCATCCAGGCCGACATCAAGGCGGTCACGATGCTCGGCGGTCACGCGATGACCGCGATTACGGCGATCACCGCGCAGAATACGCTGGGTGTGCAGGGCGTCCATCCGGTCCCGACCGCGATGGTGCTAGCGCAGATCGACAGCGTGGCGTCCGATATCGGTGTCGACGCTGTCAAGATCGGGATGATCGGCAGCGCCGAAACCGCTGCGGCGGTCGCCGAGCGCTTGTCAGGGCCCGATCTCGCGCAGGCTGCGCTGGTCTTCGACCCGGTGATGATCGCCACCAGCGGATCGGTACTGGCCGATGACGCGACGATCGCGGCGTTCAAGGCGCTTCTCGACCGCGCGATGGTCGCGACGCCGAATCTGCCCGAACTCGACGCGCTCGGCGGCGAGGAAGCGGTGCTCGCGCATGGCTGTTCACTGCTCGTGAAGGGCGGCCATGCCGAGGGCGAGACGGTGATCGACCGCCTGCTCGAAACCGGCGAGGGCGAGGTCGCGCGCTGGGAAGCGCCGCGGATCGACACACAGCACAGCCATGGCACCGGCTGTACGCTTGCGAGCGCGATCGCGACCGGCCTTGCGCAGGGCATGCCGCTCGAACCCGCGATTGCGCGCGCGCGCGATTTCGTGCGCCTGTCGCTGCACGATGCGCCGGGGCTGGGACAGGGGCACGGCCCGATGGGGCAGCAATATGTACGCAATGACGGGCTGTTCACCGGCCCGGCGCTTAACCAGATCACGCTGCCCGCGACCGATTATGCGGTGTCGGTCGCCTTCTATAAACAGATGGGACTGAAGCAGATCGTCGATAGTCCCGACAATGGATATGCCCGGTTCGAGGCCGCCAATGGCGTCACGCTATCGATCCACGTCGACGATGGCGCGGCGGGCGGGGCTACGACCTATATGGAAAGCGGCGCGCTCGACGCGTGGGTCGCTTACCTCGCGCGGCGCGGGGTGCGGTTCGATCAAATGCCGAAGGACGAGGAATGGGGCTGGCGCGAGGCGCGGCTGGCCGATCCCGCGGGCAACCGGCTCTGCCTGTATCAGGCGGCGGAATATCGGAGATATCCGCCGTGGCGCATCTGACGATCGTCGGCGTCGATGAGGCCGGTCGCGGGCCGCTCGCCGGCCCGGTGGTCGCGGCGGCGGTGCTGCTTTGCGAAGGCGGTATCGCTGGTCTCGACGATTCCAAAAAGTTGACCGCCAAACGCCGCGGCGAACTCGAGATCGAAATCAAGACGCGGTGCCGCTGGGGCGTTGGCGAGGCGAGTGTCGCCGAAATCGATCGCATCAACATCTTGCAGGCGACTTTCCTCGCGATGACGCGCGCGGTCGAGGCCTTGGGCTTCGATCCGCATGAGGTGCTGGTCGATGGCAACCGTCTGCCGAAATGGCGTTACAGCGCGCGTGCGATCATCGGCGGCGATGCCCTCCACCCCTGCATTTCGGCGGCAAGCATCATCGCGAAGGAGCATCGCGACCGCTTCATGGTTGCCGCGGCGCGCGACTTCCCCGGCTTTGGCTGGGAAACCAATATGGGCTATGGTACGGCACAGCATCTCGCGGCGCTGCGGCAACATGGCCCCACGCCGCACCATCGGACCAGTTTTGCCCCGGTCGCACAAATGCAGCTGGTCTGAAACCCAAGCAAAGGGGAGAGCCGATGAGCAGGGGATTTACGGCCGACGATGTGTCGGTCCAGACCGGCCGCACCTTCCTTGTCACCGGTGCCAATGCCGGGATCGGTTTCGAAGTCTCCAAAACTCTGGCCGCGCGCGGCGCGCATGTGATCCTCGCCTGTCGCGATGCGGACAAGGCCGAGGTGGCGATGAATAGCATCCGGGTCGACGTGCCCAAGGCCGAGCTGTCGTTCCAGCCGCTCGATCTCGCCGATCTCGATCAGGTCCGCGATGCGGCAAAGGCGGTGCTGTCGGGGCCGCGGATCGATGTGCTCATCAACAACGCAGGGGTGATGATCCCGCCCAAAACGCTGACGAAGCAAGGCTATGAACTGCAATTCGGGGTCAATCACCTCGGCACGTTCGCGCTCACCGGCCTCATCCACCCGCATGTCGACGACCGTATCGTCATCACCGGCAGCATCGCGCACCGGAACGGCGCGATGGACTACAGCGACCTGTCGGCATCGCGCAGCTATCATAATTGGGCGCGCTACCAGATGAGCAAGCTCGCGAACCTGCTCCATATGTTCGAACTCGACCGGCGACTGAGCGCGGCGGGCCGCGCGACGCAGGCGATCGGATGTCATCCGGGGGTCGCGCTCACCGAGCTCACGCGCCACCTGCCACTGCCGCTGCGCACGATGACGCCGCTTGCCGGCCCCTTCTTCAACAGCGCGGCACAAGGCGCCTGGCCGACGCTGCAGGCGGCGACCGGTGCGCGCGTGCAGGGCGGCGACTATCTGGGGCCGCAGGGGCTGGGCGAGATATCGGGCCGATCGGGACCGGCGCGCGCGACACGCATGGCACGCGATCCGAAGTTGGGACGCGAACTTTGGATGCGTTCGATCGAATTGACCGGGGTCGATCCGGGCCTGTGACCCCGAAACCAAAATTTTTTTCGCAGGTGAGTCCTCATCGCCACACCACCAGTGGTTGAGTCTGCGATTCGCCGATGACTCCATATGGTGTGGCAGACTCGTTTCGTTCTCCTCGCGTTAACCAGTTAGAGAGGCGGAATCCCTAGACTCCTGCGCTTGACGGCGGACTCCGCCTGACTCATCAGGGCCTTCTTACGAGCAAGGAACGGGGTGAAGCATGGGTGTTATGGAACGGGTCAAGGCACCGGCGACGAAGAAGCGGACGCCGAAAGTCGCCCCCGCCGACCTGCCGCTCGACAGCATTTTGCAGGGCGATTGCGTCGAAATGATGCGCAGCCTGCCCGCCGCGTCGGTCGACATGATCTTCGCCGATCCGCCGTATAACCTGCAGCTCGGCGGCGACTTGCTGCGTCCCGACGGTAGCCAGGTCGATGCGGTCGACGATGATTGGGACAAGTTCGACAGCCTTGCGACCTATGATCGTTTTACCCAGGCCTGGCTCAAGGAAGCGAAGCGCATCCTGAAGCCGAACGGCAGCATCTGGGTGATCGGCAGCTATCACAATATTTTCCGCGTCGGCACCGCGCTGCAGGACAATGGATACTGGATCCTGAACGACATCGTGTGGCGCAAGGCGAACCCGATGCCCAATTTCAAGGGCACGCGCTTCACCAATGCGCATGAGACGCTGATCTGGGCGTCGATGGGCGAAAAATCCCGTTACACCTTCAATTATCGCGCGATGAAGACGCTGAACGACGAGCTTCAGATGCGCAGCGACTGGCTGATCCCGATCTGCGGCGGTCAGGAGCGGCTCAAGAAGGGCGGCACCAAGGTGCATCCGACGCAGAAGCCGGAAGCCTTGCTCTATCGCATATTGCTTGCCTGTTCGAACCCCGGCGATGTGATCCTCGATCCCTTCTTCGGCACCGGTACGACGGGCGCGGTCGCGAAGCGTCTCGGTCGCCATTTCATCGGCATCGAGCGCGAGGATGATTATATCGAGGCCGCGCTGGAGCGGATCGAACTGGCGCTGCCGCTTGACGAAAGCGCGGTGAAGACGATGATGGCGCCGAAGGCCGCAACGCGCGTCGCCTTTGGTACGCTCGTCGAATGCGGGATGATCGCGCCGGGCACGGTGCTGACCGACACCAAGCGCCGCTGGAAGGCGAAGGTGCGCGTCGATGGCAGCCTCGAATGCGAAGGCCAGCCCGCCGGGTCGATCCACAAGGTTGGTGCGGGCCTGCAAGGCGCGCCGAGCTGCAACGGCTGGACTTTCTGGCATGTCGACACGGGCAAGGAATTGCGGGTGATCGACGCGGTGCGACAGGATTGGTTGCTGGCGAACGAAGCCTGATGTTTCAGCCGCTGACCAAGCCCGACCTCGGCGCCGCGTCAGCGGACGCGCAAATCTATTGCCGCCCGACCTGTTTCGTCGACCGGCCGCACGAGCTGGACGATGATTGTCTGCGCATCGCAGACACGATGGTCTGGTTCGCCGCCTGGCATATCAGCCTGCGCGACGGTCCGACGGTCGAATCGACGATCGTTCCGGTTTCGGAATGGGCCGGCTGGATCGCGGCGATGCCCGACCGGCTGGCGCAGTCGGCGCTGGCGCAGCGCGACGGTGTCCTGCGGCCGCGCGGAAATCTGCAGCTTGGCGAGCGGACGATCCGGCTGGGCGAACCCCAGCTCATGGGCATATTGAACGTCACGCCCGACAGTTTCTCGGACGGCGGCAAGCATGTCGATGTCGCCGCCGCGGTAGAGGCGGGTTTTGCGATGGGCGCAGCAGGCGCCGCGATCCTCGACGTCGGGGGTGAATCGTCACGGCCCGGCGCACCGCTGGTGTGGGAAGGCGACGAAATCAAACGCATCGAGGGTGTGGTGTCGGCGCTCGCGCGGGGCGGCGTGGCGGTGTCGATCGACACGCGCAAGGCCGCGGTGATGGAAGCGGCGCTCGCCGCCGGTGCGCGGATCGTCAACGATATCTCGGCATTGCGCTACGATGACCGCGCGATGGAAGTGGTCGTGCATGCGGGCTGCCCGGTCGTGCTGATGCACGCGCCCTCGGCAAAGAGCGATCCGCATGAGGGCGGCGATTATCGGCATGTCCTGTTCGATGTTTACGACATGCTCGCCGAACGGGTCGCCGCATGCGTCGCCGCCGGGGTCGACCGGTCGAGGATTATCGTCGATCCCGGGCTGGGGTTCGGCAAAGGGGTCGGTGACAATCTGGCGCTGATCAATGGCCTTGCGCTGTTCCACACGCTCGGTTGTCCGATCCTGTTCGGCGCCAGCCGCAAGCGGATGATCGGTGCGCTCGATAATGAGGCGCCCGCCGATCAGCGGCTCGGCGGCACGGTCGCGCTGCATTATCAGGCGGCGACGCAGGGCGCACAATTGCTCCGCGTCCACGATATTGCCGAGAACCGGCAGGCGATCCGCGTCTGGCGCGGACTGCGCGACGCGGCGCTGACCGGCTGATCAGGCCGCGGTATCGATCCCGAGATCGCTGAGCTTGCGATAAAGCGTCGAGCGCCCGATGCCGAGGCGGCGGGCGACTTCGCTCATCCGGCCGCGGTAGTGGCCGATCGCGAGGCGGATGACATCGGCCTCGATTTCCTCGAGCGGGCGCAGATTGCCGTCGGGAAGGTATAGCGTGACGCCGATCGCTTCGCCGTTGATCGCGACGTCGGCATCGTTGCTTGCACCGCCGCCGAGCGCGGCTTCGATCGCGCGGAAGTCGGCGCTGGTCAGGACATCGGTCTTGCTCTCGACCGCAGCGCGGAACAGCACATCCTGAAGCTGGCGGACATTGCCCGGCCAGGCATAGGCTGCAAGCAGCCGGAGTGCGTCGTCGGTGACGCCGATCGTTCCCATGCCCGGCAGCCCGCTGATCCGCGCGAGCAGATGGCGCGCGAGCGGGCCGACGTCGCCGCGACGTTCGGAAAGCGAGGGCAGGGTGAATTGCGCGCTCGACAGGGCGTAGAACAGATCCTCGCGGAAGTGGCCGGCCTCGATCAGCTTGTCGAGCGGGCTCGTGCTCGTCGCGATGATGCGAACGTCGACGCTCTGGCGGATCGAGCCGCCGATCATCTGGACCTCGCCGCTGTTGAGGAATTCGACGAGCTTGGCCTGCGTTTCGAGCGGGATGCATTCGACATGGTCGATGATGATGCTGCCGCCGTCGGCCTGCACCAGTCGGCCGACCTGCCGGTCGAAGGCACCCGCAAAGGCGCCGCGCTCATGCCCGAAGAGGCCCGAACCGATCAGCCCAGGCGACACCGCCGAGCAATCGACCATGACGAGCTGGCCGCGCGCGCGCGGGCTCGCGCTGTGGATCGCGCGGGCAAAGACTTCCTTGCCGGTGCCGGGCTTGCCGTTGATCATCACCGGAACGCGTGCGCGGGCGGCCTTCGCGGCGATCGCGAGCGCGCTGCGGAAATTGGGGCTGGACCCGATGATTTCTTCGAATGCCAATGGGGCACGAAGCTTTTCGGTAAGCGGGCGAAGTTCGCCCTGCGGGCCGCTGGTCGACACGACGCGGTCGAGTGCTTCGAGCAGGCGGTCGGGGGCGATGGGTTTCTGGACAAAATCGCTTGCGCCGGCGCGCATCGCGCTGACCGCGACCTCGACGCCGTTGCGCATCGTGATGACGACGAGCGGCAGCGCGGGGCGCCAGCGGCGGAGTTCGGCGACAAATTCGGCGATCTCCATCCCCGGCGCGCCCTGATCGACGAGCACGGCGTCGAGCGCCATGCCTTCCTGGGTGCCGAGCTTGGCAAGTGCGGTATCGGTGTCGGGCGCGATGACGCTGCGCCAGCCGCCACGCGACACAAGCGCGGCGAGGAAGCGCTGCTGGGCAGGCTCGCTGTCGACGATCATCACCGTTCGCGTGTCGCGCGTGTTCGTCATCGTATCGAAACTGCCCCCTGAACCGGCATTGCTACGGGTTTGTTCTGCTGAGGGCGGCATGTGTATCCAATAGGGGTAAAAGGGCGATTAAGGGCATTCGTCTTTTCCCACATCGAAGTCTAGGGGCCAAACCCGCACTTGAGCATCGGGGAGTGCATGGCTAAGACCGGCGCGATAACCGATTCTGGGGCCGACGCTGTGCGTTCGCGCACAGGAAACGGCAGCAACAGGGGAATGACGATGGCACAGCAGGAAATGAAGGCAGCCGAAGAAACCTACGCGGGTTTCATCAGCCTGTTCAAGATCGGCTCGATCATCACCGCGGTGGTCACCGTCGGTGTCGTCCTGCTCATCGCGTCCTGACCCGACCGGCATGCGCATCGCCGTCCTGAAGGAACTCGCCGCCGGCGAGACCCGCGTCGCCGCGACCCCCGAAACCGTGAAGAAATTCATTGGGCTGGGTGCTGAAGTTGCCGTCGAATCGGGGGCGGGCGAAAATGCCTCGATCGCCGACGCCGATTATAGCGCCGCGGGCGCGAGCGTCGGCAGCCGCGCCGATACGCTGAAGGGCGCGAACATCATTCTTGGCATTCAGGGCCCCGATCCCAAGAGCCTGTCTGGCTTTGCCGATGGCGCCTGGCTGGCGGCGGGGCTCAACCCGTTCGGCGAGCGCGCGCGCGTCGATGACTATGCAAAGCTGGGACTCGAAGCGCTCGCGATGGAATTCATGCCGCGCATCACGCGCGCGCAGTCGATGGATATCCTGTCGAGCCAGGCGAACCTCGCGGGTTACAAGGCGGTGCTGATTGCTGCCAACGCCTATGGCCGCGCCTTTCCGATGATGATGACCGCCGCCGGCACGGTCAGCGCCGCCAAGGCGTTCGTCATGGGTGTCGGCGTTGCGGGTCTTCAGGCGATCGCGACCGCGCGTCGCCTCGGCGCACAGGTCAGCGCGACCGACGTGCGCGCCGCGACCAAGGAACAAATCCTCAGCCTCGGCGCCAAGCCGATCTTCGTCGAGACGGTCGCGGGGATCGAAGGCGAAGGCGCGGGTGGCTATGCTACCGAAATGTCGGACGAATATAAGGCGGCGCAGGCCGAACTCGTGTCGTCGCACATCGCCAAGCAGGACATCGTCATCACCACCGCGCTGATCCCGGGGCGCCCCGCGCCGCGGCTGATCTCGGACGCGCAGCTCGCAACGATGCGCGCCGGCAGCGTGATCGTCGACATGGCGGCCGAAAGCGGCGGCAATGTCGAAGGATCGGCGTCGGGCGAAGCGAAGAAGATCCATGGTGTCACCGTCATCGGCGCGCAGAATATCGCGGCGCTGATGCCCGCCGACACCAGCGCGCTGTTCAGCCGCAACCTGTTCAACTTCCTCTCGGCCTTCTGGGACAAGGAAGCGGGCAAGCCCGTGCTCGACGAGGAAATCGGCAATGCCGTGCGATTGACGCAGGGCGGCAAGGTCGTGAACGAGCGACTGCTGGGTTGATGGACGGCATGGCGCGGATCGCCTTTGTTGGCGCCGCTCTGACCTGTGCCGCACTCGCGGGCCCCGCGTCGGGCGCTGAGGAGCCGTCGCGTCACATCAGTACGCCCTGGATTATTGCACCCAGCGGCGCGCTGCCCGGAGAGCGGGCGCTTGCCGGAGGCGATTTCGTCCTCAAACAGCGGCTGCTGCCGATGGGTCTCGCCGAACTCGCCGGGCCGGTAACGATGGGTTCGAACCGGTTCGAGGCCGGTACGCAATTCTTCAAGGCGAAGTCGGACGGCGCTTCCATCTATTGCAGGCCTTATGTTCCGGACAAGGTTCTGGTCGGGTGCTTGCTCGACAGCGATTCCGATGGCGATTTCGACGAATGGTTCGACGTCGTAAGCCAGACCAAAGGGCTGCCGTCGGTTGCGCAGAAATATACCAAGAAGCGAAAGCCGGTATCCGGAGCGGCCTATCGGCAGGTTCCGGTGACGAGCATGACCGACGAATATTTTGTCGCGATCGAACGGCGGAACTATTTCAATATCTACAGTCGCGAGAGCTTCATGATCGTGTTCGGGCGTGAAGGAACGACCGATCGCCTGACCGCGCCAGTTTCTTTCAAATCGGCCGAAATGCCAAAGCAACTGACAATTCTTGGTGCTGTTTTTACCGCCGTTGCCGAGCGCGACGGCAAGATGGTGGTGACCGTTCAACGGGACATGCCGATGCAGCCTTTCGCCGTGGTGAAGACCACCTCCTATGGTTTCTATTAGCGATCGCAGGGCGCCTGGATGACGGGCGGTTGGCCGCTGCACTTTCGGCCGCCAATCACAAAATGGCCGTTTTCGGCCTTTTCATGAAACTTCCTTTGGTTACTATGCGTTCAGGGTTTTCTAACCCTGACTTTCAACCAAGTGGAGAATGATTGATGTCGTCTGCGAAGCTTTTCGCCACCCCCCTCCTTGTGCTTGCCACCCTGTCGCCCGTTTATGCGCAGGAAACCGCCGCTCCGGCCGAAGCGACCGAAGTCGCCGCCGATGCTGCCGCGCCCGTTGAAGCCGCCGCGCCCGCTGCCCCCGCAGAGCCGACGGGTATCGCACTCGAAATCGCCGCCAAGCCCGACCACAAGACGCTGGCAACCGCGCTGACCGCCGCTGGTGTATCGGACAAGCTTGCCGGCCAGCCCTTCACGCTGTTCGCGCCGACCGATCAGGCTTTTGCCGCGGTTCCGCAGCCGATGACCGACTGGCTGATGAATCCGGGCAACACCGAATCGCTCGCCAAGGTGCTGACCTATCATGTCGTTCCGGGCCGTGTGACCGCCGAAGATCTGTTCGCGAAGATCAAGGCCGGCGGCGGCAAGGCGACGCTCGCGACCGTCGAGGGCGAGACGCTGACCTTCACCGAGGTGGAGGGCAACATCAAGGTTGACGGCACGCAGGGCAGCAGCGGCTTCATCACGCAGGCCGACGTCGAGCAGTCGAACGGTAACATTCACGTCATCAACGGCGTGTTGATGCCGACGCTCGGCTGACGATTCGCGCCGCTGCGGTCGTCATTATGAAGGATAAGCATATGAAAACCCCTTTGATCCTGACGATCGCGGCGGCCGCTCTCGCGCTGTCGGGCTGCGGCGGTAAAACCGATGCACCCGATGAACCGACAACAGTCGCGAGCAGTGAAACGGTGGCACCTGCCGCCGCTGCCGCGCCGTCGGCCATGCTCGGGAGCAACACGATCGCTGCAAACATCGCGGCGTCGCCCGATTATAAATCGCTGGCGGCGGCGGTAACGCAGGCCGGCCTGACCCAGACGCTTTCGGGCGCAGGGCCGTTTACGCTGTTTGCACCCAATGATGCCGGTTTCGCTCAGGTTCCGCCGGTGACTCGCGACGGCTGGATGCGGCCTGCACAAAAGGATGTCCTGGCGGGCGTGCTCAAATATCATGTCGTTCCGGGCAAGCTGACCGCCGCCGACCTCGCCGCGAAGATCACCGAAGGCGGCGGAAAAGCCGTGCTCAAGACCGTCGACGGGCAGGATTTGACCGCGACGAAGAGCGGTGATGCGATCCTGTTGACCAGCGCGAGCGGCAACAAGGCGGCGGTGACGCAGGCCGACGTCGGCCAGTCGAACGGCGTTATCCACGTCATCGACGCGGTGCTCCTCCCGAAAATGTAAAAAACATCGCCGGATGGTCCGGCAAGACGATATTTTATGTCGTAAAGCGCCCGCATTTCCTGCGCAGGGAGATGCGGGCGCGTCTTTTTGGATGCTTTGGAGTCGACACACATCGCGGGGCGCGGCAAGAGGTGCGCGAAACGGAATCAGCAGGGGAGCGAGCCCGTGGATTTTATCGCGATTTTTTCGATTTTCGTCCTGGCCTGCTTTGTCGGCTATTTTGTTGTCTGGTCGGTGACGCCGGCGCTGCACACGCCGCTGATGAGCGTCACCAATGCCATTTCGTCGGTGATCATCGTCGGTGCGCTGATCGCCAGCGCCGCCGCGGGTTCGGCCACGTCGAAATGGCTGGGCCTTGCTGCAGTCGTGATGGCCAGCATCAACATCTTTGGCGGCTTTGCCGTGACGTCGCGCATGCTCGCGATGTACAAGAAGAAGGAGCGCTGAGATGGACGTACAGGCCATTCTCTCGGCCGCGACCGGCGGCCACGGCGCCGTAAATCCCTACGCCGCCGTCGCCTACCTGGTGTCGGGCGTCCTCTTCATCCTCGCGCTGCGCGGCCTGTCGAGCCCGGCAACCGCGCAGAGCGGCAACCGCTTCGGCATGATCGGTATGACCATCGCGGTCGTCACCACGCTGCTGACGCATGTGCCGGTCAGCGTTGACGGCGCGCTCGATACAATCGGTCTCGGCGAGATCCTTGTCGCGATCGGTATCGGTGCGGTGATCGGTATCGTAATGGCGCGGCGGATCGCGATGACCGCGATGCCGCAGCTCGTTGCGGCGTTCCACAGCCTCGTCGGCCTTGCCGCGGTTGCGGTCGCCGCTGCCGCTTATCTCAACCCCGTTGCCTTCGGCATCGCCGATGCGGCGGGTCAGATCCACGTCGTGAGCCGCGTCGAAATGGGCCTCGGCATTGCGATCGGTGCGATCACCTTCTCGGGATCGGTCATCGCCTTCCTCAAGCTCAACGGCAATATGTCGGGTTCGCCGATCATGCTGCCGGGGCGCCACATCATCAACCTTGGCACGCTCGCCGCGATCGTCGCGTTGACCGCCTATTTCACGCAGGACCAGTCGCCGTGGGTGTTCTGGACGATCACGGGGCTCAGCTTCGTCATCGGCTTCCTGCTGATCATCCCGATCGGCGGCGCCGACATGCCGGTCGTCGTGTCGATGCTCAACAGCTATTCGGGCTGGGCCGCGGCGGCGATGGGCTTCACGCTCGGCAACACCGCGATGATCATCACCGGCGCGCTCGTCGGCTCGTCGGGTGCGATCCTGTCGTACATCATGTGCCGCGCGATGAACCGCAGTTTCATCAGCGTGATCGCGGGTGGGTTCGGCGCCGATGCCGACGCTGGCGCGGGCGGTGGTTCCAAGGAACAGCGTCCGTGGAAACCGGGCAGCGCCGAAGACGCAGCCTTCCTGATGAGCCAGGCAGAAAATGTCATCATCGTCCCCGGATACGGCATGGCGGTCGCACAGGCGCAGCATGCGCTGCGCGAAATGGCCGACCAGCTGAAAAAGGAAGGCGTGAACGTCAAATATGCGATCCACCCGGTCGCGGGCCGTATGCCGGGCCATATGAACGTGCTGCTGGCCGAGGCGAATGTGCCTTATGACGAGGTCTTCGAGCTGGAGGACATCAACGGCGAGTTCGCGCAGTGCGACGTCGCCTTCGTTATCGGCGCCAACGACGTGACCAACCCGGCGGCGAAGACCGACAAATCGTCGCCGATCTACGGCATGCCCGTGCTCGACGTCGAAAAGGCGAAGACCGTGCTGTTCGTGAAGCGTTCGATGGGCGGGGTCGGCTATGCCGGTGTCGACAACGACGTTTTCTATATGGATCAGACGATGATGCTGCTCGGCGATGCCAAGAAGATGGCCGACGACATCGTCAAGGCGCTCAGCGGTAGCGGGCACTAAGGCTTCAGGCATCGACGCTTTGCCGCAAAGTTTTGCCCCCGGCCTTGCCCGGGGGCGTCACTTTAACTAGCGATAGACGGGACCGGGCCGGCAACGACCCGGTCCTGTTGTATTCTGGAGGACCATCTTGCGCAAAATCGGCCTGATCGGGGGAATGAGCTGGGCATCGACCGAGCTTTATTACCGCCATCTCAACAAGGGCGTGCAAAAGCGCCTCGGCACCGCCTGTTCGGCGCCGATCGTGATGGAGAGCCTCAACTATTGCGAGCTGTCGCGGATCACGACCCCCGAGCAATGGGCGCACGCGAAAGAGGTGCTGATCGCTTCGGCGCAGCGGCTCGAGGCGGCGGGCGCGACCGCGCTGATGATCGCCGCCAATTCGATGCACAAGGTCGCCGAGGATGTCGCCGCGGCGATCTCGATCCCGATCCTGCACATCGTCGACGAGACCGGCGAAAAGATGAAGGCCGATGGCGTAAAAGCGGCGGCGGTGATCGGCACGCGCAACGTGATGACCGAGGCATGGTTCCGTCAGCGCCTCGTCCGCCACGGGCTGACGCTCGCCCCTTATGACACAAGCCGCGCCGACGAAATCGACCGGATCATTTACGAAGAGCTGATGCTCGGCAAGGTGAACGAGAGTTCGCGCCGCACGATGAAGACCTTCATCACCGATATCGCGAAGCAGGATGTGCAAGCCATCGTGCTGGCCTGCACCGAATTGGTGATGCTGGTCGATACCGACGCCAACGTCCTGCCGATTTACGACACGACGCGCATCCATGTCGCCGCAGGGGTCGACTGGATCCTGGGCGAAGGGTGATGACAAAATCCTCCCTGTCGCGAAGCGATGGAGAGGGGGACCGCCGAAGGCGGTGGAGGGGCGGCGACGGCAATGCCATTCGCCCCTCCGTCAGCGCTTCGCGCTGCCACCTCCCCATGCCTTTGCCACAGGGAGGATAGGGTTTATGACATCTTCGTCCACGTTACCGTGCGGCAGAACAGGCTGACGCAGCCTTTCATCGTCATCTTGCCGCCGTTGGCGCGCAGATGCGCCTTGTAATATCGGCCGTCCTCGGGGCTATAGCCCTCGCCCTTCCAGCCGTCGCCGTGCGGGACGAGATCCCAATAAATCTGAAGGCCGGTAACCTTACGGCTGCGTTTCGCCTTGTCGGGATTGCGTTCGTCGAGCTGGCCGCCGGCGGGCTGCTTGATCAGCAGGCGTTCGACGCGCCCGCACATCTTGTTGCCGCACGCGGCCATGACCACGATGCCTTTGCCATCGTCGGTTTTCCAGCGCCCGGCAATCGGTGCCGGCGCCGCTGCCATCGATGGCACGGCTATCAAGGCGACAAGCGCCAGAGCAAATCTGTGAATCAAGGCGACCTCTCCCCGGGTTAGCTACACATATGTCAGCAACACGCTTGGCATCCGTCAAGTCTTGCACCATGCTCCCCGAAAATAAGGGGAGAGACAAATGCGATTCCATGGCCTCAGCCACGCGGCGACGCTCTGCATCGTGGCTGCATTTGCCGCCAGTCCGGCGGCGGCGAAAGTCATCAGCGTCAGCGCAACAACGCCCGACGCGAACGAAAAGCTGCAAGAGGCGCTGATCCTTGCCGAACCGGGCGATACCGTCCAACTCAGCGCAGGCGTGTGGAAGCTCACCGACGGCCTGTCGCTCGACGTCGCAAATGTGACCGTGCGCGGCGCCGGAGCGGGTGAGGGCGGCTCGATCCTCGACTTTACCGGGCAGCAGGGCGCGGGCGAAGGGCTGCTCGTCACCTCGGACGACGTGTTCCTCACCGAATTCGCGGTGCTCAATACGAAGGGTGACGGCATCAAGTCGAAGGGCGCCGACCGCATCGTCTATCACAAGCTGCGCGTCGAATGGACCGCGGGGCCGAAGGAAAGCAACGGCGCCTACGGCATCTATCCGGTCGAGAGCAGCGACGTGCTGATCGACAGCGTCTTTGTCCGCGGCGCCTCCGACGCGGGCATCTATGTCGGTCAGTCGAAGAACATCGTCGTGCGCGAATCGATCGCCACCGAGAATGTCGCGGGGATCGAGATCGAGAACAGCTACGACGCCGACGTCCACGACAATATCGCGACGAAGAACACCGGCGGCATCCTCGTGTTCGACCTGCCGAGCCTGCCGATGCAGGGCGGGCATAATGTCCGCGTGTTCGAGAATATCGTGAACGACAACAGCACGCCCAATTTCGCGCCGAAGGGCAATATCGTCGCGAGCGTTCCGACGGGGACCGGCGTGCTGATCATGGCGAACCGCAATGTCGAGATTTTCGACAATGTCTTCGACCAGAATGGCACCGCCAATGTGATGATCGTCGGTTATCGTTACGAGCATAAGGATCCGAAATATCAGCCGTTGCCGAATGCGATCGTCGTGCGCTGCAATCAGCATGGCAAGGCGGGCTATGCGCCGAAATTCCCCGGCGGCGACATGATCGCGGCGGCGATGGGCGGCAGCATTCCGCCGGTGCTGTGGGACGGCGCGGGCGACGCGATCGTGCTCGACAAGGTCGGCGTGCTGTCGCTGAACCTGCCCGACGTAAAGACGCCGCAAAGCGAGGCGAAGCCCGCTCCCGCCGACCTGTCGAAAGGCACGCCGCCCGCAGCGCTGCCGACGATCAAGCTGCCCGACGCGATGGAGGCGAAGGTCCGGTGAGACGCGTTCTTGCCGCGATTGGCGCGGCGCTGCTGTGTGCGAGCGGCGGGGCGGCCGTGGTGGCGCCGACTGTCGACCAGGCGGTCGTCGAAAGCGATGCTATGCCCGCGAAGCTCTCGGCTTTCGGGCTGTTCCGCGGCAATGATCCGAAGGCGCCTTCGACCGGCATCGGCTATACGCTCCGCGCACCGCTGTTCAGTGACTATACCGACAAGCATCGCTTCATCTCGATCCCCACCGGCAAGAAGGCGAAGGTCGGAAGCGACGGGGTGATCGAGTTTCCGGTCGGAACCGTGCTCGTCAAAAGCTTTGGCTGGAGCGACGTCAACGACGGGCGCCCGGTCGAGACGCGGCTGCTGATCCGCCGTGCGGCGGGCTGGTTGGCGCTTCCCTATATATGGGACGCCGACGGTAAGGATGCGACGCTGGCGCTCGGTGGGCGGCGCGTGCCGGTGACCTTCAAGAGCCCCGATGGCGAGACGCACAGCATTCGCTACGCGGTGCCGAACAAAAATCAGTGCAAGGAATGCCACAGCCTCGCCGGCGAGATTGTGCCGATCGGACCCAAGGCGCGCAACTTCATCCTAGACCCGGCGGCGTCCGACAAGTTGCGCAGTCTCTATTTCGATAATCCCGCTGCGCTGAAACCGACAATGCCGCAGTGGGACGATCCCATATCGGGCAGCGTTGCGACCCGCGCCCGCGCCTATCTCGACGTCAATTGCGCGCATTGCCATAACCCCGCCGGCAGCGCGTCGAACAGCGGCCTGTTTCTGCGCTGGACCGACGATCCAGCGGGCGTGAATTATGGCATCGGCAAGCGGCCGACCGCGGCGGGGCGCGGCAGCGGGGGCATGGATTTCGCCATCGCACCCGGTGATCCCGACCATAGCTTCCTGATCTATCGCCTCGAAAGCACCGATCCCGGCATCGCGATGCCCGAGGTCGGGCGATCGACGGTCCATAAGGAAGGCGCGGCGCTGCTCAGGCAATGGATTGCGGAGATGCCGAAAGCATCGCATTAGACGGCGCCATGACACAGCTCGTCCTTCACGATTATTTCCGCTCCTCGGCAAGCTTTCGCGTGCGCATCGCGCTGAACCTGAAAGGGCTCGATTATGAACGCGTCGAGGTCAGCCTGATCGCGGGCGAACAGCGGAGCGACGCCTTTCTGGAGCAGAATGCGCAGGGGTTCGTCCCGATGCTCGTCGTCGATGGCGAACCGATCATCCAGAGCATGGCGATCATCGACTGGCTCGACAGGGCGTTTCCCGAGCCGCAGTTGATTCCCGAGGAAGCGATGCCGCGCGCCGTCGCGCTGGCGCGCGCGCAGGTGATCGCGAGCGACATCCACCCGCTCAACAATCTGCGCGTGCTCAAATATCTGAAGCGCGACCTAGGCCTTAACGAACAAACCAAGGACCGCTGGATCGCGACGTGGATCACGCAGGGGTTCGAAGCCTTGGAGGCGATGGCGGGCGTCGGCAAATATCTTGGCGGGGACACGCCGGGCATCGCCGACTGCTGTCTCGTCCCGCAAATCTATAACGCGCGCAGGTTTGAGGTGCCGCTTGATGCCTTCCCGCGGCTGACCGAGATCGACGCCGCGTGCATGGAACTCGACGCCTTCCAGTCGGCGCATCCCGATGCGGTGAAGCCAGCGTGATCCGCTGGCTTGTGGGGGCCGCGCTGCTGGCACAGCCGGCGGCGGCGATGGCGCAGGAAGAGGAGGAATATTTCGAGGAGCCTCCTTGCATTCTCGGCACCCCGCGTCCGCGCGATGTCATCATCGTCAACGGCAGCGGCGTGCTGAGTCGGCCGCTCAGCGATGCGGTGCAGAGCGCCGCCATCCTGACCCACATCGCGCCCGGTTTTGGTGCGCGCGTCGAGAACCGTCTTCGCGATGAGGCAGGGCTGGTCCAGTTTCGCCGGTCGGACGGCCGTTCGGCGCACCCAACGAGCCAGGGTATCACGCTCCGCGGGCTCGGCGGCAACGCGTCGGCACGCGCGCTCGTCACGCTCGACGGCGTGCCGCAAGCCGATCCCTTTGGGGGCTGGGTCGCGTGGAGCGCCTATGACGCGATCAAGCTAGGTGGAATCATCGTCACCCGCGGAGGCGGCAGCGGCGTCGACGGTCCCGGTGCGCTCGCGGGTACGATCGGCCTTTATTCGGAAATGACTCACCGCGCCGAGGCGAGCGTCGCTTATGGTAGCCGGGACGGCTGGGATGCGTCAGCTTCCGTCGGCGGTCAAATTGGCGAAGGGGAGGTCGCGGTCGACGCACGCTATAGTCGTGGCGATGGCTTTGTGCCTGTCGCGGCGGGACAGCGCGGCGCAGTCGACCGCGCGGCGCCCTACGAGCAGGGCGGGTTGGGCTTGCGCCTTCGTTTCGCCGCCGGTGACAACAGCCGGATCGAGGCCGCGCTGCGCGGTTTTTCCGACCGGCGCGACCGTGGAACCGATTTTACGCAGAGCAAGTTTGACGGGATCGACGCCAGCCTGCGCTTCGTCCACGATCCGTTTGGCGGGACACAATGGCTCGCGCTCGGCTATGTCCAGCTTCGCGATTTCGAGAGCGGCTTCGCGAGCGTCGCCGCTGGACGAAACAGCGTCGCGCCCGCACTCTTGCAGCGCGTCCCCGCGACGGGGCTCGGCGCGCGGTTCGAATTGCGGCCCGAATTCGGCGGGGAGAATCCGCTTCGTATCGGTGTCGACTGGCGCCGTACGGTTGGTCGCACGGAGGAAGATTTTTTCTTCGCCGGCGTGACCCCCGGCCGTCACCGCATCGCGGGCGGCGACAGCGATACCGTGGGTGCTTTCGCCGAATGGACCGGGGGTTACCGGGATAACGGCCTACTCTGGACGCTGAGCGGTCGCGTCGATCGCTGGTGGCTCGGTGAGGGCTATCGCCTCGAACGCAATATCGCGGGGCCCGTTATCACCGACCTTCGTTTCGCCTCGCGGCAGGGCTGGGAAGGCAGCGGCCGCGCCGGCGTGCGCTGGAATTCGGACGCGATCTCGATCCGCGCCGCAGCCTATCGCGGCTGGCGCTTGCCGACACTCAACGAACTCTATCGCCCATTCCGCGTCGGAGCCGAGGTGACGACCGCGAACGAGATGCTGAAGCCCGAACGACTGTGGGGCGGCGAGGTCGGCGCCGATTGGGACAATGGCGACACGAAGTTGTCGGCGACGCTGTTCGCGAACCATCTGACGAACGCGATCGCCAATGTGACGCTCGCGCCGAACCTCAACCAGCGGCAGAATCTCGACGCGATCGACAGCAAGGGCGTCGAGGTCAGCGCCGAGCAGCGGATCGGTCCGGCGACGCTGCGCGCGACCTACGCCTTCACCGATGCAGACGTCGATGCATCGGGCGCGGCGCTTGGGCTCGACGGTCGTCGCCCGGCGCAGATCGCGAAGCACGGCGGAAGCGTATCGCTGCGCAGCAATGCGAACGGCCCGTTCGGCGGCTTCGCGACGCTGCGCTATATCGGCAAGCAGAATGAGGACGATCTGGGGCTGCTCGCTCTCGACGATGCCCTGACGCTCGACGCGGGGCTGTCGTGGCGATTCAGCGACGGGATCAGCATCGAGGCGCGCGGCGAGAATCTGTTCGATGAGCTGGTACCCGCCGCAATCTCGTCGTCAGGGATCGTCGAGCGCGCGACACCGCGGACATTGTGGGTTGGCGCGCGCGTTTCTTTCTGATTTTCACGCTGTCCGCCCTTCACAGGCCCGAAACAGGCGATAGGATGGCTCTGCCGGGGTTACGGATTGTGGGGATGAGTAAGGCATGGCCGCGAAGAAGCTGAATCTAGACAATTTCCTGCCGTACCGCCTGTCCATCGCATCGAACGCCCTGTCGAGCCGGATCGCCGCCGAATATGAGAATCGCTTCGGGCTCAAGATCCCCGAATGGCGGCTGATGGCGGTGCTTGGCGAAGGTCAGCCGAAGACGCAGCGCGAGCTGGTTCAGGCGACCCGCATGGATAAGGTGACTGTGAATCGCGCTGCAAAAGCGCTCGCCGACCGCGAGCTGATCGCGCGTCAGGCGCATGAGGCTGACGGACGTTCGCATCATCTGGAGCTCACCGAAACGGGGCGTTCGCTGTACGACGCAATCGTCCCCGCGGCGCTCGCGAGCGAGGCGCGGCTTGAATCGAATATCAGTACCGAAGAACGCGCGGCGCTGCTCGCTATCCTCGCAAAACTGACCGCCGCCGCCGAAGATTATGGCTGATCGGACGTATCGCGCCGCGCCGCCGGGCGCGCTGCGGATCGAGCCGCTCGGCGAACTGACCGCGATTTTCGACCGGCGCTCTATGCAGACGCATCTCGTCGTCTCGCCGATGCCCGAGATACTGGACGCCATGGGCGCCGACGTCTGCAACGCTGCCCTCCTTGCATCGCGCCTTGCCGCGGTGTTCGATTTCGAGGGCGACGACGATGTGCAGCCCATCCTTGCCGAGCGGCTCGGCGAGCTTGCCGCGATGGGGCTGGTGGAGCGGGTGTGACGCACAAGATACGCATTGCCGTCGGCCCGGTGCAATTTCGTATCGGCAGCGACTGGGCCGAACCGATTGCGGCGCTCCGGCACCTTTATGCCCAATATCCTGCGGACGATGCGCGCCCTGCCGATGCGACCGTCCGATTGTTCGCCGCACGGCCATGGCGGCGCTGGTTGCGACCTTCGGTGCATATCGGCGGCGATTTCGTCGTTCCCGACGCGCTGCCGTTGCCGCTGTCGATGGGGCTGCTCGCCGCCGAGATGGGAATGAATTTGCAGGTCGCGCTCGGCTGGCGACGTCATATGCTGCTCCACGCGAGCGCGGTGGCAAAGGACGGACGCACGCTGATCATGTCGGGCGAGTCGGGGTCGGGCAAATCGACGCTCGCGGCGCTGCTGGGAGAGGGCGACTGGCGGCTGATGGGCGACGAATTCACACTGATCGACCCGGCTGGGGGCGATGCTTTCGCCTTTCCGCGCGCGGTCAGCCTGAAGAATGAAGCGATTGCCGAGGTTGCGGCCCGCGTCGATCCGGCGCGGCTCGGCCCGCTGCTCGCCGCGACGCCGAAGGGCGACATTCGCCATTTAATCCCGCGGCCCGAAGCCATCGCCGCGATGCACGAACCCGCGCGTCCGGCGCTGCTGCTCTTTCCGCGCTTCGGCGGCGAGACTGCGATCGAAGCGATGGGCGAGGGTGAAGCCTTTGTCCGGCTGACCGAGGCGTCGACCAACTATGTCGCGCTCGGAGAGGCGGGCTTTGCCGCGTTGACGCGGCTCGTTCGTGAAACTCCCGCGTTCGGCATTTCCTATCCAGACAGCGCGACCGGCGTCGCGCTGGTCGAGCAGCTTTGGGCGGACACGACAAAGTGAGCGCAGTCCAAAGCTTCGTCGACCTGCTTTCCGGACGTTGCGATCCGGTCGCGCTGGTGCCGCGCGATTGGGACGGTGTGATCGGCGTTGCGCGCAGCGAGGCGATGCTGGCGACGCTCGCGCATCATCTGGCCGATGCCGACCTCCCGCCCACCGTCGCCGCGCTGTTTGCCGACCAGCGTGCGGCTGCCAAGGTCGCACAGACGCAGGCTTTGTGGGAGGCCGAGATGGCGCGCCGTGCGCTGGCGCCGGCGGGGATCGAATTCGTGCTGCTGAAAGGCGCGGCCTATGCCGCCGTGGACATGGCCTGCGCCGCCGGGCGCCAGATCGGCGATCTCGACATATTGGTCCTCGCGCACGACATCCGCCGCGCCGAAAATGACCTGCTCAAGGCGGGATGGGAGTGGGTGAAGTCGGACCCGTATGACGATGCCTATTACCGCCAGCATATGCATGAACTGCCGCCGATGATCCACAAGGTCCGCGACCGGATGATCGACGTGCATCACACGATCCTGCCGCGCACCCACCGGATCACCCCCGACGCGCTGGCGCTGGTCAGCGAGGCGGTGAGCAGCCGTGCGGGGTTCGCGGTTCTGAACCCCGCCGATATGGCGTGCCATTGCGCGGCGCATATGCTCGCCGACGGCGATCTGCAGGGCGGGCTACGCAATCTGTGGGATTTCCACTCGATGACGCGCGATTTCGCGGCCGCCGATCCGGGCTATTGGGGCAAGCTTGACGCCCGTGCGGACCTTCACGGATTGCGCATCCCCGTGCATCGCGCGGCGCGGCTGGCGCGCGATCTTTATGGGGCGACGCTGCCCCAGGGGTGGGATCTGCAGGATCCTGCCGACGTCTGGTTTCGCCGACGCCTTCTCGCGCGCGACGACTGGGGGCGCGTCACGCAGCTGCTTCTCGATCAGGCCTTCTATATCCGCTCGCACTGGCTGCGGATGCCGCCCGCGATGCTCGCGAGGCATCTCTGGACGAAGTGGCGCAAGCGCTAGAGCGTCGCGAGCAGCGGCACCAGTTCGTCATAATGGTCGATCACATGATCGGCGCCAAGCTCGGGTGCGCGTCGATCGAGGAAGCCGAAACTGACCGCGACACTCGGCACGCCCGCGTTCTTCGCCGCCATGACGTCATAGATACTGTCACCAACGAACGCCGCGCGCCCACCACCGCATCGTTCGACCATGGCATGGATTGGTTCGGGCGACGGCTTGCGGACGCCCAGCGTGTCGCCGCCGATGATTGTCGCCATGCGATCGGTCATATCGAATTCGGCGAGCAACAGGCGCGCGAGATGCTCGGCCTTGTTGGTGACGACCGCGGTTTTGATTCCCATCGCGTCGAGCCGGTCGAGCGCGGCGATCACGCCGGGGAAGGGCTGGGTGTGGACCGCAATATGCTCGCTGTAAAAGTCCAGTAGTTCGGGGTAGAGCCGCTCGACCGCGCCGTCGGGGACGCCGCCCGACGCGCGCAGGCCTTCCTCGAGCATATGCTTCGCGCCGCGTCCGATCATCGGCCGCACGGCGTCGGTGCTCAGCGGCGCGCGGTCCATCCGTGCAAGCGCGTGGTTTACCGCGGCGGCGAGGTCGCCGAGCGTGTCGAGCAAGGTGCCGTCGAGGTCGAAGCCGACGATCGCAAAAGGAAATCCGTTCATCCGCAGCGCATGGCGCGATGCTCTGGAAACCGCAATGATTTGCTGGCATGGCTCGCGGCATGAGCAATCCGATCGCTGCCGTCATTCTCGCCGCGGGCAAGGGCACCCGCATGAAATCCGACCTGCACAAGGTGCTGCACCCGATCGCGGGACGGCCGATGCTGCTGCACCTTATGGCGAGCGTCGACGAACTCAGCCCTGCGAAGAAGGTCGTGATCGTCGGCGACAAGGCCGACCAGCTCGAAGCCGCGCTGGCAGGAAGCGCCGACCTTGCGGTACAGGAGCCGCAGCTCGGCACCGGCCATGCGGTGCAGCAGGGCGAAGCGGCGCTCGCGGGTTTCGACGGCGATGTCCTGATCCTCTACGGCGATGTGCCCTTCGTTCCCGCGGCGACGATGCAGGCGATGATCGACCGGCTGAACGCCGACGACGCGCCCGCCGTCGTCGTGCTCGCCTTCGAGCCCGCCGATGCGCAGCAATATGGCCGCGTCATCACCGAGGGCGACCGCGTCGTGAAGATGGTCGAGCACAAGGATGCGAGCGACGCCGAGCGCGCGGTTCGCCTCTGCAACTCGGGGCTGATGGCAGCGAAGTCGGCAGACCTCTTCGCGCTGCTCGCGCGCGTCACCGACGACAATGCGGCGAAGGAATATTATCTCGTCGACATCGTCAATATCGCGAATGCCGACGGGCGCCACTGCGCGGTCGTCATCACCGATCCCTATGACGTCGCGGGCATCAACAGCCGCGGCGAGCTCGCTGCGATGGAGGGCGAGTGGCAAGCGCGGCGACGCGTGCAGGCGATGGCCGACGGCGCCAGCCTGATCGCGCCCGACACCATCTGGTTTGCGTGGGATACGAAGCTCGGCCGCGATGTGACGATCGAACCCAATGTCTTTTTCGGCCCCGGCGCGACGATCGCCGACAATGTGAAAATCCGCGCCAATTGCCATATCGAGGGAGCGATCGTCGGCGCCGGCTGCGAGGTCGGCCCGTTCGCGCGGCTGCGTCCCGGCACGGTCCTTGGCGAGAAGGCGAAGATCGGCAATTTCGTCGAAACCAAGAAAGCGGTGCTCGGCAAAGGCGCGAAGGCGAACCATCTCACTTATCTTGGCGACGTCAGCGTGGGGGCGGGCGCGAACATCGGTGCGGGCACAATCACCTGCAACTATGACGGCTATTTCAAATACAAGACCGAGATCGGCGAGCGCGCCTTCATCGGATCGAACAGCGCACTCGTCGCGCCCGTGAAGATCGGCGCCGATGCGATCGTTGCGGCGGGAAGCGCGGTGACCCGCGACGTCGCCGACGGCGAACTCCGGCTCGTGCGCGGCGAACAGCTCGTCAAGCCCGGCTGGGCCGACCGCTTCCACGACGCGATGCGCAAGAAAAAAGCGGCGGAGAAGAAGTGATAACATGCCCGCGCCGACGCTGACCACCGCGCGCCTCGTGCTGCGCCAACTCCGCGAGGATGACGCGCCCGCGCTGTACCCGGTGCTGTCCGATCCCGAGGTGATGGTCTGGTGGTCGAGCGGGCCGCACCAGTCGCTTGCCGAGACCGCCGACTATGTCAAAGGCAATGCGAGCGAGGGGCAGGGCTATCTTTGCTGGGCGATCACCGCGGACGACGATGTCGCGCTCGGCTGGGTCATCCTGATCGACGGCAAGCCCGACGTGAAAGAGGTCGGCTATATCCTGCGCCGCGACCGTTGGGGCAGCGGGATCGCGCGCGAAGCGGTCGGCCGCGTGATCGACCATGGTTTCGGCGAAATGAAACTGCGCCGGATTTTTGCCGACACCGATCCCGAAAATACCGGCTCGATCGGGCTGCTGGAACGGTTGGGCTTTCAGCGCGAGGGCCACCTGCGCGGCGAGTGGGAAACGCATATCGGCGTGCGCGATTCGCTGATCTATGGGCTGCTGCAGGGCGAATGGATGGAGAAGAGCAAGTGAGTGACCGCTATACCGACAAGCCCTTCCTGCGCTTTGTCGACGCCTGGGTGCTGCAGGCGATCGGCCATCTCGACGCCGCCACCGAGACTTATTGCAAGGCGATGGTGCCGCAGCTCGAACAGAGCTTTGGTTTCAAGGGTAGCTGGGAGCGGATCGTCGAGCTGCAGATGAAATTCGGACCCGAGCTGCCCGCGCAGATCCGGCAAATCTGGACCGATGGCAAGGCGCGCTTTGCCGCGGGCAATGGCGAGGCGCCCGATCCGGTTCAGTTCGCGATGATCTTCGTTGACCGGAATTTCGGGCGGGCATGAGCGGCCTGGTCGTCCGTCCGGCGGCACGCGCCGACTATGGTCGCTGGCTGCCCCTGTGGGACGGCTATAACGCATTCTACGGCCGCAGCGGCGACACCGCGCTGGCGCCCGAGATTACTGCCGCAACGTGGGAGCGTTTCTTCGACCCCTATGAGCCGATGTTCGCACTCGTCGCCGAGCAGGATGGCGCGCTTCTTGGCCTGACCCATTATCTGCTCCATCGCAGCACGACCTCGCTGCTTCCGTCGCTCTACCTGCAGGACTTGTTCACCAGCGCCGAGGCTCGGGGAAAGGGCGTCGGCCGCGCGCTGATCGAGGCGGTGTATCGCGCCGCGCAGGAGCGGTCGCTGCCGCGCGTCTATTGGATGACGCACGAGACAAACGACACGGCGATGCTGCTTTACGATCGTATCGCCGAAAAATCGGGTTTCCTTGTCTATCGGAAGCAGTTGCCGGCTTGATTTGATATCATGGTATGATATCAAGAAATCATGCGCTTCCTCGCCGACATTCCTGACGACGATATCCAGTGGCTCGATGCGCTTGCCGCCGAACAGGGCGTATCGCGCGCCGAACTCGTGCGCCGCGCGGTTTCGGCCTATCGCGCCGATGTGTCGGGGGATGCGATCGATAATGCCTTCGGCATCTTCCGCGCCCGCGGCGATATCGGCGATGGGCTGAAATATCAGCGGCGCCTTCGGGGCAAGCGCGAATGATCGACGCGCAATTCGACAGTGACATATTGATCGACGCGCTGAACGGCGTCGAGGCGGCGCGCGGTGAAATCCGCCGTGCCGGGCGCAAGAGCATCAGCCGCGTGAGCTGGACCGAGGTGATGTCCGCCGCCGACCCCGCGTCGGTCAAGGCGGTCGAGGCCTTTCTCGGCTGCTTTCAGGTCGAGGAGATCGGCGACGCGGTCGCACGCCGAGCCGCGGCGCTGCGCGCGGAGCGCAAGGGCTTGACCTTGGCCGACGCTTTCGTACTGGCGACCGCGCAGATCAGCGGGCGCATCCTCGTCACACGCAATATCAAGGTGTTTCCGGCGTCGATGCCGGGTATTCGCGTTCCCTACACGCTCTAATGAAAGCCAGAACCCATGTGCGGAATTATCGGAATCATCGGCAAGGACCAGGTGGCGGACCGGCTGGTCGATGGCCTCAAGCGCATGGAATATCGCGGCTATGATTCGGCGGGCGTCTGCACGGTCGAGGGCGGGCAACTGATCCGCCGCCGCGCCGAGGGCAAGCTGAACAATCTCGTCAAGGAACTCGCCGGCAATCCTGCGCCGGGCACCGTCGGCATCGCGCACACGCGCTGGGCGACGCACGGCGCGCCGACGACGAGCAACGCGCACCCGCATGCGACCGGCGAAGTCGCGCTCGTCCACAACGGCATCATCGAGAATTTCAAGCCCCTGCGTGAAGCGCTGCAGGCGCGTGGCCGCAAGTTCGAAAGCGAGACCGATACCGAAGTCGTCGCGCACCTCGTCAGCGAACAGGTCGAGGCCGGCAAGTCGCCACAGGATGCGGTGAAGGCGGTGCTGCCGCAGCTCCGCGGCGCCTTCGCGCTCGCGATCGCATTCCGCCAGCACCCCGACCTGCTCATCGGCGCGCGCCTCGGCTCACCGCTCGTCGTCGGTTATGGCGAGGGTGAAACCTATCTCGGCTCGGATGCGCTCGCACTCGCGCCGCTGACGCAGAAGATCGCCTATCTCGACGAAGGCGACTGGGTCGTCATCACGACCGAAGGCGCGCAAATCTACGACGCCGAAAACAATCCGGTGACGCGCGAAATCACGACCTCGGGCGTCACCGCCGCCGCGGTCGAAAAGGGCAATTACCGCCACTTCATGCAGAAGGAGATTTTCGAGCAGCCGACCGTCGTCGCGCAGACGCTCTCCTCCTATATCCGCCCGCTCGAACAGACCGTCGCGCTGCCGCAGATGGATTTCGACCTCGCGGGCATCGAACGCATCACCATCGTCGCATGCGGGACCAGCTTCTACGCGGGCATGGTCGCCAAATATTGGTTCGAGACCTTCGCGCGCGTCCCCGTCGACATCGATGTCGCGTCGGAGTTCCGTTATCGTGACCCTGTGCTGCAACCCGGTGGGCTCGCGCTCTTTATCTCGCAGTCGGGCGAGACCGCCGACACGCTCGCCGCGCTCCGCCATTGCAAGGCGAACGGGCAGACGATCGCGGTCGTCGTCAACGTGCCGACTAGCAGCATGGCGCGCGAAGCCGACCTGCTGCTCCCGACGCACGCCGGTCCCGAGATCGGCGTCGCCTCGACCAAGGCCTTCACCTGTCAGCTCGCGGTGCTCGCCGCGCTCGCCGCACATCTCGCGCTCAAGAAGGGCAAGCTCAGCGCTGATGAGGAACGCGAGATCGTCAAGCATCTGATCGAGGCGCCCGCCGCGCTCAATGCCGCGCTGGCGCACGACGAGGAAATCTCGAAGATGGCGCATCTCGTCGCCCCCGCGCGCGACGTGCTCTACCTCGGCCGTGGTCCAGACTATCCGCTCGCGCTCGAGGGCGCGCTCAAGCTCAAGGAAATCTCGTACATCCATGCCGAAGGCTATGCGTCGGGCGAGATGAAGCACGGCCCGATCGCGCTGATCGACGAAGCCGTCCCGGTGATTGTTCTCGCGCCGTCGGGCCCGCTGTTCGAAAAGACCGTCAGCAACATGCAGGAAGTCATGGCACGTGGCGGCAAGGTCGTGCTGATTTCCGACGCCGAGGGTCTCGCCGAAGCCGGCGACGGCTGCATGGCGACGATCGAAATGCCCAAGGTCCACCCGCTGATCGCGCCGCTCGTCTATGCGGTGCCCGTGCAGCTCTTGGCGTATCATGTGGCGGTCGCGAAGGGGACTGATGTTGATCAACCGCGGAACTTGGCGAAGTCGGTGACGGTCGAATGAGTTGGGAAACCTCTTGCCACTGCGGCGCCGTCTCGGTGCAGCTCGCGAAGGCGCCCGAAGAGATCGCCGAGTGCAATTGCTCGCTCTGCTTTTCGCACGGCATCCTGTGGGCCTATTATTCGCCGCGCGATGTCGTGATCGAGGGGGCAACGCGGACCTATAATCGCGCCGACCGCGAGAACCCCAATTCTGACCTGCATTTCTGCGCGACCTGCGGGTGCACGACGCACTGGTCGGCGACCGAAGGGTTGATCGAGCGGATGGGCGGCGCGGTCGATCTGATGGGCGTCAACATGCGCCTCTTTGCGCCCACACAGCTCAGCGGCATCAGGCACAGCTTTCCCGACGGCCGCGGCTGGTCGGGCGAGGGGCCGTGGGGCTATGCCCGCGACGCCGAGGTCATGCCCTGACGCCTATGTCCTTTGCCGCCATCATCTTCGACTTCGACGGCGTGATCGCCGATAGCGAGGTGCGCGCGAACCTGTCGCTGTCGGAAAGCCTGACCGCGGTGGGCATGCCGACCACCTATGAAGAGAGTTTGCGCGACTATTATGGGCACAATTGGCAGGAAACTCAGCGGCGGATCGAGGCGCGCTTCGGGCGTCCGCTCCCCGCCGATTTTCGCGAGACGCACCGGACCCGCGCGCGGGCGCGCTTCATGGAGGGTTTCGATGCCGTCCCCGGTGCACCGGCGTTTCTCGACACGCTGGGGTCGCTGCCGCGCGCGATCGCCTCGTCGAGCCGCGCCGAATATATCGGCTGGGCGCTCGGCCTGTTCGGGCTCGGCCATCATTTCGGCGCGCATGTCTACAGCGCCGACGGCTGGGATCGCGGCAAGCCCTTTCCCGACATTTATCTCGCCGCCGCGAAGGGCCTCGGCATCGACGCAGCGCAATGCCTCGCGATCGAGGATTCGCCGACCGGAGCGCGTGCCGCGATTGCGGCGGGGATGACGGTCGTCGGCTTTTGCGGAGCAGGGCATATCGTCGATCGCGCGTGCCATGCCGCGATGCTCCGCGAGGTCGGCGTGCATCATGTGGCGCTGTCGTTCGACGAGGTGGCGGCGCTCGCTACCTAACTCGTCATTCCCGCGAAAGCGGAACCTAGTTGCAACGGCTGATGCTGGCTTCCCGCTTTCGCGGGACTGGTGAAAAGAAGACAGATTAACTCGCTCAAAAACCGCTGTCCTATAAAGCTGGGCTGGATTAGCTTCGCTCTTCCGTCGATCCCGATCACGGGACGAGATATGCAATCGCGAGTGAAGTTGCGCAGTTTTCTGCGGCTTTCCGAAATGATCCCCAAGGAGAGATTGAATGTGCACCGAGAACACCGAAGCCGATCTCGATCGCGCCGGCATGGCCGTCGGACGGCGTAGCTTTACCGCGCTTGCAGGCGCGGGGGCGCTGGCTGCGGCGCTGCCGGTGCGCGCGATGGCGGGCAAGCCCGTGAAGGGCCGCGATGTCACGATCAAGACCGACGATGGAACCTGCGACGCCTATTTCGTCGCGCCGGCCGAGGGCAGGCATCCCGCCATTCTGGTCTGGCCCGACATCCGCGGACTTCGTCCCGCATTCCGCCAGATGGCCGACCGGCTCGCGGCCGAAGGTTACGCCGTGCTGACCGTGAATCCCTTCTATCGTTGGCAGAAGTCGCCGGTGGTCGACGCCGCGAACGACTTCAACGATCCGGCAATCCGCGAAAAGCTGTTCGGTTATCTCAAGCAACTGACGCGTCCGATCGTCGAAACCGATGCCAAGGCGCATCTGGCGTTCCTCGACGCGCAAAAGGAGGTCGATACCAAGCGCAAGATCGGCACGACCGGTTACTGCATGGGCGGTGCGATGACGATCTATACCGCGGCGCTCAGCCCGAACCGCGTCGGGGCGGCGGCGAGCTTCCACGGCGGCGGCGTCGCGACTGACAAGCCCGACAGCCCGCATTTGCTGATCGACGATACCAATGCAGGCTATCTCTTCGCGATCGCCGACAATGACGACAAGGAAACCCCGAACGAGAAGCTGTTGCTGGCCGAGGTTCTCAAACCGCGCCCGCAGTGGCACGAGGTCGAGGTCTATGCTGGCGCCATGCACGGCTGGTGCCCGCCCGACGGCCGCGCCTATAATGAGGCGGCCGCCGAAAAGGCGTGGGCGCGGATGCTTGAGCTGTTCAAGACCGAGCTGGCCTGAGCCGGCCCGCCATGGTCAGTGTGCGTGCGCGCCGCCGCTTGCGGCGTAGCTCGCATAGACGCGCTGCCCGGCGGGGCCGAAGGTCATGACCTTATAGGCTTCGCGGTGGTCGCCATGCTCCATGCCGGGTGATCCTGTCGGCATGCCGGCAACCGCGAGGCCTTTTACGCCCTTCGGCTTTTCGCGGAGCAGGCGGCTGATGTCTTTCGCGGGCACATGCCCTTCGATCACATAGCCGCCGACGAGCACGGTGTGGCAACTGCGCAGCGCCTGCGGCACGCCTTGCTTGTCCTTGACCGCATCCATGTCGGGCGAGTTCACGACGACGGCCTTCTGCCCGAACGACGCCTTCACCTGCTCGAGCCATTTGAGGCAGCAGCCGCACCCCGCGTCGCGGAACATCACCGGGTTTGCCGCGTGCGCGGTGCCGATGACGGCGGAAAAAGCGGCGAGGGCGAAAAACGCGCGGCGGGCAGCGGACATGATGAACTCCTTGAAATCGAGGTCAGGAATAGCTGCCCATGCGGGAAGCGCAAGGCCGCCTCAGCCCATCGGGTAGAGGATATCCTTGCTGACCTTGTGCAGCGCCTTCATCACATCGTCGGAAAGCACGAGTTCCATCGCGTCGAGGATCGGCTGGACCTGATCAAAGGCGCTGACCCCGACGATCGTCGATGCGACGAAGTCATGCTGTTTCGACCATGCGGTCGCCATGGTGACGGGATCCAGCCCCGCCTCTGCGGCGATCGCCAGATAGCGTTCGGTCGCAGCGAGGCTCTTTTCGTTGACGAAGCGGCGACCCATCACTGCCTGCCGTCCCTCCATGCCGAGGTAGCGGGAGAAGCGCGCACCCTCGGGCTGCGCGCCGCCCTGATATTTGCCGGAGAGGACGCCGCCGGCGAGCGGTGAATAGGGGATCAGGCTGACGCCTTCCTGCCGGCAAACCTGCGCCAGTTCGTCCTCGAAACGGCGGTTGTTGAGGCTGAAATTATTCTGGATCGTATGATAGCGCGCGCCGCCCAGTTTCTCCGACGACGCGAGCGATTTCATCAGCCCCCAGCTCGTCTCGTTCGAGCAGCCGAGGATGCGGACCTTGCCGACGCGGACGAGTTCGTCGAGCGCGTCCATCATCTCGTCATAGGGCGCGTCATGGTCGGGCCAGTGCGTCTGGTAGAGATCGATATAGTCGGTCTGGAGCCGGGTGAGGCTGTCGTCGACCGCCTGCATGATATTCTTGCGGTCGAGCGCGGTCATGCCATTCCGGCACGGCGACTTGAACCACACATGGCTCGGTCCCGACACCTTGGTGGCCATGATGATCGCGTCGCGCGGCTTGGTCTTCATCCAGCGCCCGACGATCTCTTCGGTGCGGCCGACCCATTTGACGTCGGGCGGCACCGGATAGCCCTCGGCGGTGTCGTAGAAATTGATCCCCGCGTCGAAGCAGCGATCGAGGACGCGAAACGCCTCGGCCTCGTCGGTCTGGCTGCCGAAGGTCATCGTCCCCATGCAGATGTCGGACACATGGATGGCGCTTTTGCCGAGGCGGCGGCTGGTCATGGGGCTTGGTCTCCGCTGGATGGAGCGCCGTGCATAGGTTGCGGGATACAACCTTGCAATCAGATCAAATGAGCAGCGCGAGCGATCCCACGAGCAGCGCTGCCATCGTCCAGTTGAACGCCCTCAGCCGCGCCGGGCTCGACAGCCAGCCGCGCATCACCTGACCCATCACCGCCCACAGGCTGGTCGAGGGCAGGTTGATGATCCCGAAAACGATCGCGACGAGCAGTACCGCACCAAGATTGCGGTCGGGCGCATAGAGAGCGATCGCGGTCAGCGCCATCGACCAGGCCTTGGGATTGACCCACTGGAACAGCACCGCCTGAAAGAAGGTCATCGGCTTGCTGCGCGCGCCGGTCTCCGTGTCGGGCGCGGCTGCGTTGGCGATCTTCCACGCGAGCCACAGCAGATAGGCGACGCTCACGACCTTGAGCACTGTGTTCAGGATCGGGAACAGGTCGAACAGGCCCATCAGCCCGACTCCGACGAGGACGATCATCAGCGTGAAGCCGAAGCCGACGCCGAGTGCGTGCGGGACCGTACGGCGGAGGCCGAAATTGGCGCCCGACGCCATCAGCATCATATTGTTCGGTCCCGGCGTGATCGACGAGACGAGCGCAAAGGCGGAGAGCGCGACAAGAGTGGCCTGGTTCATACGTGCAACATAATGCGTTTCGATGCGCGATGGATTGCAAAGATGGCGCGCACTACGATAGATTATGCAACCTATGATCAAGATTGACACCATCGGTCGCAAGATATTGCGCGAACTATCGCGCGATGGGCGAATCTCGAACCTCGAACTCGCCGAGCGCGTCGGGCTGTCGCCGTCGGCCTGTCTGCGCCGCGTGCAGGAACTGGAACGCAGCGGCGTGATCAAGGGCTATCGCGCGGTGATCGACCCGGCAAAGCTCGGGCTGACGTTCGTCGCCTATGTGACTATCGGCCTGTCGTCGCACACGAAGAAGTCGCAGAATGATTTCGAAGCGGCGATGGCGGTCGCGCCCGAGGTGCGCGAATGTCACAATATCACCGGCACGATCGAATATCTGCTGCGCGTCGAGACCGAGGATCTGGCGGCGTACAAGCACTTCCACACCGAGGTGCTCGGTGTGCTGCCACAGGTGCATTCGATCACGACCTATGTGCTGATGGACTCGCCAAAGGACGAGCGGGCATAGTTTTTCTTCGCGCCGCCCGCGAAGGCTGCGCTTGAACCGCGGCAACCCGCACCGCATATCGGTTTCATGACGAAACTCTCTTTCCTCGATCTCGTGCCCGTGACCGACACCGGCACGATCGCCCAATCGCTCGCCAACGCCGCCGACCTTGCCCGCCATGCCGAGGCGCTGGGTTACGAACGCTATTGGGTCGCCGAGCATCACGGCATGACGGGGATCGCGAGCGCCGCGACCTCGGTCGTGCTCGCGCATATCGGGCAGGCGACGTCGACGATCCGTATCGGGGCGGGCGGCATCATGCTTCCCAACCATGCGCCGATGGTGATCGCCGAACAATTCGGCACGCTCGAAGCCTTGTTCCCCGGTCGTGTCGATCTGGGCCTCGGCCGCGCGCCCGGTTCGGACGGCGTTGTCGCACGTGCGCTGCGACGCAATCTTGCGAGCGACGAGCGCCAGTTTCCGCAGGATGTCGTCGAGCTTCAGGCCTTCCTCGCCGGCGACGACCGTCTCGGCATCCGTGCGGTGCCGGGCGAGGGAACGAATGTTCCGCTGTGGATATTGGGATCGAGCCTGTTCGGCGCGCAGCTCGCGGCGATGCTCGGCCTGCCATATGCCTTTGCCAGCCATTTCGCGCCCGACGCGCTCGACGAAGCGCTCGACATCTATCGCCGCCAGTTCAAGCCGTCGGCGCAGCTTGCCGAGCCCTATGCCGCCGCGGCGTTCAATGCCTTTGCCGCCGACACGCGCGAAGAAGCCGAACTGCTCGCCTCGTCGCAGCAACAGGCTTTCGTCGCGCTGCGTACCGGCAATCCCGGCAAGATGAAGCCGCCATTGGAAGGCTATAAGGACAGTCTGCCGCCCAATGCGCGCGCGATCCTCGACCATGTGCTGCAATGTTCGGCGGTCGGAACGACGGAGGATATCGCTGCGGGGCTCAAAGCCTTCGTTACACGCACCGGCGTCGACGAGGTGATCATCGCATCGTCGATGTACGATCATGATGCGCGCAAGCGCTCGCTCGCGCTGACGATCGAGGCGGGCAAGGCGCTTCGATAATCCGCGCCCCGTGTTGACGCGGCTCCGGCTGCGGCAGTATAGGGGCGGTCCGACCAAGGGCGGCCCGTTTTGTGGGTCGCCTTTTTACTTTTGACTGAAAGGTGCCTGCCATGACGATCACGCCGCTGATGCCCGTATACCCCCGGTGCGGTGTGCGTCCGGTTCGCGGCGAGGGCGCCTATCTGATCGGCGAGCGAGGCGAGCGTTATCTGGATTTCGCGAGCGGCATCGCGGTCAACCTGCTCGGCCACGGTCATCCGCATCTGACGAAGGCGATCCAGGATCAGGCCGCGACGCTGATGCATGTGTCGAACCTCTATGGCAGCCCGCAGGGTGAGGCCTATGCCGCGCGGCTCGTCGAGAACACGTTTGCCGATACGGTCTTCCTGACCAACTCGGGCGCCGAGGCCGTCGAATGTTCGATCAAGACCGCACGTGCCTATCATTCGAGCGCGGGCAACGCCGAAAAACATACGCTCATCACGTTCAACAACGCCTTCCACGGCCGCACACTCGGCACGATCTCGGCGACCAATCAGGAAAAGCTGCGCAAGGGTTTCGACCCGCTGCTGCCGGGCTTCGCCTATGCGCCGTTTGACGACATCAACGCCGCGCTCGATCTGGTCGACGACAATACGGCGGGCTTCCTCGTCGAGCCGATTCAGGGCGAAGGCGGTATCCGTCCGGCGTCGCAGCCCTTCCTTCAGGCGCTGCGCGACATTTGCGACAAGCGCGACCTCATGCTCGTGTTCGACGAAGTCCAGTGCGGCGTCGCGCGCACCGGCCATCTCTACGCCTATGAGCATTTCGGCGTCACCCCCGACATCATGGCGAGCGCCAAGGGTATCGGCGGCGGCTTCCCGATGGGCGCGTGCCTCGCGACCGAAAAGGCCGCGCGCGGCATGGTGATCGGTACGCATGGATCGACCTACGGCGGTAACCCGCTCGCCTGCGCCGCAGGACAGGCGGTACTCGACGTCGTGCTCGAAGAGGGTTTCCTCGCGTCGGTCAAGGCGACCGGCGAGCGTCTGCGCGGCGCACTCGAGCAGCTCATCCCCAACCACGACCAGCTGTTCGACAGCGTGCGCGGCGTCGGCCTGATGCTCGGTCTCAAGCTCAATTCGGACAGCCGCGCGTTCGTCGCGCATCTGCGCGACAACCATGGGCTGCTGACCGTCGCGGCGGGCGAAAATGTCGTGCGCGTGCTGCCCCCGCTGAACATCGACGATAACCACATCGCCGAATTCATCGAGAAATTGTCGGCAGGTGCGGTGAGCTACACGCCGCCCGAAGTGTGATGCGGAGCTTCCTGAACCTGTCCGACGCGGGCGGGGACGCGGTCGCCGCGATGCTTGCCGACGCGATCGATCGCAAGGCGGCGCGTGCCGGCTGGCCCAAGGGCAAGGCCGATGCCGACGCGCCGCTCGCGGACCATGTGCTCGCGATGGTGTTCGAGAAGAATTCGACGCGCACGCGCGCATCGTTCGACATCGCGATCCGTCAGCTCGGCGGAACGCCAATGATCATGGACGCGGGCGTCACGCAGCTTGGGCGCGGCGAGACGATCGCCGACACCGCGCGCGTTCTGTCGCGTTACGCCGATGCGATCATGATCCGCACCGACGATCACGCAAAGGCGCAAGAACTGGCCGAATATGCGAGCGTGCCGGTGATCAACGGGCTCACCGACCTGTCGCACCCGTGCCAGATCGTCGCCGACCTGCTCACGATCGTCGAGAGCGGCAAGGCGCTGCCCGGGCTCGAGCTCGCATGGCTCGGCGACGGCAACAATGTCCTCGCCTCGCTGATCGAGGCGGCGGGACTGTTCGGCTTCAACATTCGGGCGGGCGTGCCGCAGGGCTATGAACCCGACGCGAGCTTTGTCGAAGCCGCGCGCGGGAAGGGCGCCAGAATCGATATCATGCGCGACGCGGGCGAAGCGGTCGCAGGCGCCGATGTCGTCGTCACCGATACCTGGGTGTCAATGGGACAGGACCATGCGCACAACAAGATTGCGGCGATGGTGCCCTATCGGGTCGACGAACGGTTGATGACGGGCGCCAAGAGCGATGCGGTTTTTCTGCATTGCCTTCCCGCGCACCGCGGCGACGAAGTCGTCGATGCGGTGATGGACGGCCCACAGTCGCGCATCTGGGACGAGGCCGAAAATCGCGTCCACGCCCAAAAGTCGATCCTGCTATGGGCGCTTGGAAAATTGTGAGTTCGAAGACGTGAGCGACATCATCGAAACCTGGTTCGATCAGCCCCTGCTGTTCACCATCGCCGACCGCCATGTACGCGGGCGATTGGTGCGTCTGGGGCCGACGCTGCGGACGATCATCGGCGCCCATAATTATCCGCCGGTCGCCGAAAAGCTGCTGGCCGAAGCATTGGTGCTGACCGTTCTGCTCGGTTCGACGCTGAAGGACGAGAACGGCCAGATGACGCTGCAGGCGCAGACCGGCGGCGGTCCGGTCGAACTGCTCGTCTGCGACTATCGGGGTGGCGAACTGCGCGGTTACCTCAAATTCGATGCCGAACGGCTTGCCGAAATGGGGTCCGATCCGACGCTTTTTGCCTTGTTCGGCGAAGGCTTTCTCGCGATCACCTTCGATCAGGCGACGACGGGCGAACGCTATCAGGGCATCGTCCCACTCGAAGGCGGCTCGATCGGCGAGGCGGCCGAACATTATTTCGAGCAATCGGAGCAGATTTCGAGCCTGATCAAGCTGGCGGCGCGGCACGACGCGGAGGCGGGCTGCCTTGCAGGCGGGCTGCTGCTCCAGCATCTGCCCGAAGGCGAAGTTGGCCGCGACCGGCTGCACGTCCGGCACGACAATCCCGAATGGGAACATGCCAAGACGATCGCCACGACGCTGAAGGCCGAAGAGCTTACCGATCCGGCGACCTCGCTGGAAACGCTCGCTTGGCGGCTGTTTCACGAAGATGAGGTCCGCGTCGAGGCCGGTGCGGCGGTATCGCGCGGGTGTCGTTGCAACCCCGAATATTATGCGGGGGTTCTGGCACAGTTTCCGGAGGCCGAGCGCGCCGACATGGCGGACGAAAATGGCGATATCGTCGTCGATTGCGCCTTTTGCTCGCGCGTCTTTCCGATCCCGCTCGACGAAATCGCGGCGCATAATCGCCCCGAATAGCGACCGATTTTCCGGAACGCTCGACGGCAAGGCGAGTAATTCCAGCGCCAAGCGGTTGAAAACGCATCGCCGGGTTGCTAGCTAAATGCGAACGGGGTCGCGTACTCGCTCGCTTGCGGGCGGCCGATGGATAGGTGGAATGGCGATCTTCTCTCCCATATTGCGAATGTCTCTGGTGGCGCTCGGGCTGGCGGGCGCGAGCGCGGTGCCGGCGCAGGCGCCGTCGCTGGCGATGCTCGACCGGCTCGAAAAGGGCAGCTGGCAACTACGTGAACGCGGCAAGGATGCGGTGCTCCAGACTGTGTGCCTCGGCGACGCGCGCAGGCTCATCCAGATCCAGCATCCGCGCGCCAATTGTTCGCGCTATGTCATCGAGGACACGCCGAATTCGGTGACGGTCCATTATACCTGCCCCGGGGCCGGCCATGGCCGCACGAGCATCCGCAGCGAGACGAACCGGCTGGTTCAGATCGACACGCAGGGCATCGCCGACGGCAAGCCCTTCTCGCAGGCGATCGAGGCACGTCGCACTGGCGGCTGCTGAAGAACGATTTGTTAACCATGGTGCGTTAGAAGCGGGGCAGGGCTTCTTCATGCCCTTTCTCCCTAACGGCTGTCATGCCGAACTGGGCCGTGCGGCAAGCGCCTCGCGGCCCTTTTCTTTTGGTACGGCGCAGGCCTTGCACCCCTTGCTGCACAAGCCTATCTGGCGCCGATGCAGCAAGTATCCGGAAAAACGGTGATCGTCCTCCTGTCGGGCGGGCTCGACTCGATGGTCTGTGCGGGCCTCGCGCGCGAAGCGGGCGCGCGCATCGTCGCGCTCACGATCGATTATAACCAGCGTCACCGCGTCGAGCTGGAGTCCGCCGCGCGGATCGCGTCCTATGTGGGGGCGGCCGAGCATATCGTGCTGCCCCTCGACCTGCGCCGCTTCGGCGGATCGGCGCTGACCGACGATATCGACGTGCCAAAGGACGGTGTCGGCGACGATGTTCCGATCACCTATGTTCCCGCGCGCAACCTGATCTTCCTGTCGCTGACGCTCGGGCTCGCCGAAGCGAGGCAGGCGCAGGATATCGTCATCGGGGTCAATGCGCTCGACTATTCGGGCTATCCCGACTGCCGTCCCGAATTCATCCAGGGGTTCGAAAAGCTCGCTGCGCTCGCGACGCGTGATGGTGACAAGGGTGTCGATTTCCATATCCACGCGCCGCTGCAACATATGACCAAGGCCGATATCGCGGCCGAAGCCGCGCGGCTCGGGATGGACGCGGGGATGAGCTGGTCGTGCTACGACCCGACACCCGAGGGACTGCATTGCGGATCGTGCGACAGTTGCCGCTTGCGATCGAAGGGCTTTGCCGATGCGGGGCTCGCCGACCCGACGCGCTACGCCTGAACCGATGGGCTACGCGGTCAAAGAGATTTTCCTCACCTTGCAGGGTGAGGGCGCGCAGGCAGGGCGCCGCGCGGTCTTCTGCCGCTTTTCCGGCTGCAATCTGTGGACGGGCCGCGAGAAGGACCGCGCAAAGGCGATCTGTCAATTCTGCGACACCGATTTCGTCGGCACCGACGGAACGCTCGGCGGCAAATACAAGAATGCAGCGGCGCTTGCCGACGTTATCGCCGATAGCTGGGGCGAGGGCAGCGGCGACCGCTATGTCGTGCTGACCGGCGGCGAGCCGATGCTGCAGGTCGACGCTGCGCTGATCGATGCGCTGCACCAACACGGCTTCATGATCGCGATCGAAAGCAACGGCACGCTCCCGATCCCACGCAGCATCGACTGGATTTGCGTCAGCCCCAAGGCGGGCAGCGAGCTGGTGCAGACGAGCGGCGACGAGCTGAAACTGGTCTGGCCGCAGCCGGGAAGCGATGTCGCGCGGCTCGCGTCGCTCAAGTTCGAGCATCTGCTCGTCCAGCCGCTCGACGATCCGCAAGCTGCCGCCAATGTGCAGGCGTGCATCGACCTGGTGATGGCCGATCCGCGCTGGCGCCTGTCGCTTCAGACGCACAAGAATCTGGGGTTGCGCTAGGGCTATTGGCCCTTTTTGGCGGCGGGATCGGCGGTGATCGCCTTTCGCGCGACCGGAATGTCGACCGCATCGGGATTGCTGTCGGCTTCGCTTTCGGGCGCGGCCTCGTCGGCGCTATCCGCATCGTCGCTCTTCGCGGCGTCCTTCTTGGTGCCGTCGTCGGGGACGCTATTGTCGACCGCCGTGCCGTCGCTGACCGCGTCGTCGAGGATAATCATCGAATCGCTGACCGAACCCGGCTGAACCTCGACCGCGTCGAGCTTGGTCGTCGACTTGCCGGCGGAATCGCCGCCACCGCAGGCAGCGAGAGCGAGCAGGGAGAGCGAGGCGAGGAGGGTGCGGGTCATGCGGTGTTCCTAATCGCTTGGCGAAAGCTTGTCGAGAAAGGCGGGCAGCGTTTGCAGGAGCGCCGCATCGACGTCGGCAAAGCTCGCGGTCTTGCCGAGCGCCGCCAAGCTGGTGACCGGGAATTCGGCGATGCCGCACGGCACGATGCCGCCGAAATGCGCCAGATCGGGCGCGACGTTGAGCGAGAAGCCGTGCATCGTCACCCAACGCTTCACGCGCACCCCGATCGCGCCGATCTTCGCCTCGCGGCCGTTCGCATCGTCGGTCCAGATGCCGATGCGTCCCTCCGCACGGCGCGCCTCGACATCGAACAGCGCGAGCGCGTCGATCACCCATCCCTCGAGCGCGGAGACATAAGCGCGCACGTCGCGGCCGCGTTTCGTCAGGTCGAGCTGGAGATAGCCGACGCGCTGGCCGGGGCCGTGATAGGTATAGCGCCCGCCGCGCCCCGCATCATAAACGGGAAACTGGGGGTTCAGCAGCTCGGCGGGATCGGAACTGGTGCCCGCCGTATAGAGCGGGGGATGTTCGATCAGCCAGATGAGTTCGCCGGCCTCGCCGGCATGGATCGCGGCGGCGCGCGCTTCCATGTCGGACAGCGCCAAGCCATAATCGGTCAGGCCGGAACTGACGGTCCATTCGGGTGTGGGAAGCTTGCTCATCGCGTCGGCTATCTGGCGCGCCCAGGCCGCATGCGCAAGACCCTCGGCATGCTTTGCCGACAGGGCTGGACAGACGCGCCGAAGATCGTCACCTTCGATGCGAAGGGGAACCAAAAATGATGGGGTATCAATGGTAAAATTCGACATGGGTGCGGCGTGGGACGATACCCTGCAGCTTCTGAAATCGCACACCGCATTGGTCGGCACGATCGCCGGCGTGTTTCTGTTTCTGCCGACGCTCGCCGTTGCATGGTTCGGCCCCGTGCCGATCGAGCCGCCCGCGGGCGCCGACATCAACCAGGTGATGGAAGGGTTTCGCGAAAGCTTTCGCCAGATGATCCCGGGGCAGATCGCCATCGCGCTCTGTACGCTGATCGGCACGGCGGCGATCCTGCGGCTCTGGCTGTCGCGAACCGGAACAAGCGTGGGCGAGGCGCTGACATTCGGTTTCATGCTCTTTCCGACGATGCTGGCGATCCAGATCTTGTGCGGTTTCGCGATCGGTTTCGGTTTCATCCTGCTCATCATCCCCGGCCTCTATCTGCTCGGGCGTCTCGCCCTCGTTGCGCCCGCCGTGGCCGATCGCAGCCTCTACAATCCGTTCGAAGCGATCCGCACGAGCTGGGACCTTACCCGTGAGAATGGCTGGGCGATCTTCTTCTTCCTCTTCCTCGTCGGGCTGGTGATCGTGATCGCCGCGCTGATCGTCGGGGGCGTGGTGTCGGTGATTGCGGGATCGGGGCCGGGACTGGGCCGGATCCTCGGCGGCTTCGTCGAGGCCGCTTTCGGTGCGGCGGGCAGCCTCGTTTCTATCGCGGTATCCGCGGCTGCTTATCGTCAGCTTACGCTGCGGACGTCGTCGGACGTCTTTCAATGATCATGGAACCTCACGGGAGCGGAGGGTGTCGCAAATAGGGCAGGGCCGGCGGGCCTTCGCCCAACCTTGGGTGGTGTGAAAACAGGCTTTGATAAGCAGGGGCAAGTGACATGATAAAGATGAGTCTTGGTGCGGCTTTCTCCGAAACCTTCGGGTTTCTGAAGGCCAATTGGATGCAGATGCTGCTCTGGCTGGGCGGCGCAGTGGTTCTTGCGTGTATCCTCGGCTGGCTGCTTCTTCGCAACGCCATGGGCACGATGATGATGGCGTCGGGAGATCCGTCGGCGGCGTTCGGTGCGCTGGGCTCCTTCTTCCTCTTCGCCATCCTCGCCGGCACGATCGTTTTCGCGGCGAGCCTGCTGATCTGGCGGACCGGGCTGGTCGGGGGTGAGCCCGCATCGGATATCGGCTGGGGGCTTGGCGCCGGGGCTGCCTATATGCTGGCGATGATCGTGGTCTATTTCGCAACGATCATCGCGATGTATGTGGTTATGCTCATCATCGGTCTGCTCGCTTTTGCGATATTCGGCGCCAGCGGCATGTCGCTCGAAAGCCTCGCAACCGGTGGCGCGTCGGCAGGGCTGATCTTGTTCGGCATATTGTTCTACATCGCGATCATCGTGTTTTTCCTGTGGTTCTTCGGCCGCCTGTCCGTTGCCGGACCGATCATGGCGGTGAACCGCTCGGCGAATCCCTTTTCGGCTTTTGCCGAATCATGGCGGATGACCGGGGCGTCGCAGTGGACGATCGTCGGTTTCAACCTGCTGATGGCGATCCTGTTCTTCGTCTTTTTCTTCGTCATCTCGATGCTGCTCGGCAGCGTGACGGCGGCGATGATGACGCCGGATGCAGGTGCGGGTGCGATGATCGGCGGACTGATCGTGGCGCTGCTGATCTATGTGCCGTCGGTATTGATCTCGGTGTCGATGCCCGCCGGCGTCTATCGTTCGATCAGCACGAAGGCAGGAAGCGACGTTTTCGCCTGATCGGCTGCCAACGCAAAAATGAGAGGGCGCTTCCGGAAACGGAGGCGCCCTTCTTTTATCAGTTCCACTTGGCGAGCGGCGGCAGGCTCATCAGGATCGCGTCGATATTGCCGCCGGTCTTGAGCCCGAACAGCGTGCCCCGGTCATAGACGAGGTTGAACTCGGCATAGCGCCCGCGCCAGATCAGTTGGGCTTCGCGCTCGGCGTCGGTGAAGGGCAGGCCCATCCGGCGGCGCACGATCTGCGGAAAGATGTCGAGAAAGGCCTTGCCAACCGCCTGCGTCAGTTGGAAGTTGCGGTCGAACTCGGCGTCGTCACCGCATTCGAGGTGGTCGTAGAAGATACCGCCAACGCCGCGGTGGACGCCGCGATGCGGGATATAGAAATAATCCTCGGCCCATTTGGCATAGCGTTCGTAAACGTCGGGTCCGAAGGGCGCGCAGGCGGCGCGTAGCCGCGCGTGAAAGGCATCGGTGTCCTCGGCATATTCGATCGGCGGGTTGAGGTCGGCGCCGCCGCCGAACCAGCGCTTCGTCGTCGCGAGGAAGCGCGTGTTCATATGGACCGCAGGAACATGCGGGTTCGCCATATGCGCGACGAGGCTGATTCCCGTGGCAAAGAAACTAGGGTCGTCGCCCGCGCCATGGATCGACGCGGCAAAATCGGGGGCGAACTGCCCGGCGACGGTCGAGACGTTGACGCCGACCTTTTCGAAGACCTTGCCCGTCATCACGCCGCGCACGCCGCCGCCGCCTTCACCCGGTTCGATGCCATCGGCCTCGCGGTCCCAGGGCGTATAGCCGAAGCGCGCATCGCTGCCCGCTTCGGCTTCGATCTTCTCGAATTCCGCGCAGATGCGGTCGCGGAGCGATTCGAACCAGCCACGGGCCGTCTGTTGCTGCGGATCGAGCGAGATCATGCGGGAAAGCCTTTCGTTTGCCTGAGCGCTTCGGCGAGCGCGATGCCAGCCGCGACCGCGACATTCAAGGAGCGAAAGCCCGCCTGCATCGGAATCGCGACCCGCGCCGCGACCGCGTCATGGACATAAGACGGGACGCCCGAAGATTCGGCGCCAAGCAGCAGGATGTCGTCCGGCTCGAATGTAAAGGCGGGCAGGGGCGTCGCGCCTGCCGTCGTCAACAGCACCAGCCGCCGCTGCGCGTCCACGCTCCATTGGTAAAAGCCGGCCCAATCAGCGTGCCGACGGACGTTCGCCCGGACCGAATAGTCCATCCCGGCGCGCTTCAGCGCGCCATCGGAGAACGGAAAACCGCATGGTTCGATGATATGTGCCGGCGCGCCGAAACAGGCTGCGGTGCGCAATGTCGTGCCGACATTGCCCGCGATATCCGGCTGAAACAGGGCAATTTCCATATACAGCCCATAGCGGCGCCACCACGATGAATCGAGGGGGCTTGGCGTTATGGCTTGGTACTGCAAAGGAAGCCGAAATTGCCTGTTGGCAAGCCCGGACAGTGCGGCTATCAGGCCCGCAATTCCCGGAGGGGCCGCCGGGTTGTGCGCTTTCGTGCGCGTGCAACAGGGACGGCCATAACTTCGAGAACTTTTGTTAGTTCACCCATACAAGGGCAGTCGAATGGCCAGTGAATCTGAACTCAACGCCGGTATCGAGGATGGCGTACGCCGCCGGGATTTCATCAATATTGCGGCGGTGAGTTTCGCTGGTGTCGGTGCGGTGGCCGTGGTGCTGCCGCTGCTCAACCAGATGAACCCGTCGGCCGACGTGCTCGCGCTGTCGACGACCGAAATCGACATTTCGGCGATCCAGCCGGGTCAGGCGATCAAGACGAGCTGGCGCAAGCAGCCGGTGTTCGTGCGCAACCTCGTTGCCAAGGAAATCGCGGAAGCCAAGGCCGTGCCGATGGGCGATCTGCGCGATCCCGAAACGATCGACCAGCGCACCAAGCCCGGCAAGGAAAACTGGCTGATCACGCTCGGCGTCTGCACCCACCTCGGCTGCGTCCCGCTCGGTGCCGCCGAGGGCGAGAACAAGGGCGATTTCGGCGGTTATTTCTGCCCGTGCCATGGTTCGCACTACGACACCGCGGCGCGCATCCGTAAGGGCCCGGCACCCAAGAATCTGGTTGTGCCGCCCTATGAATTCACCAGCGACACCGTCGTGACGATCGGCTGAGGAGCGAGATAAGATGAGCTTTCCCTGGGCCAAACCCTATGAACCGACGCATCCGCTGATGAAGTGGATGGACGAGAAGCTGCCCATCCCGCGTCTCGTCTATAATGCTACGGGCCCCGGCTATCCGGTCCCGCGCAACCTCAACTATTTCTGGAACTTCGGCGTCCTCGCCGGCGCCGCATTGATGATCCAGATCATCACCGGCATCGTTCTGGCGATGCACTATGCCGCGAACGCCAGCGTCGCGTTCAATTCGGTCGAGCATATCATGCGCGACGTGAATGCCGGCTGGTTCATCCGCTATGCGCATATGAACGGCGCGAGCATGTTCTTCATCGTCGTCTATCTGCACATTTTCCGGGGCCTTTATTACGGTTCGTACAAGGCGCCGCGCGAAATGGTGTGGCTGCTCGGCGTCGTGATCTTCCTCCTGATGATGGCGACCGCCTTCATGGGTTATGTGCTTCCCTGGGGCCAGATGAGCTTCTGGGGCGCGCAGGTGATCACCGGCTTCTTCTCGGCGATACCGATCGTCGGCGAGCCGGTGCGCGAATGGCTGCTCGGCGGCTTCGTCCCCGACAACGCCACGCTCAACCGCTTCTTCTCGCTGCACTATCTGCTGCCGTTCGTGATCTTGGGTGTCATCATCCTGCACATCTGGGCGCTGCACATCCCGGGTTCGTCGAACCCGACCGGTATCGAGGTGAAGGACGAACAGGACACCGTCCCGTTCCACCCCTATTACACCGCGAAGGACGGTTTCGGCGTCGGCGTGTTCCTGCTGATTTTCGTCGCACTGACCTTCTTCAGCCCGAACGCACTGGGTCACGCCGACAACTATATCCCGGCGAACTCGCTTTCGACCCCGGCTCACATCGTTCCCGAATGGTACTTCCTGCCCTTCTACGCGATCCTGAAGGCCTTCACCTTCAACTTCCTGTGGATCGACGCGAAGCTGTGGGGCGTCATCGCGATGTTCGGCTCGATCGCGCTGCTGTTCTTCCTGCCCTGGCTCGACAGCTCGCCGATCAAGTCGTCGAACTATCGTCCGCTGTACCGGATCTTCTTCTGGATCCTCGTTGCCGACGTCCTGCTTCTCGGCTGGTGCGGTATGCAGCCGGCGGAACAGCCGTGGGTGATCCTCAGCCAGCTGGGCGCGATCTATTACTTCGCCCACTTCCTGGTGATCCTGCCGATCGTGTCGCGGATCGAACGCCCGCTTCCGATGCCGAATTCGATCACCGAAGCGGTCCTCGCCAAACACGCCACCGACACCTCGTCGGCTTCGGCAACGGCCTGAGCGCCGGACTTTAATAGGAGCTGATACAGCCATGGTTCGTCCGCTCGGATTTCTCGTCGGCCTCGGTTTCATTACCGCGCTGGTGCTCGCGATTTTCACGACGCCGCTCAGCAATGAAGAGAATGTCGCTCACTCGTTTCACAAACATCCGCGTCACCTGAAGCTCGCCAGCGATGGCATCGTGCTGCCGCATTGGGACAAGGCCCAACTGCAGCGCGGCATGCAGGTGTACAAGGAGGTCTGCTCGGCTTGCCACAGCCTGCACCTTGTCGCCTTCCGCGACATTGCGGACCTCGGCTACACCGAAGGCCAGATCAAGACCTTCGCCAAGGGCTTCCAGGTTCCGTCGATCAACCCCGACACGGGTGAACCGGCGACGCGCGATGGCCTGCCGTCGGATTATTTCCCGTCGCCCTATGCGAACGAAGTCGCCGCGCGCGCCGCGAACAACAACGCGCTGCCGCCCGACCTTTCGCTGATCACCAAGGCGCGTGAAGGCGGCAAGGATTATATCTATTCGCTGCTGACCGGGTTCCAGAATCCGCCAGCGAACCTGCCTGCCGAACTGAAGCCGGGCACGGGGCTGCACTACAACCCCTATTTCGCGAATCTCAACCTCGCGATGGCTCCGCCGCTGGCACCCAATCAGGTGACCTATGCCGACGGCACCAAGGCGACGGTCGATCAGATGTCGAAGGACGTCACGGCATTCCTCGTCTGGACCGCCGAGCCCAAGCTGATCAAGCGTATCCAGGTGGGTTATGCAGTGTTCTTCTTCCTGCTGATCTTCACCGTACTGACGTACCTGTCGTACCGGAACATCTGGGCCGACAAGAAGCATTGAGCGCATAGGGGAGGGCGACCAGCTCGATGATCGCCCTCCCGCCTCAGCCGGACCTCGACCTCGCGTCGCTCGTCCGCACCATCCCGGACTTTCCGAAGCCGGGCATCCAGTTTCGCGATATCACCACGCTGATCGGCGACGCCGCCGGTTTTGCCGAAAGCGTTCGCCGCCTGAGCGCGCTTGCCGCCGTGCACCGGCCCGATTTCATCGTCGCGGTCGAGGCGCGGGGTTTTCTGTTCGGTGCCGCTATGGCCACCGCGATGGGGCTGGGCGTCGTCCCGGTGCGCAAGGCGGGCAAGCTGCCCGGCGTCACCATCGGCGTCGACTATGAACTAGAATATGGCGTCGACCGCCTCGAACTGCACGAAGGGGCGGTGCTGCCGGGGCACCGGGTCGTGCTCGTCGACGATCTGCTCGCGACCGGCGGCACGATCATCGCGACCGCTGCATTGATGCAAAGCGTCGGCGCCAACGTGGCCGCGGCGCTTTTCGTGATCGACCTGCCCGATCTGGGCGGATCGAAACGACTAGAGGCTGCCGGCCTGACCTGCGAAACGCTGATCGCCTTCGACGGCGACTAAGTCTGCGTCGCTCGCCGCGAGCGCAACGGCCTCGATTTCGATACGAAATCCGAAATGGAGCGGCCCGGTGGGGACGACGCTTCGCGAAGGCCGCGTTGCGCCGAAAAACGCGCCATACACGCCGTCCAGCTCATCCCAGTCGGATATGTCGCTGAGATAGACCGTCGTCTTGATCACGCGCGTCACGTCTGCGCCCGCATCGCGAAGCACCGATTCGAGATTTCGGAGCGTCTGCTCGACCTGCTCCTTGAAGGGCGCGGCCGCCAGCGATGTATCGCGGCCCGGCAGCAGGGGCAGTTGACCCGACACGAAGATGAGCCCTCCGCCGATCGTGAAAGGCGAATAATGCGGGCCAGCAGGACGCGATGTCATGTCTTCGATCTCCAAATGAAGCTGCGCTGGCAGGATATCATTCGCGCAAAGAAAAAGCCCGCGCCGAAGCGCGGGCTATCGCCCCCGTGGCAAACGGGCTGGTCTTAAAAGGGCACCCAGTTCTGCTTCTTGCGGAACTTCATATAGCCGGCGTTGACGCCAAGCCGGGCGCCGACACCGACACGGATCGGGATCAGCACGACGTCGCCGCGGCGCAGATAGCTCGCATTGAAGCCGCCGACGAGATACGCCGCGCCTTCGCCTGCAGGGTAGCGCTTGTAAAGGTCGTCGCTGTCGAAGAGATTATAGACGAGAACGAACGTGTTGCCGGCATTGGCGCCCGCGTCGAAGCCGATCGACGGGCCGGTCCAGTAAGCGGGCAGCTCGCCCTCGATCTTGTGATGCAGCGTTCCCGAACCGTAGCGCACGCCGAGCACCAGCGCACCGCCGGCTTCGCGGCCGACGATATAGGCGTTGGGCTCGCCCTGCTTCTTGAGAATATCCTCGATCAGTCCGGCCAGGCCCTGCGCGCCCTTGCCGAACACGCCCTCGGCGGCCCCGATCAGGTCGTCCTTCTTGTATGTCGACCCGGGAGCCGCCTCGACTGTCGTCGCCGAGACGTCGCCGTTCGTTGCCGTCCCGTCATAAGGCGGTGTCTCGCTGGTCTGCTGATCGCCTGTCGCCAGATCGCTGTCATATGACGTGCCGGCGGTCGAATCGCTCGACATCGGTGGCGGAGCGGGATTGTCGATATCCGAATCGATCACGGTGCTGTTCGGATCGATTTCGCGCATCTGCGCCGAAGCCGGAAGCGGCGACAGCACAAGGCCGATCGATGCCATTGCTGCGAGAGCAAGGCTGGTGAACGTTTTTCGCATATTGGACCCCCAAAAATCGGACGGCACCGCGGCGCCGAAATCTTCGTTAATCATGACTCGCTTTGACGCTCCGGCAAATGAACCGGCGATGACCTGAGTCGATTTTAAGCCAGACCGAATCATTCGGACGACGAAATGTCGGTAATCCACATAGAAATGCACAATCTTTGCCGTTGCGGGGTGCGAGACGCATGGCTATAGCGACCCGCCTAGGCCAAACCTGTCGTTAGCGCGGCAGACCATGCGGAGACGTGGGTGAGTGGCTGAAACCAACGGTTTGCTAAACCGTCGTACTGGTAAATCCGGTACCGAGGGTTCGAATCCCTCCGTCTCCGCCACCTTGCAAAATTCCCATATTCAATGACTTGTCAGGAAAATGGGAATTATCGCCCTCGGGTGCTTCTCAGAACTAGTCTGTATCCAGTGACGAGCGGGGTCGGGTCGCCGGCCGTTGTCGACGTCCGGCGATCGACGCGATGTATCTTAAAAGCCGAACGCGACGCCCACGCGCCCGCCGGTCGGTCGGTCCCCTGACGGTCGAGCTCGCAAAGCCGCCCAAGAATAGTCCCGCGGCGTTGCCCGCACGACGACAGCGCCGAGGGAGTCCACCTGCATATTCTGATGCGATTGCTGATTGCCTGGGGGCACAGGTAATCTCTCATCCTTCCCAATCGGTCTCTCGGCCAATTCAGAGTGGCAGTTTGAAAGATTTGGATGGTGAGCCCTGCTGGGTTCGAACCAGCGACCTACTGATTAAAAGTCAGTTGCTCTACCGACTGAGCTAAGGGCCCATCGCGGAGCCGCCGAAGCGAGCTTGCGAAGTGAGCCGTCGCCCTAGTGCGCCGATGCGGTCCGGTCAACCGGCTTTGGACGCGAAAGGCGCGCCGCGAGCTGCCGGACGCTGCGCCCGTGCAACGGGTGCTGCCATTCGGGAACGATTGCGCGCAGCGGGCCGAGGACGAAGGCGCGCTGTTCGATCGCGGGGTGGGGGATGGTGAGCGCGCCGTCTGCCCAGACGCCGCCCGACCAGAGCAATATGTCGAGATCGAGCGTCCGTGCGCTCCAGCGCTGACCGGTGCGGCGGCCGAAGCTCGCTTCGATGTCCTGCAATCGTTCGAGCATTTCGGGCGGGCTGAGCGGAGAGGCGACGAGTGCGACCGCATTGGCATAGCGGCGACGCGACGGGCCGATCGGATCGCTGGCGATGATCGGACTGGCGTCGACCGCTTCGATATCGTCGCTTTCCAATGCGGCGAGCGCGGCCAGCAGCACCGCGCGCGGGTCGCCGAAGCGGACATGGCGCCGGTTCGATCCGAGGCCGATGGCATAGAGAGGGAGCGGCATTGCGTTGCTCATATTCGTGCGCCTATCGCAGATGCGTGGAGATTGACAGCCCATTGCCCGGTACCGAGCCGCCGCGCGATTGCCCGCGCTGCCCGCGGCTCGTCGCATTGCGGCGCGAATGCAGGGCCGAACATCCTGACTGGTGGAATGCGCCGGTTCATGCCTTCGGCGACCCCGATGCCTGGCTGGGGTTTGCGGGGCTCGCGCCCGGCAAGCATGGTGCGAACCGGACGGGGCGGCCGTTCACGGGCGATTATGCGGGAGATCTGCTGTTCGCGACGTTGGCCGAATTCGGGCTGAGCAAGGGGCATTACGACGCACGGATCGACGACGGGCTGACGCTCGACGGCGCGATCATCGTCAACAGCGTCAAATGCCTGCCGCCACAGAATAAGCCGACCCCCGTCGAAATCGCGAATTGTCGGCCCTATTTCGAAAAGCAGATGGAGGCTTTGCCCGCAGTCCGCGTGATCATCGCGCTCGGGCGGGTCGCGCATGACGCGGCCTTACGGGCTTCCGGCGAACGGCTTGCCGCACATCCTTTCGCGCATGGCGCGGTCCATGCGTTGCCGGGCGGACGGCATTTGGTCGATAGCTATCATTGCTCGCGCTACAATACGAACACAGGGCGGCTGACCGCGGAGATGTTCGCCAATGTCTTCCGCAGCGCACTGGCGCTCAGGGATCAGACGAGCGGACCGAATTCCTCGACCAGTCCGCGGTAAAGCGCACGCTTGAACGGGACGATCAATTTCTCGATCTCGTTCAGTTCGGCCCACTTCCAGGCGCGAAATTCCTGATGCTTCGTGTGGATGTTCACGTCGCTGTCGTCGCCCATGAAGCGCATCAAGAACCAGTGCTGGCGCTGGCCGCGATATCTTCCGCCCCACATCTTGCCGATCAGTTGGTCGGGAAGGTCGTAGAAATATTCCTCACGGCTGCGCGCGATGATTTCGACCAGCCCGCCATGGACGCCCGTTTCCTCGCCGAGTTCGCGGATCGCCGCTTCCTCGGCGCTCTCGCCCTCGTCGATCCCACCTTGCGGCATCTGCCAGGCTTCGCTTGTCGTATCAAGCCGCTGGCCGACGAAGACGCGGCCGTCCCGATTGGCGAGCATGACACCCGCGCACGGGCGATAAGGGAGAGAGCTATGGTCGATCATGCCGCCCCGGTAGCTTCGGCGACGATCGCTTTCAATACGGTCAATGCCCCGCGAATATCCTCTTTCGCGCTCGGAATGCCCTGCGACAGGTTGATATAGCCGTGGATCGTGCCCGCTGCCTCGCGATAGGTGGTCGGAACGCCCGCTTCGACCAGCTTGGCGGCATAAGCGCGGCCCTGGTCGCGGAGGGGGTCGAGTCCGGCGGTGATCAACAATGTCGGCGGCAGGCCCTCAGCCGGGAAATCGAGCGGCGAGGCACGATAGTCTGCCGGGTCCGCCGCATAATGATTGCCGAACCATGTCATGCTGCCCTCGGTCAGCAGATGGCCTTCGCCGAAATCGCGATAGCTCTGCCAGTCATTGTGCGTCGTGACCGCGGGATAGATGGGATGGATCGCGACGACCGGCTTCGAAGCGGGCTTGTCGCGCAGTGCGAGCGCCGTGACGATCGTCAGATTGCCGCCGGCGCTTTCGCCCGAAAGGACCAGCCCGGTGCAGGGAATATTGTCTGCGACCCAGCGTGTCGCGGCCTCGCAATCGAGCGGCGCGGCAGGGAAGGGGTGCTCGGGCGCGAGGCGATAGTCGATCGCGATCACCGGCATGTCGAGTAGGCGCGCCGCCTCGGCGCAATAGGGATCGTGCGTGTCGAGATCGCCGATCACCCAGCCACCGCCGTGATAAAAGACCATGACCGGACCGGCCTCGCGGTCGGGGCGGTTGTCATAGATGCGGATGGCGATGTCGCCCGCGGGGCCGGGAATCGTCCGGTCCTCCACTTTGGCGATGTCGCCGCGCGGCACATCGGCGAGTTGTCCCATGACGCGGAACATTTCGCGCGCACCCTCGGGCGGCATTTCTTCCATCTTCGGGCCTTCCTGCGCGTTCAGGAAGGCGAGAAACGCGGCCACATCGGGGCGCGTAAAATGGGCGGTTCCGTCTGTCATATACTCTCTCCCTGATCGCTATTTTCGTCATGCTATTCGGGATCGGCGGGGCAAATTCAATCCCGAAATGAAACCGACCTGCGCTTCGCCCTTTGCGGCGCACAATTTTTTCTCAATTGCGGCTTGGCGCACAGGGGCCTAGGCCTCCGTTACAGGTTCGCAAAATTGAGGCAGAATATAAATGGCGACAGCGGTAGAGGACCAGGCCGACAAGCGGCAGTCTCCCCTTTCGGATGCAGTGGTGGTTCGATTTGCCGGCGATAGCGGCGACGGGATGCAGCTGACCGGCGGGCAATTTACCCTGTCGTCGGCGCTCGCGGGCAACGACTTTGCGACCTTCCCCGATTTTCCTGCCGAAATCCGCGCGCCGCAAGGGACGTTGTTCGGGGTCTCCGCATTCCAGATCAATTTCGGATCTTCCGCGATCGACACCGCGGGCGATGCGCCCGACGTGCTCGTCGCGATGAACCCCGCGGCGCTCAAGACCAATGTCCCGCAACTCAAACAGGGCGGGCTCATCATCGCCGACGAGGGCGAGTTCAACGATCGCAACCTCGCCAAGGCGAAATATGATGCGAACCCACTCGATGATGGCAGCCTTGCGAAATGGCAGCTGCTCAAGCTCAACATCAGCCAGCTGACGATGGATGCCGTGAAGCCCTTCGGCCTCGGCAACAAGGAAGCCTTGCGCTGCAAGAATATGTGGACGCTGGGGCTTGCGCTCTGGATGTTCGATCGCGACCGCCAGCCGCTGGTCGACTGGCTGAACGCCAAGTTCGCCAAGGCGCCCGATCTTGCCGCCGCCAACGTCGCCGCGCTCAACGCGGGTCACGCCTATGGCGAGACCGCGGAGCTTGCCGGCCCGCTGAAGCAGCATCATGTCGACCCCGCTCCGGCGGCACCTGGCCTCTACCGCACGCTGACCGGCGCGGAGGGCATCGCGCTCGGCCTCGTCGCGGGTGCGCAGCTTGCCAAGCTGCCGATGTTCTTCGGCGGTTATCCGATCACGCCCGCATCGGCGATCCTGCATCACCTGTCGCGGCTCAAGGAATATGACGTCACGACCTTCCAGGCCGAGGACGAAATCGCGGCGATCTGTTCGGCGATCGGTGCGAGCTATGCGGGCTCGCTCGGCGTCACCAGCTCGTCGGGCCCCGGTATCGCGCTGAAGGGCGAGGCGATGGGGCTGGCGATCATGACCGAGTTGCCGCTTGTCATCGTCAACTCGCAGCGCGGCGGCCCTTCGACCGGCCTCCCGACCAAGACCGAACAGTCGGACCTGTATCAGGCGGTTTATGGGCGCAACGGCGATGCGCCGATGCCGGTGATCGCGGCGCGCTCGCCCGGCGATGCTTTCGAATGCGCGATCGAGGCGTGCCGCATCGCGGTGCAATATATGACGCCGGTGATGCTGCTGACGGACGGTTATATCGCCAATGCCGCTGAGCCTTGGCACGTCCCCGACCTCACAACCTATGAGGCGTTTCCGGTGCAGTTCCTCGAAACGGTGCCAGAGGACGGGTTCAAGCCCTATGGCCGCGACGAGAATCTCAAGCGCCCATGGGTCAAGCCGGGTACGCCCGGCCTGCTTCACCGCATCGGCGGGATCGAGAAGGAACTGGACACCGGGCACATCAATTATGCGCCGGGCAACCATCAGGCGATGACCGACATCCGCAAAGACAAGATCGACGGCATCAAGGTTCCCGACCAGATCGTCGAACTGGGTGCCGAGGGCGGCAAGCTCGCGGTCGTCGGCTGGGGTTCGACCTTTGGCCCGATCCATCAGGCGGTGCGCCGCAAGCGCGCCGAGGGGCTTGATGTCAGCCATGTCCATATCCGCCACATCTGGCCGCTGCCCGCCAATCTCGGCGAACTTCTCAAGAGCTTTGACAGGGTGATCGTGCCCGAAATGAACACCGGCCAATTGAAGACGGTGTTGCGCGACCAGTATCTGGTCGACGCGAAGCCCGTAAACAAGGTGTCGGGCCAGCCCTTTACCATCGCCGAAATCGAAGCCGCGATCGACGGAGCCCTTTGATATGAACGAGATGACCACCATCGCGCGCACCACGACGCTCAAGGATTGGGAAACCGATCAGGAAGTCCGTTGGTGCCCCGGCTGCGGCGATTACGCGATCCTGAAGGCGGTGCAGCGCACGATGCCCGAAATCGGTACCGCGCCCGAGAACACCGTGTTCATCAGTGGCATCGGCTGCTCGTCGCGCTTTCCTTATTATATGGAAACCTACGGCTTCCACACGATCCACGGCCGCGCGCCGGCGTTCGCGACGGGCTTGAAACTCGCCAATCCGAACCTCGACGTGTGGATCGTCACCGGCGACGGCGATGGCCTGTCGATCGGCGGCAATCACACGATGCACCTGATCCGCCGCAATCTCGATTGCCAGATCATGCTGTTCAACAACGAGATTTATGGTCTGACCAAGGGGCAATATTCGCCCACGAGCCGCGTCGGTACGACCAGCCCGTCGACCCCTTATGGTTCGGTCGATCGCCCGGCGCAACCCGCGGCCTTCGCGCTCGGTGCGGGCGCGCGCTTCGTCGCCCGCGGCTTCGACGTGTCGAAGGAACTGCCCAACGTGCTGAAGGCCGCGCATGCTCACAAGGGTGCGGCCTTTATCGAGATTTTCCAGAACTGTATCGTCTACAACAAAGACGTGTTCGAGGATTTTGCAGCCCCGAAGGGGGCCGAGGATCGCCAGCTCTGGCTGAAGCAGGGCGAGCCGATGCTCTATGCCAAGGGTACCAAGGGTATCGCGCTAGATGCGGATGCGTTGCATCTCAAGACTGTCGATGTCGTCGACGGCGATTGGCAGGCCGCGGGCGTGATCGTTCACGATGTCACCAACCGCAGCGTCGCGCACATGCTCGTCGAAATGCGCTTTGGCGAATTCCCGATGGCGCTCGGTGTTCTCTACGACGATCCGCGTCCGACCTTCGAAGCCGATGTCGTGCGCCAGAACAAGGCGGCGGCCGAAGGCAAGACGGCCGATCTTCAGAGCCTGCTCAAGAAGGGGCAGACCTGGACAGTGACCGAAAGCGGGCCCGAGCTCTGATCTTCCGCCGTCATGGATAATCTGACGCACAGCCTCGTCGGTGCGGTGCTGGGCCAGATGGGGCTCAAGCGCAAAACCGGCCTCGCCATGCCGACACTGATCATCGCGGCGAACCTGCCCGATATTGATGCGACCTGTGCGATCTACGGGATCGAATCGCTGTCGATGCGGCGCGGGATCACGCACGGGCCGATCGCACTGTTGCTCCTGCCGGTCATATTATGGGCGCTGATGATCGCGTTCGATCGCTGGCAGGATCGACGTCGCAAGCGACCGGCGGGGCGGTTGCCGATCGACAAGGGTTGGTTGCTCGCACTCGCATATATCGGCTGCCTCAGCCATCCGGCGCTCGACTGGCTCAACAACTACGGCATTCGCCTCCTCGAGCCGTTCAGCCACCGTTGGTTCTACGGCGACAGCATCTTCATCATCGATCTGTGGATATGGATCGCGCTCGGCGTATCGGTCTGGCTGTCGCTCCGCGGTGAGCGGCGGGGCAGGCCGAACTGGCAGCGCCCGGCATGGATCGGTTTCACGGCCGTCTCAGCTTATATCTTCGCCAACGGCCTCATCACCGGCGCTGCCGAGCGCATGGTATCGAGCGCACTCGAATCAACCGGCACGAAGAACGCGCTCGTCGTCGCGAGCCCGCCGCCGCTGGCCTTCTGGAAGCGCGACATCTTCTGGCGAACGGCTGATCGTTACGGCACCGCGAGCTTCGTTCCCGGGGTTGGCGGCCAGGTCGACCTGACCGGCACGCCCACCGGTTTGGACGATCCGCGCCTCGCGATCTGGGTGAAAGCCGACCCGGCGGCGCGCGCCTTCCTCTTCTGGTCGCGCATGCCTGTGGCGCAAGAGGACGGGGACGCGATCCTGCTTCGCGACCAGCGTTTCATGCATCCACTCGCGCAGGACAGGTTTCAGGTTCGGCTTACCGCGCCGGACACCGCAAGCCACCCCGAATGACCCGCTCGTGTGACGTCATGGCGTTGCACGTTTCAACCGATTGTCAGCGCGATGCGTTTGAGGCAGGAAGGAGCTAATGAACACGCATGTCAGCCCGCGCCGTGGCAAGGAATTGCTCCGCGCCGACCGTGCCTATCGCTCGGGCGGCGCCATGGCGCGGCTGATCGCGCTGGCCCCGGCGGGCCTCTTTCACCGGATGCTCGACCGCATCGACGCGGGGCTCGCACTTGGAACGATCGAGGGGCATCTGCCCGATGGGAGCGTGCGCCTGCTCGGTGGGCGCGGAAAGGGGCCGACTGCGGTCGTCCACCTGCAAAGCTGGACGGCGCTGGCGCGACTGGCTTTGTCGGGATCGGTGGGCTGGTATCGTGCGTGGGAAGCCGGTGAATGGTCGTCGCCCGATCCGGTGCCGCTGTTCGACCTGTTCATGCGCAACGGCGAAACACTGGGCAATGTCGCGCGCGCGCATGGGCCCTCGCGCTGGCTCAACAAGGCTATCCACGCGCTGCATCGCAACGACCGGCGAGGTGCGAAGCGGAACATCCACGCGCACTATGATTTGGGCAATGATTTCTATCGCTTGTGGCTCGACCCGAGCATGAACTATTCGAGCGCGCTGTTCACCGATCCCGGTCAATCGCTGGAAGCGGCGCAGGCGGCGAAGGTTGATGCGATCCTCGACCGGCTCGATCTGCGTTCGGGGAGCCGCCTGCTCGAAATCGGTTGCGGCTGGGGCGCGCTCGCCGAACGGGCGGTCGACCGCCACGACGTCCTTTATACCGGCATCACCCTCTCACCGGCGCAGGCTGAAATCGCCGATGCGCGGCTTGCTACGGTCGACCTGTCGGATCGCTCGCGTATCGAAATCTGCGATTATCGCGACACGCAGGGCCCCTATGACGCGATCGCCAGCGTCGAGATGGTCGAAGCGGTGGGGGAGGCCTATTGGCCCGCCTATCTCGATACCGTCGCGCGGCTGCTGCGTCCCGGGGGCAAGGCGGCGATCCAATATATATTGATCAACGATGCGCTGTTCGAGCGCTATGCTGCGAGCAGCGATTTCATCCAGGCCTATATTTTTCCGGGCGGCTGTCTGATTTCGGAGAGCCGCTTTCGCGCGCTTGCCGAAGCACGCGGCCTTGCCTGGCGCGACGTGCGGCGGTTCGGCGGCGATTATGCCGAGACGCTGCGCCAATGGCGCGAGCGCTTTGACGCCGCGGTCGCGGCGGACCAGCTTCCGCCGGGGTTCGACGCGCGCTTCGTGCGGTTGTGGCGTTACTATCTGCAATATTGTGAGGGGGGCTTTCGCGGCGGCGGTATCGACGTCGCGCAGGTCACGCTCGAAAAGACAGCCTGAAAACGGGAGAGGAACCATCATGCGAAGATTTTTGGCGGCGGTGCTGCTTTGCACTGCGGCGGCGGGGTGCAGTGCGCCCGCGGCACCCGAGAAAACCGACAAACTGCCAAAGGATCTGAATGTGCTGTTCTGGACCCAGGATCAACGCGACGCCGCATTCCGCACGATGGAGACGGTTCCCAAGGTTGTGGTCAATACGGTCAAGGCGGGCGGGCCGGTCTATCCGTTGCCCGAGGGCAAGCCGATCGACCTCGGCGCCGACGTCGACGCCTATATGGCGAAGCAGCGCAATGCCGGCCTGATCATCGTGCAGGACGGCAAGATCCGGCTCGAGAAATATGCGCTCGGTTATGGCGCGGCGGGTCGCTGGACCAGTTTTTCGGTCGCCAAAAGCTTTACCTCGACGCTCGTCGGCGCCGCGGTGAAGGACGGCTATATCAAGAGCCTCGACGACAAGGTCACCGTCTATATCCCCGGTCTCAAGGGGTCGGCGTATGACGATGTATCGGTGAAGCAACTGCTCACCATGACCTCGGGCGTCAAATGGAACGAGGATTATACCGATCCCAAATCCGACGTTGCCTTGTTCAACTTGCAGAAGCCCGTCGAGGGCGAGGACATAACCGTCAGCTATATGAAGACCTTGCCCCGCGAAGCGCCTGCGGGGTCGAAGTGGGTGTACAAGACCGGCGAGACCAATCTGATCGGCGTGCTTGTGTCTAGCGCGACGGGCAAGACGCTGTCGCAATATCTCTCCGAAAAGGTCTGGAAACCGTTCGGGATGGAGCAGGATGCGGTGTGGATGCTCGGCGCGACGGGGCATGAAATCAGCGGTTGCTGCATGTCGGCGAGCCTCAAGGATTATGCTCGCTTTGGCCAGTTTATCCTGAACGGCGGCATCGCGGGGGGGCAGAAGGTGCTGCCCGACGACTGGATTCCGGCGGCGACGACGAAGCAGACGGGTATCGACCTGCCGGGCCGCGGCTATGGCTATCAATGGTGGACGAACGACGACGGCAGCTTTGCCGCGCAGGGCATCTTCGGGCAGGGGATTTTCATCGATCCGAAGCGCAAGCTCGTCATCGCGTCGAACGGCAACTGGCCGACAGCCACCGATCCCGAGGGTGTCGGCGCGGCGCGCGAGGCCTTTTACAAGAGCGTGCAGGCGGCGGTCGACAAGGAAGCCAGATAGGACATCATCGTCGCCTCCGTTCGCGGGGGCGACGCGCTATTCCGTGATGATGCTCGTCGCGCGCTGCGCCAGCCAGACCGCGACGAGCGGAACGGCGACGCCTAGCGCCATGATCCACCAGGTGTCCGCGAAATCGACGGCAGTATAAAGCGCGGCGCCGATCACGGCGCCGGCGACGACCCATCCCGCGCCGGTTCCGGCGGAAATACGTATCGCAAGCCAGCTACCCGCGAATGTGGCCAGAAACCAGCCGACGACAAGGGCGATGGTCGAGCCGATCGGGATGAGTATTTCACCCGTTGCAGCATCATATTCGGAGGGAGAAATCTCGCTGCCGGCATATTGGGCCAGCCAGATCAGCCCGAACGCGACAATAATGCCGACGACGGCGGCAATCGCCGATCGCAAAATATTCCTGGTCATTCCCGCGCCCTCGCAAATCCTTTTATGCGCGTGTCTTAGCGCAGGAAAACGAAGATGGCGTTAAGCTTTTTCCATGACCTTGGGCAGCGCGTGGAAAGCGGTGCTGTCGAAACCCTCGATCATCAGCTTTGCAACATAATCGCCGACGGCCGCCGGGTCCTTGATGCTCTGCGGATCTTCGCCGGGATAGGCGCGCGCGCGCATCTGTGTGCGGGTGCCGCCGGGGTCGAGGATCGCGGTGCGCACGGTCGAGATATTGCGCATTTCCGCGCCATAACTCGACACCAGCACCTCAAGTGCCGCCTTCGACGCCGCGTAGGCGCCCCAATAGGCGCGCGGCTCGCGTGCGACGCTGCTCGTCAGCGCGATCAGTCGGCCGCTGGCCGCGCGACGCAGCAGCGGGTCGAAATTGGCGATCAGCGCTTGCTGCGCGATCAGGTTGAGCGTCAGCGTCTTGTTGAATTCCTTGCCGTCGATCGCTGCAACGGGGGTCAGCGTGCCGAGCATCGCGGCGTTGAGCACAAGCATGTCGAGTTGTTGCCAGCGTTCGGCGATTGCGCTGGCAAGGCGGGCGATGCTGTCGCCGTCGGTCAGGTCGAGCGGGGCGATCGTCGCGCTGCCGCCGGCTTCGTGGATACGGTCTTCGAGTTCCTCGAGCCCGCCGGCGGTGCGTGCGGTAATCACGACATGCGCGCCGCGCGCGGCAAGCGATTCGGCGATGGCTTCGCCGATGCCGCGGCTTGCCCCGGTGACGAGCGCGACCTGGCCCGCCAATTCTTTAGACGCCATATTCATTGTGTCAGACAACCCGTTCAGCAAGCAACGAAAATTGATCTTCCAGCCCATGCTCGTCGAAATCGGTCAGCGTGGTCGGATAGTCGCCGGTGAAGCAGGCGTCGCAATATTTTGGTGCATCGTCGCTGCGGTTCGCTTCGCCCAGCGCGCGGTAAAGGCCGTCGATCGAGATGAAGGACAGGCTGTCGGCGTTGATGAAATTCGCCATCTGGCCGACGCTCATCTGCGCGGCGAGCAGCTTCGCGCGCTCGGGCGTATCGACGCCATAGAAGCAGCTGTGCTGCGTCGGCGGGCTCGCGATGCGCATATGCACCTCGGTCGCGCCGGCATCGCGCATCATCTGCACGATCTTCAGGCTCGTCGTGCCGCGCACGATCGAATCGTCGATCAGCACGATGCGCTTGCCGGCGATCAGCGCGCGGTTGGCGTTGTGCTTCAGCTTGACGCCGAGGTGGCGAACCTTGTCGCCGGGCTGGATGAAGGTGCGCCCGACATAGTGCGAGCGGATGATGCCGAGTTCGAATGGAATGCCCGATTCCTGCGCATAACCGATCGCTGCGGGCGTGCCCGAATCGGGGACCGGGATTACGAGATCCGCCTCGACGGGGTTCTCACGCGCAAGCTCGGCACCGATGGCCTTGCGCACCGAATAGACGCTCGTCCCGTCGACGATCGAATCGGGGCGCGAGAAATAGACATATTCAAAGATGCACGGGCGCGGCGCTTGGTCGGCGAACGGGCGGTGCGAGGTGAGCTGGCCGTCGCGGATGATGACAAGCTCGCCGGGTTCGACCGAACGCACGAATTCGGCGCCGACGACGTCGAGCGCGACCGTTTCCGACGCCAGGATATGCGCATCGCCCAGCTTGCCGATGACGAGCGGGCGAATGCCGAGCGGATCGCGGCAGCCGATCATGCCTTCGGCTGTCAGGCAGATCAGCGAATAGGCGCCTTCGACCTGCTTCAGTGCATCGATGAAGCGGTCGAGCAGCGAACGATAGGCCGAAGTTGCGACCAGATGGATGATCACCTCGGTATCGCTGGTCGACTGAAAGATCGAACCGCGGCGGACAAGCACCTTCTTGAGCGCTGTCGCGTTGGAGATATTACCGTTGTGCGAGACTGCGAAGCCTCCGGTGGACAGGTCTGCAAACAGGGGCTGGACGTTGCGCAGCGAGGTTTCGCCCGTCGTCGCATAGCGGACATGGCCGACCGACGATCCGCCTTGCAGCTGGCGCATGATGTCGTCGCGGTCGAAATTGCCCGCGACATGGCCCATCGCGCGGTGGGTGTGGAATTCCTTGCCGTCGAAGGCGGTGATGCCTGCGGCTTCCTGTCCGCGGTGCTGCAGGGCGTGAAGCCCCAGCGCGACTACCGCGGCGGCGCTATCCGCGCCATGAATACCAAATACGCCGCACTCCTCGCGGAGCTTGTCGTCATCAAAAGGGTGGGTCGTCAGCATGTCGTTCCAGGGGCAGGGGCCAGTGACTGCGGCGCATATAGGGACGGCAATCGCAAATGTCGCCCCCCTAATCACGCATTTGTCACATGGCGCGCGAACAACGGCGTGACAGTGCCTCCAAACCTGCTCTAAAGCGCGATTTATGGATGATCAGCGCGACACGACCGACCGATTTTCTCCGCGTTTCGACGCAAACGGGCTGGTGACGGCGATCGTCACCGACGCCGATACGCATATTCTGCTCATGGTCGCGCATATGAATGAAGAGGCGATCGGGGCGACCCGGGCGACGGGGCAGGCGCATTTCTGGTCACGGTCGCGGCAAGCCTTGTGGCGCAAGGGCGAGACGTCCGGCAACGGTCTAACCTTGGTCGAGATGCGCGTCGATTGCGATCAGGACGCGCTGCTGCTCCGCGTCAGACCAGCGGGGCCAGCCTGCCACACCGGGCGCCGTTCCTGCTTTTATCGTCGCATCGAAAGCGACGGTAGCCTGACTTTTCTGGACGATGATGCGCAGGGCTAGCTTCGCACTGGCTCTCGTGCCGCTGCTTCTCGCGGGATGCGACCGGCCGGAGCCGACCGAAAACGCAAAAGGCGTCGATGCGAACAATCCGCTCGAAGTCGCGGCGCGTCAGCGCGGCGTCGTGCATGCAGGGGCCGCCAGTCCGGTCGGGGTGTTCGAGCGCATCCACGATCTGGGGCGCGATGCGATGTGCGTCGTTCCCGACGGGGCGGGGTCATGGCGCTTCGCTGTCACCGCCGCCTACGGTGCGACGCTGTCGTGCAGCGCAAGCGGGACGATGGTTCGGGAGGGCGACGGCTGGCGGATGCGCTTTACCGGCGCCGATGGCTGCGAGGCGCTGGCGCATGAGGAAGACGACGAGCTGCGCCTTCCCGGAAGCCTCCCGCAACAATGCGCGCGTCTCTGTCCCGACCGCGCCTCGCTGTCGGGTTTGCGGCTGCCGCGGGCAAGCTGGTCAGCGGACGATGCGGCAGACTTGCGGATTGCCGATCGGCACGGCAATATGCAGCGTCCTTGTGCGGGCCGATCTGCCCCGAAATGACCCGTGCCGCCGGTCTTGACGTTCACGTCAACGGAAACTAGTTTCACTGGCATGACCGAACAATATGGCCACGCCCATATCGATACGCCCGATCATCTGGGGCGCGAACAATTCAGCATCACCGACTTGTCGACCGAGTTCGGGGTCACGGCCCGCGCGCTGCGCTTCTATGAAGACGAAGGGCTGATCAGCCCGTCGCGCAAGGGATTGTCGCGTATCTATTCAAAGCGCGATCGCGCGCGGCTCGCATGGATCCTGCGCGCAAAGCGCACGGGGTTCAGCCTCGCCGATATTCGCGAGATGATCGACCTTTACGACGTCGGCGACGGTCGCAAGACCCAGCGCCAGGTAACGATCGAGAAATGCGAGCAGCGTATAGGCCTGCTGCAACGCCAGCGCGACGATATTGACAGCGCTGTAGATGAGCTGTCACGCTTCATCGATATGGTGAAGAAAGTCGACGCTGGCCGCTAGGCCGCCCCGGCTACCGAGCCTCTGCCTCTCCCCAGGCAAGTTGACATCGAACCTGCTTTTCAGAAGGATTTTCCATGCCCGTTTATCGCGCCCCCGTGCAGGACACATTGTTCCTCCTCAACGACGTTCTCGGGATCGAGCGCTATTCGAACCTGCCGGGTTTCGCGAACGCGACGCCCGACATGATCGAGGCGGTGCTGACCGAAGCCGGCAAATTCTGCGAAGAAGTGCTATTCCCGATCAATCAGTCGGGCGACCTCGAAGGCTGCACGCGCCACGACGATGGCTCGGTGACCACGCCGAAGGGCTTCAAGGAAGCGTATAAGGCCTATAGCGAAGCCGGCTGGGGCCTGCTCACCGCGCCGGAGGAATTCGGCGGACAGGGCTTGCCGCATGTCATCGGCTTTCCGGTCGAGGAATATCGCAATGCCGCGAACCAGGCCTTCGCCATGTATCCGGGACTGACGCAGGGCGCGACCGCCGCGATCCTCGTCAAGGGTTCGGACGAGCAAAAGGCGACCTATGTTCCCCGCATGGTTTCGGGCGAATGGGGCGGGACGATGAACCTGACCGAGCCGCATTGCGGCACCGATCTCGGCCTCATCCGGACCCGCGCGGTGCCGAATGGCGACGGCAGCTATGCCGTCACCGGCACCAAGATTTTCATCTCGTCGGGCGAGCATGACCTGACCGACAACATCATCCACCTCGTCCTCGCGAAGACCCCCGACGCGCCCGACAGCGTCAAGGGCATCTCGCTGTTCATCGTGCCCAAGTTCATCGTGAACGAAGACGGGTCGCTCGGCGACCGCAACACGCTGTCGTGCGGGTCGATCGAGCACAAGATGGGCATCCATGCCAATTCGACCTGCGTGATGAATTATGACGGCGCGAAGGGCTGGATGGTCGGCGAGGAGAATAAGGGCCTCGCCGCGATGTTCGTGATGATGAATGCGGCGCGCCTCGGCGTCGGCATTCAGGGGCTCGGTCAGGCCGATGTCGCCTATCAGAATGCCGTGCAATATGCGCAGGACCGCCGGCAGGGGCGCGCGCTGACCGGTCCCAAGGATCCGCAGGAAAAGGCCGATCCCCTGTTCGTCCACCCCGACGTGCGCCGGATGCTGATGGACGGCAAGGCAACCGTCGAGGGGCTCCGTGCTCTGTGCGTATGGGGCGCCTTGCAGGTCGACCTCGCGCATGTCGCCGAGACGGAAGAGGAGCGCCAGCGCGCCGACGACCTCGTCGGCCTGCTTACGCCCGTGATCAAGGGTTTCGGCACCGACAAGGGCTATGAGGTCGCGACCAACGCGCAACAGGTTTTCGGCGGCCACGGCTACATCGAAGAGCAGGGCATGAGCCAGTATGTTCGCGATGCGCGCATCACGATGATCTATGAAGGCGCGAACGGCGTGCAGGCGATGGATCTTGTCGGCCGCAAGCTCGCGCAGAACGGTGGTCGTGCGATCCAGGCCTTTTTCGCGATCGTCGACGAGGAATGCGCACGCGCCAAAGGCAATGAAGCGCTCGCCGATTTCGCGACGCGCCTCGAAAAGGCGAACGGCGAACTCAAGGCCGCGACGATGTGGTTCATGGCCAATGGCATGGCGAACCCGAATAACGTCGGCGCCGGCGCGCATCACTATATGCACATCCTGGGGATCGTCGCGCTGGGTTCGATGTGGCTGAAGATGGCCGAAGCGGCGCAGAAGGCGCTGGCGGAAGGTCGCGGCAACAACGCGTTCCTCGATGCCAAGCTCGTCACGGCGCGCTATTTCGGTGAGCGCTTCCTTCCCGATGCCGGGTCGCTCCGCCGCAAGATCGAGGCGGGCAGCGAGGCGATGATGGCGCTGACGCCCGAACAATTCGCGGCCTGACATGTTCGGGTGCAACCATCGCCGCCGCCATGCGTGTCGGCGGCGATGAGCAAACGCGACCTGAAACCGATTGTCGTCGAGGGCCGCAATTGCTGGCGGATCGAACGCGCCGACAAGGCGCGGATGATCGTCGACGCCGCCGACTATTTCGCGCTGCTCGAACGGCTGATGGCCGACGCGAAGCAGCGCATCCTGCTCATCGGCTGGGACTTCGATCCTCGCATCGCATTGAAACCCGGCAAGGATGGCCAGGGCGAACCGCTCGGCGATTATCTGCTGCGGCTCGCGCATGAAAAGCCCGATCGCGATATCGATATCCTGCGCTGGAACTTCGGCGGCCTGAAGCAATTCGCGATGCCGCGCATCGTGTCGATGGTCATGCGCTGGAAACTGACGCGATCGATCAGCTTTCGTCTCGACAGCGCGCATCCGGTCGGGTGCAGCCATCATCAGAAGGTAGCGGTGTTCGACGATCATCTGGCGGTCTGCGGCGGCATCGATGTCGGCGCGCGCCGCTGGGATACGCGCGATCACAAGGACGGCGATCCCCGCCGCACCGCGCCCGACGGCAAGGCCTATATGCCGTGGCACGACAGCACGATGATCCTTGCCGGCCCCGTGGGCAACGCGCTGGCCGAGCTCGGGAACGAGCGCTGGCAGCGCGCAACCAAAAAGCCGCTACGAGACCTGAAGGGCGAGGGCGAGAATTGGCCCGATGATCTGAAGCCCGATTTCGAGGGCGTCGATGTCGCGATCTCGCGCACGCGTTCGGAATATGACGGCTATGAGGAGATTCGCGAGATCGAGCAGCTCTATCTCGACATGATCGCGGCCGCGGACCGCTTCATCTATTTCGAGAATCAATATTTCACCTCGGGCAAGATCGCCGCGGCAATCGCCGAGCGCCTGAGCGAGGACGACCCGCCCGAATTCGTGATGGTGATGCCAAAGACCGCCGATGGCTGGCTCGAGCAGATGGCGATGGACGCCGCGCGCGTGCAGCTGGTCCGCGAAATCGCGAAGGCAAAACATGGCGACCGGCTGAAGGTCTATTATCCGCAGACCGGAAAGGGCGAGGCGATCTACGTCCACGCCAAGACCGCGATCGTCGACGACCGGATGATCCGCGTCGGCTCGGCCAATATGAACAACCGCTCGATGGGGCTCGACAGCGAATGCGATGTCACGATCGATACGGCGCTGCCCGCGAATATGGGCGCCGAACCGAAGATCGCGCGGCTGCGCACCTCGCTGATCGCCGAACATCTGGACGTGCCGGAAGAGAAGGTCGCCGCGACCTTCAAGCGTACAGGCTCGTTGATCGATACGATCGAGGCGCTGCGCGGAAAGGGGCGCTCGCTCGAATTGCTCGATCTTGTCCCGCCGGGGCCGATGGATGAGTTCATCGCCGAGAATGAGTTGCTCGACCCGACCAGCCCCGATGCGATGTTCGAAAGCCTGACCGAACGCGGCCTCAGAAAGAGCTGGCACCGTGGGCGCGACTGGATGAGGCGGCATCGCCCTTTCAGGCGGCGCTCCACCTGAATCGGGTGTGCGCATAGTCACTTGCGGTCGCCGCGCTTGCTCATATGATGGCCGGGATGACCGACGCCGGACCCACGCCGATCACTCCGAAGCGGCTTTCCGCTTTCATCAGCCATCACAGCTCGCAGGTTGAGACTGCAAGGCGGCTCAAGCGCCTGCTCGCCGCGCGCGGAATCGACGGCTGGCTCGCGCCCGACGACATCGCTGCAGGCACTGCCTTCGATCAGTCGATCGTTGACCAGATCGACCGGTCCGATGCGATCGTCCTGCTATTTTGCCCGCAATCCGACCAGTCGCGCCATGTGAAGCGCGAATTGATGCTGGGCGAGGACAGCAACAAGACGATCCTGCCGGTGCGGCTGGAGGATATCCGCGCGCAGGGCCTCGCCTATTGGCTCAAGGATTATCAGTGGATCGACTGGTTCGCGGGCGAGGAGCAGGCGGTCGACCGCATCGTCGCGGCGATGACTTCGGGCGCAGCCCCATCGCTGCCACCCGGTGCATCTGCGCGGCAAATCTCGCCCGCGCCTGCGCCGCGTCGTAAGCGACTGTGGATGATGGTTGCGGCGGGTGTCGCGCTTGTCGGCCTGATTGGCGGCGGCATATGGTGGCAAAGCCGTGCCCCCGCGGCGGGTGATCCGGGCGCAGCGGTTGCCGATAATCCGATCGAGCCCGGCATCTGGACGAGTAAACGCGAGGTCGTCGAGATTCTCTTTCCTGAAATGGCGCCCGAATTCGTCGCGCAATTCAAGCAGGTGCTGGAAACCGACCCCGATCCCGAAGACTGCATCTCGGCCAAGGTGGCGGCGAAACCCGACGTTCTGCTGTTCGATCCCGGCCATGAAGCCAAATGCACGATCGGAGCGTTCAAGATGAATGGCGGGCGGATCAGCGGCTATCTCAACTGCAAACCGCCCGGTGACGATCCGAACGGCAATCTTCAGATCACCGTTCGCGGAACCTACACGCGGACCAGCATGGAATTCGACAATGTCGTCACCATGCAGTCGAGTCAGGGCATGGTTCGCTTCCGCAGCCATGAAACCCAGCGCTGGGTACGCGGCCCCGCCTGCAGTTGATCAGTCCGCCAGCGACAGGATGTGCTTCGCCTGCTTGAGGTGCGGGGCGTCGACCATCTTGCCATCGACCTGCAAAACGCCCGCGCCGGGATTGGCGGCGAAGGCGTCGACGATTGCCTGCGCACGCGCGGCTTCATCGGCTGACGGCGTGAAGGCGGCGTTGATCGGTTCGACCTGCGACGGATGGATCGCCATCATGCCGGTGAAGCCATCGCGGCGCGCACGTGTCGCATAGGCCGCGAGTCCCGCTTCGTCCTTGATCGCCGGAAAGACCGTGTCGATTGCCGCCGCGCCCGCGGCATGCGCCGCGAACAGGGTCATCGCGCGCGCGACTTCATAGGGCGCGGTATAGCTGCCGTCGGCTTCGCGGCTGGTCGTTGCGCCGATCGCGGCGGGCAAATCCTCGGCGCCCCAGGTCAGGCCGAGCAGGCGATCCTTCACTTCGCGATAGCTGCCGAGCGTAAAGATCGCGGCGGGGGTCTCGGTCGCAATCGGCAGGATCGGCGGCAGCGAGGCGTCGCGGTCCGATTCGCTGCGCAAAATCGTGTCGAGCTGCGCGATGCTCGGCGCGCCTTCGGCCTTGGGCAGCATGATCGCATCGGGTCGCGCGGCGACGATGGCGGCGACATCGGCGGCGGTCATATGGCCGTCGAGCGGATTGACGCGCACCAGCGTCACGACTTCGCGTGTTCCCGCCAGATAGTCGGCGATTGCGGCGCGCGCCGCCTCCTTGTTCGCGGGCGACACCGAATCCTCAAGGTCGAGGATGATCGCGTCGGCGCCCGAAGCCGCCGCCTTGGCGAAGCGCTCGGGCCGGTCGCCGGGAACGAAAAGGAGCGAGCGGAGACGCATCAGGCGGCTTTCTTCTTGAGCAGCGCGGAGCGTTCGCACTGGCAGACGATTTCATCGCGCTGGTTGATCGCGCGGTGCAGGAAGGTCACGATACCCGCATTCGGCCGCGATTTGGACTCCTTGAGACCAACGACCTCGGATTCGGCCCGAAGCGTGTCGCCGATGAACACCGGCTTCGGCATCACCAGCTTGTCATAGCCGAGGTTGGCGACGAGCGTCCCGAGCGTCGTGTCGCCGACCGACAGCCCGACCATCAGGCTGAAGGTGAAGGTGCCGTTGACGAGGATCTGGCCGAATTCCGACGCCTTCGCCGCCTCGATATCGAGGTGCAGCGGCTGCGGATTATGCGTCATCGTGGTGAAGAGGAGATTATCGGTCTCGGTCACCGTGCGGCGGATGTCGTGCGTCAGCGTGTCGCCGATCGCCCATTCGTCAAAATATTTGCCGGCCATTATGCCTCTTCCTTCTCGATCTTCACCAGCAGCGCCTCGACCTGAACCTGCGCGCCTGCGGTCGCATTGAGTTCGGCGACCACACCGTCGAACGGTGCAGTCAGGCTGTGCTCCATCTTCATCGCTTCGAGCGTGAGCAATTTCTGTCCCTTGCTCACCCTGTCACCTGCCGCGACCTCCACCGCGATGACCTTGCCGGGCATCGGCGACAGGATCGCGCCGTCACCCGCTGCGCCGGCGGCACTGCCTTCGGCGCGCCACGGCGTCAACTGCCAGACCGACCCGCCCTCGGCGACAAGCATCGCCGGGGACGGCTCTTCGGCGCCGGGGCCGTGCAGTTCGACCTCGACGCGCTTGCCGTCGAGCAGGAAGGGGGCGCTGCGTACGTCGGGCGCGTTGAGTCGGAAGCCCGACTGCAACGAGCGCGGCACCATCGCCATCGCGGCGTTGGTCAGCGCCTGTGCGGTCGGGATCGGCTCCTCGGTCATCGCGTCGCCGTCGCGGCCGATCAGGCCGGTGTCGACGGTGCCTGCGACGAAATCGGGATGATCCAGCGCATTGATCAGGAACGCCGAGTTGGTCTTCACCGGCCAGATCGCGCTGTCCTCCAGCATCTCCGACAAAAGTTCGCGCGCTTCCTCGCGGTCCTCGCCCCATGCGATGACCTTGGCGATCATCGGGTCATAGAAGGGCGAGACCTCGGCGCCTTCATAGACGCCGGTGTCGACGCGGCCCATATGTTCGGGAAGCTGAAACAGCTCTAGCGTGCCGATCGAGGGCAGGAAGCCCTTGGCGGGGTCTTCGGCATAAAGCCGCGCTTCCATCGCCCAGCCGTTGATCGAAAGTTCGTCCTGCGAAAGCGGGATCGGCTCGCCGCTCGCGACGCGAAGCTGCCATTCGACCAGGTCGACGCCGGTGATTTCCTCGGTCACCGGATGCTCGACCTGCAGGCGGGTGTTCATTTCCATGAACCAGATGCGATCGGCGCGCAGGCCTTCGCTGGCGTCGGCGATGAACTCGATCGTCCCCGCGCCGACATAGTCGACCGCCTTCGCGGCGCGGACCGCGGCGGCGCAGAGGTCGGCGCGCGTCGCTTCGTCCATGCCGGGGGCGGGGGCTTCCTCGATCACCTTCTGGTGGCGGCGCTGCAGCGAGCAGTCGCGCTCGAACAGATGGACGACATTGCCGTGCGTATCGCCGAACACCTGCACCTCGATATGGCGCGGGGTCAGGATATATTTCTCGATCAGCACATGGTCGTTGCCGAACGACGCCGAGGCCTCGCGCTGGCACGAGGCGAGCATATCGGCGAAATCGCCCGCGGCATCGACCTTGCGCATGCCCTTGCCACCGCCACCCGCTACCGCCTTGATGAGGACAGGATAGCCGATCTCGGCTGCCTGCTCGGCAAGATACGCCGGATCCTGATTTTCGCCCATATAGCCCGGCGTCACCGGCACGCCTGCATCGGCCATCAGCTTCTTGGCGGCATCCTTGAGGCCCATCGCGGTGATCGACGACGGCTTTGGCCCGACCCACACGAGACCCGCATCGGCCACCGCCTGCGCGAATTCGGCATTCTCCGACAGAAAGCCATAACCCGGATGGATCGCCTCGGCGCCGGTCGCCTTGGCGGCGGCGATGATCTTTTCACCGATCAAATAGGATTCGCGGGCCGGCGACGGCCCGATATGCACCGCCTCGTCGGCCTCGCGCACATGCAGCGCCTTTGCATCGGCGTCCGAATAGACCGCGACGGTGCGGATACCCATCTCGCGTGCGGTGCGGATGATACGGCAGGCGATTTCGCCACGATTGGCGATGAGAAGCGAAGTGATCATGGGTGAGATTCCGGAAAGCCGTGACGGGCGTGAAGCGCTTCAAGCAGTGGCTTGATGTCGTTCACGCACCCGCCATCGGAAAAGACAAGGGCAGGGAGGTTCTGGTTCGCTTCGCCGATCGCTTCGACGACGAGAGGGCGCGGGCGCGGCCATGGCACGCGGATGACCTCAAGATGCGTCGTGCGTTCGGGAAATGTCGCGAGCAAGCCTTCGATAAGGATGCAGTCGCGGCAATAGAAGGTCGAGCCCGGAAACGCGGGATCGTCGAACTCGCGGTCGAGGATATACAGGCGGTCGGGTGCGTCGCTCATCGCCATCACATCCGGAACACGCCGAAGCCGCGGTCCTCGACCGGGGCGTTCAGCGTTGCGGCAAAGGCCAGCCCAAGCACGTCGCGGGTCTGGGCGGGGTCGATGATGCCGTCGTCCCACAGCCGCGCGGTCGCGTGATAGGGGTTGCCTTCATCCTCATATTTCTGGCGGATCGGCGCCTTGAAGGCTTCGGTCTCCTCGGGCGTCCATTTGTCGGCGTCGCGATGGACGGTCGCCAGCACAGACGCCGCCTGTTCGCCGCCCATCACGCTGATCCGGCTGTTCGGCCAGCTGAAGAGGAAGCGCGGGCTGTAAGCGCGGCCGCACATGCCGTAATTGCCCGCGCCGAAGCTGCCGCCGATCAGCACAGTGATCTTCGGCACCGTCGCGGTCGCAACCGCCGTCACCAGCTTCGCGCCATGCTTCGCGATGCCTTCGGCCTCATATTTGCCGCCGACCATGAAGCCGCTGATATTCTGCAGGAAGAGAAGAGGGATGCGCCGCTGTTGCGCCAGTTCGATGAAATGCGCGCCCTTGACCGCGCTTTCGCTGAACAGCACGCCGTTGTTGGCGAGGATCGCGACGGGGATGCCCCAGATATGCGCGAAGCCGCAGACGAGTGTCGCGCCGTAATTCGCCTTGAACTCATGAAACTCGCTGCCGTCGACGATACGCGCGATCACTTCGTGTACATCATAAGGTGCGCGAACGTCGTCGGGGACGACGCCATAGATTTCCTCGGCAGCATATTTGGGCGGGCGCGGCGCCTTCATCGGAACCTCGAAGCCCCTCTCTTCGCCAAGGTGGCTAACGATATCGCGGACGATCGTCAGCGCATGTTCGTCATTTTCTGCCAAATGGTCGACGACGCCCGATTTCTTGGCGTGCAGGTCGCCGCCGCCCAGATCCTCGGCGCTGATTTCCTCGCCCGTCGCGGCCTTCACCAGCGGCGGGCCGGCGAGGAAGATTGTGCCCTGATTGCGCACGATGACGGTCTCGTCCGACATCGCGGGAACATAGGCGCCGCCCGCGGTGCAGCTTCCCATCACGCACGCGATCTGCGGGATGCGCTTCGCCGACATATTGGCCTGGTTGAAGAAGATGCGGCCGAAATGGTCGCGGTCGGGGAAGACCTGATCCTGATGCGGCAGGTTCGCGCCGCCGCTGTCGACGAGATAGATGCAGGGCAGGCGGTTCGCCTCGGCAATCTCCTGCGCGCGAAGATGCTTCTTCACCGTCATCGGATAATAGGTGCCGCCCTTCACCGTCGCGTCGTTGCACACGATCATGCACTGGCGCCCCGACACTTGCCCGATGCCGCAGATCAGCCCTGCGCCAGGCACCTCGCCCTCGTAGAGATCGTTCGCCGCAAGCTGGCCGATTTCGAGGAAGGGCGCCCCCGGATCGAGCAGCCGTTCGACGCGCTCGCGCGGCAGTAATTTGCCGCGGCTGGTGTGCCGTTCGCGCGACTTTTCATTGCCGCCGAGCGCCGCTTCGGCGACCGCCGACCGCAGCGCGTCGGTCAGTGCGCGATTATGCGCGCTGCGGGTGCGATATTCGTCGCTGTCCGCATTGATATTCGAGCCTAGAACCGGTGCGCTCACTGTATCGTCTCTCCTGGAAGTCGGTTCGGAACTAACCCGTCGCTCGTCGATTGAAAAGCGCAGCAGGCCGAAAATGGTTGGTGTTGAAACCGGATTTTCCCACGCGTCGGCCGCCTGCCTATCCGTGACAAAATAAGGTCATTCTTATGAAAAAAGCCGTCTTCGCCGTTCTTCTGTCCTCCGCCGCGGTTCTCGCGGGGCCTGTCGCGTGTAGCAGCGGCAAGGACAGCTCCGCCGCCTATACCGTCGGCACCGATATCGGGATCAGCAAGGCGGCGATGGATACCAGCGCGAAGCCCGGCGACGACTTCTACGCCTACGCCAATGGCAACTGGGACAAGGCGAACGAAATCCCAGCCGACCGTTCGTCGATCGGCGCTTTCTATGTGGCGCAGCTCGAAACCGAAAAGCGCAACCGCGAGCTGATCGACGCGATCGTCAAGGGCGATGCAGCGGCCGACACCAACGAGGGGCGCATCGCTGCCTTCTACAAGGCTTTCACCAATGTGAAGGCGATCGATGCCGCGGGGATGAAGCCCGTCGCTGCCGACCTTGCGCGCTTTGCGGCGATCACCGACAAGGCGGCCCTGTCGAAGGTGCTGGGCGAACAGCTTCGCGCCGACGTCGACCCGCTCAACGCGACCAACTTCCAGACCGAAAATCTCTTCGGGGTCTTCGTGACGCAGGGGCTCGCGACCCCGGGCGACGTCATTCCCTATCTGCTGCAAGGCGGTCTCGGCATGCCCGAGCGCGAATATTATCTGTCGGCCGACCCCAAGATGGCGAGCATCCGCACTGCCTATCAGGCCTATATAGCCAAGCTGCTCACCGCGGCGGGGCAGAGCGACGCCGCAGCGAAGGCGAAGCGCATCTACGATCTCGAGGTCAAGATCGCGAAGGCGCACGCGACGCGCGAACAGAGCGAGGATTTCACCAAGTCTGCGGACGTATGGGCGAAGGGCGATTTTGCAAAGAAGGCACCCGGCATCGACTGGCCGGCGTTCATGGCCGCCGCGAAGCTCGACGGTGCGGTGAAGTTCGGCGCCTATCATGCGAACGCGATCACCGGCCTGTCGGCACTCGTCGCGTCCGAACCGCTCGACGCGTGGAAGGACTGGCTCGCCTTCCATCAGATCAACAGCCACGCCGACGTTCTGCCGAGTGCGATCGATAGCGCGCACTTCACCTTCTATGGCACCACGATGGCGGGCACGCCGCAGCAGCGCGGCCGCGAAAAGCGCGGGCTCGACGCGCTCGACACCTATCTCGGCGATGCGGTGGGCAAGGCCTATGCCGACAAATATTTCCCCGCCTCTGCGAAAGCGGAGGTCGGTGACATGGTGAAGAACATCAAGGCCGCCTTTGCCAAGCGTGTCGAAACGATCGACTGGATGGCGCCCGAGACGAAGAAGGAAGCGATCAAGAAGGTCGAAACGATCGCCGTCGGCGTCGGCTACCCCGACACGTGGCGCGACTATGGCAGCTACACCGTCGGTGCCGACGCCTATGCCAACGAGGTTGCCGGACAAAAGGCCGAATATGCACACCAGCTCGCCAAGATCGGCAAGCCGATGGACAAGGGCGAATGGTGGATGGTTCCCCAGACGGTCAACGCCGTGAACCTGCCGGTGCAGAACGCGCTGAACTTCCCCGCCGCGATCCTCCAGCAGCCCTTCTTCAACGCCAAGGCGGACCCTGCGTTCAACTATGGCGCGATCGGCGCGGTGATCGGTCATGAGATCAGCCACAGCTTCGATAATAATGGCGCGGCGTTCGATTCCACCGGCGCGCTGCGCAACTGGTGGACCCCGGCGGATCTGGCGAAGTTCAATGCTGCGGGCGCCGCGCTCGCGGCGCAGTTCGACACCTACAAGCCGTTCCCCGACCTGTCGGTCAACGGCAAGCTCACGCTGGGCGAGAATATCGCCGACGTGGCGGGGCTTCAGGCCGCCTATGACGCGTACCGCGCGTCGCTCGGCGGCAAGGAGGCGCCGGTGATCGACGGCTTCACCGGCGATCAGCGCTTCTTCATCGCCTACACGCAGACGTGGGCGACCAAGATGCGCGCCGAGGCGCTGCGCGCGCGCATCGCGACCGACGGCCATGCGCCGGGCATGTACCGCGCGCTGACGGTCCGTAACCTCGACGCTTGGTACAAGGCGTTCGACGTCAAGGAAGGCGACAAGCTCTACCTCGCGCCCGACAAGCGCGTGCGCGTCTGGGGCTGACGACCGGGCAGGGCGGGGCGTCATGCCTCGCCCTCCTTCTTCGTTGCGGGTTTCTTGCGGATCAGGTGGCTGTAAACGCCGACGAGATTGATGCAGAGCAGCGCGACATTCTGCCACCCGATGCCTTCGCTGTCGGGTTGCAGGAACCCCCATGCGATCAGTGCGAGGCTGCTCGTCACGAAGATCACGAACGCCCAGCCGTTCCACCGCTCGCCGAGGTTGAGCGAGACGAGCAGCGCCGCAAGCGTCGCGGCGGCGGCGCCATAATATTGCAGGGAATCGAGCAGGGTCTCACTCATATTTATGCCAACGCGCCGATCAGCGCGAAGATGCCCGCGCTGCTCAGCGCCGGCCACGCGATATGACGACCCTTGGTATAGGCCGCGTTGAACAGTCCGGTTGCAAGCCATCCGCCACCGATGACGATCAAAAGTGCGGGCGGCGTTCCGGGCCATGCGACCGCTGCCGCCGAAATCAGCATCAGCACCGACGTGGCATGCCAGGCAAAGCGGATGATCCGCCGTGACAGCGGATCGGCGAGCGGTCCCGCCTCGCTGCGCAGCATCGGCACGATCAGCCTGCGGTATCCAAGAACCGAATGAACCCCGGCCGTCGTCACCATGAAGGCGGCCGACAGCCAGAGCCAGATCACGCGCCGGCGCCAATCAGTTCGCGGCCGATCAGCATGCGGCGGATCTCGTTCGTGCCCGCGCCGATGTCGAGCAGCTTGGCGTCGCGCCAGTAACGCTCGACCGGCCAGTCCTTCGTGTAACCCGCGCCGCCGAGCGCCTGGATCGCTTCGCCCGCGACCTTCACGGCATTTTCGCTCGCGAGCAGGATGCAACCCGCAGCGTCGAAGCGCGTCGTCTGTCCCGCGTCGCACGCCTTGGCGACGTTATAGACATAGGAGCGCGCCGACTGGAGCATGACATACATGTCGGCGACCTTTGCCTGCATCAGCTGGAACGATCCGATCGGCTTGCCGAACTGCTTGCGCTCGCGAACATAGGGGATGACCGTGTCGAGGCACGCCTGCATGATGCCAAGCTGCAGCCCGGCGAGCACGACGCGCTCATAATCGAGCCCCGACATCAGCACGCCGACGCCGCCATTCTCGGGGCCCATGACCTGTTCTTCGGACACTTCGCAATCGGTGAAGACCAGCTCGGCGGTCGGCGATCCGCGCATGCCGACCTTGTCGATCTTCTGCCCGATCGAAAACCCCGGCATGTCCTTTTCGATCAGGAACGCCGTGATGCCGCGCGAACCCGCTTCGGGGCTCGTCTTCGCATAGACGACCAGCGTGTCGGCGTGAGTCGCGTTGGTGATCCAGAATTTGGTACCGTTGAGCACATAGCCGCTGCCCTTGCGCTCGGCCTTCAGCTTCATCGACACGACATCGCTGCCCGCGCCGGCTTCGGACATGGCGAGGCTGCCGACATGCTCGCCGCTGATCAGCTTGGGCAGATATTTCGCCTTCTGCTCCGCATTGCCCCAGCGGCGGATCTGGTTGACGCAGAGATTCGAATGCGCGCCGTAAGAGAGGCCGATCGCACCGCTCGCACGGCTCACTTCTTCGACCGCAATCACATGCTCGAGATAGCCGAGGCCGAGGCCGCCGAATTCTTCCTCGACGGTGATGCCGTGCAGCCCGAGCTCGCCCATCTGTGTCCACAATTCGTCACGCGGGAACCAGTCTTCGGCATCGGCCCTGGCGGCGAGCGGGGCGATCTGTTCGTCGGCGAAGCGGGCCGTGGTGTCACGGATCATGTCAGCGGTTTCGCCGAGCGCGAAATCGAAATCGGGGGTGGCGCGCATGGAATACCTATCGATCTGGGTCAGGACAGATCGCGATAGTGCCTCAAAATTTGATCATATGGAAATTGAAACCATTGCCGGTTTAGCATAAGTAAAATCTATGATTAAGCGCACTCATATCCGCCAGTTCCTCGCCGTGATCGATGCGGGCAGTTTTACGCAGGCGGCGCTGCGCATCCGCGTAACCCAGCCAGCACTGTCGACGGGCATCGCCGAGCTCGAAAAACTGGTCGGTACGCCGCTGTTCATCCGTAACCGCCGCCAGATCCGGCTGACCGAGGCGGGCGGGCGGTTCCTGCCGATCGCGCGCGATCTCGAACGCGGCTTTCGCGCCGCCGACGGCTTCGGTCGCGAGAGCGAGGGGCAGGCGAGCGAGCTCAAGCTTGGCGTGATCCGCTCCGCTCCCGCCGAACTGCTGCAGGCGATCGCCGCGGCGCTGCGCCCAGGCTTTGCGATCGAACTTGTCGAAAACAGCGACTCCGAACTGCGTGCGGCGCTCGGCAGCGGTCGCATCAATATGGCACTCGTTCCGCTGCGCACCGGCGAGCGCGCCGACCATGTGCTGCCACTTTACGAAGAGCCGTTTGCCATGTTCATCGCGTCGGACCATCCGCTCGCGGGGCGGATCGAGGTCGGGCCCGAGGAACTTGCCGCCGAAACGATGATCGCGCGCCGCTCGTGCGAATTTCTAGACGCGACGAGTCGTTTCTTCACGCGCCATGGTGTGCGTCCGCGCTTCGCGCTGCGCAGCGAAAGCGACGAGCGGTGCCTGCGTATGGTCGCGGCGGGGATCGGCATCACCACGGCGCCCGTCTCGCTTGCGATCGACGGCATCGTTCCCTTGAAGGTCGCGGGTTATGATTTTCGCCGCGAATTGGGTCTGATATCCGACCCCGCGTGGCGCGCGCTTCCCGAGATCGCGCCGCGTCTTGCGCATGCGCTCGAAACGATCGGCGCGATCGCGGCCGAGTGGCGGCAGATGAAGGTCGATATCGCTGCATGATGCAGCGCCTCACAAGTCTGGCTTGCCCCCTCGAAAGGCCATACAGTTTGCGCGGCGCCGACAGGGGCGGCAAGGGCGGGGCATGACCGATACGCTGACCCATCTCGACCGGCTCGAGGCCGAGAGCATTCATATCATGCGCGAAGTGATGGCCGACGCGGCCAAGCCCGTGATGCTCTACAGCGTGGGCAAGGACAGCGCGGTGATGCTCCATCTCGCGCGCAAGGCCTTCTATCCCTCGCCGCCGCCGTTTCCGCTGCTCCACGTCGACACGACGTGGAAATTCCAGGCGATGTACGAGCTGCGCGACCGTATGGCGCGCGAAAGCGGCATGGAACTGATCGTCTATCAGAACCCCGAGGCGAAAGAGCGCGGGATCAACCCGTTCGACCACGGTCCGCTACACACCGACATGTGGAAGACCGAGGGTTTGAAGCAGGCGCTCGACCTTCACGGCTTCGACGTCGCCTTTGGCGGCGCGCGGCGCGACGAGGAAAAGAGCCGCGCCAAGGAGCGTATCTTCTCGTTCCGCACCGCGAGCCACGGCTGGGATCCCAAGAAACAGCGCCCCGAACTCTGGAACCTTTACAACGCCCGCAAGGCGAAGGGGGAGAGCATCCGCGTCTTTCCGATCTCGAACTGGACCGAGCTCGACATCTGGCAATATATCGCGCGCGAAAATATCCCGATCGTCCCGCTCTACTTCGCTGCGCCGCGGCCGACGGTGACACGCGACGGCCTGTTGCTGATGGTCGATGACGATCGCTTCCCGCTTGAGGAGGGCGAAGTGCCGGTGGAGCGCTCGGTGCGGTTCCGCACCCTCGGCTGCTATCCGCTGACCGGCGCCGTCGAGAGTGAAGCGACGACGCTCAGCGAAGTCATCCAGGAAATGCTACTCACCACCACCAGCGAACGGCAGGGCCGCATCATCGACAAGGATGGCGGCGACGCGAGCATGGAGAAGAAGAAGCAGGAGGGGTATTTCTGAGATGACCGATCCTGTTTACGTCACCGACGCGCTGATCGCCGAGGATATCGACGCCTATCTGGCAGGCCATGAAAAGAAGTCGCTGCTCCGCTTCATCACTTGCGGCTCGGTCGACGACGGCAAGTCGACGCTGATCGGGCGGCTGCTGTACGACAGCAAGATGATCTTCGAGGACCAACTCGCTGCACTCGAGGCCGACAGCAAGCGCGTCGGCACGCAGGGCCAGGAGATCGACTTCGCATTGCTCGTCGACGGCCTCGCCGCCGAGCGCGAGCAAGGGATCACGATCGACGTCGCGTACCGCTTTTTCACGACCGAGAAGCGCAAGTTCATCGTTGCCGACACCCCGGGGCACGAGCAATATACGCGCAACATGGTCACCGGCGCCTCGACCGCCGACCTCGCCGTCATCCTGATCGATGCGCGCAAGGGCGTACTCACTCAGACGCGCCGCCACAGCTTCCTCGCGCACCTGATCGGTATCAAGCATATCGTACTCGCCGTGAACAAGATGGACCTCGTCGGTTACGACAAGACCCTCTTCGACCGGATCACGCTGGCGTATCGTGCTTTCGCGAGCGAAATCGGCATCACCAATTTTACCGCGATCCCTATCTCCGGATTCAAGGGCGACAATATCACCGCGCTTTCGGACAACACGCCTTGGTTCAAGGGCCCGGCGCTGATCGAGCATCTCGAAAATGTCGAGATCGGCGCCGCCGCCGACGAGGCCAAGCCGTTCCGCCTGCCGGTGCAATGGGTCAACCGCCCGAACCTCGATTTCCGCGGCTTCTCGGGCCAGCTTGCGAGCGGGCGCGTCCGTCCCGGCGACGCCGTTCGCATCCTGCCGAGCGGCAAGACGACCACTGTCGATCGCATCGTCACGCTTGACGGCGACCTTGATGAAGCGGTTGCGGGTCAGTCGGTCACGCTGACGCTCGCCGACGAGGTCGACTGCTCGCGCGGTGACGTCATCGCCGCTGCCGACGCGCCGCCCGAGGCGGCCGACCAGTTCGAGGCGACGCTCGTATGGATGGCCGACGAGGCAATGATCCCGGGCCGCGCCTATTGGCTAAAGCTTGCGACGCAAAGCGTCTCGGCGACCATTCAGGCGCCGAAGTATGAGATCAACGTCAACACTCTCGACCATCTCGCTGCGAAGACGCTCGAACTCAACGGCATCGGTGTCGTCGAACTGTCGACCGACAAACCGATCACGTTCGAAGCCTATGGCGACAATCGCACGCTCGGCGGGTTCATCCTGATCGACAAGCTGACCAATGCGACCGTTGCCGCGGGGATGCTGCACTTCAGCCTGCGCCGCGCCCAGAACGTCCATTGGCAGGCAACCGATATCGACCGCGACATGCGCGCAGACCTCAAGAACCAGCGTCCCGCGCTCTTGTGGTTCACCGGCCTGTCGGGTTCGGGCAAGTCGACGATCGCGAACCTCGTCGAAAAGAAGCTGCACCGGATGAACCGCCACAGCTTCCTGCTCGACGGCGACAATGTCCGGCACGGCCTCAACCGCGACCTCGGGTTCACCGAGGCCGACCGGATCGAGAATATCCGCCGCGTCGGCGAGGTTGCGAAGCTGATGACCGACGCGGGTCTGATCGTCATCACCGCCTTCATCTCGCCTTTCCGCGCCGAACGCGAAATGGTGCGCAGCATGTTGCCCGAGGGCGAGTTCCTCGAAATTTTCATCGACACCCCGCTCGCCGAGGCCGAAAAGCGCGACGTCAAGGGCCTCTACAAAAAGGCCCGCGCGGGTCAGCTCAAGAATTTCACCGGCATCGACAGCCCCTATGAAGCGCCCGAGAATCCCGAAATTCGTATCGACACGACCGCGATGACACCCGAAGAAGCGGCGGACCTGATCATCGATCGCTTGCTGGGATAGATATGACTGCGGGGGAAACGGACGAACAACTGGCCGAACGGCTCGCAACCGCTGCGGGCGCGATCCTGCTCGATTTGCGCGCGCGGGGCGATCTTGAAGGCAAGGCGCTTGGGCAGGCCGGCGATCAGCAGGCCAACGCCATGCTGTGCCGCGAAATCCGTTCTGCCCGTCCCGACGACGCGCTGCTCTCTGAAGAAGAAAAGGACAATCCCGTCCGCTGCGGGCAGTCGCGCGTCTGGATCGTCGACCCGCTCGACGGCACACGCGAATATGGGGAGGGTCGTGACGACTGGGCGGTGCATGTCGCGCTCGCGGTTGATGGCGTCGCGGCGGTCGGTGCGGTCGCGTTGCCCGGGCTGGATATCACGCTGACCTCCGGCGTCCCGCTGCCGCTGCAGCCGGCGAACCAGCCGCTCCGCATGCTTGTCAGCCGTACACGCCCCGCCGCCGAGGCCGTCTTCGTCGCGGAAAGGCTGGGCGCCGAACTGGTTGCAATGGGGTCGGCGGGCGCCAAGGCTATGGCGGTCGTGCGGGGGGAGGCCGATATCTATCTCCACACCGGCGGGCAATATGAATGGGACAATTGCGCTCCCGTTGCGGTGGCGCACGCGGCCGGCCTGCATGTCAGCCGCGTCGACGGATCGCCGATCCGCTACAATAATCCCGATACCTATCTGCCTGACCTGCTGATCTGCCGGATGGAGCTGGCCGAAGAGGTGCTGCGCCTTGCCGCACAATATTCGTCAGCGGGGTAAGGACGCACCATTCGGAGCGGGCCGCACATTTCCTTCTTTGCTGGCCGCTTGCCAGGGGCCATGAGGAAGCATGATCGACCTTTCATCGTGGCTTCTGCCGCTTTCCATCGCGCTTGCGCCAGCGGCAGCCGATCCTGATCGCTTCACCGACGGTGGCGTGACATATATTCTTTATGCCGACACCTTCCGTCAGGTCGATGACGAGATACGGCAGATCGGCTTTTCACTCGAAATGACCGAAGCTGAAGGTGCGCCGGGCAATGCCGTTGCCATGAATGGCGTCGTTCAGGTAAACTGCGGCACGCGCGGCGCGCGCATGGTCGGCCCGCAGCTATTCGACGACCAAAACCGGCCCGTAGCCACCGATGCGTCAGGCCCGGACCATAGCTCGCCGTGGGAAGAGCTGGAAACAATAGCTTCGGACCAGCATCTTTACCGCAGGGTCTGCGAGCGGGAAAAATCGGCGCCATAGCGCCTGGATTCGTGGACCGCAGTCGGTAACCGGACTGAAATGGCAGCGCCGCCGCACCGAACGCCGGTTGCCAGCCGGTGCGACACGCCCTAATCCGTTTCATCAAGAAACCGAACACGGGAGATGTGCTATGACCGACCTGCCTGAAACCAACACCGTCATGGTGACGCTCGTGAAGCCCGAGGGGCAGCTCGAAGTCTATCTCGAACGCCGCCCCATGCCTCAGCCCAAACCGCATGAGGTGCTCGTCAAGGTGTTGACGACGCCGATCAACCCGTCGGATCTGGGCCTCCTTTTCGGCGGCGCCGATATGTCGACCGCGCGCGCCGGAACGCGCAACGGACTACCGTCGATCACCGCCGACGTGCCGCCTCCGGGCATGCGCGCGATGGGCGGCCGTATCGGCGATGCGCTGCTGATCGGTAACGAGGGTTGCGGCCTGGTCGTCGCGGCGGGCAGCAACCCCGATGCGCAGGCGCTGATCGGTCAAACGGTCGCGCTGCTCGGCGGCGAGATGTACGCGGAATATCGGTGCCTGCCTGTCCAGATGGTGATGCCGCTTCCCGATGGCACCGACCCCGTCGATGGCGCATCCTGCTTCGTCAATCCGCTCACCTCGCTGGCGTTCACCGAAACGATGCGGATGGAGGGCCATAATGCGATCGTCCACACCGCCGCGGCGTCGAACCTCGGTCAGATGCTGGTCAAGATTTGCGCAAAGGACGGCATCCCGCTCGTTAACATCGTGCGTAGCGATGCACAGGTCGAGATTCTGAAGAACATCGGCGCGCAGCATATCGTCAACAGCAGCGCCGACGATTTTCAGGACCGGCTGGTCGATGCCATTGTCGAAACCGGCGCGACGCTGGGATTTGACGCGATCGGCGGTGGCAAACTCGCCGGCCAGATCCTCGCCGCAATGGAAGTCGCGGCGGTGAAGCGGATGACGACTTACAGCCGCTATGGCTCGGACACGTTTAAGCAGGTCTATATCTATGGCGCGCTCGACCTTGGCCCGACCACACTCAACCGCAGCTTCGGCCTGACCTGGTCGCTCTCGGGCTTTTTGCTCACCCCGTTCATGGCGAAGGCCGGGATGGAAGTCGTCGGGCGGATGCGCAAGCGCGTCGTTGACGAACTTACGACGACTTTCAAGAGCCACTACAGCCACGAAATCTCTCTGACCGATGCGCTGAATCTCGATACCGCGCAGGCCTACAACGCGAAACGCACCGGCGAGAAATATTTGATCAAGCCGCACGGGTAAGGGCCAGGCTGGGCCCCGGCCACAGGGCGTGGCCCAGCCGACGCTTGTGGTTGAGCACCATGGACCCCGGCTTTTGCCGGAGTGCACGCAATACCTGCCAGCGACCGATTTCAGCTACGACGCATCGGTCGGCGGAAAGCGCAATGTGGCCGCGATCTGTGCTTCGGCCGCGGTCGCTTCATCAATGAGCAGTCGCAATGCCTTTGCGGTATCTTCCAGAAGGCCGTCACCAAGAGGCCGCTCGCCATTGATGAAGCGGCGGATGGCCCGCTCGTCTATGCCAAGGCGCCGCGAGAATGCAGTGGTGCCGCCAAACAGTTGGACGCAATAGGCAAAATGCTCGCGTCGTTCGTCTGCTGAAAATGACGCAGCCATTGCTATCCCCTTTTCGTTCGTTGTCGGTGACCATACGCTATCTTCGTGATGAGGCACATCGACCGGTTGAGGATGGCGGCTTCCCATTCCCACATTCGGCTTAGCGATGCGCGCTTAGCGTTTCATGCACTGGCGCGCATCGTCGCGCTTATATTCGCTGCAATTCCACAACGCCTTTTCAAATCCCGCCTTGTCGTCGCGAAGGTAGGAGAAGGTCATCGCCGCACGCTGCGTATCGCTCATCGCGTCGCTGTCGGGTTTCAGCACCGGATTGGTCCAGCCCATGAACTTGCAATAGGGCTTGTCGCCGCACAGGCGCAGCGCGGTGGTGACGAAGCTCTCGGGCGCGGCCTTGCGGTCGAGTTGGGTGTAGATCGTGTCGCGGCCTGCGCTTTCTCCCGCGCCGGCGACGACGCGCGCTTCGCCGACTGCGGCATTGGCATCGACGCCAGTCGCAACGTCGGTGGGCAGGCCCAGCGCGATGGCGTGCAGCGGCGATATCGCCGCGAGCTTCGCCACCGGACCGTCGCTTCCCGATACGGCGCCACGGAACGCGCCCGGCGTGCCCCAATAGCCGGGCCAGCGGAAAAACAGATGCGTATCGACGATCGCGATCTTCTCCAGACTGTCGCTCCAATAGGGGCGGACCCAGTCGGTGTGATAATGGGTGGCGAGGCCGACCGGCGGATAGGTGCCGCCCGACAGCATCATGTCGGCGTTGTTTCGTGCGCGCTGCCAGGCCGCATCCGAATAGCGGCGGTTGAGCGCGCCGTCGCATGTGAAGGTGAACTGGCACCCGGTGGTGCGTTCGGATCCCTGGAAAACGACGCCGCAGATCGATTTCGGAAAGGCCGGATGCCGGGCGCGGTTGATCACGACCTGGCCGACCGCCTGCTGGCCCTTGGCGTCGTCGCCCGCCTCGTAAAGCATCGCTGCCGCCAGGCAGTCACGGGCGCGGGCCTTTGAATCGCCGCCGCCGGCATAAACGAAAGGCCGCGCCGCGACGAAGCCTTTGGTGATCAGCGCGACCTCGGCATTCTGCGCGCGCGCGTCATCCTCGGTAACCGGCGCAAGCTCCATCGCCTGCACTTCCGGGATGACGTCGGCGGGCGGCGCAACGGGTTGCCGATGCGCGGCATGTTTTCCGGTGCCCGTCGAATGGCTCGCGAGGAGCACGGCGACGACCGCCGCGACCGCGATCAGGACGAACAGCCAGCCCGTCCAGTCGCGCCGTAAGGGCAACGCGCCTCGGTCGTCGTGAGGGTGCACGAGTGGTCCTCAGATCTCCGGGAGGAAATCGGGGACCGACAGGTAACGTTCGCCGGTGTCGTAGTTGAAACCAAGGACGCGGCTGCCCGGCGGCAGTTCGGCAAGCTTTTGCGCGATAGCCGCGAGGGTCGCGCCCGACGAGATGCCGACCAGCATGCCTTCCTCGGTCGCGGCGCGGCGCGCAAAATCCTTTGCGGCGCCCGCATCGACCTTGATCACGCCGTCGAGCAGGTCGGTGTGGAGATTGCGCGGGATGAAACCGGCGCCGATGCCCTGGATCGGGTGCGGCGCGGGCTGGCCGCCCGAGATGACCGGCGAGGCGTCTGGTTCGACCGCATAGACTTTCAGGTTCGGCCAATGTTCTTTCAGGAACTGCGCGGTGCCGGTGATATGGCCGCCGGTACCGACGCCGGTGATCAGCACGTCGATCGGGGTATCCTTGAAGTCGGCAAGAATTTCGGGGCCGGTGGTGCGAACATGGACGTCGATATTCGCCTCATTTTCGAACTGCTGCGGCATCCATGCGCCGGTGGTCGTTTCGACCAGCTCGATCGCGCGCTCGATCGCGCCCTTCATGCCCTTTTCGCGCGGCGTCAGGTCGAAGGTCGCGCCATAGGCGAGCATCAACCGGCGGCGTTCGACCGACATGCTTTCGGGCATGACGAGCACCAGCTTGTATCCCTTGACCGCGGCCGCCATCGCAAGGCCGATGCCGGTGTTCCCCGACGTCGGCTCGACGATGGTGCCGCCGGCTTTCAGGCTGCCGTCCTTTTCGGCGGCTTCGATCATCGCGAGGCCGATTCGATCCTTGATCGACCCACCGGGATTGCTGCGTTCCGACTTCACCCAGACTTCGGCGTCGGGGAACAGTTTGGCCACGCGAATGTGCGGCGTATTCCCGATGGTATCGAGGATCGAATTGGCTTTCATGATCGGTGCGCTCTTTCTTTGAATTCGAAACGCGGGTCGCGGCGGACGCGGTTTGGCCAGTCGCCGGCGCGGAGCCAGCGGGCCTCGTCCGCCAGCACCGGCGTCGGCCGGGGTTGTAACGATGCCAGCAGATACTGTCCATAAGGCCAGTCTCCGATCCCCGAGTCGGCATTGATATGACCGAAGGGGCCCGCATTAACAAAGCGCGCGTCCCAGTGCCGCGACAGGCGCCAGACGTGCGCGGTCTTGGCATAGGGATCGTCGTCGCTGGCAACCACGATCATCGGCACCTGCGACGACAGAGCGGGGGAGTCGGTGAAGCTGTCGACGCGGCTGTCGCGGCGGAGCTGCGAGAGGTCCGGCGGCGCGACGAGGAGCGCGCCGGCGATACGGTCGCGGGCAATGCTGCTCGCCGCGGCAAACCAGTGCGCAAAAGCATGGCAGCCAAGGCTGTGCGCGGCAATCAGGACGGGCTCATGCTCGGCGTCGATCGCTGCGGCGATCCGTTCGACCCATTGATCTTTCAGCGGTTCATCCCAACTGCCGAGTTCGACTCGCTCGCAATCGGCAAAGCTGCGTTCCCACAGGCTCTGCCAGTGGGTGGGGCCGCTGTTGTAGAGGCCGGGTATGGTCAGGATTTTATGGCGGATATTCGAATTATGCATGGCGGTCGCTCCATCGGGGGAGAGAGGGGGAACCGCGGTGACGGGTAAGGTGTAAATAACTCAACTAAATAAATTGACAATAGCCTTCGGGCAAAATGTGCGCGGCATGCGGCAAGCCGTGTTGGGGTCAGTCGTTCGCCTGCCTGAACTGCGGCTCGAAGGTTTTGGCGCGCCGCAGCTCGGGAAAGATCCAGGCCCAGAGCGCGGTCACACCGACCGCTGCGGCGCCGCCGACGACGACGGCGCCGATCGGGCCGAGCGCGGCCGCCATCGCGCCGGCGCGCATCTCGCCCAGTTCGTTCGATGCCGAAATCGCGAGCCCCGATGCGGCGCTGACGCGGCCGCGCATATGATCGGGGGTGTTGAGCTGGATCAGCGTGCCGCGCACGAATACCGAGAACATGTCGGCAGCCCCCATCAGGACTAGCACGGCGAGCGAAAGATACAGGTTTGTCGAAAGGCCGAAGACCACCGTGCCAGCGCCGAACGCCGCAACCGCCCACAGCATCTTCACCCCGACATTGCGTTCGATCGGACGGATGGCGAGGCCGACCGCCACGCCAACCGATCCAAAGGCAACGGCGGCGCGCATCAACCCTGCGCCTTCCGCACCGGCGTGCAGGATATCGCGGGCGAAGACAGGGAACATCGCGGTCGCGCCCGCGAGCAGCACCGCAAACAGATCGAGCGTGATCGTCCCGAGCAGAAAGCGCTCGACCCACACGAAGCGCAGCCCGTCGGCCATTTCGCGCAGCGGATGGCGGCGAACTTCGGCGGGTGGCGGCAGGACGGGCCGCACCCGGCTGAGCGTGAAGGCCGAAATGGCAAGGAGAAGCGCGGAGAAGACATACACCGCGCCCGGGTGCGCGGCATAGATGAGGCCGCCCGCGGCGGGTCCGATCACCGACGCCGATTGCCAGGCGATGCTGCTCATCGCGATCGCGCGCGGCAGGACTGCGGGCGGAACGATGTTGGGCGCGATCGCGCTCATCGCCGGGCCGGAGAAGACACGGGCGACACCGTGCAGCGCTGCAAGGCCGAAGAGCAAAGGCAGCGTCAGCTGGTCGTGCCAGGTGAACCAGCCGAGCGTCGCGGCGATCAGCAGGTCGATCAGGTTCGAAAAGATCGCGACACTTCGCCGTTCGAAGCGGTCCGCCGCCCATCCAGCGACCGGCGTCAGGATCGCCAGCGGCACGAACTGGAACAGACCGAGCAGCCCAAGCTGGAACGACGCTTCCTTGATCGACATGCCATAGTCGGTGCGCGCCGTGTCATAGAGCTGGTACCCGATCACCACGACCATCGCGATCGTTGCCATCACCGCCGTAAAACGCGCCACCCAGAAGTAGCGGAAGTCGGGATAGCTGAGCGGGGAAGGGGCTTTGGGCGTTGCCTCCGGCATGACCGGTTCTTCGCCTTCGGGGGGTGGGATCGTTGCCATCGCCGTCCGCCCTATCGTGCTTTTCGTCGCTGTCCAGTAACCCTTACGTATGCCGTTCGTCGATTAGGGGATGCGATGGGCCGGACGCAGTGGCAGAAGCGCGCGATCGATTGAGGGAGACTATCGAATGACAAGCAAATTTGCCCGCTTCGGCGGCGCCGCGATGGCTGCGACGCTGCTGGTCCTGACTGCATGCAATGCGTCGGATAACAAGTCGGCGAGCGCATCGGAGGCAAAGAACTGGACCGAGTTCCGTGACCAGTTTCTCGCCGGCTATTTCCCGCTCAATCCGAATTTCGCCGTCTATCAGGGCAAGCATGAATATGACGGGCAGCTTCCCGACTGGTCGCCCGAGGGTCTGGAAAAACAGGCCGCCTATCTGGAAAAGGCGATTGCCGACGCGAAGGCGTTCGACGGCGAGATGTCCGACGCCGAAAAGTTCGAGCGCGATTATCTGGTTCATGTGGCGCAGGGGCAGCTCTTCTTCCTCCGCGATACCGATTTCGCGCAGAAGAATCCGGCTTTCTATACCGGCGCGCTCGACCCCAATGTCTATATCGCGCGCCCCTATGCCGATGCGGCGACGCGGATGAAGGCGTTCATCGCCTATGCCGAAAAAGTCCCTGCCGCGGCCGCCCAGATCAAGGCGAATTTGAAGCTGCCGCTGCCCGCGACCTTCGTCAAATATGGCACCGCGGGCTTCGGCGGTTTCGCCGATTATTATAAGGGCGACGCCAAGGCGGCTTTCGCCTCGGTCAAGGACGAGGCGCTGCAGAAGCAGTTCGACGAAGCGTCTGCGAAGGCCGGTGCGGCGATGACCGACCTTGCGAAATATGTCGGATCGCAGCCGGGCACGCCCGACGGCTATGCGCTCGGCGCCGCAAAATTCTCGAAGATGATCCTGACCAACGAAGGCGTCGACACGCCGCTCGACGAACTCGAGCGGATCGGGCAGGCCGACCTCAAGCGCAATCAGGATGCGCTGAAGGCGGCTTGCGCCACCTATGCCGCGGGCATGACGATCGCCGACTGCATGAAGAAGATGAGTTCGGACAAGCCTGCCGACGGTCCGGTGGCCGAGGCGCGGCGCCAGTTGCCGACGCTCCGCGCCTTCCTGATCGAGAAGGACATCGTGACGATCCCGGGCACCGAACAGGCGCAGGTCGAGGAATCGCCGCCCTACAACCGCCAGAACAGCGCCTATATCGACATCCCGGGTCCGTATGAAAAAGGCCTGCCGTCGGTCTATTACATCTCGCCGCCCGACCCGACGTGGGACAAGCAGACGCAGGCCGACTTCGTGCCGGGGCGAAAGGATCTGCTCTTCACCTCGGTTCACGAAGTGTGGCCGGGGCATTTCCTGAACTTCCTTCATTCGAACCGCGCCGAGAGCATCTTCGGCAAGCTATTCGTCGGCTATGCCTTCGCAGAGGGCTGGGCGCATTATACCGAAGAAATGATGTGGGATGCCGGGCTCGGCGAGGGCGACCCCGAAACGCACATCGGCCAGCTTTCGAACGCGCTGCTGCGCGATTGTCGTTATCTGTCGGCGATCGGCCTGCACACCAAGGGCATGACGGTTGCGGACTCGGAGAAGCTGTTCAAGGAACAATGCTATCAGGATGAAGGCAATTCGCGGCAACAGGCGGCGCGCGGCACCTATGATCCGGCCTATCTCAATTACACGATGGGCAAGCTGATGATCCGCAAGCTGCGCGAAGACTGGACGAAGGGTGACAAGACGAAGTGGAAGGCATTCCACGACGAATTCCTGTCCTACGGCGGCCCGCCGATCCCGATGGTCCGCGCCGCGATGATGAAAGAGAAGGCACCGAAGGCGGTCTTCTGAGACTGGCGAATCGACCAACCGGCGGCTAGCCTCTTCAAAACAGGGGGCTAGCCGATGGTTGACGTATTCATTTCCTACTCGCGCGACAACAAGGCGCGCGTCGCGGATATCGCATCCGCCGTCACCGCTGCGGGGTACGACGTGTGGTGGGATGCCGAACTGCCGCCGCACCGGTCCTATGGCGACGTCATCACCGAAAAGATCGGCAGTGCGAAGGCCGCGATCGTCGTCTGGTCGCACACGTCGGCGGCGTCCGAATGGGTGCGCGCCGAGGCCGATGTCGCGCGCAACCAGAAGAAGCTCGTCCAGACCGCGATCGACGATGTGATGCCGCCGCTGCCGTTCAACCAGATCCAGTTTGCCGATCTCAGCGACTGGAACGGCGATCCATCGCATGGTGGCTGGCGCAAGGTATTGATGAGCCTTGAGGAATTGTGCGGGCGCGAAGCCGTTGCGGCAGCGCCGACAACGCCGGCGCCGGTGTCCCGCATCGCTCCGCCTCCCGCCGCCAGCGATTGGCAGGCGGCGCCTCCCTCACAAAAATCGTCATTCCTTCCCTGGGCGTTGCTGGGGCTGGCAATCGTCGCCGTCGCGTTGCTTGCGTGGAAACTGTTGCAGCCGGCACCGACCGCCCCCGGTGCGACGTCGGTCGCGGATGCGCCCGCGCAACCGGCGGCCAATTCTGCGGTTGCGCCTGACGATGCCGCGCCGTCCGTCGATGCCGGTCCGGCGGAAGCCTTCACGCTCGCGGCGGTCATCAACGATCCCGAGGGTTTCACGAACATCCGCGCGGAGCGGAGCGCCCAGAGCGAGATTCTCGGCAAAGTGCTCGATGGCGAAAAATTCCTGACCTACAAGCAATCGGGGGCATGGTGGCGCGTGCGCAAGGCCGACGGAACAACGGGTTTCATGTTCCGCAAATATATCCGGCTTGTCGAAGGACCGGCGCCGACGATTCCTGCCGGTGCCGCGCCGACGGGCGTCGGCGGCAGCGGTGTCGTCATCCCCGATTCCTCCGACCGGCTGCTTTCGGCCGACGAACTCGGCAATTACAGCGCGCTCGAACTGCGGGTGGCCCGTAACGAGATTTTCGCACGGAACGGCTTCCGTTTCAGCGATCCGTCGCTCCGCGCGCATTTCAGCCAATTCGATTGGTATCGCCCGACGAGCGACACGGTCGCGCTATCGGCCACAGAGAAGGCGAACGTCGCCTTGCTGAAATCGGCAGAAGCCGCGGCGCGATGACGGTATCGGCGGACCGGATCGCGGCCGCCGAAGCCGAGGTCGCGCACCGACTGGCCGAGGGCGACGCGCTGAGCGCGTTCGATTGCGCCGTCGCGGTGCGCCGCGACGGTATCGAAAGCCCGCGCCTGCGCTATCTGATGGTGCGTGCGCTCGCCGCTTCGGGTGATAGCCTCGGGGCGATGCACCTCTATGAGCAGCTTGATCTTGCTGCGTCGGGCGATGTCGACAGCCTCGCGCTCGCGGGACGGATCTGGAAGGATGCGGCTTTCGACAATCGGGGCGAGCGCCGGAATGCGCTGCTGCGGAAAGCCGCGGCGGCGTATGACAATGCCCGGCGGCTTTCGGGATCCGCATTTCCGGCAATCAACGCCGCAAGCCTTTATGCGCTGCTCGGCGAACGCGAGCGCGCCGCGGCCTTGGCGGGTCCGATTGCCGCAAATGGTGCCGGCGACGATTATTGGGATCTGGTGACGCTGGTGGAGGCGTTGTTGCTGCTCAATCGTGGCGACGAAGCGCTGCGCCCCGCACGGACGGCGAACGAACGCGCAGGTCCCCGCGCGGGGGATCGTGCCTCGACCTGCCGTCAGTTGACGCGCCTCGCCGCGGCTGGCGCGATCGACGACGATCATGCTCGCACGATCGTCGACCTGCTTCGTCCTCCACCGGTCGGGATTTATTGCGGACGGATGTTCCGCGCGGGCGGCGCAGGTGAAGCCAATGCCCGCAATGCCATCGCCGCCGCGCTCGATGAACAGCCGCTTTCGGCGCTGATCGGTCCGCTCGCGTGCGGCGCCGATATCCTGTTCGCCGAAGAGGCGCTTGCCCGCGGTATCGACCTGACCATCGTGTTGCCGTTCGCCGAGGATGATTTCATCGCGCAGTCGGTGCTTTCGGGCGGCGAGGGCTGGTTGGCGCGCTATGTTGCGTGTCGCGACCGGGCGGCGATGGTCCATTTCGCCAGTGGCTCGCGCTATGTCAGCGACGATTGCCAGTTCGTCCTCGGTTCGCACACGATGATGGGCCTCGCCAAATTGCGCGCGCGCGAACTGGAAACGGTGGCGATCCAGCTCGCTGTCGTCGATCCGGAGGTCGCCGCACGACCTTCGGCCGCAATTGCCGGGACCAATGCCGATATCGCGCTGTGGCAGGATCATGGCGGCGCGACGCGGACGATTCCCGTTGGCGGTCTGGACCGCAATCTCGACTTCCCGCCGGCACCCAGTCCGCCCGAAGGAACGCGCCGCGGGCTCTATGCCATATTGTTCGCGGACTTTGCCGGCTTTTCGAAACTGGGCGAGGCCCAGCTGCCGATCTTTGCCAGCGAAGTGATGGGCGGGATCGGCCGCATTCTCGACGATTTCGGCGATGCGGTGCTCTTCCGGAACACCTGGGGCGATGCCGTCTATGCGATCATCGACGACCCTGCGACGGCAGCGCGGATCGCGCTCGCGATGCAGGAGCGGCTTGCCATCCTGCCGCCGGCGCTCGGGCTCGACGGACAAAAGGCCGGGATGCGGACGGGGATTCATTTCGGACCGATCTATCGCGGCGTCGATCCGGTTGTCGGCAATGAGCTCTGGTACGGCACCGAGGTGACGCGCACCGCACGGATCGAGCCGGTCACATTGGTGGGTCAGGTTTATTGCACGCAGCCGCTCGCCGCGATGCTGGCGCTTGGCAACGCATCGGACTTTGATTGCGATTATGTCGGCAAGGTGCAGCTCGCCAAGGATTATGGCGAGCTTGCTCTCTATCGATTGTCGCGCGGCTCAGTTTGACGGCGCGCGCAATCGCGCGACGAAAAAGCCGTCGAGGCCGCCTGCATCGGCGAGCATCGCCGGGAGGGTGCGGATCAAACCCCTGTTGTCGGCCGTAATCGCGCCCGGAAGCTCCCCGGCGTGCGGGGCCTCGATGGCCCATCCGGCGTGTCGGTCGAGAAAGGCCGACACCTGATCCTCGCCCTCGGCTTGCTCGAGCGAACAGGTCGCATAGACGAGCGTTCCGCCCGGTTTGACCCATCGCGAAGCGCGCGACAGCAACTCGGTCTGCAACTCTGCCATTTCGGCAATCTGACGGGGTTCGATGCGATGGAGCACGTCGGGATGGCGACGAAAAATTCCGGTGGCCGAGCAGGGCGCATCGAGCAATATCGCATCCGCCGGGCCGTCGGGCGCCCACGACCGGATATCGCCCTGGACGATATCGGCCGACAATCCCGTGCGCTCCATATTGGCGCGGAGCCGTTCAAGGCGTTTGGCGCTGGAATCGACGGCAACGACATTCCACCCCGCAGCGGCGAGCTGCATCGTCTTGCCGCCCGGTGCGGCGCAGAGATCGAGCACCGTCCGGCCTTCACCCGCGCCGAGCAGGCGCGCGGGCAGGCTTGCCGCCAGATCCTGCACCCACCAGCCGCCTTCGCTATAACCGGGCATCGTCTCGACCGCCTGACCGCGGGGCAGGCGCCGGTGTAGCGGTGCAAGCGTAACGGCGTCGGGCCATTCGTCGGCGGCGGGTTCGGCGGCGAAGCTGAGGTCGATCGGCGGCGGTTGGCTCCACGCCGCCTCGGCGGCTTCGACCATTGCCAGATCCCATTGTTCTGCCCAGCGCTCCGCGGTGGGCAAGGGCAGGGTGGCGCTGGCGGGCAGCTCCCATTCTTCCTGCTGCGCGCGCGACAGGATCGCGTGGACCAGTCGGCGCGGGCCGCCATCGACGAGCGGCAGGGCGGTCGACACGACGGCATGGCCGGGGGTCTTGAGGATCAGCAACTGGGCGAGCGCAATCCGCAGCACCGCGCGCGATTTGACATCGTCGGGCAGGATTTGCGCCGTAGCGCCATCGATCAGCGCGTCGAGGTCGACCATCCAGCGCAGCGTTTCCGAAACGATCGCTACGGCAAACGCCCGGTCCGTCGGCGTCAGCCCCTGGGTGGCGGCGTGCATCGCGATATCGAGAGGGTCGCCGCGCCGCAGGATCGCGTCGATCAGCCGCAGCGCGGCACGGCGTGTCCCCGTACCGGCGGGATCGGCTCCGCCGGGCGATCGCGGGCGCCGGGGTGGACGACGATCAGCCATGACGGGCAAAGGCGTGGTTGGCGTGACGCATGAAAAATCCTATAAGGCGGGCATCATGACTGACAGCAGCCAGAATGGAACCATCGGCGGAACGCCGCGCGCTGTAAAGCGCCCCGCGCATGTAAAGGCTCCGACGGGCTGGACGAACAGTGCGCTGCCATCGCCCGAACCGATCCGCGAAGACAAGGCGGAGGATCAACCGGGCGGGCGCAATCCCGTGCGCTATGGTGACTGGGAATTGAAAGGGGTCGCGGTCGACTTCTGATCGCGGCGACGGCGCCGTTCGGCTCGAAATCGGGAAACCGGCGGGAATATGGATGGCCGCCCCGGCATCGACCGGGGCGGCCATAATCATTTGCTTAAACGGCCGGAAGCTCGGTGTTGAGGGGCATCTTGCCGCTCTTGACCTGTTCGGCGAACACTTCGCGCATAAGCTGCAGCGAGAAGAGGTGCGCGAAGATCAGGCCGAGAATACCGTTCTGCATCAGCTTGCGCAGCACGTCGCCACGCAGTTCGCGCAGCTTGTTCTCGTCGACCATCTGGAAACCGCGATAGACATAGGGCTTGTCATTGCCTTCCTGCTGGATGGCGACTTCGCCGTCCATGAGGAGGTCGGCCTTCTTCAGTTCGTCCATGAACATGCCCGTGCGCTGACCGGCTTCTTCGAAATTCTTGCAGAATTCGAGCACGGCCTGAACCTGTTCCGACGGCTGGCCGTCGACGAACAGGGCATCGCCCTCGTCGAACTTGCCGATCGCGCCCGAACTCGGGTCGAAGCACAGCGACAGATCTTCCGAATCGGGCTGGAGGCGCGCGAGAAGGAAGGGGTAGCGGCGGATATAGGCCGGAACATAGACCGGATTGATCAGCTTGCCTTCGTCGTCGACGAAAGTGTTGACGCCTTCGTTCAGGCCCATCAGCGCGAGCGGAACGGGATTGTCGCCGGCCGAAAAGACGATCGGGAAAAAGCGGCAAGCCGACACAAACTCGTCCGAGGTCAGCGGGATGGCATGCTGGCCCACCAGAAATTCGGCGCTGTCGAGCGGACGGGCGTGGAAATCGGCGTGCTCGACGCTCGAAAGCGGGGCGAGATCCTTGTAGAACAGCGGCAGATTGGCAGGTGCGGGCGCGGTGGCCATATTTGAGCTCCGGTAAAAGTCCCGCAGGTCGGGACAAAAAAGGATAAAGCGCCTTATTGACCCGCGCCGCGCGGCGCAAGGGGGCTATGATATGCGTCGGCGAAATGGACCAGGCAGCGGTCAGACGACGAGTTTGCCGGGATTGAAGAGGCGATCGGGATCGAGCCCGTCCTTTATGCCGCGCAGCGCGGACAGGCGCGCGGGGCTGTCGAGTTCGGCCAGGATATCGCGCTTCATCTGGCCGATGCCATGTTCGGCCGAAATCGATCCGCCGAGCTCCAGGGCATGCGAATAGACCAGCCGGCTGACCGCCTCCCCATGCTCGGCGAGCCAGGCCACACCGTCGGCGTCGACAGGCGGCTGGACATGGTGGTGGACATTGCCGTCGCCCAGATGGCCGAAGGACAGCGCGCGCGCTCCCGCAAATGCCAGAGACAATCGGACAGGATTCTCTGTGATGAAAGCGGGCATCAGGTCCACCGGTACGCTGATGTCATGCTGCAACGCCGGCCCTTCGGCGCGTTCTGCTTCGGATATGGAATCGCGCAGGCGCCAAAAATCTTCACTCTCTCGATCGCTTTTGGCGATCACGACATCACGGACCAGCCCGGCATCAAGCGCCGAAGCTAGTTGTTGTTCAAGGGCTTCGCCGAGCGTCTGGTCGCTTTCGCCCGCCAGTTCGAGCAGTACATACCACGGATGTCGCGCGGTAATCGGCGCGCGTGTTTGCGGGATATGGCGCAGAACGGCATCGAGACAGCTATGCGGGATCAGTTCGAAACCCTCGAGCTCGCGCCCGATCGCTGCATCGACCCGGCGTAGCAGCAGCAGCGCACTGTCCGGCGAATCGATCCCGATCCATGCCGTCCGCCGGGCCGGGGCGGCAGGAACGAGGCGCAGTGACGCCGCAGTCACGATCCCCAACGTTCCTTCAGCACCGCAGAATAGATGCCGCAGATCATAGCCGCGGTTATCCTTCTTGAGTGGGGCCAGCCCGTCGAAAATGCTGCCGTCGGGTAGAACCGCTTCGATGCCCAGCGTCAGCGTCCGCATTGATCCGTGGCGCAGTACCTGGGTTCCACCGGCGTTGGTCGACACCAGTCCGCCGATAGTCGCCGATCCCTTGCCGCCAAGGGTCAGAGGAAAGCGGAGCCCGTGCTCAAGAACCGCGTTGTGAAAATTCTCGAGAATCACGCCGGCTTCGGCAACGGCAAGCTGCCCCGCCGCTTCGATATGGCGTATCCGGTTCATACGCCGCAAGCTGAGCAGCAACTGTTCTCCGCTCGTGTCAGGGGTGGCGCCGCCGACCATGCCGCTGTTGCCGCCCTGCGGGACGAGCGCGACCTTCGCCTCGGCGCACAGGCGAACGATAGAGGCGACTTCGCCAGTGGTTGCGGGCGAGAGAATAGCGGCGGCACGGCCGTGATATTTGCCTCGCCAGTCGGTCAGCCACGGCGCCATCACCCCGGGATCGACGCTGAAGCCCTTGGACCCTAGCAGATTCGCAAATGTGTCGAGCAGCGATGCAGAAGGCGGGTGCGTCATGCCGATCCACTCCGGAAATTTCCTGCTCCAAGACCGGACAGGGGGTGACAGCAGTTCATTTGATGTTCAATCATCCTTGTTAAAGGGGTCGATGGACGAATAGTATCTTTTCGTCCAGCGGGACGGACGCGGGAGCCACGGGTGAGCGAAATCTTCGGCAAGAACGCCAAGGGAGCGGCAGCGGAGCTGTGCTGACGGCGGCGTTTCTGTGGTTTGCGGCCGCTGCGCCGGCAGCAGACGCCGCGGTGCCGGTCGGTGCGCCCGAACCATTGGTAGCGATTTCAGCGCCGACCTCCGAACAGGCGTCTTCCTTCTGGCAAATGGTGATCGAACAACAGCTTATCATTCGTGTGCCGGCACAGCGCTCGCAGCTCAATAATTTTGCCGCGGGGCCTTCGATGTCCAAACGCGCGACGGAACCTCCGGTCGTCTGGAAAGAGAAAAAGGCGCCCAAATGCGTGGCTATGCGAAATATATTGGGCATGCAGGCGGTGCAGCGCGACAGCATCGACATCATCACGCGGCAGAAGCAACGGTTGCGCGCGCAGCTCAATCGCGGTTGCCGCGCGCTTGATTTCTATGCCGGCTTCTACATGCAAGGCAGCAAGGACGGAAAACTGTGCGAGGATCGTGACGAAATCCACGCACGGACCGGCGCAAAATGCGAGATCGACAAGTTCCGTCTGATGGTTCCCGTCCGCGAAGACGATTGATCGCGTTTATCGCCGCCTTTTCTTGACTTTTCCCGCCATTTGCCCAAGGGCCGCGGCAACGTTCGCCTGCGTGGGAGGCCGGACGCTCGTTTTTTCCGGACATGATGACACTATGAAATTTGCCGACCTCGGCCTTTCCGACGAACTTTTGCGCGCGATTGACGAATCGGGCTACAATGAACCGACCGCGATCCAGGCGGGCGCAATTCCCTCTGTACTGATGATGCGCGACATGATCGGCATCGCGCAAACAGGCACGGGTAAGACGGCGTCCTTCGTGTTGCCCATGATCGACATTCTTGCGCACGGCCGCGCTCGCGCGCTGATGCCGCGCTCGCTGATTCTCGAGCCGACGCGCGAGCTTGCGGCACAGGTCGCGGAAAATTTCGAAAAATACGGCAAATATCATAAGCTTTCGATGGCGTTGCTGATCGGCGGCGTCCAGATGGGCGATCAAGTGAAAGCGCTCGAAAAGGGTGTCGATGTGCTGATCGCTACTCCCGGACGCCTGATGGATCTGTTCGAACGCGGAAAAATCCTGCTCACTGGTTGTAATCTACTCGTGATCGACGAAGCGGATCGCATGCTCGACATGGGCTTCATCCCCGATATCGAGAATATCTGCACCAAATTGCCCGCAAATCGGCAGACGTTGCTTTTTTCGGCAACGATGCCCCCGCCAATCAAGAAGCTGGCAGACAAATTTCTGTCGAACCCGAAGACAATCGAAGTCGCGCGTCCGGCGAGCCGCAACGAGAATATCGAGCAGTTCCTTGTCAAGACGTCCGAACGCGGCAAACGCGACACGCTGCGTGACCTGATCGAAGCCGAGGACATCGGTACGGCGATCATCTTCTGCAACCGTAAGACCACGGTGCGCGAGCTTGCGAAGTCGCTGCAGCGTTATGGTTACAAGGCGGGCGAAATTCATGGCGACATGGATCAGTCGAGCCGGATCGCAGAGCTCGACCGTTTCAAAAACGGCACGATCAATATTCTCGTGGCATCGGACGTCGCGGCGCGCGGGCTTGACGTCAAGGGCGTCAGCCACGTCTTCAACTTCGATGCGCCTTGGCACCCCGACGATTATGTGCATCGCATCGGCCGGACCGGCCGTGCGGGGGCAAAGGGCCGGGCATTCACGCTAATATCGCCCTCCGACGATGAAGCGGTCGACAACATCCAGAAGCTGACGGGTTATAAAATTCCCATTCACAGCGGTGGTGCATCGGCCCCCGACCTGATCGCGGTGGATGATGACGCCAATGGCGAACCGCGCCGCAGCCGCTCGCGCGGTGGGCGTGGCAAGGCGGCGGCGAAACCCGAAAAGGCACCGGCAAAAACCGCTATCGATCCGCGTCCGGCCAAATCGGCTCGCAGCGATGATCGGAGGCCGCCGAAACACGAGGATCTTGACGGTCCGGATGACGGCTGGAACGGCCCGATGCCCGGCTTTCTGTCGGTCGGTTTCGGCAACTGACGCCGGTCTGCGTCGGAAGCGCGGTCAGAGCCTGACCAGCATCTTCCCGATATTCTTGCCTGAAAACAGGCCAAGAAAGGCGTCGGGTGCCGACGCCAAGCCGTCGTGCACGGTTTCGCGCATCGTCACCGCGCCGCTCGCGATAAGCCCGCCCATGTCGGCATAGAATTCCTCCATGCATTCGATGAACTGGTCGGTGTAGATGAAGCCTTCCATGCGGATCCGGGCGGGGATCGAGCGGATGAGATGTTTCATCTCTTGCGGCTTTCCGTCGTTGTAAACGTCGATCATGCCGCAAATCGCGAAGCGCGCAAAATCGCTCGCAGCGGCAAAGGCGGCATCGAGATGCTCGCCGCCCACATTGTCGAAATAGACGTCGATGCCCGGTTTGCCGAGGCGTTCAAGCGCGGCAACAAGCTGTGGAAGCACCGGTCCCGCCTTGTAGTCGATTGTCGCATCGGCACCAAGATCATCCACCCATGTGCATTTTTCCGCGCCGCCTGCGGACCCGATAACGGTCATTTCACGCGCCTTGGCGATTTGCACCACCGCCGATCCGACCGCTCCGGCGGCCGCAGAGACGAAAATCGTGTCGCCGGGTTTGGCTGCGGCGACGCGGAGCAGACCGATCCACGCCGTCCCGCCGGTCAGGCCCATGTTGTGCAGAAAGGTTTGCGGAGTCAGCCCGGCTGCAAGCATGTCGGCGGGCAGCTTGTTCGGCATCATATCCAGCCCGATAACGCCGCCGTCGCGCCAGCCGCCCATATGGAGGATCAGATCGCCGGGTGCGAAGCCGTCCATCGCGCTTTCGATGACCTCGCCGATCGCGCCGCCGGTCATCGGCTGATCGATCTGGAAGCTTGGCGCATAGCTTTTGGCATCGTTCATCCGCCCGCGCATATAGGGGTCGACTGACAGCCAGAGATTGCGGACCCTGAGCTGGTCTTTTTCAAGCGGCTCGTCGGGCGTTTCACGCAATGCGAAATTGTCGATCGTCGGCAGCGCGTGCGGACGACTGGTCAAATGCCACGCCTTGGCCATCGGAATCCCCCCATTCCCAATTTCACCGGCGACAGAGGCGGCCGTCGGAAAAGCCGTTGCCACCGCCAATCGGCGTCGTTAAGACCTGCCGGTCGCGGGGCCGTAGCTCAGATGGGAGAGCGCTGCAATCGCACTGCAGAGGTCAGGGGTTCGATTCCCCTCGGCTCCACCAGCGACCTTTCGGTCCATCAGCCGGCAATCGCGATAGAAGCCTCTATCGTTATATCCCTCGGATAACCCGCGTCGCCGTGGGCATCAAGCGGCGGTCAGCGACGTGCCGGCTCGTCCGGCCCAGGCATGGCGCTGGACCGGACCTTGGCAAACAATGGGCGGGACGGACTCAGATGGCGGGAGGAGCCGCGGGATCGTCAGCCCCCGGTTTCGCTCGCATCTGTTGGCGGACGGCTAGTATAAACCGGCTCCGCCAGAAAGCGACGACCAGCCCAAGGAGGAGGGCCCAAGGCAGCAACGCTGCGCTGAGCGTGAGGACGAAACCGAGCGCAGTACCGCCGCTGCGCATCAGCGTCTCGCCCGCGCTGGCAAACGGATTTTCATGGCCGATACCGGGAAGCCCACCGTCGCTGGCATAATTGAATGCGACGCTCGTCCACGCAATGCGGGCTTCGCCGTTTCGGCGAGCCTGACGCTCACCCGTGATCTCGCCGCGAACCTGACTGATCTGCGCCAGGATCTCGGCGCGTTCGCGCTTGTCGAGCCCGCCCGACTTCAGCCGTTCTTCCAGCCGCGCTATTTCGGCTTCGGAGCCGGCGCTTCGCTGCTGAGAAGCGAGGATTTCAGTGCCGACATCTTCGCCGGCGACGCTGGCGTCGGCCAACACCCCTTCGGCTTTTTCGACGCTGGCGATTGCGCTCGCGCCGAATTTGCGGGCAATGCTGGGGTCCAGCTTGAATTGCGTTTGCGCCTCTACGAGCTTTTCGTCGGTGAGCTGGTAGCGGACATCGACGATACGGCAGCGCTGGATGCCGAGCGTTTCGCAAGCGGCGGCGTGTTCCTCTTGGACCTTGGAGATGCGGTCGTCTGCGAGACGGAAGGTGTAGGCATAGTCGAAAGCGACGCCGGGCGCGGCCTCGATGCCGATCCGGGGCGCGGCGGCAGCGTCAGCTGGGCCTTCTTCGGCAATGGTTTCGGTGGCTGGGGCATCGGTTGTCGCGGAATCTTCGGCTGATTTTTCCGAGCAGCCGATCAGGGCGAGCGCCATCGCGCTCGCTAAGAGCTTATTTCGCATGCAGATTCTCCCAAAGCGCGACTCGTTGGCCGCATGGGATGGCATATCATAACTAAAGTAGTAGACAATAAAAATCAGGAGAGCGTTACGAAGCTGTCGAGCACCCTCTTGCTGCCGGCCTGATCGAATTCGACCTCCAGCTTGTTGCCGTCGATGTCCATGATCTCCCCATAGCCGAACTTTTCGTGGAAGACGCGCATCCCGACCGCGAGGTCGGATCGCGCCTTGGCGCCGACCGAGGCGGCAGGGCCACGTTCCGAAGGGACAGGGGCGCGGGTGATTGTCGATGACTGGGCGGTCGCCCGCTGCCACGCCGGACCGCGCGTCATCGTGCGCGCGGGCTGGCGTTCGGCGACTTGCGCGAAGGGATCGCCCTGCGCCGACCAGTTGGCACGCCACAGACTTTGCCCACCGCCGAAGCTGTTTTCGCTGTCGACATGTTCGGGTGGGATTTCCGCGATAAAGCGACTGGGAATGCTACTGACCCACTGGCCGTAGATGCGCCGGTTCGCAGCGTGATAGATGCTCGCGCGCTGGCGTGCGCGCGTGATCGCGACATAAGCGAGGCGGCGCTCCTCTTCGAGGCTCTGTGTCCCGCCCTCGTCCATCGAGCGCTGTGACGGGAAGACACCGTCTTCCCAGCCCGCGAGGAAGACGTGATCGAACTCAAGGCCCTTTGCGGCGTGGATCGTCATGATGGTGACGGTCTCGGTGGTGTCGTTGTTGTCACGGTCCATGACGAGGCTGACATGTTCGAGGAACGCCTCGAGCGAGTCATATTCCTCCATCGCGCGGACGAGTTCGGAAAGGTTTTCGAGGCGGCCGTCGGCCTCGACGCTGCGGTCGGCTTGAAGCATCGCGGTATAGCCCGACTCATCGAGAATAAGCTGGGTCAGTTCGGGATGCGAAAGCTCGTTCGCTTTCGTCTGCCAGCCGCGCATCTGCGCTACGAAATTTGCAAGCTGGCGACGCGCCTGCGGCGTCAGTTCGTCGGTTTCGGTGATCCGCGACGCCGCATGGAGGAGCGGTGCGCGTTCATGGCGGGCAAATTGGTGGATACGTGCGAGCGCCTTGTCGCCAAGCCCGCGCTTGGGCGTGTTGATGATCCGTTCGAAAGCAAGATCGTCGGCGCTCGACTGAACAAGGCGCAGATAGGCGAGAGCATCGCGGATTTCGGCACGTTCGTAAAAGCGGAATCCGCCGACGATGCGGTAGGGCATGCCGATCGCGATGAAGCGGTCTTCGAATTCGCGCGTCTGGAATTGCGCACGGACGAGGATCGCAGCGCGATCGAGACTGACCATGCGGTGCTGGAGTGTCTCGAGTTCTTCGCCGATCCGGCGCGCCTCTTCGGGGCCATCCCAAACGCCGACGACGCGGAGCTTGTCGCCCGGTTCGAGGTCGGTCCAGAGCGTCTTGCCCAGGCGCCCCGAATTCTGAGCGATCAGCGCCGAGGCGGCGGCAAGGATCTGCGGCGTCGAGCGGTAATTCTGTTCGAGCCGGATGACGGTCGCGTCGGGAAAGTCCTTTTCGAAGCGCAGGATGTTCGCGACCTCGGCGCCGCGCCACGAATAGATAGACTGGTCGTCGTCACCGACGCAGCAGATATTCTTGCGCGCCTGCGCGAGCAGCCGCAGCCATAGATATTGGCTGGCGTTGGTATCCTGATATTCGTCGACGAGGATATATTTGAAGCGGTCCTGATATTGCTCGAGCACGTCGCGGTGCGTCTTCAGTATCACCAGCATGTGGAGCAGCAGGTCGCCGAAATCGCAGGCGTTCAAAGTCTTTAGTCGCGCCTGATAGAGCGCATAGAAATGTTGGCCTTTGCCGTCGGCGTAAGCCTCCTTATCCGCGGCATCGAGATCGGCGGGGACGAGCCCGCGGTTCTTCCATTTGTCGATGAGCCCGGCGAGTTGGCGCGCAGGCCAGCGTTTCTCGTCGAGCCCCTCGGCCTGGATCAATTGCTTGAGTACGCGGAGTTGGTCGTCGGTGTCCAGGATGGTGAAATTGCTCTGCAGTCCGACCAATTCAGCGTGACGGCGCAGCATCTTGGCCGCGATGCTGTGAAAGGTGCCGAGCCACGGCATGCCTTCTACCGCGTCGCCGATCATGCGACCGATACGCTCGCGCATCTCGCGCGCGGCCTTGTTGGTGAAGGTCACCGCGAGGATTTCGGACGGCCAGGCCCTGCGCGTCGCCATGATATGCGCGAGGCGCGCGGTCAGCGCCGCGGTCTTGCCGGTTCCGGCACCCGCGAGCATCAGCACCGGGCCTTCGGTTGTCAGCACCGCTTGCCGCTGCGGACCGTTCAGTCCTTGCAGATAAGGCGGGTCCGAGGGGCTGGGCGCGGGCAGGTCGGGCAGGGAGGCGGGGGTATCGTTCACGCGCGAACGATTAGGGAACAGCGAGCAGGCTGTCCAGTGCGGTGAGGCGGTCCGAAGGCGTCGTTGCGCCGCGCTTCAATTCGTCGAGCGTCGCGCGTGCCATCGCGTGGTAGGCGGGAAGGAGGGCGGGGCTATACTTGCTGAGGGTATCGAGATGATCGCTGATTGTCTGCACGTCACCGCGCAGCAGCGGGCCCGATAATCCGGTGAAGCCATAAGCGAGACTATTATCAAGCGCTGCTCGGACGAGCGGGGCAAGCAACCCCGACGGATCGTCGACACCGGCATCCTTGAGCGCCCCTGCCGCGCCGGCGATAAGGGTGACGAGGTGGTTCGACGCGTGGCAGAGCGCAGCATGATAGAGCGCCCGCTTTTCTTCGGCGATTTCGATCGCGATGCCGCCGAGCAGCTTGACGATGTGTTTTGCCTGCTCGGCCGCCTCGGTGGTCGAGCCGGTGATCGCAAAACGTGCGCCGGCCATGCGCAGGGCTTCGCCTTCCGGATCGCCAGTGAAGGTCATCGCGGGATGGATCGCCGCCGTCAGCGCGCCGGCGGCACGCAGCGGTTCGAGCACAACTGCGCCGCTGCGCCCGCTGACGTGGAAGATGAACGGTACGCGGCCTGACGGCGGCGTGGCCGCCATATCGACGATGACGTCTGCCAGCGCGTCGTCTGCGACGGCGATTGCGATGATGTCGCATTCGGCCATCAAACGATCGATACTGAATGCGGCAGTGGCGCCGATCCGTGTCGCAGCAGAGCGGACGCTGTCAGGCGTTCGTCCCCACAAAAGCGGCCGCGCGATCGAGTGCGGCGCCACGGCGAGCGCAAGCGCCTGCGCAACGCGGCCTGTGCCGACGATGCCGAACGGATGGAGTGAAGGATCGTTCATGGCAGCGGATGTAGCGCGGCGATGACGGTTCCGCCAATCGTAGGACTTTATCTCGGCGTTCACCGCCTCTACCGTTCGGTGATGCAGCGATATTCAATCATTCGACTGACGGGGCCGGCTCTGGTCTTACTCGCGCTCTCCGCCTGCGCGGGCGGCAATTATCGTCCCGTGGCCGACACGCCGGTACGGATCGGCCCGGCCTATACGATCCGCGGGACAACCTATGTCCCCGCCACCGCGCCCGCCTATGACGCCGTGGGCTATGCCAGCTGGTACGGCAGCGAGTCGGGCAACCGTACCGCCAATGGCGAGCAGTTCCGCCCCGGATGGATCACCGCGGCGCACACGACGCTGCCGCTTCCAACCTATGTCGAGGTGACAGCGCTCGATACCGGGCGGCGGATTATCGTGCGGGTCAACGATCGCGGACCGTTCGCTCTCGGGCGGATCATCGACTTGTCGCGCGGCGCCGCCGAAGAGCTTGGCATGAAGGCACAGGGCCACGCTCCGGTGCGTGTTCGCCGTATCGAGCCATCGGAAAAGGACCGTGAACGTCTGCGCAAGGGCAAGTCCGCAGCTTCCCTCGCTCCGGTGCCGGAGCGCGAGTTGCAACGGCTACGGACCCAATTGGCACCTCGTCTGCGCTGACCCCGAGCATTACGGGTTGCGCATGGTGCGCGAAGGCGTTCAAAGCAGCGCCGAACAAAGGGGAGAGCATTGCCCGTGGATCTGTCACCTTACCGGGCGCATCGGCGCATCCTGACCGCGAGCCTGGTCGGCACCGCGGTCGAATTCTACGATTTCTATATCTACGGCACCGCCGCGGCGCTGGTCTTCGGGCCGCTCTTCTTTCCCGAGAGTTCGGATTCAGCGCAGCTGATGTACAGCTTCATGACCTTCGGGCTCGCTTTCTTCGCGCGGCCCGTCGGAGCGATCGTGTTCGGCCATTATGGCGACCGGATCGGGCGCAAGTCGACGCTGGTCGCGTCGCTGATGCTGATGGGCGCGTCGACGCTGCTGATCGCCTTCCTTCCGACCTATGCGATGGTGGGATGGGTGGCGCCCCTGCTGCTCTGCATCCTGCGTTTCGGTCAGGGGTTCGGACTTGGCGGCGAGTGGGGCGGGGCGGCGTTGCTTGCGGTCGAGAATGCGCCGCCGGGGTGGCGTTCGCGCTTCGGGATGTTCCCGCAGCTTGGCGCGCCTGTCGGCTTCATCGCGGCGAACGGGTTGTTCCTGCTGCTCGGTCTGGGGCTCAGCGATGCCGATTTTGCCTCGTGGGGCTGGCGTATTCCGTTCCTGTTATCGGCGGTGCTCGTCGGACTGGGGCTATGGGTGCGGCTCAAGATCACCGAGACGCCGGACTTTGCCGAAGCGCTGGAGAAGAAGGCGCCGGTTGCGGTGCCGATCGGCGACCTGCTCCGCCATCATCTGGTTGCGACGCTCGCGGGGACCTTCGCGGTCGTCGCCTGTTTCGCGATCTTCTATCTCGCGACGAGTTTTGCGCTCGGTCACGGAACACAGGCGCTTGGCTATCCGAAGGAGCAGTTCCTGTTGACCCAGCTGGGCGCGATCCTGTTCATGGCGGTCGGGATCATTTTTGCAGGCTATGTCAGCGACGCGTCGAGCGAACAGCGCGTACTGACTTGGGGCTGCGGCGCGACAGTGCTGATCGGGTTCGTGTTCGGGCAAGCACTGGCGTCGGGAAGCTGGCCGCTCATTTTCCTCGGCCTCGCCTCGGCGCTGTTTGTCATGGGTCTCGTCTATGGTCCGCTCGGCAGCTGGCTGACCGGGCTCTTCCCGGTGCATGTCCGTTACACGGGCGCGTCAGTTGCGTTCAATGCGGGCGGGATATTGGGCGGCGCGATGGCGCCGATCATCGCGCAGGCGCTCGCCGAATGGGGCGGGACGGGGACGGTGGGCTTCTATCTTGCGCTGGCCGGCGTCGTAAGCTGGCTGGGTCTGCTGATGGTCCGGCGGAGCGCTTAGGCCAGTCTGAGCAACGTCAACTTCGCCTTGCCAACCTTGCGTGTCGCGTCGATTTCGAAGCCCGCGATCTCGATCTCTTCCTTCTCCGCGGTTTCGATCGAGATCAGGCTGTCGGGGCCGATCCACCCGAGGCGATTGAGCTTGTCGAGCGCGACGCTGCCCGCGCCGGTATCGTAGGGCGCGTCGATCAGGATCAGGTCGTAGGTGCGGCGCGCCGGGCCGAGTGCGAGCACCGACCCGGCGCGGATATCGGCGCGTGCGGTGGCGTCCAGCGTGCCCAGATTCTTTCGCAGCACGTCAAGTGCGTCGCGATCCTGCTCGGCGAACAGGCATTGTTCTGCTCCGCGCGACAGCGCTTCGATCCCGAGTGCGCCCGATCCGGCGAACAGGTCGGCGACGACCAGCCCCTCGAAGCTGCCGACGCGGCTGGTGAGCATCGAGAAGAGCGTTTCGCGCGTGCGGTCCCCAGTCGGACGCGTCGCGTTATTCCTGGGCGCGAGCAGCTTGCGGCCGCGCCATTCGCCTGAAATCACGCGCATCCGATCAACCCATTTGCCGGCGGAATTTGAACAACTCGTCGCGCGGAACGACGTCGACCGCGCCGAGCGGCATGCCGCCAAGCTCGAACGCGCCGTAGCGCGTGCGGATCAGGCGGCTGACCTGCAGCCCGAAATGTTCGAGCACTTTGCGGACTTCGCGGTTCTTGCCCTCGGTCAGCGTCATTTCGACCCATTGGTTGCGGCCCGTGCGCCGTTCGAGGTTGGCGTCGATCTTGCCATAGCGGACGCCGTCGATCTCGATCCCCAGCGCGAGCTCCTCGAGCTGCGCCTGGCTGATGTCGCCGAACGCACGGGCACGATAGGTGCGTTCGACGCCGCTCGCGGGCAGTTCAAGCTGGCGCTTGAATTCGCCGTCGTTGGTGAGGAGCAAAAGCCCCTCGGTATTATAATCGAGGCGGCCGACCGGCATCAGGCGCGGCAGATCCTTGGGCAGCAGGTCATAGATCGTCTTGCGCCCCTTGGGATCGCGGGCCGCGGTGATGCAGCCTGCGGGCTTGTTGAAGCGATAGAGGCGCGTCGAGACGGGCTTGGCGACCGGGTTGCCGTCGACGGTCAGCCCTTCGAGCGATGTGAGCAAAGGCGCGGGGTGAACGACGACCTGGCCGTTGAGCGCAATGCGCCCTTCCTCGACCATGCGTTCGACGTCGCGACGCGAACCGACGCCGGCGCGCGCGAGCAGCTTGGCGATGCGCTGCGGCCCATCCTCGCGCTCTGCCTCGGCGGGTTTGGTTTTGAGCGCGGAGGCGGCGCCGCGCGCGGCGCGACGACCCTTGGGTGCTTCGCGATCGCCAGAAGCTTTCGGCGCCGAGCGGGTTGCGGGGCGGGGTGGGCGGCGTGTGTTCATAGGAACAGATGCGACTTTCTTGTCGTTATTGTCGGAAAATGTGTTGCGTTGTGAGCACGCTCATAGCCGGAAAAGACCCGCTTCGTCGATGGTGAGCAGAAGCGATCTTGCAGGACGGCACGGAGAGGGTCATGGCGTTGTTTGAGGGAGTCATCATGCTCTTTGGCCACCGCCCGACCTGCATCAAGCGATTGCTGATCATCGAGGATGATCCGCTGACCGCGTTCGACAATGAGCACACGCTGAAAATCGGCGGGTACGACATTGTCGCGACGGTCGATTCGGGCGAGGCTGCGGTGGCGATCATGGCAGCCGAACCGTTGGATGCGGTCGTTCTCGACCTTGGTCTTGCAGGAAATATGACGGGGCGCGAAGTTGCGCGACTGGCGCGCGACCGCGGCATCGCGGTGCTGCTGGTGACGGGACAATGCCCCGCCGACGCCGAAGAGATTGCCATCGCCTGTCTCGGCAAGCCGCACAGCGCGTCGGCACTCGTATCAGCGCTGAAGGCGGTCGAGTCGATGGCGTGCAAGAATCAGGCGCCGCGGAAGGTTAGCGGCCTGACGACCTTCTGGCGGCCTGCTGCTGCCTGAGCGCGGCGATCCGATAAATAGCCGCTTCCAATTTGGGACCAAGCCTTTAGGCCCCTCGTATGACAAGGCGTCCGCGATGCGGGCGCGCGGGGAGCGTCGGCATGTCGGTTGATCTGATTCGGTTTATCATTTTCGTTGCCGTGCTCGGCGGGTTGGTGGTCGTCGCGCTCGCGATACCGGCGTTCCGCCCCTATCTCCGCAAGAATCCGGCGGTGGCCTTCCTCCTCGGCATTTCGAGCGGTTTCCCGTTTACGCTGGTCGCCGCCACCATGACCTTCTGGCTCGCCAAGGTCGGCTTTACGCCGACGACCATCGGCTTCGCAGTGATGGTCGGCATTCCTTACACGATCAAATTCCTGTGGGCGCCGCTGGTCGACAAGATTCCCTTGCCCGGTCTGACGAAGGCTCTCGGCCAACGCCGCAGCTGGCTGTTCTTCGTCCAGTTCTTCCTCGTTCTTTCGATCTGGCAGATGGGGGCGAGTAACCCGCAGCCGGGCGATTATGGCTGGTTCCTTTTCTGGGCGGTCGCCACGGCCTTTTTCTCGGCGACGCAGGATATCATCATCGACGCCTATCGCATCGAGATATTGGAAGAGGACGAGTTCGCCCACGGCACCGCCACCAACCAGTTCGGCTATCGTACGGGCAATCTGATCGCGGGCGCTGGGACGATCTACTTCGCCTCGCAGGAAGGGCTGGGGCTGGGCTGGGCGGTCGCCTATGCGCTCACCACCCTTTGTGTAGTTCCCGCCATCCTTGGCGCCTTCTGGGCCGGTGAAGGCAAGTTCGTCGACCGCTTCGGCAGTGCATCGGGGATGAGACCGGGGCAATGGCTCGTCGAGACCGTGGTCAATCCGTTCCGCGAATTCCTGACCCGCGACGGCGCGTTGATGATCCTGCTGTTCATCTTGGTCTACAAGGTTGGCGACGCGATGGGGCAGGCGATGCTCAGCCCGATGATCGTCGACCTCGGTTTTGCCGACCTCGACTATATTTCCGCGAACAAGATCTGGGGCTTCGCTGCGGTCCTTGTCGGCTCCGCGCTGGGCGGACCGTTCGTGCTATGGCTCGGCATGGGCCGGGCGCTGCTCGTTTCGGTCCTGCTGATGATGTTCTCGAACCTCATGTTCATGGCGCTGTCGATCGCGGGCAATGATTACTGGATGCTGGTCGCGGCGATCGTGACCGAGAATATCACCAGCGGGATCGGCCTGACTGTCGTCGCCGTCTATCTCTCGGGCTTGGCGAACATCGCATATACCGCAACGCAGTTCGCCTTGCTGTCGTCGGTTGCGGTGATCGGGCGGACCTTCATGGCCGGACCCGCGGGCTATGCCGCGGAGAAGCTGGGATGGACCGGTTTTTGGGGCCTCACCGTCGTTGCCGCGATACCCGGCATGATCCTGCTGTGGATGATGTGGCGCAAGGGCTATGTCGTGCAATCCATTCGCCAGAGCGGCGCGGTCGACGAGACTAAGCTGCGCAAGCCCGTCGGTGCCCTGCGCATCGCCGGCTTCGCGCTGATCGTCGCGGGGGTGGTCGGGCTGCTACTGGCCAATCAACTCGAACTGGCCTCGCATGTCATGTACGCTTCGCTCGCCGCCTTAGTCGTCGGCGTTTTGCTGGCGTGGAAGGGCAAGGCATCGGCGGCGACGGTTTAACCAATGCATTTCTTCCTGATCTCGCTCGTGCTGCAGATACTCTGCATCGTCCATGTCTTCCGGACCGGACGGAACACCGCATGGATCATGGCGATCGCCTTTCTGCCGATGGTCGGCATCCTCGCTTATTTCATCGTCGAGATACTGCCCGGTCTACCGCGCGATCGGCGAGTGCGCGAGGCGCGGACCAAGATCGCCGACAAGATGGATCCCGAACGTCGCATTCGCGAAGCGCGCGATACCGCTGAGTTCAGCGATACCGCAGGGAACCGGATCGAATTGGGCGACGCGCTGATGGAACGTGGGCGTTATGACGAAGCGCTCGACCAGTTTCGCGCGGCTGAGCGATTGTCACCCCACGCCGACCGGACAATCGGGATGCGGATCGCCGAAGCGGCCTATCTAGCAGGTCGATCAGCCGAGGCGCTCACGGCAATCGACGCCCTGCCCGAGACGATTTCGCGGACCGAGATCGACCGGCGTGCGCTCCTCCGCGCTAAGGTTGCCGAAGCCGATGGGCGGACGGCCGACGCGCTTGCGATCTATCGTGAGATCGTCAACCGCGTGCCGGGCGATGAAATCCGCTGCCGGATCGCGGGTATCCTGATTGCCAAGGGCGACAAAGCGGGTGCGCGGACGGTGCTCAAGGAAGTCGAGCAGCGAATGAAACGCACACCACCAGTAACATTGAAGGCTGAAGCCGAAATGTACGACTGGGTCAAACGGACGCTCGCGGAGCTGCGCTAGACCGGCCACTCGTTGTTGAGGTCGAGAACGATGCCGGCGAGATAGAGCGAGCCGGCGATCAGGACCAGTTCGCGTTCGGGATCGACGTCGAGGTCGTGCAGCGCGTCGGTGACGGAGGCGGCCGCTCTGGCGCCAGCGCCGAAGGCTTGGGCGTCATGATGCTCGTGTCCCGGCACGGGGACGACGGTCAGGCTGGCTAGTTGGCTGGCGAGCGGCGCGATAATCGCCGCGGGGTCCTTGTTCGCCAGCATCCCGGTGACGAGATGGATACGCCGCGGTTCGTCCTCGAATTTTCGGGCGAGAGCGAGACCCGCATCGACATTATGGGCGCCGTCGAGCCAGATTTGGGTTTGCTCGGGGAGCAGCGCGGTGAGCGGGCCTGCGCCGAGGCGCTGCATCCGTGCAGGCCAGAAGGCGGCTGCCACGCCCGCCGCGATGTCGGCATCGCTCGGCTGCGGATCGGGGACGAGGCGCAGCATCGCTATCGCGAGCCCGGCATTCGCCATCTGATGCGCGCCCGTCATGCGGGGACGTAGTGGCTGGGCGATCGAACCCAGTTTCGACGTCCAGCGGAACGTGTCGCCTTCGGGCTCAACCGTCCAGCCCTCGCTCTGCGGAAAGAGTGTCGCGCCGACGTCGGCGACCTTGGCGGCGATGGTGCCCTGGATATGGGGCGGGTAGGCGAGGGTGGCGGCGGGCGTATCGGGCTTGATGATCCCCGCCTTTTCCCACGCGATCCGCATCGCGGGATCGGAGGGCGTCCCGGCTTCGGGGGCGAGGAGGAATGCTTCGTGATCGATGCCGAGCGATGCAATGCCGCAGACGGCAGGCGGCGGGATGATATTCGTCGCGTCGAGGCGGCCGCCGAGCCCGACCTCGATGATGCAGTCGTCGGCGGCGATGCGTGCGAAGGCGAGGAAGGCGGCGGCTGTCGTGACTTCGAAAAAGCTTGCCTGAAGGTCGGCGGCTTCGTCGAGGACTTCCTCGAGCAATGCAGCGAGCAACGCGTCGTCGATCAGCGTTCCGGCGAGGCGGATACGTTCGTTGAAGCGCACGAGATGCGGACTGGTATAGCTGTGAACCCTGCGCCCCTGCGCTTCGAGGATCGCTCGGAGATAGGCGCAGGTCGAACCCTTGCCGTTGGTACCCGCGACATGAAAGGTGCGCGGAAGTTGCAGTTGCGGGTTGCCGAGTCGCGCGCATAGTTCGGCAATGCGCTCGAGCCCGAGGATGTCGCGGCCCGGAGACAAAGCGGCGAGGCGATCAAGCTGGGCCTGCACCGCAGGGTCGGAACTGTGCGCGTGGTCGGCCATGGGGGGCGCTTTGGTTCGGCTCAGGCCGCCTTTTCGGGCGCCAGATAGCCAATCAGGCGGCCGAGCGTTTCGGGCAGTTCCTTGCGGTGCACGACCATGTCGACCATGCCGTGATCGAGCAGATATTCGGCGCGCTGGAACCCTTCGGGCAGCTTTTCGCGGATCGTGTTCTCGATCACGCGCTGGCCCGCGAAGCCGATCAGCGCCTTGGGTTCGCTGATCTGGATATCGCCGAGCATCGCATAGCTGGCGGTGACGCCGCCAGTGGTCGGATCAGTAAGCAGAACGATATAGGGCAAGCCAGCGCGGCGCAGGCGCGCGAGCGCCACCGTGGCGCGCGGCATCTGCATCAGCGATAGCGTGCCTTCCTGCATCCGGGCACCGCCCGCCGCAGTGATCGCGATATAAGGAACGCCGCGCTTGATGGCCTGCTCGACCCCGGCGACAAAGGCCTCGCCCACCGCGACCCCCATCGATCCGCCCATGAAGGCGAAATCCTGCACGCCAATGACTGCGCCTTGGCCCGAGATACGGCCAAACGCATTCTGATAGGCATCGCGGTCGCCGGTCTGTGCACGCGCGGCCTTAATGCGGTCGACATATTTCTTGGTATCGCGGAATTTCAGCGGATCTTCGGGGGCTGGCGGCGCAGCGATCATCTCGTGGATGCCGCCGTCGAAAAGCTGCGCGAAACGCTCCTTCGCGCCGATGCGATCATGATGGTCGCAGCGCGGGCAGACGTTCAGATTGTCTTCCCATTCCTTGACGAACACCATCTGCTGGCACTGGCGGCATTTGTGCCAGAGATTGTCGGCGGTATCGCGTTTCGCCCCGAAGGGCAGCGCGTTGCGAACGCGGTCGAGCCAGCTCATGCGGCGATCTCCTTTGCGCCGTGGATAGCATCGGTGAGGGTGCGGGTGAAAGCCTCGACATGCGACGCCGCAGCGTTGCCATGTTCGGCAATGATGTCGATGAACGCCGATCCGACGACAACGCCGTCGGCAACGCGCGCGATTGCAGCCGCCTGTTCTGGGGTGCGAACGCCGAAGCCCACCGCGACGGGAAGGTCGGTCGCGGCCTTGAGGCGCGCGACGGCTTCGTCGATGCTCGCCTGCGCGGCCTGTTGCTGGCCGGTGATCCCGGCGACCGAGACATAATAGAGGAAGCCGCCCGCGCCGTTTAGCACATCGGGTAGCCGTGCGGCATCGGTCGTAGGCGTCGCGAGGCGGATCAGGTCGACGCCGACGGCGCGGAGCGCCGGGCCGAGTTCGGCATCTTCTTCGGACGGGATGTCGACGCAGATGACGCCGTCTACTCCGGCTTTTGCGCATCCGGCGGCGAACCAGTCGGCGCCGCGGATCGTCATCGGGTTGGCATAGCCCATGAGGACTAGCGGGGTGTCCGGATGGCGCTGGCGAAAGGCGGCGGCGATTGCGAACAGGTCTGCGGTCGTCGTACCCTTGCCGAGACTGCGCAGGTTCGCCGCCTGGATTGCGGGGCCGTCCGCCATCGGGTCGGTGAAGGGCATGCCAAGCTCGATCACATCGGCGCCGCCTGCAACGAGCGCGTCGAGGTTCGCGGCGGTATCGCCGTCACCGCCGGTGATGAAGGCAACGAGAGCGGGATGCGGCTTGGCGAAGGCGGCGGCGAAGCGGGTCATTGGTCTTCACCGTAAAGTGCCTTATGACGCACGATCGAACGGGCAATTATCGCCGCAATCACGACGGACAGTAGGACGTTGCTTGGGGTGAGCGTGGCTTGCCACTGTGAAAAATCTCCGGACCATTGCAGCAACACGCGCAAGATGACCGTTATAATGACTGTCAAAGGAAGTGTGATCGCAAATAACTGCGCAAACTGTTTCCAATTCATAGCGCAACCCCCAGCGCATCCGCGACAGTGAAAATGTCCTTGTCCCCCCGGCCCGAGCAATTGACGATGATGATCTTGTCCTTGCCCAATGTCGGCGCAATCCGTTCGGCGGCGGCGATCGCGTGCGCACTTTCGAGCGCGGGAATGATGCCTTCGAGCTTGGTCAGCTTCTGGAAGCTCGCCAGCGCTTCGGCGTCGGTGACGGGTTCGTAGCGGACGCGGCTGATTTCGTGGAGCCAGCTATGCTCCGGGCCGATGCCCGGATAGTCGAGGCCTGCCGAGATGCTGTGCGCCTCGGTAATCTGGCCGTCCTCGTCCTGCAGCAGATAGGTCTTGTTGCCGTGGAGGATGCCGGGGCGTCCGCCCGCGAGACTGGCGGCGTGCTTGCCGTCCAGACCTTCGCCCGCAGCTTCGACCCCGACGATCTCGACATCGGCGTCGTCGAGGAAGGGATGGAACAGGCCGATGGCGTTCGATCCTCCACCGACGGGAGCGATCAGCATATCGGGAAGGCGGCCTTCGGCTTCGAGAATTTGCGCCTTCGCTTCGTCGCCAATCACCGACTGGAAATCGCGGACCAACTCAGGATAGGGGTGTGGCCCCGCTACGGTACCGATGATGTAGAAAGTGTCGTGAACATTCGCGACCCAATGGCGTAGCGCCTCGTTCATCGCGTCCTTCAGCGTCTTTGCGCCGCTCTCCACCGCAACGACTTCCGCGCCGAGCAGCTTCATGCGGAACACATTCGGCTGCTGCCGCGCGACGTCGACTGCGCCCATGAAGATGGTGCAGGGCAGACCGAAGAGCGCAGCCACGGTCGCGGTCGCAACACCATGCTGGCCGGCGCCGGTTTCGGCGATGATCTTCGTCTTGCCCATGCGTTTGGCGAGCAGGATCTGGCCAATGCAATTGTTGATCTTGTGCGCGCCGGTGTGATTGAGGTCTTCGCGCTTCAAGTAAATCTTGGCGCCGCCGAGATGCGCGGTCAGTCGCTCGGCGAACCAGAGCGGGCTGGGGCGGCCGACATAATGTTTGAGCAGATAGTCGAATTCGGACTTGAACGCCGGGTCGGCTTGCGCCGCGCGATAGTGACGCTCGAGGTCGAGGATCAACGGCATCAGCGTTTCGGCGACATAGCGGCCGCCGAACTGGCCGAAATGGCCTCGTTCGTCGGGGCCGGTGCGAAGACTGTTGGGAAGCTGGGTCATCGACCGGCGGCTTTAAGGAAAGCAGCGATCTTGTCCACATCCTTGACGCCCGGAGCGCTCTCAACCCCCGACGAAACGTCGACGAGCGGCGCGCCGGTTGCAGCGATTGCTTCGGCAACATTGTCCGGGGTGAGCCCGCCTGCGATGCCCCAATCCATCGTGTGGCGATGATTTTTGAGCAGCGACCAGTCGAAGCGCGTGCCCGTCCCGCCGGGCAAGGCAGCGGCGGGCGCATCGAACAGGATGCGGTCGGCGATGCCGTGATATTTCTGCATGCGCTCAAGCGTTCCTGCGTCCTTAAGGCCGACGGCCTTCCAGATTTCGGCAGGCACAAGGCGTTTTACTACGGCGAGCCATTCGGGTGTCTCATTACCGTGAAACTGGATTATGTCGGGGCGCACCATGCCCAGCGCGTCGCCGGTCAGCTTTTGCGAGGCGTTGACAAGCAATAGCGCAACCTTCGCCCGCGACCCGGCGCGCTTGCGCAGTTCCGCCGCGGTCTTGAGGTCGACGTGGCGCTGGCTCGGCTCATAGTGGACAAGACCGATGTGCGTTGCGCCCAGCCGGATGGCGTCATCGACGGCTTGGGGCGTCGTGAGCCCGCAAATCTTCACCAAGGGGGGCATGAAAACCTCGTCAAAGTGTGGCTTCGATCTCGCGCGCGGCGAGATCGGGGTCGGCCGATTGGCTGATCGGGCGGCCGACGACAAGGATCGAGGCGCCGTCGCTCATCGCCTGCGCGGGCGTGACGATCCGTTTCTGATCGCCCGCTTTGCCGTTTGCCGGACGGACGCCGGGGACGACGAAGAAGCCGCCCGGCCAAGCCTTGCGCGCCGCTTTCACTTCCTGCCCCGAGCAGACGATGCCATCAAGCCCGGCTTCGCGCGCCAGCGTGGTCAGGCGCACGACCTGATCATGCGGCGTTCCGCCGACGCCAATGTCTTCGAGGTCGGGCGCGTCGAGGCTGGTGAGCACGGTCACCGCGACAACTTTCGTATTCAGACCGGCTGCCGCCTTCGCCTCTTCGAGCATCGCGCGGCCGCCTGCGGCGTGGACCGTCAGCACCGCCGGCTCGAGCGTGCGAAGCGCTTGAATGGCCTTCGCGACGGTGTTGGGAATGTCGTGGAGTTTGAGGTCGAGGAAGATTGGCAAGCCGAGCTTTGCCATTTCATGCACGCCATGATGCCCGTTGGCGCAAAAAAATTCGAGACCGAGCTTCAGCCCGCCGACATGGCGCCGCACCTTCTGCGCCAGCGTCAGCGCGGCGTCGAGGTGCGTGGTGTCGATGGCGAGATAAAGCGGTGAGGTCATGGTTTGTCCGTGGCGAAGAGATCGGTGGGGGCGGGGGGAATGTCGTTGACCGGCGCGGCGGGTGTGACTTCGACAGGCCGGTTGGCGAGCGCGCGCAGGTCGGAGGCTTGCCGCTCGCTGGCATCGAGGCGGCGTTTCATCGACCAGCGCGTCGTGCGCAGCGCGACCCACATCGGCACGCTGCCGATAAGGAAGGCGGCAAAGATCAGCACGGGCAATTTGGTGTCGAGCACCTGACCCGGCCAGATCGTGACGGTCACCGGAATCCAGTTCGCCATCGCAAAGATAACCAGAATGGCGGTCAACAAGACCCAGATGATCGTTCGCAGGATACCCACTCGTCTTGCTCCTCTGTCGGTCTGACGCCGACCCTATGACAGAATGGCCCGGGTTTCCAGCCCGGGGCTATGCCGCCCCGAACACCCGGTTGAAGATCGTGTCGACATGCTTCATATGATAGCCAAGATCGAACAGCGCGGTCAGTTCGTCGGCCGACAGCTTGGCGGTGACATCGGCATCGCCCTTGAGCAGTTCGAGCAGCGAAAGCTGTCCGTCCGATTCCCACACCTTCATCGCGTTGCGCTGAACGAGGACATAGCTTTCCTCGCGGCTCGCGCCCGCCTGCGTCAGTGCCAGCAACACGCGCTGCGAATGGACGAGACCTCCCATACGGTCGAGATTTTTCTGCATCCGCGCGGGATAGACGAGCAGCTTGTCGATGACGCCGGTCAGGCGGCCGAGCGCGAAGTCGAGCGTGATCGTCGCGTCGGGGCCGATGAAGCGCTCGACTGACGAATGGCTGATGTCGCGCTCATGCCACAGCGCGACATTCTCCATCGCGGGGGTTACGGCGCTGCGCACTACGCGCGCGAGGCCGGTGAGATTTTCGGTCAGGATCGGGTTGCGCTTGTGCGGCATTGCCGACGAACCCTTTTGGCCCGGCGAGAAATATTCCTCGGCCTCGAGCACTTCGGTGCGCTGGAGATGGCGAACCTCGACCGACAGCCGTTCGATCGACGAGGCGACGACGCCGAGCACGGCGAAGAACATCGCATGGCGGTCGCGCGGGATGACTTGCGTCGAGACGGGCTCGATCGCGAGGCCGAGCTTGGCCGCGACATGCGCCTCGACGCGCGGATCGATATTGGCGAAGGTGCCGACCGCGCCCGAGATGGCGCAGGTCGCGATTTCGGCGCGCGCCGCCTGAAGGCGCAGTTTGCAGCGCGAGAATTCGGCATAGGCTTCGGCGAGCTTGAGCCCGAAGGTGACGGGTTCGGCATGGATGCCGTGGCTGCGGCCGATCGTCGGTGTGAGTTTATGCTCATAGGCGCGACGCTTGATCGCTTCGAGCAGGGCATCGACGTCGGCGAGCAATATGTCGGCCGCTTGGGCGAGCTGGACGGCGAGGCAGGTGTCGAGCACGTCGCTCGACGTCATGCCCTGATGCATGAAGCGCGCTTCGTCGCCGACATTCTCGGCAACCCAAGTCAGGAAGGCGATGACGTCGTGCTTGGTCACCGCCTCGATCGCGTCGATCGCGGGGACGTCGATGACGGGGTTCGTGGCCCACCAATCCCAGAGCGCCTTGGCGGCGGATTTGGGCACGGTGCCGAGTTCGGCAAGGGCGTCGGTCGCGTGCGCTTCGATCTCGAACCAGATACGAAACCGATTCTCGGCCGACCAGATTGCGGTCATTTCCGGCCGTGCGTAACGCGGAACCATTGATTTTCCTTCCTTTTTTGGCGCCTTGTCGCGGAATCCCTGCGGAACCACGACGGGCCGCCCCGTAGCAGGGACGGGGCGTTTCGCCAAATGCCGAGGTCGCGCAACTTTGCGGAAAGACGGTGGGTTGCTCCTATGCCCCATCAATAAGGCGACGGGTCGCAACGGCCATCGAAGTCGCCGCTAGAGGAGAATTAGTGTGATTAAACAAGTGCTTTTGATCGGCGCGGCGGCAATCAGCTTTCCCGCTTTGGCTCAAACGACCGCTCCGGCCGAAGAACCGGCTCCGACGACGCAGTCGCAGCCGGCACCGACCGATACCACGGCCCCCGCGCCGGATAGCCAGCCCACGGATGGAACGACGCCGACCGATCAGGCCCCGTCCGAGGATGCGACCCCGAGCGACACGCCCCCTGCGGCCGAGCCGACCCCTCCGGCTGACCAGCCGGCTCCGGACTCCGAGGAAGAACCCAAACCGGAACCGCAGTAATATCTTTCAGACAACAGGAGATGGATCATGTTGAAACAGATGCTTTTGATTGGCGCTGCCGCGATCAGTTTCCCGGCTCTTGCGCAATCGACCCCGCCTGCCGAGCCGGCCTCGCCGCCGACGGCAGCCGAACCGGCTCCCGGTCCGGGGACGACGGCGCCCGCGCCGGCTGATCCGGCAACGGCTCCCGCGCCCGGCGCTTCAACGCCGCCGGCATCGGCTAGCAAACCTGCTCCTTCGGGAGCAGCCGCAACGCCGACCCAGATCGCACAGATCGTCGAACAGGAATTTCCTACCTATGACGGCGACAAGAATGGCGACCTGAACGAAGCAGAATTCGGCGCGTGGATGAAGAAGCTGCGTGCCGCGACCGACCCGAGCGCCGATGTTGAATCGGGCGAGGTAAAGACCTGGATCGGTCAGGCATTCGCATCTGCAGACGGCGACAAGTCGGGCGGTGTGAACAAGGCCGAGCTTACCGGTTTCTTGTCGCGCGGCGCCTAATCGGCGTCCCGCGGAGTGGTGCAGCCGTCGGAGAGATCCGGCGGCTGCATCGCTGTTTGACGCAGATTATTGTGGCTGTTCGACCGCAACGATTGTCAGCCGGTGCTCGATGCCGCCGCGATCGGGCCAATTGATCGACTGACCGACGCTAAGGCCGATTAATCCTGCGCCGACAGGGGTCAGGATCGACATCCGTCCCGCGGCTATGTCCGCTTCGGCAGGATATACGAGGCGTATCGTTCGTTCGGCACCATTCTTGTCATCGACGAAGGTGACGCTCGAACCCATTGTGACGACATCCGAAGGGATGTCAGAGCGATCGCAGATCGCAGCGCGGTCGATTTCATCGAGCAGCAATTCATAGAAGCGTACCGAATCGCGTTGCTGCTGCAGCGTCAGTTCGGTCAAGGCATCGGCTTCGCTGTCGATCATACGGATATGAGGCATCGCTGCCCCGTTTTTCTTGTTCATGGCGCGGACTTTCCGGCTGGCGCGTGACGTTTCGCCACGCGCGGCAATATCTTTTGACGGAAGGTGCCCCGGGCTCGGGGCGGTCGCACCGGAACCCGGGGCTAGATGCCCGCGAGAAGCTGTCCCCCTTGATGGCGGAAACGAAGAAGGCTGCGCCGAATCTGCATGGCTATGATGATGTCGTGGCGGAAGGGGGAAGTCAAATCGGCTAGATGAGCCCCATCGCCCGAAAGCTGCGATAGTCGGAACCACCGATGATGATATGATCGTGAAGCGCAATACCGAGCTTTGCCGCCGCAGATGCAATGTCCCTAGTAATTGCGATATCCTGCCGGCTCGGTTCGGGGCTACCGCTCGGATGGTTGTGGACGAGGATGATCGCGGACGCGCCAAGTTCGAGCGCGCGCTTGATCACCTCGCGGACATAGATTGCCGACTGGTCGATCGAGCCCTCGCTCGCCAGTTCGTCGCGGATGAGCATATTGCGCGAATTGAGATAGAGGACGCGCACGCGTTCGATATCGATCGGTCCCATGTCGGCGCGCAGCCAGTCGAGTAGCGCATCCCAGCTGGAGAGAAGGGGCTTGTCGCGAAATTCGCCTTTCAGCAGGCGCAGCGCCGTTGCCTGAACGATCTTGAGCGCAGCTATGCCGGTGTCGCCAAGCCCGTCGACCCGGCGCAACGACTCGGGATCGGCACTGACCAGCTGCGCCAGCGAACCGAATTCGCGCAGCAGGGTCTTTGCGAGTGGCTTGGTATCGCGGCGGGGAATTGCGAGTGCGAGCAGATATTCGACCAGCTCGTAATCGGCGAGGCCTTCCGCGTCGTCGAGCAGGCGAGCGCGCAGCCGCGAACGGTGACCGACATGATCCGGCGTATCCCCCATGAAGCGGCAATAACCGCCTTGTGACGCGCACTCAACGGGCATAGGGAACGGAAGATGGCGAACCGGATCAATTTCCTGCATCGAAACGGGATTTCCGGCGTTTCTGCCTTGAACAGGTCTGGGGCAGGAGGACGAAATTTATCCGCCATGACGTCATTGGCCGCATTCCATGACTGACGCGGAAGCGGCTCCGGAGCGGCGGTTCAAATATCGGACGCTTCTCTTCAAGAAGCGCTGGCTGACCGCCGGTGCGGTCGTAATCCTGATCGCCGGGGTCTGGATCGCGCGAGAGCCAATCGCCGACGAGTTCATTCGCGATCAGTTCGACAGCCGCGGCGTTCCGGCGCGCTATAGGATCGACCGCATCGGATTTCGTAGCGAGATATTGTCGAACATCGTCATCGGCGATCCGAAACACCCCGACCTGACCGCGAAGCGGATCGAAGTGCTGCTCGGCTATGGCTGGCGCGGTCCTTATGTTTCGGGGATCAACGCCGACGGCGTCAAGCTTTACGGGCGTTTCGTCAACGGGCGTCTGTCGTTCGGCTCGCTTGACAAGTTTCGCGATCCGGAAAGCAAGGACCCCTTTGCCTTGCCGGACCTGTCGGTCGTCCTGCGCGACGCGCGGGCACGGGTCGAAACACCGTGGGGCAATATCGGCGCTGCGCTCAATGGGGGTGGCAATTTGCGCGACGATTTCGCCGGCAGGCTGGCACTGGTCGCGCCGACGATTGCCGGGGCGGGATGCCGTGGCGACGACATCAGCTTTTATGGCGCGGTCCGCGTTCGCAGCGTCCGTCCGCAGCTTGTCGGTCCTTTGCGCGGGCGCTCTCTGCAGTGCGCCGACGGCAATGTGCGTGCAGCATCGCCGCAGATTGCGCTCGACCTGTCGTTGTCGGAAGATCTGCAAAGCTGGAAGGGCAACGTGGACGCGAGCATCGCGAAATTGGTCGCGGGCCCGCTCTCCGCCGACCGCATGGGATTGCTCGCACGGTTCGACGGAACGGCCTTGCTGACGAAAATTGATGCCGACGCCGAGATGGCGCGGTTGCGCGGGGCCGATTTTACGGCCGACGCTGTGAAGCTGGAGGCGAGGGGTAGCGTCGGCAGCGCAGCACCGACATTCGATGGGGAAGTGAGTTTCGCCCGTGCAAGCAGCACCGCCGATTTGCGCCGCTCGCTCGCCGAAAGCGCGCGCGGACTGGCGGGGACGCCGGTCGGCCCGCTGGCGGCGAAGGCGATGGCGGCGTTCAGCCGCGTACTCGCCGACGCCAGCGCCAGCGCGGGTTTCGCGATAGCCGGCGAAGGGCCGACGGCGCGTATTGATCTGATTGCACCCGAGTTGACGAGCGTGAGCGGAGCACGCTTCGCCGGCAGCGCGGACAGCCGCATCGGATATCTTTATGGCGCCGACGAGCCGGCGGTGATTGCGACGGGGAACTGGAGTATCGAGGGCGGCGGCCTGCCCTCGGGAACGTTGCGCCTAGACCGTAGTGCTGAGGGGCGGGTGACGGGGCTCGCTAGCCTTGATGCTTACAGCGCCGAAGGCGCGCGGCTGGCGCTGACGCCGGTTCGGTTCTCGGGTGGCGCCGGCGGTTTGATGCGCTTCGCTACTGCGGCGACGCTGTCGGGGCCGCTGGCGGGCGGGCGCGTCGAGCGGTTGACGGTGCCGCTGAACGGTTATCTGGCCCCGACGGGCGCGCTTGCTTTCGACGGTGGGTGCAGCCGCGTCGCGGCGGAACGGATCGACGTCAGCGGATTTCGGTTCGGGCGCAGCGCGATCGACCTGTGCAGCCGCCCCGGCGCACCGCTGCTGAGCGCGGGCCCCGAAGGGGTGCGCGGCGATATCCGCATTCCCGGCATCGCGCTGCGCGGGACGAGCGGCCGTTCGCCGTTCAGCCTGAAGAGCGGGCCTGCGGATATCGACTTGTCCGCGATGCGTTGGGCGCTGGCGCTGGCCGATATTCGGCTTGGGGAGGGTGAAAGCGTTACCCGCTTCAGCGCGCAAAACCTGAACGGGCGTGCGACTGCTCAGGGAATGGCAGGCGACCTTCGCGGCGCGAGCGGAAAGATCGGGGCGGTGCCGCTCGACATGAGCGAAATCGCGGGGCAATGGCGCTTTGCCGATGGCGCATTGACGCTCGACGGCGGATTGCTGCTCACCGACACCGCGCCCGATCCGCGCTTCTTTCCGCTCGTCAGCAAGGATGCGAATCTGCGCTTTGCAAACGGCGTCATCGAAGCGAAAGCGGGCTTCAGCGAACGGAAGACGGGAACGAAGATCCTCGACACGCTGATCCGGCACCGGCTGGCCGACAGCAGCGGTTCGGCGGACCTGAGCGTCAAGGAACTGCGCTTTAACGAGGCGTTCCAGCCCGACCAGCTCACCAGCCTCGCGCTTGGCGTCGTTGCGAACGTCCGCGGATCGGTCGTCGGCGACGGGCGCATAGAATGGACCGCCGATGGTGTCACGAGCCGCGGCACTTTCGCGACCGCCGATGCCAGTCTGGCGGCGGCGTTCGGTCCGGTCACCGGGCTGACGACGACGATCAGCTTCGACGACCTGATCGGGCTCAGGACCGCACCCGGCCAGATTGCCAAGATCAAGGAAATCAATCCCGGCATTCCTGTCCTCGACGGTGAGATCGAATATCGACTGCTCGGCGACAATCAGGTGCGGGTTGAGGGCGGCAGCTGGCCCTTCGGCGGCGGCAAGCTGCTCCTGCATCCGACAACGCTCGACTTCGGTACAGAAAATGCGCGTCGGCTGTCCTTCGATATCGTCGGCGTTGATGCGGCGGTATTCCTGCAAAGCTTCGGCTTCGAAAATATCAACGCAACGGGGGTGTTCGACGGGACGCTGCCGGTAGAGTTCGACGGGCTCGGCGGGCGCATTGTCAATGGCCGTATCGATTCGCGCGGAGGCGGCGGGACGCTCGCCTATGTCGGCGAATTGTCGAACCGCAATCTCGGGACGATCGCCAATTTTGCCTTTGGCGCGTTGCGCAGCCTCAAATATGACGATCTCACGATCATATTGAACGGGGATCTCGACGGCGAAATGGTGACCGATATCCGCTTTGGCGGCGTGGGGCAGGGCGAGGGGGCGACGCGTAATTTCCTGACCAACCAGGTCGCGAAACTGCCGCTGATCTTCAATGTGAAGATTCGCGCACCATTCCGTCAGTTGCTCACATCGGCGAAGGGCTTCTACGACCCGTCGCTGCTCATCGAACAAAATTTGCCCGCGTTGATGCGTGCACAGGAAGAAGCCGAAGCCGCCGAAAAAGGCGCGCCATCACCCGTTCAGCCTCCAGAAAGCGAGACCATGCGATGAAGATGACCAAGACTGGAGCAAGGAGGCAGGCCATCGATGGCCGGGTTGTTGCCGTAGTGATGGGCGCGTCGGTCCTTGCGGGCTGCGTTCAGATCGATACGCCCGACAAACCGATCGAGATCAATCTGAACATCAACATCCGTCAGGAAGTGGTGTATAGGCTGGATGGCGACGCCAAGAAGCTCATCGAGCAGAATAGCGAGATATTCTGATGGGGAACATGAAGATGACGAAGACGATGTGGAAACCGACCGGACTGGCACTTGCCGCAATCGCAGCGACCGCTGCCGTTGCGCTGGCCGTGCCGTCGGCGATGGCGCAGCGCGATCCGGCCTATGCCGCCGCGCGTGCCGCAGGCCAGATCGGTGAGCAGGTTGATGGCTATCTGGGCTTTGCAACGGCGCCGACGCCGGCGATCCGGGCGCTCGTTGAGGATCTGAACATCAAGCGCAAGGCTGCCTATACCGCGAGCGCGCAGTCAACCGGCAGCACGGTGCAGCAATTCGCCTTTACCAGCGGTTGCAACCTGATCGCGAACACCAAGCCGGGCGAAAAGTACCAGACGCCCGGCGGCGCATGGAAAACCCGCGACGGCAGCCCGCCGGAGCGTGACTCGCGCTGCCCGTAAGCGGTTCAATCGAACAACGGGGCCTGCGGGCCCTCAGATGCCGCCGCGCCCCTAAACGCGGCGGCATTTTTGTAGGCCGCAAGGCAGGCAAATTTGTGCACCTGCGCACAAGCATTGACTTAATCGGGCGTCGTTCCTAAACGGACCGCGCCTTAGGGGTCCCCCGAATTTTCGGGCCTTTTTTCGCAGGCGGAATCGATGGATATCGGCTCTGTTTCAGGAGGATGGCGGGAATGACGGGGAATGGCAGCGATCCGGAACCAGCTTCGGAGGATTCGCGCCTGGTCTCGCTCGAAGAGCGATTGGACCGGGCCGAAGCCGCAGAAGCGAAACGGACCGCAGTGAACGCCGGACCGGAAACCGATGCGAATTACAAGCTCGGGAACCGCGTTTTGGCCGAACTGCTGGGCGGGATCGGTGGCGGCGCGCTGGTTGGTTGGACAATCGACCATTTCGCGGGCACGGCACCCTGGGGCCTGTTGGTGGTGTTGTTCCTCGGAATAGTCGTCGCCTTCAGGAATATATTTCGGATCGCGAACGTTCGGCCCGCAAAGCCGGACTGATATTAATTTAGGCGAGGTATCGCGTGGCGGATCAAGGCAAAGTGGACCCGATGCACCAGTTCGAGGTGCAGAAGATGTTCGACATGTTCCATGTCGGCAATCATGAGGTTGCCTTTACCACCAGCGCGATGTGGATGGTGATCGCCGGCCTGCTTCTGTGGGTTTTCATGATCGGCGGGATGAAGCGCCAGCTCGTTCCGGGTCGCTGGCAGGTCGCCGTCGAGGGCTTCACTGGTTTCATTTCGGGCATGATGAATGCCAATATCGGCCCTGAAGGCCGTAAATATACGCCCTATGTCTTCTCGCTCTTCATGTTCATCCTGATGCTGAACGTGCTCGGCCTGATGCCGCTCGGCCTGTTCGGCGTGCATCCCTTTACCGTGACGAGCCACTTCACGATCACCGGTTTTCTCGCGATCCTGAGCTTCTCGATCGTGTTGATTGTTGGTTTCTGGCGCCATGGCCTGCATTTCTTCTCGCTGTTCGTCCCGCACGGCACGCCCTGGTGGCTGCTGTGGCTGATCCCCGTGATCGAGCTGGTGTCGTTCCTCGTCCGCCCGTTCAGCCTTGCTCTCCGACTGTTCGTCGCGATGACCGCAGGCCACGTGCTGATGAAGGTGTTCGCATCGTTCATCATCGACGGGATCGCCGCCGGTCCGGCTGTCGGCCTTGGCGTCGGCATCCCCAGCATGGCGCTGATGGTCGGCATCAGCGGACTTGAGCTGCTGGTCGCGGGCATCCAAGCTTATGTGTTCGCGCTGCTCACGTCGCTCTATCTGAACGACGCGGTCAATCTGCACTGACATTTCAACTGTATAATCAACGTTTTTCCCAAGGAGTATAAAATGGACGTTCAAGCTGCTTCGCTCATCGGCGCCGGTCTGGCAGCCATCGGTGCCGGTATGGCTGCCATCGGTGTGGGCAACGTGTTCGGTAGCTTCCTCGAAAGCGCGCTGCGCAACCCGGCTGCTGCCGACGGCCAGCAGGGCCGCCTGTTCATCGGCTTCGCGGCTGCAGAACTTCTCGGCCTGCTGTCGTTCCTTATCGCGATCCTGCTGTACCTGAAGGCAGCCTGATTTCGTTTGCGGGGCCGGCTCGCTAAAAGCCGGCCCTGCGACTGCTTTTCTTTTGTCGGTCGAGTAAATCCATGCCTCAAATCAGCCAATTCGCTGAAAGCTGGTACGCCGCATCGCAGATTTTCTGGGTGCTGCTGACCTTCGGCTTCGTCTTTTTCGTCATCGGCCGCGGCATGCTGCCGAAGATCGAGGCGACGGTGGACGCGCGCGACCGCAAGGTTGCCGACGATCTGGCAGCGGCGAAGGCCGCGCATGCCGCCGCCGACAACCTTGAAGAAAGCTATCGCCAGCAGAGCGACGCGAGCCGCGCCGCCGCGCAGAAGGCGGTAACCGACGCCAAGGACAAGGCGGCAAAAGACGCCGAAAAGCGTCTTGCGAAGATCGACGCCGAACTCGCCGACAAGCTGTCGGCGGCCGAAGCCGATGTCAGCGCCGCACGCACTTCGGCGATGGCGGAAATTGAATCGGTCGCGGCCGAAGCGGCTGGCGAGCTCGTCGCAAAGCTGTCGGGCGTGAAAGTCGGTGCGGCGGATGCCAAAGCGGCGGTGAAGGCGGTGCTCCATGGCTAATTTTGCTCTGATCCTGTCGGAAGGCGTAGCGGAGCCCGCATCCTTCGGTGTCATTACGGCAACTGTATGGGTTTCGATCGCGATGGCGATCTTCATCCTGATCCTTCTTTGGAAGAAGGTGCCGGCGATGATTGCAGGCATGCTCGACAACAAGATTGCCGAGATTTCGAAGCAGCTCAACGAAGCCGAAGCGCTGCGTCTCGACGCCGAATCGCTGAAGGCCGAATATGAAGCGAAGCTCACTCACGCGGCGAAGGAAGCCGACGAAATGCGCGCTCGCGCCGATGCCGAGGCGGAGGCGCTCGTCGCTAAGGCCAAGGCCGATGCGACCGCGCTGATCGCCCGTCGTAAGCAGATGGCCGAAGACCGCATCGCTGCGGCCGAAGCCGGCGCGCTCGCCGAAGTCCGCACCGCGGCTGCCAAGGCAGCGACCGAGGCTGCGGCAAAGCTGATCGCCGACAAGCATGACGCCGCCGCCGACAAAGCGCTGGTTGATCAGGCCATCGCTGGCGTCGTCAAGGGCTGATCCCTTCGACATCGCCGAAACAGAGCGCCCGCGGATTTCCGCGGGCGTTTCGTTTTGTGCTACCTGGTTTCTGTCCACCCGGCGACCCACGCCTTTGTGGCGGGGCAATTGTCCATTGCGCGTCCATAGGCTCGCCGTGTGGTCGTCCGCCCAATGTAATCGAGCTCCGCCGCGTCAAAGACGAAGCCGATCGTACGTTGCGCAAACTGGAGAGCGTAGGTCACCGAAATATCGGCAGCGGTGAAATTGTCGCCCGCAACATAGGGATACTTCGCAAGCTGGCGCCGCACGAGATCGAGCCTGCTTCTGAAAATGTCGAGCGCCCAGTCCACGGTCCAATTCTGCCGTTCGGTCTCGGGTGCGAGGATGTTGGTCGCGACGATGGCGTTTACCGGCCCCGCCAGCCCCGCTTCGCCCATGTGAAGAAACTGCAGATAGACGGGATAGGCAGGATCGTCGGACGCCGGAACCAGCGGGCTCGGCCCATGCCGTGCGAGCAGATATTGCAGGATCGCGATCGACTCGACCATTACCGTATCGCCATCGACGATCGCCGGAATGAAGCCTGCCGGATTGATCGACAGGAATTCGGCATCCTGTTCGACGCCAGCGAGCAGATCGACCTGCCGCAGCCGGTAGGGCAGCCCCATCTCCTCGAGCAGCCACGCGACGCGAAAGCCGCGACCTTCACCGTAGAGCGTGATCATTTTGTCGCGGTCCTCAGAACTGGATCATGATCCGCCGCGCAAGCGCGGGCGAGATGCTGTGGACGAGCCGGAGTATCTTCACCATGCCGGCGTTGACTTCGCTCTTGCCCGTGCGAATGCCGCGCACGATCTCCGCTGCGCAGTCGTGTGCGCTCATCTTCTTGCCCGATCGGCCAGCCGTCATGTTCGTTTCGACAACAGGTGGCAGCGCCTCGATCACGCGAACATTGCTGTCCTTCAGCAAATGGCGGATCGCCTGTGTATAGCTGCGGAGCCCTGCCTTGGTCGCGCAATAGATCGATCCGCCCGCGCGCGGCGCAATCGCGAGGCCTGACGTGACGTTGACGATTGCTGCTTCGGGCTGTGTGCGGAGCGCGGGGAGCAGTTGCGTGCAGAGCGCGATGGGCGCGTCGAGATTGGTGCGGATGCAATGCGCTGCGCTTTCCAGCGTGGCGGGTTGATCCAGTTCATATTCGCTTCCGACGCCGGCATTGTTTACGAGGATTGCAATCGGCTTTCCCGCAACGTCGCCGATGATTGCATCGACACCCGCGGTGGTCGACAAGTCACCCGAAATCGTACCGAAACCGAGCGCTGCCATCGCTTGCAGCTTCTCGGACGACCGGCCCGTGACGATGACGTCGGCTCCCGCGCCTTGCAGTTGCAGCGCGATCTCGCGTCCGATCCCGTCGCTACCACCTGTGACGAGAGCCAGTTTTCCGCGAATTTCCATAAGACCCCTCCTATGTTTTACCTCGCGCACTATGGCGGGTCGCACCGCCATCGCCTACATGCAAAATCATGGCCCGTCCGAACGCTCCCGACCGATTCAATGAAGAAAAAGCGACCTATGTGATCCGCGGTGGCGACGCGGAAGGCGACCAGCCCGACCTCGAACGCGGTGCCGAGGCGATCCGCAGCGTCGTACGCAAATTGCCGACGCGCCCGGGTGTCTACCGCATGCTCGATGCGCGCGGCGACGTGCTGTACGTCGGCAAGGCGCGCGCGCTGAAGAACCGTGTAACCAATTATACGCAGGTCGCGCGGCTTCCGCAGCGGTTGCAGCGCATGGTGTCGCAGACGCGCGCGATGGAGATCGTCACGACGACGAGCGAGGCCGAAGCGCTGCTGCTCGAAGCGCAGCTGATCAAGCGATACCGCCCGCCATACAATGTCCTGCTGCGCGACGACAAAAGCTTTCCGTTCATCCTGCTGCGCACAGACCATGATTTCCCCCGCGTGCAGAAGCATCGCGGCGCGCGGCGCGCCAAGGGACGTTATTATGGCCCGTTCGCGAGCGCGGGATCGGTGGGCCAGACACTCAATGCGCTGCAAAAGACCTTCTTGCTCAGAAGTTGCACCGACAGCTTCTTCGCCAACCGCTCGCGGCCCTGTCTGCTCTATCAGATCAAGCGGTGCAGCGCGCCATGCGTCGATCGCATCTCGAAGGAAGACTATGCGGGGCTGGTGGGCGACGCGCAGGATTTCCTCGAAGGCCGTTCGACAGCGGTGCAAAAGCGGCTGGGCGATGCGATGACCAAGGCCGCCGACGCGATGGATTATGAGCAGGCGGCGGTGATCCGCGACCGGCTCAAATCGCTTACCTTCATCCAGGGCAGCCAGTCCGTGCATGCCGACGGACTGGGTGACGCCGATGTGTTCGCGCTCGCTGCAAAGGGCGGGCAGCTTTGCATCGCGGGCTTCTTCATTCGTGGCGGGCAGAATTGGGGGCACCGCAGCTTCTTCCCCGTCCATGTGGCGGGCGTGCCCGAAAGCGAGGTGATGGCCAGCTTCCTCATGCAATTCTACGAAGGTGTGCCTCCACCGAAGCTGATCCTCGTCGACCGCGAGCCCGAGGAGAGCGCCTTGCTCGCCGAGGCTTTGGGCGAGAGCGGAGCCCGAAAGGTCGAGATCAGCGTGCCCCAGCGCGGCAACCGTCGCCGTTTGCTTGAGCAGGCGGTGCGCAACGCCGGCGAGGAGCTCGACCGGCGCCTGGCCGAGGGCAGCTCGCAGGCCAAGCTCGGCCGCGAACTCGCCGAATTGTTCGATCTCGAAAATCCGCCGCAGAGGATCGAAATCTACGACAACAGCCACATTCAGGGTACCAATGCTTTGGGCGCGATGGTGGTCGCAGGCCCAGAAGGCTGGATCAAGGGCGCGTACCGCAAGTTCAACATCAAGCGCCCCGAAACGCAGCCGGGCGACGATTTCGCGATGATGCGCGAGGTATTCGAGCGCCGCTTTGCACGCGCGATCGAGGAAGATCCCGAGCGAACGAAGGGCGAGTGGCCCGATCTGGTGCTCATCGACGGCGGCAAGGGCCAGGTGTCGGCGGCGGGCGCGGTGCTCGCCGAGCTCGGCATCGACGACCTGACCTATGTTGGCGTCGCCAAAGGCCCCGATCGCAATGCCGGACGCGAGACCTTCTATCACCCCGATGGGCGCGAATTCACGCTGCCGCCGAACAATGCGGTGCTCTTCTATATCCAGCGGCTGCGCGACGAGGCGCACCGCTTCGCAATCGGCGCGCACCGACAGAAGCGGGCGAAAGCGATGGGTTCGTCGCCACTCGACGAGGTCCCAGGCATCGGCCCGTCGCGCAAGAAGGCGCTGCTGATGCATTTCGGTACCGCGCGCGCGGTGCGCGGTGCGAGCCTGGAGGATTTGCAGAAAGCGCCCGGCGTCAGTGCGGCGGTCGCGCAGGCAGTGCATGATTTCTATCATTCGGGACGGTGAGGGGAGTTTTATGGATTTTGCAGCAGCCATGCCGCTCGCGGGAACGCTTGGGGTCACGATTCATGAAGGCGGCAAGGATCGCGTCGCGGGCAAGCTTCCGGTTCGTCCGGACATTTGTACCGCTGGCAATATCGTCCATGGCGGCGCGATCATGGCCTTTGCCGATTGTCTCGGCGCCGTGGGCGCATTCCTGACGCTGCCCGAAGGCGCGAGCGGCACGACGACGATCGAGAGCAAGACCAACTTCCTCGGCGCCGGGGCGGTCGGGTCCATACTCGTTGGCGAAGCGACCCCCGTGAAGATCGGCAAGCGGCTGTCGGTCTGGCAAACGCGCATCCGTACCGAGGACGGTGCCGAGGTTGCGCTGGTGACACAGACGCAGATGGTGCTTTGGCCAGCCTGACCGCCGACGCAATCGTCTGCGCGGTCCGCGCGCACGGTGAGCATGGCGCAATCCTGCGCGTACTGACGCAGGAAGCGGGGTTGGTCGCCGGCTATGTGCGCGGCGGGCGCTCGCGCCGACTGCGGCCGATCCTGATACCGGGAAATCTCGTGGCACTCGAATTGCGGGCGCGCACCGAAGAACAGCTTGGCGCTGCCACGGTCGAATTGCTGGAAAGCCGCGCACCGCTGTTCGCCGAACCCCTGCCGGCAGCGGCGATCGACTGGGTAACGAGCCTGTCGGCGGCAACGTTACCCGAGAGCCAGCCCTATCCGGCGCTCTATACGGCATTGTCGGCCGTTCTGGATGCGATCGGGGTCGCATCGTCCGCGCGGCAATGGGCGGCGGCGCTGGCCCGTTACGAGCTGCTGCTGCTTGCCGAACTCGGTTTCGGCCTCAATCTCGAAGAGTGTGTGGCGACGGGGGTTTCAACCGATCTGGCGTTCGTCAGCCCCAAATCGGGCGGTGCGGTCAGTATCGGCGCTGCGGCGGGGTATGAGGAGCGCCTGTTCCGCCTGCCGCCCTTTCTGCGCGGACAGGACGGCGGCCCGACGATGGGCGATGTCCTCGACAGCCTCGTCATCACCGGCCATTTCCTCGACCGCGACCTCCTCGACGGGCCCAACCGCGACTTGCTCACCGTAAGGGAAAGATTGGTCGATCGGCTAGGCAGAGCGGTTGCGTGACGCGCCGCCGCTGTCTAAGCGGCTGGCGAGACACGAAAGGGCGACGCATTGAAAATCCTGCTGCTGGCTGGCGACGGTATCGGTCCGGAAATCATGGCAGAGCCCCAAAAGGTCCTCGGCGCGCTTGCGCTTCCCGTCACACTCGACCGCGCGCTCGTCGGCGGGGCCGCCTATGAAGCGACTGGCCATCCGCTACCGCCCGAAACGCTTGCCAAGGCAAAGGCGGCCGATGCTATCCTGTTCGGTGCGGTCGGGGATCCCCGCTTCGATAGTGTCGAGCGTCATCTGCGTCCGGAACAGGCGATCCTCGGCCTTCGCTCGGCGCTTGGTCTGTTCGCGAATCTGCGCCCGGCCAAGCTGTTCGCGGGGCTCGAAGACAGCTCGGCGCTTCGTCCCGAAGTCGCATCGGCAATCGACCTGCTGATCGTCCGCGAGCTCAACGGCGACGTCTATTTCGGCGAGAAGGGCATGCGCACGACCGACAGCGGTGAGCGCGAAGGCTATGACATCATGTCGTACAGTGAGAGCGAAGTGCGGCGCATCGCCCACGTCGCCTTCCGCGCGGCGCAGGGCCGGCGGAAGCGGCTGTGCTCGGTCGACAAGGCGAATGTGCTCGAAACCTCGCAGCTGTGGCGCGATGTGGTGATCGAAGTCGCCGCCGAATATCCCGACGTGACGCTCAGCCACATGTATGTCGACAATGCCGCGATGCAGCTTGTGCGCAATCCCGGCCAGTTCGACGTCGTCGTTACCGGCAATCTGTTCGGCGACATCCTGTCGGATCAGGCGTCGATGTGCGTCGGATCGATCGGGCTGCTCGCATCGGCATCGCTCAGCGAGGGCAAGCGGGGACTGTACGAGCCGATTCACGGCAGCGCGCCCGATATCGCGGGCAAGGGCGTTGCCAATCCGCTGGCGATGATCCTGTCGCTTGCGATGCTGCTCCGCCATTCGGGCGGCGATGAAGCGAGCGCGGCGCGGATCGAGGCAGCAGTGGCACAGGTGCTGGCCGATGGTTGCCGTGGCGCCGATCTGGGGGGCAAAATGGGAACGGCGGCATTGGGCGATGCGGTCGTTTCAGCTTTGAACGGATAACAAGATGAAAAAAGATACGGGCCTCGACCGGAATAAGACACGCGGCTGGCATCCCGCGACGCAGGCGGTGCGCGGGGGGACATGGCGCAGCGAACATGGCGAGACGTCGGAAGCACTCTTCCTTTCGTCGGGCTACACCTATGACAGCGCGGAGGAAGTCGCGGCGCGCTTTGCCGGCGAAGAACAGGGCATGACCTATTCGCGCCTGCAGAACCCGACCGTCGCCATGCTCGAAGAACGCATCGCGCTGATGGAAGGCGCCGAGGCGTGCCGCGCGCAGGCGACAGGCATGGCGGCGATGACGACCGCCCTGCTTTGCCAGCTTTCGGCGGGCGACCATATTGTCGCGGCGAAGGCCGCATTCGGTTCGTGCCGCTGGCTCGTCGATCATCTCTGCCCGCGCTTCGGGATCGAAACGACCGTCGTCGACGGCCGCGATAACGACGCTTGGGAAAAGGCGATCAAGACCAATACCAAGGTCTTTTTCTTCGAAACGCCGGCGAACCCGACGATGGACATCGTCGACATGAAGCATGTCTGCGGGCTGGCGAAAGCGCATGGAATCACGACCGTGGTCGATAACGCCTTTGCAACCTCGGTGCTTCAGCGTCCGATGGACTTCGGCGCCGATGTCGTGGCCTATTCGGCTACCAAGCTGATGGACGGGCAGGGGCGCGTGCTCGCGGGTGCGGTCTGCGGTTCGGAGAAGTTCATTAACGACGTGCTTTTGCCGTTTCAGCGCAACACCGGACCGAACCTATCGCCGTTCAACGCCTGGGTCGTGCTCAAGGGACTCGAAACGCTCGATCTGCGCGCGCGCCGCCAGTCGGAAAACGCACTCGCGGTCGGCAAGGCGATCGAGAGCCGCGTCGCGCGTATGCTCCACCCCGGGCTTGCGAGCCATCCGCAGCATAATCTGGCTATGAGCCAGATGGAGGCTTGCGGGCCGATCTTTTCCTTCATTCTCGATGGCGGCCGCGAACAGGCCATGGGCCTGCTCAACGCGCTCGAACTCGTCGATATTTCGAACAACATCGGGGACTCACGCAGTCTCTGCTGTCACCCCGCGTCGACGACGCACTACGGCGTCAGCGCCGAGGCACGCGCCGATATGGGTGTCGTCGAGGGAATGCTTCGCATCAATATCGGGCTTGAGGATCCGCGCGATGTAATCGCCGATCTGGACCAGGCATTGACCAAGGTCGGGCTTTGAGCGACGCTGGCGCCATGAGCACGATGATCGACTCCTTCTTCCCCTTTGCGGCGACCACCGGTTCGATCACCGTGCGCGTGGCGGTCAGCTATCTGCCCGAACAGTCGCATCCGGCGCTCGGCCGCTGGTTCTGGGCCTATCATGTTCGCGTCGAAAATCATGGCGAGGGTGCGGTGCAACTGATCAGCCGCCATTGGCGGATCAGCGACGGTCGCGGCCAGATCAGTGAAGTCGAGGGTGAGGGCGTCGTCGGCGAACAGCCGCTGATCCTTCCCGGCGGAGCGTACGACTATGTCTCGGGCTGCCCGCTTCCGACCCCCGAAGGGTCGATGGTCGGCAGCTATGCGATGGAATTGGGTGACGGATCGCAATTGCTCGTCGCGATTCCGCATTTCCCGCTCGTGGCGCCTGCGACCGCGCCATGAAGCGCACGCACCTGCCGCTGAACGCGCTACGCGTCTTCGACGCCGCTGCACGGCATTTAAGCTTCACGCGCGCTGCAGACGAACTCGCGGTGACCCCCGCCGCGGTCGGGCAGCAGATCCGGGCGCTCGAGGATATGCTCGGCGTCGTGCTGTTCCGCCGTACGCCCAAGGGGCTCGAACTCACCGGCGAAGCCGACGCGGGGCTGGACGCGCTGCGGCAGGGCTTTCTGCAATTCGAGGAATCGGTTCGTGCCATGCAGGCGGGGCAATCGTCGCAATCGTTGACGATAGCGGCGCCGCGTGACCTGACCGCCAAATGGTTGGCGCCGCGACTCGCGCGTTACAGCCAGCAGGCACCCGATGTACGCTTCACGCTCGTGTCGGCCGATACGGGGATCGATTTTACCGAAGCCAATCTCGATATAGCGATCTTCTGGACCGACGGTGCAGGCGAGCATGAGGGCGTGGCGCTCGCCGACGCATTGATGGTTACCGTCGCCGGGCCCGGCAGCAACAGCGATACGCGCATTGCGTGGCCGGGCTGCCCCGCAAGCGACGGCGAACCGGCGCTGCGCCTTGGCGATGCCGGGCTGGCGATCGATGCGGCGGCGAACGGTCTGGGGCAGGCCAATGTGCCGGCGATGCTCGCGGAGGCCGACATCGCGGCGGGCCGGGTGCGGCAGATCGGCGACAGCGTTGCCGTGAAGCGCGGCTATTGGCTCGTCGCGCCGACGCCGCAATGGCGTCAGGCAAAGGTTAAGGCGTTGGTCGCCGCGCTGACCGCCTGATGTAACCGGGCAGTACCGACGCCCGAATAACCCCGAAACCATTCATCGGGGGTGTCATGATCAAGATTCCGAACAGGCTGCCGTCGCATCTCGTGGCAATTGCTGCATTGCGATGGTCGATCGTATTCATATTCGGCTTCTTCGGCGTGGCGAAATTCGCGCTCTATGAAGCCGAGGGTGTTGCGCGGACCGCAATGCACTATCCGCTGTTTGCGTGGATGTATCCCTTGATAGGCGTCCAGGGGACAAGCAACGTCATCGGGACGATCGAGCTGCTGACCGGCGCCTTCGTCGCGCTTGGCGCATGGTCGCATCGAGCGGGGCTGATTGGCGGCCTGATGGGGATTTGCACGTTTCTCATAACGCTCAGCTTCAGCTTCGGCGCGCAATTATGGAAGGAGGGATATGGATTTCCCTTCATGGGATCGACGGCCCAGTTCCTGTTCAAGGACGCTGTGTTGCTAGCGGCTTGCCTGACGCTGGCGTTGCATTCCGCTCATGCGCTGCGAGCGCGAGAAGGCGCGTGACCAACCCGATCAGTGGTCCGGTGTCGACATTGGCTGCATCATTGTTCCAGCTTGCCGTGACGACGAGCCATTTGCCGTCCGTCTTGCGCTGCCCGAGAAGGCTCATCGACAGGACGCCATTCTCCGACCCGCCCTTATAGCCCAGATATGTCCAGTCGCTGGCGGCCACGGGGCCGACGCCATTGTTGATCGCCATCGCTTCGAGCAAGGTCTTCGACTGGCGTGCGCGCAGATCGACCATCAGCCGGGCGATATCGTTCGGACTCGCGAACCATTCGAGGCTGTCGATAAAGCGCGGGCCCGCCGTGAAACTCACCCCATCAACGTTGGCGAGCGTCAGCCGGTCGCGGTTGCTCTCGATCAGCTTGCGCTGCGCATCATCATCACCCTTGATAAAAAGCGCGCGCATATCATTGAAATTACTTCCTTTCATCGCGAACGCCTCGACGGTTGTGAGCAGCGGGATGTTGCGCGACGGATCGCTGTGACCGGCGCTCTTCATCCGCGCCTCGATCGGTTTGCGTCCCAGCAGGTGGATCAGCGTGTCGGTCGCGCCATTGTCGCTGACCGAGATCATCCAGTTGGCGAGTGTCTGGAGCGTCACGGGTGTATTCGCGGGCCAGTTCGCGGTGCCGGCGGAAGAAAAGCTGAAATGCGACAGCGGCACGACATCGGACCAGCGGCGCTTGCCTGCCGCGACCTGCGCCGCGAGTTCGTCGAGAATATAGAGTTTGAAGGTCGAGCCCGTCGCGAATTGCTGGTCGACGTTGGCGGAGGCGAGGGGCCGGATGGCCGTGACGTCAAGCTCGGCAACGAGGAAACCCGTCTGTCCGGGCAATTTGGAGATCTCGGCCGCGACTTTTTCGAAGCTGTCGTTCGCGACCGTCACGCCCGTCACGCGCAGCCCGGTCACGCGTTCGTCGGCCGCGACGCCGACATCGAGCAGGACGGTCGCAACGCCCCTTTCAAAGCGCAACAGGACGGCTCCCGAACGATCGCCGGTGGGCGTCACGCTGTCGATACCGACCGGTTTGCCATATTGCGCGACAAGGCCCGCGCTGAAGGCACCGAACTGCGCCTCAGGAACCGCGGTCTGGAAATGCGGGTCGAAATAGTCGGAATAGGCAATCCTGCCCGCGAACAGGTCGACGAGTTGCACGGCGCGGCGATCGAAAGCCGTTTGCGCTACCGAGGTCGATCCCTCGATCTCCTGGGCGACGGCAGATTGCGGCAGAAGCGCGGCCAGCATCGCCGCTGCTATCGCTCCCATGCAGAATCTCGCCATGAAAGCCTCCTCAAGCGTCGATCGCAGCCTCATCGAGGCTCGCGGCATTGGCCTGAATGAACTGGAAGCGGTGCTCGGGATGCTTCCCCATCAACCGGTCCACCAGATCTTTGACCTGATGCCGCTCTTCATATTCCTGCGGCAGCGTAACGCGCAACATCGAGCGCGTTGCCGGATCCATCGTCGTTTCCTTGAGCTGGTTCGGGTTCATTTCGCCCAGCCCCTTGAAACGTCCGACTTCGACCTTCTTGCCCTTGAACATCGTGGACTCAAGCTCGGCGCGATGCGCGTCGTCGCGGGCATAGGCGGACAGATTTCCGGCAGTCAGGCGATAAAGCGGCGGCTGGGCCAGATACACATGCCCGTTCCGGACGATATCGGGCATCTCCTGAAAGAAAAAAGTCATCAACAGCGTCGCGATATGCGCGCCGTCGACGTCGGCGTCCGTCATGATCACGATCTTCTCGTAGCGTAGCCGGTCAGCGTCGCAATCCTTGCGCATCCCGCAGCCGAGCGCGAGCGCGAGATCGGCGATTTCCTGATTGGCGCGGATCTTGTCAGCGCTGGCGCTCGCGACGTTCAAAATCTTGCCGCGAATCGGCAGGATAGCCTGCGTCTTGCGATCGCGCGCCTGCTTGGCGCTGCCACCGGCGCTGTCGCCTTCGACGATAAACAATTCGGTACCTTCGGGGCCGTCGTTCGCACAATCGGTGAGCTTGCCCGGCAGGCGCAGCTTGCGTCCGCTCGTCGCCGTCTTGCGCTTGACCTCGCGCTCGGCCTTGCGTTTCAGCCGTTCGTCCATCCTGTCGAGGACAAGGCCGAGCAAGGCGCGGCCGCGATCCATATTGTCCGACAGAAAATGATCGAAATGATCGCGCACTGCGTTTTCGGTTAAGCGCGCAGCCTCCGGGCTCGAAAGTCGGTCCTTGGTCTGGCTCTGGAACTGCGGATCGCGGATGAAGACCGACAGCATCATCTCGCCGCCGTTGAACACATCCTCCGCGGTGATTTGCGCCGCCTTCTTCTGCCCGATCAGCTCGCCGAACGCGCGCAACCCTTTGGTAAGTGCGGCGCGCAGTCCTGCTTCATGCGTGCCGCCCGCCGGGGTCGGGATCGTGTTGCAATACCAGCTATACGATCCGTCTGACCACAAAGGCCAGGCGATCGCCCATTCGGCGCGCCCCTGTTCGCCAGGAAACTCCTGCCGTCCCACGAACGGCTCGGCGGTTGCGCACTCGCGCGTACCGATCTGCTCCTTGAGGTGATCGGCAAGGCCACCCGGGAACTGGAACACGGCTTCGGCAGGCGTATCGTCGCCGATCAGCTCGGGGGCGCATTTCCAGCGGATTTCGACGCCGGCAAAGAGATACGCCTTCGAGCGGGCCATGCGATAGAGACGCTGGGGCTTGAAACGTCCATGTTCGCCGAAAATTTCAGGATCGGGGATGAATGAAACGCTTGTGCCGCGCCGGTTCGGCGTCGGGCCGAGTTCCTCTAGCCCGCCAAGCGGTGTGCCGCGCGAGAAACGCTGGCGGTAAAGCTGCTTGCCGCGTGCGACCTCGATTTCGGTCTCGGTCGACAGCGCATTGACGACACTGACGCCGACACCGTGAAGTCCGCCCGAGGTCGCATAGGCCTTTCCCTCGAACTTGCCGCCCGAGTGGAGCATCGTCATGATGACTTCGAGCGCCGATTTGCCGGGGAATTTCGGGTGCGGGTCGACGGGCATGCCGCGGCCATTGTCCACGACGGTAAGGCGGTTGCCGACGTCGAGAGTGACTTCGATGCGCGTCGCGTGACCCGCGACGGCTTCGTCCATGCTGTTGTCGATCACCTCGGCGGCTAGATGGTGCAGCGCGCGTTCGTCGGTGCCGCCGATATACATGCCGGGGCGGCGGCGGACGGGTTCGAGCCCTTCGAGCACCTCGATCTGCGAGGCATTATAGCTGTCGGTCGCGGGCTGGTTGCTGTCGAACAAATCGTGACTCATGCATCGGCTATACGGGGCGGGGAAGGGCGCTGGCAAGCGCGGTTTTCAAGGCGGGACACGCCTCCGACGTGAGCTCGGCTCATCCCGTTTCGGCCACTGGATGGAACTTTGGTGGATAGCCCCGGGTTGGGCTGGGGACCGCAAGGTCGACAAAAAGTGGAGTAATAACAATGAAATTTACTGCTCTCCTCGCCGTTTCGGCGGTGCCTTTGCTCGCCGTTCCGGCTTTCGCGCAGGACCGCGATCCGTCGCAAGACTTTAACGGTCCCTATATCTCGGTCGGCGGTGGCGCATCGCTTCAGGGAAGCGATCGCGGCGAAACCCTGATCTTCGATACGAACCGCGACGGTACCTATGGCGATACTGTCAATACCGCCGGCGGCACCGATGCTTTCTCGCCCGGTTTCTGTAACGGCGCAGCGACCGGAACCGCCAATATCAGCTGTCGCAACGACAAGGACGGCGCCGAATTTTTCGGTCGTTTCGGCTATGACAAGCGAATGGGCAATTTCGTACTCGGCGCGGTTGTCGAAGGTGGTCGCAGCGTTGCTCGCGACAGCGTCAGCGGCTTTTCGACCACCCCTGCCAGCTATACGATGAGCCGCGAGGCCGACTATCAGGCGAATGCTCGTCTCCGTGCCGGCTATACGCCTGGCGGCGCGCTCTTCTATGTGACTGGCGGCGGCGCCTATGCGCGGCTCGACAACAAGTTTGCGACGTCGAATACGGTGAACAGCTTTGCCGACAATGGCAAAACCAACGCTTGGGGCTACACCGTCGGCGGGGGTGCCGAAGTGATGGTCACGAACAATATCGGGCTCGGGCTCGAGTATCTGTACACCGACGTCAAGGACAAGGATTATGTCGTGAATGTCGGCGCCGGTACGGCTCCCGCGACGAACCCGTTCCTGCTGAACGGCGGCGGGACCGATATCCGCCGCAGCGACCCGAATTTCCGGACGCACAGCGTGCGCGGGACGTTGAGTTACCGCTTCTGACCTCTTGGGAGCGGAAAGGGAGGCGCCGGGTCCATGCGATCCGGCGCCTTACCTATGCCTGCCGCGCGTGCGGCGCAGCGAATATCGCGAAATTGCCGTTCGCGCTGCTGACAAGGCGGCCATCCTGGTACAGGCGCGCGTCGATGTTTGCGACGCGCTTGCCGCGATGCAAGACTTCGGCTTCGCAGGTCAGCCGGCCTTCGCCAACGCGGACGTGATAGTTGAACTTGATTTCCAGCGTCGCGCACCATTGATCATCGCCCAGCACGCTGGTCAGCGCGCCGCCCATCGCGGTATCGGCGAGCGAATAGGCAACGCCGCCGTGCGCGGCGCCCTGCGGACTGAAATGCTTATGTGGCTCGATATCGATCGCCATCGTGCAGCGCCCGTCGCCGCGCTCGACCATTTGCAGGCCGAGCGCGCGCGCGAACTCGAAATCCTGCGCGAAGGGCCTCACGGGCCGTGCCTTAACGGACCCGGGGACCACCAAATGGCGGGGGCGGGGGCGGGCGGCGCGTGCCGCGCGGCAACTGTGCCTGATAGGCGCGGCCGCAATGCTCGACGCAATAGGGAAAACCGGGGTTTACCGCTTCGCCACAGAAATGAAAGTCGGGCTCACCGGGGTGTCCCATCGGCCAGCGGCAGATGCGGTCGTTGAGGTCGAGCAGGCTCGTCTTGTCTGCGATTTCGGGGCTCGGCTTTGCGGGCACCAGCCGGCGCGGCGGTGCAGGCGGGATCGGAGCCTGCTGGTCGCCGGGGCCCTGACGGATGAAGCCGCCGGGGCCGATCGAAACGATGCGCGGTGCATCGGGCTTCGGTGCGGCTTCGACGCCATTGTCATCAGACGCCTCGACGGGCGGCTTGGGTTCGGGCCTCGGCGCCGCGGCGACCGGACGCGGCGCGACGGGAGCCGCGGGGCGCGCGGCCGCAACGGGTGCTGCCGGTTTCGGCGCGGTTGGGACAGCGGGCTTCGCGGGCTTCGCCACCTTTTCGGTCGCCTTGACGGGCGAGGGGCGCGACTTCAGGCCCAGGCGATGCGCCTTGCCGATTACCGCATTGCGGCTGACTCCGCCGAGTTCGTCGGCGATCTGGCTGGCGGTCAGGCCCTTTTCCCACATGCTGCGCAGCTGTTCGATGCGCTCGTCAGTCCATGACATGCTCTATATTCCTCATCATTCCACGCAGCGGGCGACAATATCGTCTCTCGAACGGTCCTTGCGGATCGGTGTTTCGACGGCCCAGCTTGCGGTAAGATCGGGGAGGCGATAGGCGAGAACGCCATGAACGACCAGCCCCAAATTTCGAACCCCGACTCAGCAAATATCCGCACGGTTCCGGCTTTCGCCGAACCAGGCGTCCCGCACATCCGCACGCTGAACGTGCCGGGCATGCAGGCCCTATATGTCAAGGAGGTCCGGCGGTTTTTCAAGGTCCAGCTCCAAACAATCTGGGCTCCGGCGATCACAACCCTTCTTTTTCTCGTCATTTTCACCGTCGCATTGGGCGGCGCGGGTCGCACGGTCATCGGCGTGCCGTTCGCCGATTTCATCGCGCCGGGGCTGATCATGATGGCGATGCTGCAGAACAGTTTCGCCAATTCGAGCTTTTCGCTGCTCGTCGGAAAGATCCAGGGGACGATCGTCGACTATCTGATGCCGCCGCTCGCCGTTGGCGAGCTGATCATCGCGCTGATCGGCGCGGCCGTGACGCGCGCGATACTTGTCGGACTGGCGCTGTGGCTTGCGATGCTGCTGTGGCCGGGCGTTCACGTCGGCGCGGATCATTTGTGGGCGGTCGCGGTTTTCGGTGTACTTGGCGCGATGATGCTCGGTTTCCTTGGTCTCATCACGTCGGTATGGGCCGAAAAATTCGATCATGCGGCTGCGGTCACCAATTTCGTCGTCACCCCGCTCGCGCTGCTTTCCGGCACCTTCTATTCGGTCGACAAGCTTGCGCCGTGGTTTCAGACGATCGCGCACGGCAATCCCGTCTATTATGCGATCATGGGCTTTCGCTACGGTTTCATCGGAACGGTCGATTCGACCATCGCCAATCCCGTGCTGACTGCGGTGCTGATGCTCGTCGCGGTCAATATCGCGCTTGGCGTCATTACCTATCGGCTGCTCGCATCGGGCTGGAAACTGAAAGCCTGACGCTCGCTCAGTGGCGGTGAATCGCGCGGACGCGATAGCGCCCGTGATCCAAGCCGTCGAACATCGCGTCGACCTGCGGATGATCGATCGGTCCGCCATCGCCGTCGGCGACCAGATTCTGCTGGCTGACATAGGCGATGTATGATGAATCGCCGTTTTCGGCGAGCAGATGATAATAGGGCTGCTCCTTCGCCGGACGGATGTCCTCGGGGATCGCCTCATACCATTCGTCGCTGTTCGCAAAGACAGGATCGATGTCGAATACGACGCCTCGAAAGTCGAACATGCGGTGACGCACGATGTCGCCGGGTGCAAAACGGGCGCGGCCGATGAGCGGCGCAGTAACGGCAGCAGGGAGTTCGGATGAAGAGTCGAGCGTCATATGGTCAATCTATGGCAGTTTACGCGCGTTTCAAGTCCGTTACATTCCGATCTGGCTGTGGTTTACCGAATCGGGCTGTGATCAGCGTTACAGATGCAGCGGTCATGCGGGCTAGATAGTGCGCTTTGGCATTTGCATTTCCCATTCGGGTTTTGGGCCGCACGATCAGGGGAGACGCATTATGACGGACGTACCACCCAACAACTCCAGCCCGGCGTCGGGTATTGTCCAGCGCGCGAAGGACATCTTGCTCAAGCCGAAGGAGACTTGGCCAATCATTGCCGCCGAGCCGGCAACCATACAGTCGATCTATGTGCCCTATGTGCTGCTGTTGGCGGCGATCGGTCCGATTGCCGGATTTGTTGGCGGCCAGGTGTTCGGTTTCACCATGCTCGGCGTGACCTATCATCCGCCGCTGGCGGGCGCGCTGGTATCGGCGATTGTCTCATATGGCTTGTCGCTGGCAACGATCTTCATTCTCGCGCTCGTCATCGACGCTCTCGCGCCGAATTTCGGCGGACAAAAGGGCCAGGTCCAGGCATTGAAGGTTGCGGCCTATTCGGCGACGGCGGGATGGGTCGGCGGAATTTTCGCCATATTGCCGGCGCTGTCGGTCATCGGCCTCTTGTTTGCGCTCTACGGCCTCTACCTGCTGTATCTTGGCCTCCCCGTGCTGATGAAGGCGCCGCAGGACAAGGCGCTTGGTTACACAGTGGTCGTAATCGTCGTTTATATCGTGTTGTTCCTGATCGTCGGTGCTGTCGTCGGGGCGCTTGCCGCGCCGTCCCTCGTTACCATCAGATGAGATGGGCCCTGCAACCGTCCCGGCTTCGCGCCGGGGCGGTGTGCTGTGCCGTTAACCGCGTCCAACCGGTCATGCGCTAATAAGTCAGAGATTATTGGCCAGTCGCAGCGCCCGAATTTCTCGTTTCAGGACTTTCCCAACCTTGGACCGGGGCAGGTCGGCCCAGATTTCCAGCTCCTTGGGAGCTTTGACGCTACCGATCGCGGCCTTCACCGAGGCGATGATATCCTGCGGATCGGCCTTCTGTCCGGCGCGGAGCTGGACCACCGCACACACGCGCTCGCCCCATTTGTCGTCGGGCAGGCCGAACACAGCGCCGTCCTGCACGGCGGGATGGGCGAGTAGTGCCGCCTCGACCTCTGCCGAATAGACGTTGAAGCCGCCCGTGATGATCATGTCCTTGGCGCGGTCGACGATGAAGAGGAAGTTGTCGGCGTCGACATAGCCGATGTCGCCGGTGCGGTGCCAGCCGTTCAACGTCGCCTCGGTCGTAGCTTCGGCATTCTTGTAATAGCCGTCCATGACCAACGAGCCGCGCACGACGATCTCCCCGCGCTCGCCCTGCGGCAATTCCCCGCCATCCTCACCCACGATCGCGACGCGGACGAGCGGGCCGGGTTTGCCCGCCGATGAAAGGCGATGGCGCGCGACCGATCCGTCGGGATTTAGATGATCTTTCGGCGCCATCATCGAAATCATCATCGGTGCCTCGGTCTGCCCGAAAAGCTGTGCCATCACTGGGCCGAGTTTGCCGATCGCCTCTTCGAGCCGCGCGGGCGAGATCGGCGCCGCGCCATACCAGAAGCACTGCATCGCCGAGAGGTCGGTCGCGGGCAACGCGGGATGGTCGAGCAGCATGTAGATCAAAGTCGGCGGCAGGAAGCTGTGCGTCGCGTGGTGCCTTGACGCCAGCGTCAGGAACTCGCCGATATCTGGGTGCGGCATGATCACGACCTCGCCGCCATGCGCCATGATCGGAAAGGCGAGTACGCCCGCCGCATGGGTGAGTGGCGCCATCGCGAGATAGACCGGGCGCCCTTCGAAGGGATAGCCCATCAAGGTGAGCGCGGTCATGGCCTCGAGATTGCGGTTCGTGAGCATCACGCCCTTGGGGTGGCCGGTCGTGCCTCCGGTGCCGGGGAGCATGGCGAGGTCGCTGACCGGAGCGGCAGTGAAGGGCGCCCCGTCTATGCCGTTCAGCCACTTGTCGAGTGAGGGTGCAAACGGCTGTTCGGCGTCAACGCAGACGAGCAGGGTCAGCTTGGGCAGTTGGCTGCGCAACTCATCGACGAGGTCCGCGAACTTGCTGTGAAAGATCAGCGCGGAGCAGTCGAAATTGTCGAGAACATAGGCATTCTCGGCAGCTTCGTTACGCGGGTTGATCGGGCACCACACCGCCGCAGCGCGCGAGATGGCGAAGACGCAGGCGAAAGCTATTGGGTCGTTGCCCGACAGGATTGCGACATGCTGACCCGGTAATATGCCCGACGTGTTCAGCCCACGTGCGACGCGGTGCGTCAGCGCCTGCACCTCGGCATAGGACAGGCTCCGTCCGTCCATCGTCAGGCAGGGGGCATCGGCGCCGAGCGACGCCCCCTTGTCGAGCCAGTCGACCAGCCGCATCAGTCCCACTCCTCAGTCGTTGACTGTGACGATCGGCTTCAACACCAGCCCGAACTGTCGCAATGCACCGAATATTTCGCGGTGCCCGAAGGCCTGGCATGCCGAAGCGAAGCCGGTGCGGCGCGGCGGTTGCTGGAGCAGGTTCGCGGCAGCCCAGGCCTGCATCAGCCCGGTCTGCTTATAGTTGCAATTGCCGTGGAGTAGCACATGGACGCGGCCGAGCGGGCCGGAGGCATAGACCGAGTCGATGCTGGTGTTGAGCCGCGGGTTCTCGCGCGGCGGCATGTCGCCCTGAATGGACTCGGCCATCTTTGAAAGCGCGGCCTCCTGTTCCTCGAACGGCAACGGCTTGATGTCGGTGTCGACCATCTTGGTCATCGCGACGACATTGTCCATCACCTCGCGCGCGAAGACGCCGCCATAGACCTTGACCGTCGACACGCGCGGATCATCCTTGAACCATAAAGGGTGCGATGTGCCGCCCCAAGGCAGCGTCAGCGCCGTCGCGTGCTGGCCGGGGACATTGCATTCGGTCGTCGTCAGCGTCGGCCATTGCACATATTGATTGTTTTCAAGATAGTACCAATCGGCCTTGAGAATGGTGAAGATCGTCTGGACCGAGGCATAGGTCGGAAAGCCCTTCCACAGCACCAGCATATCGAGCGTATCGAGCCCGGGCATGGTTTCAAGCGCGATGTTCGCGGCGATCTCGCCTGTCGTATACATATGCGCGACGCACGGCGAAAGGAGCAGGCCCTTCGTGGCGAAGGCCTCGCCCCATTTCTCCTGCGCCAGCATCATCCAGTCCTGCTCGCCGGTGGTGTCGAGATAATGGCATCCGGCGGCCAGCGCGGCCTCGACCGTTTCGGGACCATATTTGATGAAGGGGCCAACCATGTTGCACACGACCTTTGCGCCCTTGAACAGCTTGGTCAGCGCCGCGACGCTGTGCTCGACCTCTACGACTTCATAATCGGCGGTCTCGATGCCGGGAACCTTGTCCATCACCTCCTGCACGCGCTTCTTGTCGCGTCCTGCAGCGATGAACGGGATACCGAGTTCGCGCAGATATTCGCAGACGAGGCGGCCGGTGTAGCCCGAGGCGCCATAGACGATGACCGGTTTCTTCTCGCTCATATCCCCAAATCCCTTTTTTGAATGATCTGGCCTTCAGACGGCCGTGTAGCCGCCGTCGACGATGAGTTCGCTGCCGCACATATACGCGGCATCGTCGCTGGCGAGGAAAAGCAGCGGCCGCGCGATCTCGCGCGTCGTCGCCATGCGACCCAAGGGGATCGCGCCGACCGTGGCGGTGGCAAAATCGCCCGCTGCGTCGCCCAGCGAACCGACCGCATCGGCGACGAGCTTGGTCTCGCAATAGCCGGGGTGCAGCGAGTTGATCCGCACCGGCCAGCCCTTGCGCGCGCAGTCGACCGCAACCGCCTTGGTCAGCATAGCGACCCCCGCCTTGCTGGCGTTGTAGGCGGGGAAGAGCGGCTCGGCGACGTTCGCGGCGATCGAGGCGACGTTGACGATCACGCCGCCTTTATCCTTCATCGCCTCGATGCCGGCGCGAACGCCGAGGAAGACGCTCTCCAGGTTGACCGCCATCAGCCGCTGCCATTCCGCGAGGTCGGTATCGACGACCGATTTCAGGAAGCCCATGCCGGCGTTGTTGACGAGGATGTCGAGTCTGCCGTCACGCGCCACGACATCGGCGATCAGCGCGGCCCAGGCCGCTTCATCGGTAACGTCCTGGCGCCGAGCCTGTGCCTTATGTCCTTCACTGCGGATCGACGCAGCCGCTGCCTCAGCCTCATCGAGATCGATATCGGTGATCGTCACCGACGCACCCTCGCGTGCAAACTCCTGCGCAGCGGCAAGGCCGATGCCTCGCGCGGCGCCGGTAATCAGCACGCTTTTACCTGTAAACCGCATCATCGGATGCTCCCCTTGATTGGATCGGCAACAAAGCGGGGACGGCGGGCGAGGGAGGGGGTGCCCGCCGTTCCCCGGGCGTCGGCGGTCAGAACTTCATCGTCGCTTCGACGCCGTAAGTGCGGGGCATGCCCCGGTTCAGATAGTCGAGCCCGAACACGTCGATGTTGAGCCCGTAGGTGAAATAATATTTGTTGGTCAGGTTCTTGACCCACGCGCTGACGGAGAAATCGTCCTTTTGGTAAGTCAGCCGGCTGTTGAGCAGCCAGTAGGACGGATTGCCGCAGGTGAAGGCCGTCCCCGCCGGCCGGATCGCGCCGGGCGTCCCGACCCGGTCGCATGGCTGCTGGCCGTAATCGCCGAACGAGTCGAAATAATATCGACCCATATAATTGGCATCGCCGCGCAACGTCAGCTTGCCGGCCTTGCCGTCGAACACATCCCATTCGAAGCCAGCGGTGAAGGTCGTCTTCGGCGCATTGGGGAAGCTGTTGCCGTTGACGTTGCGCGTGAATTGCGTCGCAGGGTCGGCCGGATCGACAACATTGCCCTTATATTTGCTATTAAGCAGGCCCAGCGTCGCATCGAGCCGCAGCGAGTCCGCGGCCTGCACCGTCAATTCTGCTTCGCCGCCATAAACGCGCCCGTTGGCGCTGCGGGTAAAGGTCGTCGCGCCGACCACCTGCGTCGTCTGCTGGTTCGAATAATCGTAATAGAAGCCCGCGAGGTTGAGCTGGACCCGGCGATCGAAAAAGCGCGTCTTGAGCCCGCCTTCATAGGCGTTCACCTGTTCGGGCTTGATATAATAGACCTGGTTCGTGCCCTGATAGGCGAGGCCGTTGTAGCTGCCGCTGCGATAACCGCGGCTGTACTGGATATAGCCCATCACATCGTCGGCGAATTTATAGCTTACATTGACGCGCCCGGTCAGGCGGTTGGCCTTGCTGCCGAGGTTCATCGTCGGCAGGTTCGGGTTGTAGGGATTGCTGTACGGGATCAGGTTGACCACCGGCGTCGTGCCGTCGAGGCTGTAGAGGATCGTGCTGCCGTTGCGGAATTTCACCTTGTCCATCGTATAACGCAGGCCCATCGCAACGGTAAGCGCATCGGTCGCCTTCCATGTCACATCGCCATAGATGGCTTTTGACGGCCGCTGGATATCGAATTTCTGCGACCCAAGGATCGGCGTGAAAGGCGGGGCGCCTGCGGCGCGGCACGCAGCCGAGAACGCTCCGCCGAAACCTCCCCCGCCAGAATTGTTGAGCTGGATGTCGGTGAGCAGCGCTATGAGCGAACGCGCGTCGAGGAATCCGTTCGGATTGACCGCAACGGGTGCGCAGCTTGCCGGGTTGGTCGGATCGAGCGTCGGATCGGCTGCGAAGGCCGGCACGATGCCGATCGAGTCCGGCGTCGCGACCGCCGCATTGTTATAGCTTCCCGGAAGGCCCGCGCCGAGCAGCAACGGGCGGATGACGCCGAAGAAGTCGGGCTCGTTCGACGTCTTGACGGTATCCTTGCCATAATAGAGGCCACCGATGATATCGAGCTTGTCGTCCGAATAGGCGATCCGGAAATCCTGATTGAAATTCTTGCTGCGCGACCGGAAACGGATCGCGCACAGGTCGTTCGGCGACCCGTCGCAATCGTTCGGATCGATTGCATAACGACCTCTGTCGAATCCGGTGATCGAAGTCAGCGTTACATTGTCGCTAAGCTCGTAATCGATGTTGAGCGCGACGCCTTCGGAGCGGGTGTAATAGGTACCGCCGGTGTCGGCCGATACTTCGTTGCGGCGCAATGCACGCCCGCCATTTTGCGCGGGGTCGAAACGCGAATAGCCGAGCGCGTCGCGATTTCCTTCCAATTGGCCGATCGCATAGGCGTTGGCACCGAGTGGGTCGTCCTTCGCGGCATAGAATTTGAGGTTGATGTCGAGGCGGTCGGTTGGCTTCCAGCGGATCGCGACGCGCCCGCCGATCGTGTCGGTGGTGCCGACATGCCGGTCCTGCGCGGGGTTATACTGCCAGCCGTCACCCTTTGAGCGCGTGCCGGCAAAGCGGATACCGAGCACATCGGGGACCAGCGTGAATTCGGCAGCGCCCTGCACAGTCTTGGTATCGTAATTGCCATAGCCCAGCGTCAGATAACCGTTGGTCCCGTCGAGTTCGGGTCTCCGCGTGAAGAAGCTGACGGCGCCGCCGGTGGTGTTGCGGCCGTACAAGGTGCCTTGCGGTCCGCGCAGCACCTCGACGCGGTCGATGTCATAGAGTTGCTGGCCATGGCTCGCACGGAAGCTCTGATAGACTTCGTCGACATAGACGCCGACCGGCGACGCCGTCGAAGCCGAAAATTCGTTTGCGACGGAAATTCCGCGCAGCGCAAAATTCGGCTGGGTGTTGCCATAAGGGCTCGTGACCTGAAGGCTGGGAACCACACCCATCAGGTCTGAGGTTTCGGTAATCCCGCGACTCTCGAGCGCGTCGCCGCCAATCGCCGACACCGCAACGGGCACGTCCTGCAGATTCTGCGCTCGTTTCTGCGCGGTGACGACGATCTCGGCGATCCCGCCGCTGGACTCTTCGGCGGGCGGCGCCGTTTCCTGGGCAGTGGCGGCGGGGTGCCATCCGATGAGCATGGTGGTGGACAGGCAGGTTGCCAGGACAGCCTTTTGGGTCACGCTTTGTCTCCCGTCGCTTTGGCCCCGTTCTGTGCGGTGCCTTCGATGGGAGAGAGGCTATGGTGCGGTCGGGGTTCGCGACAGACGATGCGGCGGGGGGAGCGATGGGGGGGTGAAGGGCAATCGCTTGCCCTTGCATCGGCATGGAGATAGCTTCGGTTCAATAGATGGGGGGCAGCCAATGACCGTCCAATCGGGATCGAGGAACGAGGACAGGGCGTATTTGCGCGCCATACCGAGCGAAAGCGCACCGCCTGCGCATCGAAAATTCATGCCGCCGCGATTTCCGTCCGATCTGGTCGGGCTTGATGCGCAAGGCGAATGGATTGTCCGGCTGGCTGAACGCGAGGTCGGCGTCGTCCATGCGCCCGCAGGCTATGGCAAGACCGCATGGTGCGGCGCGCTGTTCACCGCGGCGCAAGCGGCGGGCTGGCGCACCGCCTGGTGGTCGGTCGACGAAAGCGGTGAGGGCGCCGCGATGTTGGGTGCCGCGATCGGCATTCCCCATAACGGCGAGAATGCGGAGGCACTGGCGGAATATATCGACGGGGCTGGCCGGCCGTTCCTGTTCGTTGTCGACAATGCCGATCGGTTGAATGATCCGGCAGCGATCGCGCTTCTTGATCGCTTGATGCTGCATCCCCCGGTTCACCTCCGGCTGGTGCTTGCGGGACGCGCGCCGCCGCTGATCGCGCTGGACGACATCGAAAGCCGCGGCATGCTGCTCGACATCGGTCGTGGGGATCTGGCGCTGGGTGACGGCGAAGTGCATCGCTTCCTGAAGCATGCCGGCGTCTCGCTGGACGCGCGAGCGACGGTGGGCCTCAATCGCATGCTTGCAGGCTGGCCTGCCGCGTTGCGGCTCGCGGTGCGCCGGCCGGAGCGGTTGCGTGCCATGGCAGCGACGAACGACTGGACCGGTCTCGCAGTCAGCCTGACGCCGCTCGTCGCCCCGCAAATGGACGCTCTCGCCGAACCCGCGCGGCATTTGCTGCGACGGTCGGCGGTGGCGCCATGGCTCGACGGCGATCTCTCGCGGTTGCTCGGCGGCGGAGAGGATGGCGAGGCGATATTGCGGGAGCTCGCAGCCCGGGATGCCGTTATCGATAGTATCGACGGCGGCGAATATTGCCTGCATCCTGCGGTTCGCGCGGTGCTGGCGCACGGTCTCGATCCCGACGAAGCGAAGCAGCTGCACCGCATCGTCGGACGATATTATGCAAGCCGGGGCCGAGTGGTCGACGCCATCGATCAGACGATTGCATGTGGCGATCTTAACGAATCAGCCAGACTGGTCGCTGAAACTGCGATGCCGATGATAGAGCGTGGGGAGATCGACCCCGTCGCGGGCTGGATCGATCGCCTGCCGCCGGAAACCGCTGCAGCAGCGCCCGATCTCGCCCGTGCCCGTGCCTGGCTGGACCTGTTGCTCGGCAGGAGCCGCGCGAGCATCTCCGTAGATACGGACGAAGCGCGCGCTATCGACCTGCTACGCCGTGCGCTTGGCGAAGATCGGGCGGACGATATCGTCGAAACCTGCGATCGCATTCTGGCGGAACCCGAAGGGCTGTCCGGTCTGGCAGCCGATATGGTCCGAGCAACGCTCGCACGCGGCGCGCTGGGACGCGGGCTCTTCGGATTGGTGCACGATGCAGTGCGCCCGTTGATGTTGCGCAATGCGAAAGGGGCGCTCGGGTTGCCGTGCGCGCTCGCGTTTATTGCAAAGGCGGGCGTAGCGCGCGCGCAGGGGCAATTGGGCGAGGCCGAGCGGTTGCTGCGCGAGGCGAAAGCGCGGCAAACTGAGCCGGGGCTGGCAGCAGCCCTGATCGACGCGGCGCTGGCACGCGCTTGCTACGAGCGCGATGCGGTAGACGCTGCGGTAGTGCTTGCCACCGATGCGCTGCCGTATCTGGAACGCAGCATCTTTCAGGATGCGTTGATCGATGCCTTCCTCGTCTCAATACGTAGCGCGGCGGCAGCCGGCCAGAGCGACGCGGCGGCCTCGCTGATCGACCGGGCCGAACTGGTCGCCTATGCTCGCGACTGGGCACCGCTGAAGGCACTGTGCATCGTCGAGCGCGCGCGGCTGCGGCTGCCGCAGACGATCGACGCTGAAACGGTGGTGGCGGTCGGTGACGAGGAGCGCGCGGTGCTCGATCCGCTGTCGTCGCAGGGCAGAGCCTTCGCGCTGTTATCGGAGATTCGGGCCTATGAGGCGATTGCAAATGGCGACCGGCCACGCCTGACAGCAGTGGCCGAACGCTTGTTGCGGCTTGCGTCGAACGGCGACGATGCCGAGTTGCGTGCGACCGCGACGCTGTTCAACATTCTGCCGCAACTCAGCGGCCGCTGCGACAAGATGGTCGAGCTGGAAACGGTGCGCTTTCTAAACCATGCCGCGAGTGCCGGGTTCCGGCGCACGATCGTCGACGTTCTCGATGTTACCGGGGTTCGTGCGGTGCAGAACTTCTGCAGTGAGGCCTATGCGTCCGACTGTTTCCTCGCCTTGCTGAAGCTCGCCGAGCCGTCGCGCCGCAATCCGGTGCTCGAAGGCACGCATGCGGTGGCGCCGGGTGAAGCATTTTCCTTCCTGACCGAGCGGGAGATCGAGATATTGAGCGCGCTCAACGCCGGCGAGTCGAACAAGGAGATCGCGCGCACGCTGCACCTCGCTCCCGAAACGGTGAAGTGGCATCTCAAGAATGTCATGCGCAAGCTGCGGGCGGGTAGCCGGGAGGAAGCTGTTGCGAACGCCGCTACGCTTGGCCTGAAGCTGATCGAATATCAGCGAACATCATAGGAGCGCATGTCGCTGGCGGCCGCAGCTATTCGGCGGCTTCTTCCTTTTCGAACACCGGTTCCAGCGCGATCGGGTCGGCGAGCGTGATACGGTCGAGGATAGAGGCGGTATCGTCGCGGACCTTGAGCATCAGGCTACGCAGGCGACATTCCGCCTCGGGAAGGCAATTCTTGCAATGTTCGTGCGCGTTGCGCGCGGCGCACGGAACAAGCGCGAGCGAACCCCGTGTCAGCCGGACAAGGTCGCCATAGCTGATATCGAGCGGGGGTAGCGCGAGCTGATAGCCGCCGTCGCGCCCGCGCTGCGAAATGAGGAGGCCCTCACGCGCCATTTCCGACAGGATCACGGTCAGGAATTTGGGCGGGATATTCTGCGCATCCGCGATGTCCGCGAGCTGGACCTGCCCTTTGCCCCAATGGTCGGCAAGGTGCTGGAACGCGCGGATCGTATAGCGGGTTTTTTGCGAGAGCATGACGGCGTTACTGTGACATATTCAGCCTTAATTCAACCTGTCTGGATGACATAAGTTGCAAGGTTGATGAAAATCACAGCGGGTGGCATGAACCACTCCTATAAAAGGTCGCATGGTTGCCCGGGATCGGGCGCGACAAGGGTGGACTGAATGATGCGTGGATTATTGGCGACCCCGGCCGTGCTTGCGGCCTGCCTGCTCGCCGTTGCGCCGGCTCAGGCGCAGTTCGGCGGGCTGCTTCGCAAGGTGACGACGCCGGCTCCGAAGCCCAGCGAAGATGAAAACGGCGGCTGTCCCAAAGGCAAGAAGGGCAACAGTATCGGCCGCAACATTCTGGGCAATGTGATCAACGACGCGGTCGGCGACGCGGCGAGCAAGGCTGGCGTCTATAGCTATGTCCCGATCGGTGAGGTCAGCGGCACGCTTACCGACGCGATCGCCTGCCGCCTCGACCCGGCCGAACAGGTTCAGGCCGCGGCGGCGACCGAAGAGGTGACGCGCGGCGAAGAGGTCGGCGCGACGGCGAACTGGACGAGTGAAACGCGCGAAAATGTCAGCGGGTCATCGACCGTTGCGGCCAAGAACGAACTCGCCGACGGGACGCAGTGCATGAACGTCACCGATATCGTCATCGTCGAGGGCGAGGAAACACGAGTATCCAAGCGGATGTGCAAGGGGCCGGGCCAGGCACGCTATGTCATTGCCGCGTAAAGCCTTCCGGATTGCTGCGGCGGCTGGGCTGGTCACATGCCTGACCGGTGCCGCCAAACCCGCGATGGATCCGTCGAACCCGACCTGTCCCCTCAGCCCCGATTGGTCGGGAAATGCGACGATGAAGCTGACACCCGTCGCCAAGAAGGGCGGTAAGGTGCTGCTGGCCGAAGGGCGTATCGATACCGGACTGCCCGATCGGCTGAAGGCTGCGCTCGCCGCAAACCCCGACGTCAGCGAGGTATGGCTCCGCTCGCCCGGCGGCGACGCGCGCGCTGGCAATGCCGCAGGTCGGATCATCCGCTCGAATTTCGGGCTGACGACGCGGATCCCGGCGGGCTGGGCCTGCTTCAGCGCGTGCAACTTCATCTTCATGGGAGGGCAGCCGCGCGTGATCGATCCCGGCGGGCTGTTCATCGTCCATATGTTCACGCGCACCGGCGACCGCAGCGCGATCGACATGAGTGTTGCGATGGGCACCGACGCAACCAAGGAACTGATCGGCGACATCGAACAGGACGCTGCGCTGCTTGCAAGCGAGGACAATGATTTCCTGATCCGCATGGGGGTGTCGCGCAAGCTGCTGACCGAGGTCATGTACCAGCAAAAAGCGCTGGCGAATGCCGAGGACAAATCGACGCGGCGCTGCCTGACGCAGGTCGAGGTCAAGACCTATAACGTTGCAAATAACAACGAATAGGATAGGCTGCTCCGTAAAATAGGAGAGGCTGCCATGAACGAGATGACGCACGATCACGCCGCATTCCGGTCGATGATCGACGGAACACAGGAAGACTGGGACATTATCGCGCGCGAGCAGAAGGAGTTCGCGCCGAACAATGGCAAGCGCATCCTCGATCATCTGAAACTGCTCGGCGGCGATTATGGCGGCTTTCCGGTCGACCGGCTCGAACATTGCCTGCAGACCGCGACCCGGGCGCACAGGGATGGCCGCGACGAGGAATATGTCGTGATGGCGCTGCTCCACGACATCGGCGATACGCTCGGCGCGTTCAATCACCCCGACGTCGCGGCGGCGATCCTCAAACCCTTTCTTTCAGAAGAAAATCTCTGGATCGTGCAGCATCATGGCATTTTCCAGGGGCATTATTTCTTCCACTATCTCGGGCTCGACCGCGATATGCGCGATCAGTTCAGCGATAGCCCCTACTACGCGGCGTGCGCCGAATTCTGCGAGAAATATGACGCGCCGGCGTTCGACCCCGATTACGACAGCGAGCCGCTCGAATTCTTCGAGCCGATGGTGATGCGCCTCTGCTCCTATCCGCGCACGAGCATCTACAAGAAGGTGATGGTCGAGGAAGCGGCCGAGTAGGCAAAATACCCCGGCAAAACCGGGGCTCATAGAATGGAATTGGACCCCGGCTTTCGCCGGGGTTCGCATTTATGGGCTTACTTGCCCTTGAACTCGGTCTTGCGCTTCTGCTGGAAGGCCATGATGCCTTCCAACGCGTCGGCGGTACCGCCCGCGATGAACTGGCCCTTGGCTTCTGCGTCGAGCGTGGTCGCGAAATCCTGAGTCAGCCCGTCGCGCAGCACCTTGCGCATCGTGCCAAGTGCGATCGTCGGGCCGTTGGCGAGGCGGGTGGCAAGCGCCTTGGCCTCGCTCATCAAATCGGCGTCTTCGACGCTCTTGTAGATCATGCCCCAGTCTGCCGCCTGATCGGCCGAAATCTTCTCGCCCAGCATCATCATCTGCAGCGCGCGCGGCACGCCGATCAGGCGCGGCAGCAGCCACGACGAACCGCCGTCGGGCACGAGCCCGATGTTGACGAAAGCCTGGAGGAAATAGGCGCTCTTGCCGGCGATCGTGAAGTCGCCTGACAGCGCAAAGCTGCACCCGACGCCCGCTGCCGGGCCGTTGACTGCGACGACGACGGGAATGTCGAGGTTGGCGAGCGAAAGCAGCATCGGATTATAATGACCGCGCAGGGCGTTGCGGCTCCGCGCACCGCCGCTGACGGCACCGCCCGCAGACCGGTCGCCGGCCAGATCGGCCCCCGAACAGAAACCGCGGCCTTCGCCGGTAATGAGCAGCGCACGCGCGCCGATGCCCGGCAGATGGTCGAGCGCCTCGCGAATGTCATCGGCCATTGCGGGCGGCATCGAGTTGAGCCGTTCGGGCCGGTTCAGAGTGATCGTGGCGACATTGTCGGCGATTTCGAGCTTGATCGTGTCGAAGGTGGGAAGGGTCATGGGGAATATCCTCTCGGGAGCGCTTTACCTTTACGTTCACGTAAAGATGTGGCGCATTAGCAGGGCTAGCGCAAGAGATAAGGGGCGGGCGGGGATACGCACGCGAGGTGGGGCGCACAGAACGTCCACGCATCAATGGGAGCAGCTTTTCGCGCTCAATATTCCAGCGACGGATACCAGTTCGTTCCGCGGCCCGACGGCGTCAGGTCGAGGATGTTCCAGAGACTCGCGATGTCGGGCGCATCGCGCGGGTCTTGACCCGGATCCGCCATTTCGGCGGTCATCTCGCTCTTCCAGAACAGGCGCACTTCATTACCGCTCTTCCTGAACACCGCCAGCGCGGGATTCTCGCTGCCGTCGCCATTGAGCAAGCGAAAGTCGCGAGCATAGTCTTCGCCGACGGTCTGCAGGAAATCGAGCGCCTGCCAGCTGCGTTCGAGCGCGAAGGCCTTTTGACGCTCGACCGGACTGCGACCGAATATCTTGAACGCGACGCGCTGTTTCAGGTCATTCGCATTGCCGTCGACCGAGCCGAGCCAATTAGTACACATCGGGCAAGGACGTTCGCGCTCGGGGCCGTACATCCAGAAATAGCTGACGAGGGTGTCGTGCCCGCCGAACAGGTCGGCGAGGCCGAGCTCGGCGCCATCGGAATCCTTGAACCGGTAATCCTTCATCGCCGGCCCTGGCGGCAGCGCGCGGCGCTGCTCGGCGATCCGCGTCATCTTGCGGCGCAGGTCGATCTCTTCGGCCAGCAGCGATTTTCTTGCTTTGGTATAGGATTCATCTTCGCCGGGAAATGCACGTCTACGGGAAGCAAGCGCCGGCGCAGCCGACAGGGTTTGGCGAAGGGCCATCCAATTCTCCTTTTCCGGGAGAACGTGCGATTCATGCAATTGTTGCAGGGCCGCTTCACAACTGCCCGCAGCCGGGCCCCGCTTTGTAGTCCGTCAGGTGGGTTCGACTTCCCACAGAATGAGCTTCGTCGCGTGAACATTCTCGCGCGCCTTGGCGCCCTCAAGCCGCGTGAGCTTGGCATCGCCCTTCAGCGCGCTCATTTCGAACATTGCGTCAATAACGACCACCTCTCCCGCACCGACCTCGATTTCCAGCGTGCCCGCATTGGCCATGATGCCCTTGGCCATCGCCGCGTGCAGCCGGTGCGTGCCGGCTGCTACATCGGCCATCAGCATCTGGCCCGACTTGATTTGGCCCTGCGCCGTATCGTCGAGCGTCACATTCATGCCCTGCAGCGCGGCGACGAAGCCGCGCCGGGTAACGTAAATACGCGCCTTGCCCTCGGGCGCGCGCATCGCGCGCGCATCGGCAAGCGTCGCGGTATCGGCCTTCTCGCCCGATTTATTGTTCGACAGCGACCAGACGATCAGCCCGACGATCGCCACCAGGGTGACGACCGAAAAGGTCAGCATCGCACCGGTCGAAAGCGATTGGGCAAGAGCGGGCCCCAGAAACGCGCCGACGATTGCCGCGACGAAGATCATGGTGACCCAGAATGTATTCTTGCTCATACCGCCTCCTGTTCAGGCGGGGGAAAATTCCCCCGTCGCGTCGTCCATCAGATGCAGCACCCCGTCGCCGATCGCGAAGAATGCCCCGCGCAACTTTAGTGTTCCGCGCCGCTCCTTTTCCTGAATGCAGGGAAAAGTTCTGAGATTGTCAATGCTTACTCGCACAGCCGCCATCTCCATCGCGCGTCCCGCTTCGCGCGTGTCGAGATTCTCGTAGCTGCTCCGCACCTTTTCGCTCGCATCATCAAGCATCGCGATCCAGTCGGCTATGAAGCCGCCGCGCCCAGGTTCAGCCCCTTCCATCGATTTATGAAGCGCGGCGTGGCAGCCGCCGCAAAGGCCGTGACCCATGACGACGATTTCCTCGACCTTCAGGAACTGGACGGCGAATTCCAGCGCCGCCGAGACGCCGTGACGCCCCGGTGTGGTCTCGAACGGCGGAACCAGCGCGGCGACATTGCGGACGACGAAGATTTCGCCCGGATTGGTATCGAAAATCTGCGAAGGTTCGGATCGGCTGTCCGAACAGGCAATCACCATCACCTTCGGCGACTGGCCAACAGCAAGTTGTTCCCAGCGTTCGCGTTGCTGCGCCCAACCGCCGTTACGGAAACGGCGGTATCCCTCGATCATGTCTGTAAAGTGAGTCATGGAGGCGCCTTAGCATAGGTAGAGAGGTTGAGAAGAGGCGCGTGCACGACTATGTGGTCGAAATGAACGCTCCCGCATCGCCCGTACAGCCCGCGCCGACTCCCAGCCAGCGCGCGCGCAAGCCCGACTGGATTCGCGTCAAGGCGCCGACGAGCCCCGGTTACGCCGAAACCCGCAAGCTGATGCGCGAACTCAATCTGCATACGGTGTGCGAGGAAGCCGCGTGTCCGAACATCGGCGAATGCTGGACGAAAAAGCATGCGACGGTGATGATCCTCGGCGACACCTGCACGCGTGCCTGCGCCTTCTGCAACGTCAAGACCGGCATGCCCCGCCCGGTCGACCTGCTCGAACCCGAGCATACCGCGATCGCCGCAGCGAAGATGGGGCTCAGCCATATCGTCATCACCTCGGTCGATCGCGACGACTTGCCCGATGGCGGCGCGAGTCAGTTCGTGAAGGTCATCAACGCGCTGCGCCGTGAGACGCCGCAGACGACGATCGAGATTCTCACGCCCGATTTCCGCAACAAGCCCGAAACCGCGGTTGCCGCGATCGTCGATGCGCGTCCCGACGTCTATAACCATAATCTAGAGACCGTTCCGCGGCTCTATCCGACGATCCGTCCAGGCGCGCGCTATTATGCGTCGCTGCGCCTGCTCGAAAGCGTCAAGCGTCGTGACCCATCGATCTTCACCAAGTCGGGCATCATGCTCGGGCTCGGTGAGGAGCGGATGGAAGTGCATCAGGTGATGGACGACATGCGCAGCGCCGACATCGATTTCATGACGATGGGCCAGTATCTTCAACCGACGCCGAAACACGCAAAGGTCGCCGAATTCGTCACCCCGCAGGCGTTCGATGCTTATGCACAGATCGCGCGCGCCAAGGGGTTCCTGCAGGTCGCTTCGTCGCCTCTGACACGTTCCAGCTATCATGCGGGTGACGATTTCGAGCGGATGCGCGCGGCGCGTGAAGCGCAACTGGCGCGCGTCAAGGCAGGCTGAGGGGCCTTTGCCGAGGCATCACGAAACGCGCGAGCTTCTCTACAGCGACGAACAGATGTTCGCGCTGGTTACCGATATCACGCGTTACCCCGAATTCCTGCCGTGGGTCGTCGCATTGCGCCTGCGCAGCGACAGCGAGCATGAAGCGGTCGCGGATTTGATCGTCGGCTTCAAGGGGCTGCGCGAAAGCTTTTCGTGCCGCGTCCACAAGCAGCGGCCGCGCGAAGTCATCGTGAGCTATATCGACGGGCCGATGAAGCACCTCAGCAACGAATGGCATTTCCAGCCTGTGGAGGGCGGGGGCTGCCGCGTCGATTTCATGGTCGATTTCTCGTTCCGCAGCCGCATGTTCGAAGCACTTGCGGGACAAATGTTCGACAAGGCTTTGCGGAAGATGATCGCGGCATTCGAAGCGCGCGCCGGCGAACTTTACGGCGCCGGCAGTGCAATATCCTCGGACGGACGCAGCCCGTCCTTTTCGGGCTGAAGCAGGTCGAGTGCAAACAGAGTCGCATGGTGACGGATCGCTGCGCGGTCGGTCGATTCAAACTGGACGCGCTGCGTAAAATAATCGTCGGGATCCTGTCCGCGCAGCGCGCGGGCAAAGACGACCTGGCCCACCGGCTTCTTCTCCGACCCGCCACCGGGCCCCGCGATTCCGGTGATCGCGACCGCGACGTCGGCGTCGCTGTTCGCCAGCGCACCCGCCGCCATCGCCCACGCGGTCGCGAGCGAGACTTCGCCGAAGGTTTCGAGGATTTCGCTGCTGACGTCGAGTTGGCTCTGCTTCGCATGGCCCGAATAGGTCACGAAGCCGGCGCTGAACACGTCCGAACTGCCGGCGATGTCAGTCAGCGCGACCGACACCATGCCGCCGGTGCAGCTTTCGGCCGCGGCGATTTTCCGCCCCGCGGCGCGGTTGTTTGCGAGGACGCTCGTAGCGAGTTCGCCACGCGCGGCGAGGCGCGCTTTTTCGACAGACTGCAAGGTTCAATTCTCCGGAAGTTGCAGGGTTGCGACGGCTTGCGCCGCTATCCCCTCGCGGCGGCCGGCAAAGCCCAGCCGCTCTGTCGTTGTGGCCTTCACACTAACCCGCCCGAGCGGAAGCGCAAGGATTTCGGATATACGCGCACGGATCGCATCCCGATGCGGACCGATTTTCGGCGCTTCTGCGATGATCGTCAGGTCGATATGATCGATGCGCCCGCCGCGTGCCGCAACGCGTTCGCCGGCGAAAGCGAGAAAACGGTGCGACGCCGCGCCGCGCCATCGCGGATCGCTTGGCGGAAAATGATCGCCGATATCGCCGTCCGCGAGTGCGCCGAGGATTGCATCGGTCAGCGCGTGAAGCGCGACATCGGCATCGCTATGTCCTTCAAGTCCATGACTATACGGGATTTCTATCCCGCCAATCCACATCGGCTTACCCGCCACGAGGCGGTGGACATCATAACCCATGCCGACCGCGGTTCGCGTCATTTTGCCCATTCCCAAAAGCCCGGAGAGGATCGCAATATCCTCGGCATATGTCAGTTTGTGAAGCCGCGCGTCGCCCGGAACCGCCGCGACGGCCAGTCCCAGCCGGCGCACCAGTTGCGCATCGTCGGTCGCGAACGCATCCATCGCGTCGGCATGGGCGCGGCGCAATGTGCCCAGACGGAAGGCTTGCGGCGTCTGGACGCGCGCGAGTGCGCTGCGGTCTACGACGTCGCCTGCTAGATCCGCGCTTTGCTCGACGAGCGTGTCGGGAACCGGCATCGTCGGGATGGCGGCCTCGGTATTCCCGAGCGCGAGGAGCAGACGGGCAATCACGTCGCTAGTCACGCCGGGGCGTGCGGCGTCATGAACGAGAACGATCATATCATCGTCCCGATCGGCGATCACGGCGAGCGCGTTCGCAACCGATTGCTGTCGTTCGGAGCCGGGTTCGGCAGAAATCCAACCGTCTGGAAGGCTGCCAAGCGCAGCTATGACGTCATCATTCGCGACCAGCACACCGTCCGCAATCGACGGATGAGTGACGAAAGCGTCGAGGCTCCATCGCAACACGGGCTTGCCTCCCAGCAGCGCGAGTTGCTTCGGAACGTCGAGACCCGCACGCGTTCCCTGGCCGCCCGCAAGCAGGATGACCACGAAGCGCGGAGTAAAGGAGGGGGCGGACTCGGCCATCGTGCGCGCCGGTTAGCGCAGCCGCGCCTTGCGGGAAAGCGGCTTAACGTGTACGGACTGCTCAAAATTTAGGCAATTTAGACGAAAGCTCCCCGCCATGGCGCCGCTCAGGCCCATCCAGATCGGCAACATCACCATCGCGGATCCCGTGATCCTCGCGCCGATGACAGGCGTCACCGACCTGCCGTTCCGCAAGCTGGTGCGCTATTATGGTTCGGGGCTCAACGTCACCGAAATGATCGCGAGCCAGGCCGCGATCCGCGAGACGCGCCAGTCGATCCAGAAGGCGGCGTGGGATCCGGTCGAAGAGCCGGTGTCCATGCAGCTCGTCGGCTGCACCCCTTATGAAATGGGCGAGGCGGCGAAACTCAACGAGGACCGTGGCGCTTCGATCATCGACATCAACATGGGCTGCCCGGTGCGCAAGGTCACCAACGGCGACGCGGGTTCGGCGCTGATGCGTGACCTGAAGCTCGCGGCGGCGCTGATCGAGAGCTGTGTGAAGGCTGTCTCGGTTCCGGTTACGGTGAAAATGCGTATGGGCTGGTGCCACGACAGCCTGAATGCGCCCGAACTCGCGCATATAGCAGAGAATCTCGGCGCAAAACTTGTCACCGTACACGGCCGCACGCGCAATCAGATGTATCGTGGCGAAGCGGACTGGGCCTTCGTCCGCTCGGTCAAGGATGCAGTCTCGATCCCCGTCATCGTCAACGGCGATATCTGCTCGGCCGACGATGCGAAAACCGCGCTGGCGCAAAGCGGCGCCGATGGCGTCATGATCGGCCGGGGCGCTTATGGCCGCCCTTGGTTGCTCGGGCAGGTGATGGCAGCGTTGCGCGGCGAGCCCGATCGGCCCGATCCCGGCCTCGACGAACAATATGATGTCATTACATCGCATTACCGCGCGATGATCGAACATTATGGAGAGATGACCGGCGTCAATATGGCGCGCAAGCATCTCGGTTGGTATGTTAAAGGCCTTCACGGGTCGGCCGAGTTCCGCAACAAGGTCAACCAGATCCCCGACAGCAAGGGCGTGCTCGATGCGCTCGAAGCCTTTTACGGCCCGCATTTGACCCGGGCGGCCGCGTGACCGCGCTCACGTCGAGCATCCCCGTTTTCGACCATGACGAGCTGATCCAGTCGCATCCTGTCCCGACGCTGCTGATTGACGGCGGCGGGGTCGTGCTCTTCGTGAATTCCGCCGCCGAACAGCTCTGCAACATCAGCCGGTCGGCGATGATCGGGCGTGTCATCTATGACGTCATCGAGATGGATCGCAACTATCGCCAACGGATGAGCGACGCCGCGACGTCGGCGCTGTTCGCGCACCGCACGGAGATTTCGGCGGGTGGCAGGCGTGCCTTCTTCGTCGATATGCAGATGGTCCCCTATGGCCAGAGCGGCCACCGCATCCTTGCGCTCGTGCCGTCGCAAAGCGACGCCGAACTGATGGGCGGTGCGATCGGGCGTTCGGGGCGCGCGGCGGGGGCGGCAGCGTCGATGCTGGCGCATGAGATCAAGAATCCGCTCGCCGGGATCAAGGGCGCTGCGCAGCTTCTCGCGCGCAAGACCGACGCAGGGGGCGAGCGGTTCACCACACTGATCTGTGCCGAGGTCGACCGCATCGCGACGCTGATCGACCAGATGGAACATTTCTCACGCGGGCAGCCTATCGCCTGCGGCCCCATCAACCTCTATCAGCCGATCCATCAGGCGATGGAAACGGCACGTGCGCGCCAGTTTCCGGGTGTGCGGTTCGCCGAGGATTTCGATCCGTCGCTGCCGCTGGTTTATGGAAACCATGACGCCATGGTTCAGATATTGCTCAATCTGCTGACCAACGGCTGCGAGGCGCTCGGCGGGCGCGACGATGGCGTCGTCCGTCTGACAACCGCCTATCGCCACGGCCTGTCGATCGACAATGGCGACGGGCGCGGGCGGATCGCGCTTCCGATCGAGGTCAGCGTCAGCGATAATGGCCCCGGCGTTCCCGCCGATATTCGCGGCGACCTTTTCGATCCGTTCGTGACGACCAAACGCGAGGGAAGGGGGCTTGGCCTCGCGCTTGTCGCCAAGCTTGCGCGCGACATGGGTGGCACGGTTCAGCATATCCGCGACGGCGAATGGACGCGCTTTCGCGTCCATTTGCCCGTCGCGCAAAAGGGATGAACGAAGTGAGCAAGGGCAAGACGATCCTGCTGGTCGAGGACGACCCCGCGATCGCGATGATCATCCGCGAAACGCTCGTCGGCGAATGCGCCCATTTCGCATCGGTCGCGAGCCTCGCCGAGCGCAACGCCTGGCTCGAGGGCAATCGCCCCGACCTCGTCATTACCGACGTCGTGCTGCCCGATGGCGACGGCATCGATTCGTTATCGCGTTCGAGTATCGACTCCGCGACGCCGGTGATCGTGCTGTCGGCGCAGAATACGCTCGACACCGCGGTCCGCGCGACGGGGATCGGCAGTTATGATTATCTGCCCAAACCGTTCGATCTCGACGAGCTGACCGCGAGCGTCCGCGCAGCATTGCAGCGGCGGGCGGAGCCCGCCGCGAGGGATGCTGCAGTTCCGGCCGACAGCCACGGTCTCGTCGGCCGCGCGCCGGCGATGCAGGCGGTGTACCGCACGATCGCGCGGCTGGCGTCGAACGATCTTGCCGTGCTGATCCTCGGCGAATCTGGAACGGGCAAGGAGGTCGTCGCGCGCGCGGTCCATGCGACGGGCCTTCGCCGGGGCGGGCCGTTCGTTGCGATAAATATGGCCGCGATCCCGCGCGAATTGATCGAGGCCGAGCTGTTCGGGCACGAAAAAGGCGCCTTCACCGGCGCGCACAGCCGCAACGCGGGCCGCTTCGAACAAGCTGCGGGTGGTACGCTTTTTCTCGACGAAATCGGCGATATGCCGCTCGAAGCGCAGACGCGCCTGCTGCGGGTGCTTCAGAGCAACGAATATTCGACCGTCGGCGGCAATCAGGCGCTTCGGGCCGATGTGCGCGTCATCGCAGCGACGCATCGCGACATGCGCACGCTCGTCGCCGACGGGCGCTTCCGCGAAGACCTCTTCTATCGTCTCAACGTCATTCCGGTGACCCTTCCGCCGCTGCGCGACCGTCGCAGCGACATCGCCGCGCTCGTCCGACATTTCGTCGAGGCCGGACGCGGTTCGGGATTGCCCGATCGCCAGTTCGCGCCCGCTGCGATGCAATGGCTCGAACGGTATGACTGGCCGGGCAACGTCCGCGAACTCGGCAACGTCGTCCAGCGACTCGCGGTCCTGTCGCGCGACGTCGTCGTGACCGTGCGAGACGTCGAAACCGTCCTGCAGGACAATGCCGAGGCTGGGGGCGTGGTAGAGCCTGCGGCATTGATCGCCCGCGCGGTCGACGACTGGGCGCGCGAGCAGATGGCAGATGTAACAAGCGACGGAAATATCCACGAACAGCTCGAAGCGATCGTCGAAGCGGCGCTTTTCCGGCGAATACTGCGCGATGTTCGCGGAAACCAGCTCGAGGCCGCACGGCGGCTTGGCATTAATCGCAATACGCTGCGCAAGCGCCTCGGTCAGCTCGATATCGACCCCGCGCATCCCTGATCGGGGCGAGCTATCCGACAATCGGCGCAATCGGGCGACAGTTGCGCAGTTTGTGTGTTTTCTATGCAACAGGATTGTCGTAACGTAGCAACAATGACGCTCCCGTCCCCTCTGGCTACCCACACGGATTCGGACGACCAGGTGATGCGCTCGGGCTTCTGGCGTTTCGCGGCGCCCGAATATTATACACTCGCCCTGATCATCAGCGTTGCCATCGCGACCTATATCTTCGTGACCGGCGATGCGCAGAGCGAGCGGCTGCTGACCCCGGCGCTCGTCGCCGCGATCATGGTCGTCAATCTGGTGCCAGCGATGGCTCTGATCGTGCTTATCGGCAGCCGCGTTGCGCGCGCACGCGCGGTGCGCTCGATGGCGGGCGGCAACGGCCGCCTCCACGTCCGGCTTGTTGCGCTTTTTTCGCTGATTGCCGCAGCGCCGACCCTGCTCGTGGTGATCTTCGCTTCACTTCTATTCCAGTTCGGTGTCGATTTCTGGTTCTCCGATCGTTCGCGCGGCATGTTCGAAAACGCCGCCAATCTGGCCGAGGGTTATTACCAGGAAAACCAGCGGCAAGTCGGTGCGAATACCTTTGCCATGGCAAACGACCTCGGCAAGCAATTGAGCCTCGTCCCGATCGATAGCCCGGTCTTCAGCAACTATTATCTGCAACAGGTCGTCGTTCGGAGCCTGAATGAGTCGGCGATTATCGAGATCGGCAGGGACGGCGTGGCGCGGACGGCCACGGCGATCAATCCCGACAACAGGGCGGCTGAGAACCGTTTGAGTTCCGCGATGGTCGGCCGCCTCGACGCGGGCGAGGATGTCGTCGTCGTTCGCCAGCCCAACCGGATCGAAGCCGCTGCACGGCTGCCCGGCACGGGCCGCGCGTACGTCTATGCTTCGCGCGATACAAATGTCCCGGGCTTTCAGCAGTCCGCGCGCGCGAGTGCAGTTCTCGCCGACTATAATGGCTTGTTCGAACGCTCGCAGCAGCTCCAGCTTCAATTCAACGGCGCGCTCTATCTTGGGTCGCTTCTGCTTCTCGCGCTCGCCGTTATAGCGGCAATCCTCGTGGCCGACCGGATCGTCCGCCCGCTCGGCACGCTGATCGGTGCAACGCGGACTGCCGCCGGAGGCGACCTGTCGGTGCGGGTCACGCCGCCGGCGCGCGATGACGAGATTTCGGTACTCACCCGCGCCTTCAACCGAATGACCGAGCAATTGCAGGGGCAAACCGGCGCGCTCGTCAGCGTGAACGAGCAACTCGAGGCGCGGCGCAGCTTTATCGAGGCCGTGCTCAGCGGCGTGTCATCGGCTGTCGTTTCGGTCGACGCCGATCGCCGCATTCTGCTCGCCAACGCCGCGGCCGAGCGGCTGATCTGCCAGTCCGCCGAGTGCCTGACCGGCCAGCCGCTCGACGACGTCGCGCCCGAACTTGCGCGCTTGCTGACCGGCGACGAACGCGAAGCCATCGTCCAGCTCTCGCGCAAAGACGCGGAACCCGCGACGCTCGCGGCAAAAGCCGTGGCGCAGGGCGACGGCTTTGTCCTGAGCTTCGAGGATATCACGCAGCAATTACTCGATCAGCGCCGTGCGGCCTGGTCCGACGTCGCGCGGCGCATCGCGCATGAGATCAAGAATCCGCTGACCCCGATTCAACTCGCGGCCGAACGGCTCCAGCGGCGGTTCGGCGACAAGGTCGAGGGCGATAGCGCCACCTTCCGGAAGCTGACCGATACGGTAATCCGCCAGGTGCACGACATGCGGCGTATGGTCGATGAATTTTCGAGCTTCGCCCGAATGCCGAAACCGACCTTCGGGGTAGAGGACGTTCGCGACATCGTGCGTCAGGCGGTGTTCCTGTTCGAAGTGGCAAAGCCCGACATCGCCTTTGCCGTCAAAACGCCTGCCGAGATCGAGCCGCTCGTTTGCGACCGCCGACTGCTGTCGCAGGCAGTCACCAATATCGTCAAAAACGCAGTCGAAGCAATTGAAGAGAAATATAAAAATTCCGATGCCGTCGCCACTGGTTACATCTCCGCCGAACTTGCTGTCGGCGTGGAGGGCGAGTTCGTCATCCGGGTGTCCGACGATGGCATCGGGCTGCCCGAGGCGCGCGAGGCGATCGCCGAACCCTATATGACGACCCGGCAGGGCGGGACCGGGCTGGGGCTCGCGATCGTGAAGAAGATCGTCGAGCAACATTATGGCGAGCTCGAATTTTCGGACAATCCGGCGGGGCAGGGGACATGCGTGACCCTGACGCTCCATCCCGAACGGCTCAGGCCATTGGCCGGCAAGGGCGGCGAACAGGGGATGGGGCAAAGTGAATCGGTTCCCGGACGCATCCGGAACCGGCAGGACAGAGAAGATCATGGCGCTTGATATTTTGATCGTCGACGACGAACGTGACATTTGCGACCTCGTCGCCGGCGTCATGGAAGACGAAGGCTATGAGGCGCGCACCGCCTCCGACAGCGATTCCGCGCTCGAAGCGATCCGCCAGCGACGTCCGTCGCTCGCGCTGATCGATGTCTGGCTGCAGGGCTCGCGGCTTGACGGGCTCGGACTGGTCGAGGCGATCAAGGCGTTCGATCCGACGCTGCCGATCATCGTCATTTCGGGCCATGGCGGGCTCGATACGGCGGTCGCCGCCATCCGCCGCGGCGCGTTCGATTTCATCGAAAAGCCGTTCGAGGCATCGCGCCTGCTCCATCTCGTCGCGCGCGCGACCGAGAATGAGCGGCTCAAGTTCGAATATGAGCAGCTGCGAGAAAAGGCCGGGCCGTCGGACGAGCTAACCGGAACGAGTGCGGCTATCAACAATGTCCGCGCGACGCTGAAGCGCGTCGCGGGGACGGGAAGCCGCGTCCTGATCACGGGCGCTCCCGGCGTCGGCAAGGAGGTCGCGGCGCGCGTGCTGCACGGCTGGAGCGGGCGCCAGAATGCACCGTTCCGCGTCATTTCATCGGCACGGATGGACCCCGAAACGGTAGAGACTGAGTTGTTCGGGTCCGAAGCTGAGGACGGTTCGATCCGCGTCGGACTGCTCGAACAGGCGCATGGGGGGACGCTGTTCCTCGACGAGGTCGCCGACATGCCGCTGACGACGCAGGGCAAGATCCTGCGCGTCCTGACCGATCAAAGCTTTGCCCGCGTAGGCGGCCGCACGATGATCCGCGTCGATGTGCGCATCATTTCGGGATCCGCGCGCGACCTGATGACCGAAATCGCGGAAAACCGGTTTCGCGAGGATCTCTATTACCGGCTGAATGTCGTGCCCGTGCATATCCCGCCGCTGCGCGAGCGTCGCGACGATATCGCCAGCCTTTGCGACCATTATATCCGCCGCTACGCCGCCGACCGCCGCGTTCCGCCGCCCGAGATCAGCTCGGAAGCGATGGCGGCACTCCAGGCACATGAGTGGCCGGGCAATGTTCGCGAACTGCGTAACGTGATAGAGCGTGTGATGATCCTTGCGCCGAGCGACCGGTTGAACCGCATAGATGCTGATATGCTGCCCGCCGAGCTGGTGCGCGGCGGGGCCGATATCCTGCCCAATTCGGAATCGATCACCGCGATCCCTCTGAAAGAGGCGCGGGAGAATTTCGAGCGCGAGTATCTGCGTATCCAGATCAACCGTTTTTCGGGCAATATCTCGCGCACCGCGACCTTCATCGGAATGGAACGGTCGGCGCTGCACCGCAAACTGAAACTTTTGGGCCTTACCGAGAGTTCGGAAGGCGAGGGATAGCGGCTTTGCGCTAGACCTTCGGGGCCCTTTGCCGCATATTGCGGGTGCGAAGAAGGTCTTAAATCCGGAAAACCGGTACCATACCCGCGGTTATACCGCCAAAAACAGGAGGCAAATGTGTCCGATAAAAATCAGAATCTCCAGGATATTTTCCTAAACGCCCTTCGCAAGAGCAAGACCCCGGTGACCATGTTTCTGGTCAAGGGCGTGAAGCTGCAGGGCATCATCACCTGGTTCGATAACTTTTCGCTGCTTCTTCGCCGCGATGGACAGTCGCAACTTGTCTACAAGCATGCGATCTCGACGGTGATGCCGTCGCATGATTTCGATCTCGCGCTATTGGGCGACAATTTGCGCGATGCGCCAGCGAGCAAGGGCAAGGCCCTGCAGGACGTGTTTCTGAACGCAGTCCGCCGTTCCGACGAGTCGGTGACGATGTTCCTCGTCAATGGCGTGATGCTGCAGGGCGATATCGTTGCCTTCGACCTGTTCTGCATGCTGCTCGAGCGCGAGCGGCAGGTGCAGCTCGTCTACAAGCACGCGATTTCGACCGTTCAGCCGAATGGGCCGATCAATCTGACCGACAGCGAGCCTGACGCAGAAGCGGACAACGGCTGATCGACCCGATAGCCGACAATGAAGACGAGGTAACGCGCGGTGCCCCCGCGCTTATTGTCGTGCCCGAATGGCATAGCCAGCGGCTTGCCCGCGATCTCGACGCCCGCGCCGAGGAGGCGAGGGGGCTGGCGCTTGCGATTGGGCTCGATGTCGTCGCGGTTCATACGCTGCGGCTGCGCCAGACCCGCGCGGCGACCCTACTCGGCGTCGGCCAGATCGAGGCGATCGCGCCCGACATCGCCGCGAAGGGTGTCCAGCTTGTCGTCGTCGATGCAGCGCTCAGTCCGATCCAGCAACGCAATCTGGAAACCGCCTTTGGCACCAAGGTCATCGACCGAACCGGCCTGATCCTTGAAATTTTCGGAGAGCGCGCCGCGACTGCCGAAGGGCGGTTACAGGTCGAATTGGCGCATCTCGATTATCAGGCAGGGCGGCTCGTGCGCAGTTGGACCCACCTTGAGCGGCAGCGCGGCGGTTTCGGTTTTCTCGGCGGCCCCGGGGAAACGCAGATCGAAGCCGACAGGCGGATGATCCGCAACCGCATGGCGCGCATCCGCCGGAGCCTCGATGATGCACGGCGTACGCGCCAGCTCCAGCGATCGAAGCGCCAGCGCGCGCCGTGGCCGGTCGTCGCGCTCGTCGGCTATACCAACGCCGGAAAATCCACATTCTTCAATCGCTTGACGGGGAGTGACGTCATGGCGGAAGATATGCTTTTCGCCACGCTTGACCCCACTATGCGCGAAATCGGATTGCCGGGGATCGAAAAGGCGATCCTGTCCGACACCGTCGGTTTCGTTTCCGATCTGCCGACGCAATTGGTTGCCGCATTCCGCGCAACGCTCGAGGAAGTGACGACCGCGGACCTGATCGTCCATGTCCGCGACATCGTTCATCCCGACAGCGAGGCGCAATATGACGATGTGCGGGCCATATTGGACTCGCTCGGCGTTAACGGTCCGCAGGACGACGAGGAGGGCGATGCCCCTGCCGCGGTTCCGCAGATCGAAATCTGGAACAAGATCGACACGGCCGACGCCGACGGGCGCGCGGCGATCGAGGAGGTGGCGGCGCGGCGGCCCGACGTCGCGGTCATCTCGGCGGTGACGGGCGAGGGCGTCGAGGCGGCGCGCGTCCTGATGGCGTCGCAATTGACCGCGCAGCACAAGGTGCAGCGCATCTATCTGGGCTATGGCGAGGGCGAGGCGGCGGCGTGGCTTCACGCGCGCGGCGAGGTTCTCGCCGACGAGCCACAGAACGATGGGCATGTGCTGACCGTCCGGCTCGATCCCGCCGATAGTGCCCGATTTGAGCGCCTATGGCCGGCTACGGACGCTCCGCAGCCTTGACCGCAACCCAATGGTCTTCCTGATCGTCGAGCGATAGGCCAGCCAAGCTTCCGCCCGCGCGATCTTCCATGGCGGCGAAGCGCCGCCCGAATTTCAGATTGGCGTCACGAAGCGCACCTTCGGCATCGACTCCGAGCTTGCGAGCATAGTTGACGACCGCGAACAGCAGGTCGCCGACCTCCTCATGCCGTTCTGTATCGCTCGTTGCCTGCGCGACCTCGGCCAGTTCTTCGTCGATCTTGGCGAGCGGCCCCTCGGTATCGGGCCAGTCGAAACCGACGCGCGCAGCACGGCCCTGCAGCTTTTGCGCGCGCAGCAATGCGGGAAAGGACGACGCGACGCCGGCGAGCGCGCCCGCCGCGCCGTCGGCCGATCGCTCGGCAGCCTTGATCTGCTCCCATTGCTGACGGACATCGTCAGTCGTGCCATCGCCGAAGATGTGCGGGTGGCGGCGTTCCATCTTGTTGCTGATTGCCTCGGCGACATCGTCGAAGCCGAACAGGCCTTCGTCGGTCGCGATCTGGCTGTGGAACACGACCTGCAGCAATAGATCGCCAAGTTCGTCGCAGATCGCTGCGGGATCGCCACCGGCAATGGCGTCGGAAACCTCATAGGCTTCCTCGATCGTATAAGGCGCAATCGTCGCGAAGCTCTGCGCCAGATCCCATTCACATCCGCCGTCGGGATTGCGCAGTTGCCGCATGATGGCGAGCAGGCGATCGATAGGGGGCAGCGTTGCGGCTTCGGCCATATCATTATTATCCGATAATATGTATTATGTTAAATTTAATAAGGTAGGAGTGAGGAGACCTTGGCTTCAGGTCACCGCCTGCCACGTGCGGATCACCAGAAACACCAACCCAAAGATCGCTACCCATGCCAGCGCCATCTTGATCCAGTCGGCCATTGGCAAGCGCCGCGCGAGCAGCGAGCTCAGCACCAGCGTGAACGCGCCGGCGAACCACAGGATCTGGACGGTCGTGTCACCGCTCATAGCTGCACCTCCAATCCGTCATACCCGGGCTCGACGCCCGGCGGCAATTCTGCCGCAAGGTCGTCATAATCCATCGTATTGTCCATATGCGTGATGATCGCACGCGGATTGCCGACCTTGGCGAGCCCTTCGAGCGTCATCGCCAGATGCGGATGCGTCGGATGCGGATAGCGGCGCAGCGCATCGATCACAAACAGGTCGACGCCTTGGAAGAACTCGACCATCTCGTCAGTGAATTTCGAAAAATCAGTCGCATAGGCGATTCTGTGCGCACCGTCGCTGAAGATCAGGCCGGTCGCCTTGATTGGGCCGTGCGGCATTTCGATCGCCGATACCTCGATCGGGCCAATCGATTGATGGTCGTGCAGATCGATCGGGTCGACTGAGGCAGGATAACCGGCATTTCCCGCAAAGGCATAGGTGAAGCGCCATTTGAGGATGTCGAGAACATGGTCACGCGCATAGACCGGGACCGCCGAGCGCCGCAGGTGCATGACCTGACGCAGATCGTCGAGCCCGTGCGTGTGGTCTGCGTGTTCGTGCGTCCAGATGACGGCGTCGAGTTCGCCAACGCCGGCATCGAGCAACTGGAGCCGCATGTCCGGGCTGGTATCGACGACAATACGAAAACCGCCAAGCGATATCATGATGGAGGCACGGCTGCGCAGATTGCGCGGATTGTCGGGATCGCACTGCCCCCAGTCGTTGCCGATCCGCGGAACGCCCGACGACGTGCCGCAACCAAGTATTCTGAGCTTCATGATGTGCGTGATGTCATGCTGTCGCCTTGTTGAACAGCGCATAGAAATTGGCACTTGTCGCCGCCGCCAGCGCATCCTGGTCGTCGCCGCGCAGTTCGGCAAGGAACGTGAGCGTATCGGCGACAAAAGCCGGCTCACCGGTCTTGCCGCGGTGCGGGACGGGGGCAAGGAAGGGCGAATCGGTTTCGATCAGCAGACGGTCTTGCGGCAGCCATTTGGCGGTTGCCTGCAGATCGGCGGCGTTCTTGAAGGTCACGATGCCCGAGATCGAGATGAACAGGCCGAGGTCGAGCGCCTTGCGCGCGAAATCGTCGCTTGCGGTGAAGCAGTGGATCACGCCCGGGAAGACCGCCCTTCCCATCTCCTCGCCAAGCAGCGCCAGCGTGTCTTCCTCCGCGTCGCGCGTGTGGACGATGATCGGCAATCCGGTGGCCTGCGATGCGTGGATGTGACGACGAAAGCTGTCCTGCTGCCGCACGCGGTCGCTTTTGTCGTAATAATAGTCGAGCCCGGTCTCACCGATGCCGATCACACGCGGATGTTCGGCACGCTCGACGAGCTTCGCCGTATCGACATCGGGATGGTTGTCGGCGTCGTGCGGATGGATGCCGACACTCGCCCATACATCGTCATTGGCTTCGGCTGCGGCGAGCACGTCGTCCCACTCGCTTTCGCGTGTCGCGATGTTGAGCATCGCGGTGACGCCTTTCGCTCGCGCGCGCGCCAGCACCTCGCCTTGCTTCTCGGCAAGCCCCTTGTAATTGAGGTGGCAGTGCGAATCGACGAGCATCAGGCTTCTCCGTCCCCTTCCCCCTCGGGGAGTTCGAGGCGGGGGAAGATCGGGACGGGCTGGCCGACTATAAAGCCGCTGGCCGCGAGTTTCGCGAACCAGTTCTCGTCGGCAAGCGCAGCGAAATCGCGCGCATCTTCGGCAATGCCCATCTGATCGAGCAATGTGTCCGCCGCCGCCGGCACCACCGGACGGATTGCAATCGCCAGCATTCGTACCGCCTGGAACAGCGTCATCAGCACCGCGCGCATCCGTTCGGGATCGGTCTTGCGCAGCGCCCAGGGCGCCTGCGTGTCGACATATTGGTTGCAGGCGAAGACGGCGCGAATCCAGTCCTCGATGCCCACCGAAAAGGCGAGTTGCTCGAATTCGCGCGGCAGGCGCTCGGTCGCCATCGCAGTCAGATCGGCGAGCAGGTCGGCATCGTCCTGCGCGGGTGAATAGTCCGCCGAAATCTTGCCGTCCAAATTCTTGAAAATCATGGACAAGCTGCGCTGCGCGAGATTACCGAAACTGTTGGCGAGGTCTGCATTTGCCGTGCGCACGATCGCTTCGGCCGAATAGCTGCCGTCCTGACCGAAGCTGACTTCACGGAGGAGATAATAGCGCAGGGCATCGACGCCGAAACGTTCGGCGAGCTCCATCGGGTCGACCACATTGCCGAGCGATTTCGACATCTTCTCGCCGCGGTTGAGCAAGAAGCCGTGGCCGAACACCTGTCTTGGGAGCGGCAGGTTCGCGCTCATCAGGAAAGCCGGCCAGTAAACGGTATGAAAACGAACGATATCCTTGCCGATCATATGGATATCGGCGGGCCAGAACTTACCCCACTCTCCCTCGCGATCGGGGAAGCCGAGCGCGGACATATAGGTATTGAGCGCATCGACCCAGACATACATCACATGGCCCGGCGAGCCCGGCACGGACACGCCCCAGTCGAAGCTGGTGCGCGAAACGCTGAGATCCTTGAGCCCGCCCTCGACGAAGCGCAGCACCTCGTTGCGACGACTTTCGGGGCGGATGAAATCGGGATTGTCGTTGTAGAGCGCAAGGAGCTTGTCCTGATAGTTCGACAAGCGGAAGAACCAGCTTTCCTCGACGGTCCATTCGACCGGCGTGCCCTGCGGAGAGAGCTTGGCATTCCCTCCCCCTTCGACGAGTTCGCTTTCGTCGTAAAAGGCCTCGTCGCGCACCGAATACCATCCTTCGTAGCGGTCGAGATAGAGATCGCCATTGGCCTCCATCGCGCGCCATAGCGCCTGCGACGCCGCATGGTGCGCCGGATCGGATGTGCGCATGAAGTGATCGAAGCTGATATTCAGCCTGGCGTACATGTCACGGAAATATCCCGACATTTCATCGGCAAGGTCGATCGTCGGCCGCCCTTGGTCGCGCGCCGTCTGATACATTTTCAGGCCATGTTCGTCAGTGCCGGTCGTCAGCCGCACGTCGCGGCCGCGCGCGCGCTGGAAACGCGCCATGACGTCTGTCGCAATCGCTTCATAGGCGTGACCGATATGCGGGCGGCCATTGGGATAGCTGATCGCGGTGGTGATGTAGAAGGGGGCTTTGTTTTCGGACATGCGCGCGCCTTAGCCGCTGGTGCGCGTAAGGGAAAGCGTCAGCGTTGCGCCGGCGCCTCTCGCGGCGCCAATTCGGCAAGGCAGTTTCCGATTTCGAACCCGACCATCGCGCCGTCGTAAGAGCCGCGGATCGCGTCGCGGACGGTGCGTTGAATACGGTCCCATTGCGCAAGAACGGGCGCAATCTCTGCAATCGGACGTTCGCGCGCCAGTCGCGCCAACAATCCCGGAACGATGTCGATGACCAGTTCGAGCCGGGCGCGATTGCTGGTCCCGGCAACTTCGCGGGCAAGCGCCTCGCGCAGCCGGTTCCCGGGATCTCCACCAGCCGCAATGGAGAGCAGCTTCTTTTCCATTGCCGCGACATCGCTGTCGATCAGCGCGAGCGCCTTGCCGGGCACGCCGCCCGATGCAGTGACGATCGCCCGCACCTCGGCAATGTCGAGCATGGGCCGCAACTCGCGCAGCCACGCAGTCATGGCGTCACGGTCAACCGGTTGAAAACGCATCATTCTGCACCGCGACCGGATTGTCGGCAGCAGACGTCCCGGCGAATGGCTGACGAGCAGGAACAAGGTCTTTGCGGGTGGTTCTTCGAGCGTCTTGAGCAGCGCGTTGGCACCGTCGGTTTCCAGATCATCGACCGCATCGACGATGATGACTCGCCACTCGCCGAGCGACAGCGACAGATGCAGCCGGCGGATCATCTGCCGGACCTGTTCAATCGTGATATTGCGTGCGAGCTCCTTTGCCTTGTCCTTCGGCTGCCGCGCGAGCCGAAGGATTTCGGGGTGGTTCCCCGCGTCTACAAGGCGTGCCGCCGCGTCGTCCCCGCGGTCGTCGAGCAACACAGCCTGCCCGTCACCAGCCCGTCCGTGGGTCACCAGAAAACGCGCGACGCGCTCGGAAAAGGCGCCCTTTCCCATCCCCTGCGGCCCTGCGAGAAGCCAGGCGTGATGAAGACGGCCGCCCTGCCACGCCTCAAGAAAGGCCTTCTCGGCGTCCTGATGGCCGATCATCATAGCCATTCCGCGAGGTCGGCGAGGATGGCTTCGGTGACGTCCGCCGCAACAGCGTCGGCATCGACGATCCGCCATCGCGCCGGCTCGGCCTCGGCCATCTCGACAAAACGCGCGGCGAGCCGTGCCTGATAGTCCGCGGGCTTGTTGCCCATCCGGTCGCTGCCGCCGCGTTCGGTCAGCCGCCGCGCGGCTTCGTCGGCGCTGACGGTGAGCAGGAAAGTGCGGTCGGGCAACAAGCCCATCGAGCCGAAACCGTGCAGTGTCAGGAGGTCGGCGTCGGTGATCCCGCCGCCGCCGCCCTGATAGGCACGGCTCGAATCGACGAAACGGTCGCAGAGCACCCATGCGCCGCGATCGAGCGCCGGGCGGATGGTGCGTGCGACATGGTCGGCGCGCGCTGCGGCGAACAGCAACGCTTCGCTGCGCGCATCCCAGCGGTCGTCGCTTCCTTCCATGAGCAGGGCGCGGATCGCTTCGGCTCCGGCGCTGCCGCCGGGCTCGCGCGTCGCGACGGCCTCGATACCGCGCGCCGCCAACGCATCGGCAAGAGCGCGGATCTGGGTCGATTTTCCGACGCCCTCGCCGCCTTCGAGCGTGATGAAGCGCCCGGTCACAGCCCGGTCAGCCGGTAGAATCCCGTCCGCGCGCGCGCCCACCAGCCACCCTCGTCCACGTCGGCGGCGGCGATCAGCGGCGTCGTTTGCGGGGGCAGACCATCGGGTGTGACGACGAGTTCGGCAACCGGCGTCCCGCGTGTGACGGGCGCGACAAGTGGAGTCTGGGAACGCATGACCGCGCGATAGCCGCCGCTATAGCCCTTGGGAACCGTCATCCGCACGGCGATGCTGGCCTCGGTGCGAACCGCCGGAATCACTCCCTTTTTGACGTCGATGTGACCGAGACTCGCGCCGGCGGGGACAAGCTCCCTTCCCTCCCATTCGTCGAAACCCCATTTCATCAGCCGCTCAGCCTCGTCGCGCCGAGCCTTTTCGCTGCTCATGCCCGCCACGACCATGATGAGACGGCGCCCGTTTCGTTTTGCCGAGCCGAGGAAGCAATAACCGGCCTCGGCGGTGTGACCCGTTTTCAACCCGTCGGCCCCCGCGAAGCGCCCGAGAATGGGGTTGCGGTTCGGCTGGACGATCGGTTTCCCGTCGGGCGATTTGCCGTGCTGGAGTTTCGGCAATGAGAAATAGCGGCTGTAGCCATCGGGGTGATCGCGAATCAATCGGTCGGCAAGCGTGATCAAGTCGGCGGCGCTTACCTTGGTGATGCCACCGTCGGGCCAGCCACTCGGCGTCCCGAACCGGCTCGACGCCATCCCGATTTTGGCCGCTACTGCATTCATTCGCTTGACGAATGCGTCTTCGCTTCCGTCGATCCCGACCGCGAGCACTGCGGCGGCATCATTGCCCGAAACGGTAATCAGTCCCTTCAGCAACTCGTCGACCGAAACCTTTTCGTTCGGGCGGAGGAACATCGTCGAGCCGCCGGTGCTGCCGTTCCACTTCTTCCAGGTCGCTTCGCTGACGGTGAACTGCTTGTCACGCGACAGCTCGCCCTTCCGGATCAGGTCGAGCACGACATAGGCGGTCATCACCTTGGCCATCGAGGCCGGTGCGAAACGTTTGTCGGCGCCGCGCGAGAAGAGAATGGCGCCCGAATCGAGATCCTTGAGCATCACGATCGGCGCTTGGGTGACGTAAAGTGGACGGCTGACCGGCGCGGATTTTGGTCGGGCATCGCCCGCCGATGCCGCCGGAAAAGCCAATGTCAGAGCGCACATCGCCAGCGCCGCAGCGCCGCTCTTTGCAAGGATGGATACCGACGTCCTCACGCGCCCGGTCGTCAGCGATCGCGCTGGACGACTGCGTCGCGAAAGCCCTTGGCCTTTACGCTGCCGAGCGCGCCACGCGCTTCAGCGTCACTGGCAAAGGGGCCGACACGGACTCTCCACAAATTTCCAGCCTTCGTGACATGCCCTCCAACCGATTTCGCAGCGGCACTGGCACGGCTTTCGGTGCTGAAAGCACCGACCTGAATCACATAGGCCCCGGCAGCAGGCGCGGGCTTTGCGGGGGCAGTAGGCTTCGCGGCGGCGGGTTTGGGCGCCGCCTTGGTCGTCTCAGGGCCCTCAACGACAAATCGGTCGTCGCCCGGCTTCGCGGTGCCTGACGCGACCGGCGCGGCGGGCTGCGCCGTGACGGGCGCGATTGCTGATTTCGGTGTGGGCAGCGCCTTCGCCTTGTTACGCAGGATCGCCAGCAGCGATTCAGGGGTGGCGATGCGTTCGGGAACAGCTTTGCCCGAGCGGAGCTGCGCGCGCTCGGCGGCGGGTGGGTTTGTGCGGCGGACGCGGACGGTGGAGAGGCCGTCGGTGAGGCCGAGCTGCTCGGCGGCGCCGCGCGAAAGGTCGATCAGCCGGTCGCTCGCCATCGGCCCACGATCGTTGACGCGCACGAGAATCGTCCGACCGGTGTCGAGTGCGGTGACTTCGACATAGCTTGGCAACGGCAGCGTCTTGTGCGCCGCACTGATCGCCGCAGGATCGAACGTCTCGCCATTGGCGGTCGGTTTGCCGCCAAGTTCCTCGCCGTACCAGCTCGCATAGCCGACGTCGTCATAATCGGGGATATCGGCGGGCGTGTAAGTGACGCCGCCGATCATATAGGGATCGCCGAGCTTGACCGGGACATCTGAAACGCCGTTCGCGGCGGTCGTCGGCGTCGGACTTGCGATCGGGCCGCCTTCGCGCTTGCCGCCAACACTCCCACAGCCGGCGAGCATCAACATCGCCCCGGCCAACAGGCCCCCGCCTCTAACGATCGATTTCATCCGCCAGCAACCCCACAGACAATGCGTAAAAATTAGAACAATTATAGTCCAATATCGCACGATAGTTACCGGTCAGCAAATAGGCTGTCCGACCGGGGCCGTCAGGTTCAAGCAATGTCGCCTGAACATTGCCATCGGGCCAGCGGCCATTGACCGGCTGAATCCCCACGGCGCGCCATTCGGACATCGAGCGCCAGCGGCTGTGGCGGTCGAAAACGCGCGGGCAGCGCGTCGGGGTCAGGCGGTTCGCGACCGCGCCGCGGTTGAAGCCAGCGGGAACCGTCACGGCCACCCCCCACGGCTGGCCTGCACGCCAGCCGGCACGGCGCAAATAGGCGCCGATCGATTCGATAGCATCTGCCTCGCTCGACCAGATGCGCGCGACGCCGTCGCCGTCGCCGTCCTCGGCCACCTGCAGATAGACGGACGGCAGGAATTGCGGATAGCCGAACGCGCCGGCCCAACTGCCTTTGAGCGCGCTACGCGGCACGCCGCGTTCGACCATCACCATCGTCGCGATGAGTTCGGGCTCGAACAAGGTGCGACGACGGCCCTCATAGGCAAGCGTCGCCAGCGCTTCGGGCAGGTCGAAATTGCCCGTGACCTGGCCGTAAGCGGTTTCGTGGCCGTAAATGGCGATCATGATGCTGGTCGGCACGCCGGTACGCGCCTCGATACGCGACAGCAAAGGGAGCAGCCGGTCGTGGACGCGGCGGCCGCCACCGATGCGCGCGGCATCGACATGCTTCGCCTTATACGGTGCGAATGCGGGAATCGGCGTATTCGGGTTCGGCGGACTACCCAGATTGTCGCGATCGAGCGCGACGACGCGCGGATTATACGTCAGCCCGGCGGTCACGCGGTCGAATGTGGTGCGCGATACGCCGCGTGACTGCGCTTTCGGCCACAGCGACTGGACATAGCTGTCGAAGCTGCCGTCGGCGCTCTGCGCGTGGAGCGGTGCCGAAGCTGTGAGCATCCAGGCCGACAGGAAAGCCGCCGCGAAGTTGAAAAGGCGTCCGATTCTGAAACGTATAGCTTGCATCATGTCCCCACCATAAGGCGTGTGTCGCACAGATGCGAGCCGCTTGGCTAGGCTTTGCCGGGACAAAGCGACTCATTCGCGCGACGGGGCGAGTCGGTAAGGTTTCGCTTGCCGCAAGGTCATCACGCGCTATGGCGGCGCCGTGCGGACAGGTGGCCGAGTGGTTTAAGGCAGCGGTCTTGAAAACCGCCGTGGGTGCAAGCTCACCGTGGGTTCGAATCCCACCCTGTCCGCCATCAGGCGAAATGCAGCCGCCGGTACTTCCCCCGAAAATAGAGCAACGGATCGCGATGCGGTTCGAACTGCGCGCGCACGACGCGGCCGATGAGGATGAAATGATCGCCCGCTTCGTGCAGCGATTCGCGCTCGCACTCGAACGAGACGAGCGAACTGCCGAGCAGCGGCACGCCGGTCTGTCCTGGGGCCCACGGCTGATTGGCGAAGCGGTCCTCGCCCTTTGCGGCGAAGCGGTTCGATGTCGGCTGCTGGCCGATCTGCAGGACATTCACGCCGAAATGCCCTGCTTCACGCAGGGCGGGCGCGGTTCCGGCCGTATTGGCGATGCACACGAGCAAAAGCGGCGGGTCGAGCGAGACCGAGGTGAAGCTGTTTGCGGTGAGGCCGACGGGGCTTCCCGCAGCGTCGAGTGCGGTGACGATCGTGATGCCGGTCGCGAAGCAGCCCATCGCGTCGCGGAGCGTGCGCGGGTCCGATCCCGCCTTGAACTCCATCGCATCGCGCGGCTGGCGCAGCTCCAGAAATTCGAGAAGCTGGCCGAGCAAGGCTTCCTTTCGGTCCGATGCCAGCTCGAGGTCGCATTCGTTGATATCGGCAATCTGACCGATCGGCAGCGCGGCGTTGAATGCGTCGCTGGCCGTTCCCGATTGCGCCGGCGAAAAGCCACCGCGTACGACGAGCGCCGGCAGGGCCAATCGGGCGGCGAGGCCATCGGCGATGGCCTCTTCATCGACCGGCATGTCGACGAGGACCAGTCCGGCCGCAAGATGCGTGCCGTCGATCGCCAGCGCGCGTGTTGCAATCCATCCGCCGTTGCCAGCGGCGACGACCACCGGGCGCGAGCCCATTTGCGCGAGCACCGCGCGCAGATCCTCGATATGCGGCGCAAGCTGATCCGCATCCCGCAGGTCGAGATTGACGACGCGACGGCCCGACAGCACCAGCGCCTCGGCGACGTCGCGCCAAGCCGCCCGGCTTTGGCCGATTTCGGGGATCAGAAGGACCGGCGGGTCGTTTTCGTCGCCGAGCATGTCGGCCGACAGCGGAACGCCGCCGAAACCCTTATATTCGATGAGGCTCAAAAATCCCCCTTGCCGCGCCGGCGAGCTGGCGCCGACGGCGTTCGATGTGACCGAATTGCGATGAATCGGACCATATCGAAAGCCGACGCGGCGCGCCAGCGTGGCGGGAGAATTATGCGCGCATCGATGCGAGGCGCTGGTCGATAATCGCGTCGGCGTCCGCGATGATACGGTCGATGAGTTCCTTGCAGGTCGGGATGTCGTGGATCAGTCCCTGCACCATGCCAGCCCAGAAGACGCCCTTCGAAAGGTCGCCGCTTTCGAGCAATTCGCGGCCGGCCTTGCCGTTCACCAGTTCGGCGACGTCGGCGAAGGTGGCGTCGGGCACCGCGAGACGACGCACAACCTCTTCGCTCACTGCGCTCTTGCCGACGCGCGCCGTGTTCTTGAGGCTGCGGAAAATGAGGAAGCTGCCGCGCTCGTCATTGTCGATATAGGCCTGCTTCACATTGTCATGGATCGGTGCTTCGACAGTCGCGCAGAAACGCGTGCCCATGTTGATCCCCTCGGCACCGAGCGTCAGCGCCGCGACAAGCCCGCGGCCGTCACCAAACCCGCCCGAGGCGAGCATCGGAATTTTCACCTTGTCGGCCGCTGCCGGAATCAGGATCAGGCCAGGGATATCGTCCTCGCCCGGGTGGCCCGCGCATTCGAAGCCGTCGATCGAGATGATGTCGCAACCCGCGCGCTCGGCCGACAGCGCATGGCGTACCGCCGTGCATTTGTGGAGAATCGTGATGCCGTGGGGTTTCAGCATCTCCCAGATTTCGCGCACTGCGGGGGTCCCTGCGGTCTCGACGATCTTGACCCCGCCATCGATGATCGCCTGCGCATAGGCCTTGTAGTCGGGCGCATTGATCGTCGGAAACACGGTCATATTCACACCGAAGGGCTTGTCGGTCATCGCGCGGCACCGCTCGATTTCGGCGCTGAGCGCCGCGGGCGTCGGCTGGGTGAGCGCGGTCAATATGCCGAGCCCCCCGGCATTCGACACGGCAGCGGCAAGTTCGGCGTAGCCGACGCTCTGCATCCCACCCTGAACGATTGGATGCTCGATGCCCAGCATCTCGGTAATGCGTGTCTTGAAAGCCATGACCAGTCCTTCCGCAATAATGTTGCCCTTACGGCATTGTCGCCTTCGCACATGAATTAACTTGACGCTTACGTCAACGTCCGGTTGAGGGAGTGTTACATAGACAATGAAGGGAATCGGAATGGCGGCGAGCGAAGGCGTATCGGATCGGGCATTGGCGATTGCGGCGAAGGTCGAAGCGTTCGTCCGCGAAATCGTCGTTCCGTATGAAACCGACCCGCGCCGCGACCACCATGGTGCGCCGACCGACGATCTGGTCATGGAAATGCGTGAGCATGCGCGGGCCGCGGGCGTGCTCACCCCCCATATCCTGGGCGACGGCGATCATTTGAACCAGCGCGAGACAGCGGTTGTGCTGATCAAGAGCGGCCTGTCGCCGCTCGGCCCGCTCGCGTGCAACACCATGGCGCCTGACGAAGGCAATATGTACTTGCTCGGCAAGGAAGGCAGCCCCGAACTGAAGGAGCGCTTCCTGAAGCCGATGGTTGCGGGCGAGGTCCGGTCGGCCTTCTTTATGACCGAGCCTGCCGAAGAGGGCGGCGCGGGGTCCGACCCGTCGATGATGAAGACGACGTGCCACCTCGACGGCAATCACTGGGTCGTCAACGGCCGCAAGACCTTCATCACCGGGGCGCAGGGCGCGCGTGTCGGCATCGTGATGGCAAAGTCCGAACAGGGCGCGTGCATGTTCCTCGTCGACCTGCCCGACCCCGCGATCCGCATCGACGATGTGCCGAACACGATCGACAGCTCGATGCCCGGCGGCCATGCGACGCTGACGATCGACAATCTGCGCGTACCCGCCGACCAGATGCTGGGCGAGGCCGGTGAAGGATTTCGCTATGCGCAGGTCCGCCTCTCCCCTGCCCGCCTGTCCCACTGCATGCGCTGGCTCGGCGCGTGTATTCGCGCGCACGAGATCGCGACCGATTATGCGAACCGCCGCGAAGCGTTCGGCAAGCCGCTGATCGAGCATGAAGGCGTCGGCTTCATGCTTGCCGAGAATATGATCGACCTGAAACAGGCCGAACTGATGATCGACTGGTGCGCTTCGGTGCTCGACACCGGATCGCTTGGTACGGTCGAAAGCTCGATGGCGAAGGTCGCTGTGTCCGAAGCCCTGATGCGCATCGCCGACCGCTGCGTGCAGGTGATGGGCGGCACGGGCGTTACCGACAAGACGATCGTCGAGCAGGTGTTCCGGGAGGTTCGCGCCTTTCGCATCTATGACGGCCCGACCGAAGTCCACAAATGGAGCCTTGCCAAGAAAATCCGCCGCGACTGGAAAGCCGGCCTCGCCTGACACGGTCGTCAGTTGCACCGCGAAAAGCGTAGCGTCAAAATACTTGACGTTTACGTCAACGTCCGGTTCATTGGCGGTAACGAGATCATGGGAGAAGGACAGGTGCAGGCATGACCATCCTCTACGACGAAGGCCAGCAGGCGATCGCGACCGAGTCGCGGCGCGTATTGGAGGCGCGGGTTGACAAGGATGCGCTGTTGCCGCTCCTCGAAACTGTCGGCGAATATCATCGCCCCTTCTGGGACACCGCGAAGGAACAGGGCTGGACCGCGCTCGCGCTTCCCGAAGCCGAGGGCGGCCTGGGGCTCGGGCTGATCGAACTGGGGCTGATCGCGCATCAGGCGGGGCGCAGCATCAGCGGCGCGCCGTTCCTGACGTCGAGCTTCGGCGCGGCCAAGGCGATCGAGCTTTACGGTTCCGACACACAAAAGGCGCGCTGGCTGCCGGGACTGGCGAGCGGGGAAACCATCGGCGCCATTGCTTTCGCGTCCGGCCCCGACGCCCTTCCCGTTCGCTCCGATGCGACCTTTACCGGCGACAGGCTCGACGGCACAGTGCGTGGCGTTTCGGGCGGACTCGCTGCCGATGTCGCCATCGTTTTTGCGAACGGGTCCGACGCGCCGGTGCTCGCACTGGTCGAACTCGCCGGCGCGCAGCGTTCCGCCGTCCCGAGCTTCGACAACAGCCGCCTGATCGCCGATCTCGGCTTTTCAGGTGCGCCGGCTGAGGCGCTCGCGGTCGGTAGCGCGGCACGCGACGCGGCGCTTCATATATTGGCGTTGCAAGCCGTCGTCACCGCGCACGAACAGACCGGCGGCGCCGAAGTGCTGATGGAAATCGCGCGCGACTATGCCGTGACGCGCAAGGCGTTCGGCCAGCCGATCGGTGCATTCCAGTCGGTCAAGCATCGCATCGCCGAACTGTACGGCCTCGTCGAACTGGCGCGCGCGAACTGCATCCATGCCGCAGCGCGCGAGGGCGCCGCCGATTTCATTACCGCCGCCGCGGCCGCGCGGCTGTCAGCGACCGAGGCCTATGACACCGCCGCCCGCGACTGCATCCAGATCCATGGCGGCATCGGCGTGACGTGGGAGATCGGGCTGCACCTTCACATGCGCCGCGCGCGCAGTCTCGCGATCGAACAGGGCAGCAGCCTGTTCTGGGAAGATGTCCTTGTCGACCAGCTTGCGGGAGGAGCGGCATGAGCGATCTCGAAACCTATCGCGCCAAGGCGGCGGCCTGGTTGCAATCGGTCGCGCCGACCTTTGGCCGCGATGCGCGCAAGGGCTTGTCCGAAGCCGACGACCTGGCGCTCGGCCGTCGGTATCAGAAGGCGAAGTTCGACGCGGGCTATGCAGGAATCAACTGGCCGACCGAATATGGCGGTCAGGGGCTCAGCCATCTCGAAAAGGTGACCTTCGACGCCGAGGAAATGAAGCACGGCTTCCCGAGCTTCTATTTCGGCATCTCGCTCGGCATGCCCGTGCCGGTGCTGATGCAGTTCGGCAGCGACAAGGCGTTCGTCAAAGAGCGCGTGCTGAAAGCGCTGCAGGGCGAGGAAATCTGGTGCCAGCTCTTTTCCGAACCGTCGGGCGGATCGGACCTTGCGGGCCTGCGCACCAAGGCCGAGCCCGACGGCAACGGGTGGAAGATCAACGGGCAGAAGGTTTGGACGAGTTGGGCGCATTACAGCGACTATGGCGTCATCGTCGTCCGCACCGATCCGACCGTCGCGAAGCACAAGGGCCTCACCTATTTCTGGGTCGATATGAAGGCGCCCGGCGTCACGGTGCGGCCGATCAAGCTCGCCGGCGGTGACAGCCACGTCAACGAGGTCTTCTTCGACGATGTGAAGATCAACGACGAGCATCGCATGTCGCCGGTCGGCGGCGGCTTTGCGGTCGCGATCGCGACGCTGATGATCGAACGTTATGTCGCGACCGACAGCGCGGGGTTCGGGCCGCATCTCGACCTGTTCGTCCAACTGGCGAAAGATGTTCGACTGAATGGCCGGCGAGCGATCGAGGACGGGCGCATAAGGCAGCAGATTGCGCGCAACTATGCGATGCGATCGGGGCTCGATTCGATCAATGTTCGCGCGCGGCTGATGATGCAGGCGGGCATGATGCCGGGGGCCGAAGGGTCTCTGAACAAGCTGGTGGCGGTGCGTTCGCGGCAGAAGCTGTCCGAACTGGCGCTCGACCTTCAGGGCAGCGACGCATTTCTCTTCGACGAACATGCGTCGCAGAAAGAGGATTGGGCATCGAGCTGGATCAACGCGCCGACCGGGCGCATCGCGGGCGGCTCCGACGAAACATTGCTCAACACCATAGCCGAGAAGATTCTCGGCCTGCCGCAGGACCATCGCCCCGACAAGGGCATCCCGTTCAATCAGATTCCCGCTTGAGGAGCCTCCCCAATGAAGATTGATTCCACTGTTTCAGCCGTCGTTACGGGCGGCGCATCGGGGCTCGGTAGAGCGACCGCCGAAGCGCTTGCCGCAGCGGGCGTGAAGGTGACGATCTTCGACATCAACGACGCGCTCGGCGAGGAGGTCGCGGCGTCGATCGGCGGACTGTTCGTCCATGTCGACATCACCGACGAACAGTCGGTGCTCGACGGCTATGCCAAGGCGCGCGCCGCACATGGGCAGGAGCGCGTCTGCGTTCATTGTGCGATGACCTCGCGCCGCGGCAAGACGCTCGCTTATGACAAGGAAAGCGGCGGCTATCGCCGGACGCCCACCGCCGATTACGCCTTTGGCGTCGAGGGCATATTGACCGCTAGCTACCGCGTCGCGTCGATCTCGGCCGAAGGCATGGCGACCCTTCCCGAAATGGAAGACGGGGAACGCGGCGCGATCGTGCTGACCGCCTCGGTCGCGGCGCAGGACGGCCAGATCGGGCAGGTCATTTATGGCTCGGCCAAGGCCGGCGTGAACGGCCTCGTCCTGCCTATGGCGCGCGACCTGATGGACCTCGGCATCCGTGTCAATTCGATCATGCCGGGCGTGTTCGGCACGCCGCTCCTCAACAACATGAACCCGAAGGTGAAGGAAAGCCTCGAAGCCTCGGTCCCCTTCCCCAAGCGCCTCGGCAAGGCCGAGGAATATGCGAGCCTCGCGATGGAGATGGTCCGCAACACCTATTTCAACGGCCAGGCGGTGCGCCTCGACGGCGCGATCCGCATGGCCCCTCGCTGAGCAACCCGACGAACCGCTTTTCATTCAACTTACGATCTTCGAAGCTCTTCCACGAAAGGATTTCATCATGGCCGAGGCCTATATCATCGACGCCGTTCGCACCCCCCGCGGGGTCGGCAAGCCCGGCAAGGGCGCATTGTCGCACCTGCACCCGCAGCATCTCGCCGCGACGGTGCTCGCGGCGATCCGCGACCGCAATAATCTCGACACCGCGACCGTCGACGACATCGTCTGGTCGACCTCGTCGCAGAACGGCAAGCAGGGCGGCGACCTCGGCCGCATGGCGGCGCTGTCGGCGGGCTTTGACACCAAGGCCAGCGGCACGACGCTCGATCGTTTTTGTGGCGGCGGCATCAGTTCGGTAAACTTCGCGGCGGCCAGCGTGATGAGCGGCATGGAAGATTGCGTCATCGCGGGCGGTACCGAGATGATGAGCTACACGACGGCCCACGCCGCCGAGCAGGCCAATGCCGGCCTGCCGCCGCGCCTGATGGGTTCGGGCCATGAGGCGCTGGACGAACTGCACCCGCAATCGCATCAGGGCGTGTGCGGCGACGCGATCGCGACGATCGAAGGTATCAGCCGCGAAGACCTCGACGCGCTCGCGCTCGTCAGCCAGCAGCGCGCCGACCGCGCGATCAAGGAAGGTCGCTTCAACAAATCGGTGGTCCCGGTTCTCAACACCGACGGCAGCGTCGCGCTCGATCATGAGGAATTCCCGCGCCCCGAAACGACCGCCGAAGGCCTTGCTTCGCTGAAGCCCGCCTTCACCGGCCTTGCCGACTTCGATCTTGGCGGCGGCTTCACCTTCCGCAAGCAGATCAACCGCCGCTACCCCGACGTCGAGATCCAGCACTTCCACCACGCCGGCAATTCGTCGGGCGTCGTCGACGGCGCGGCCGCGCTGCTGCTCACGTCGAAGGATTATGCCGACAAGCACGGCCTTAAGCCCCGCGCGCGCATCGTTGCTTACGCGAATATCGGCGACGATCCGACGCTGATGCTGAACGCGCCGGTTCCCGCAGCGAAAAAGGTGCTCGAAAAAGCTGGGCTCAAAAAGGAAGACATCGACGTCTGGGAAATCAACGAAGCCTTCTCGGTCGTTGCCGAAAAGTTCATCCGCGATCTCGATCTCGACCGCGAGAAGGTGAATATCAACGGCGGCGCGATGGCGCTTGGCCATCCGATCGGTGCCACGGGATCGATCCTGATCGGGACCGCGCTCGACGAACTCGAACGCTCGGGCGGCCGCTATGGCCTGGTCACCATGTGCGCCGCTGGCGGCATGGCGCCCGCGATCATCATCGAACGTATCTGAGCGACAGGAGAATAATATGACCGGGCCGCTGAAGGGTATCAGGATCATCGAGTTTGCCGGGATCGGTCCCGGGCCCTTTTGCGGCATGATGCTCGCCGACCATGGCGCCGAGGTGATCCGTATCGATCGCCCCGGCGGCTTCATGGATCCGCGCGATCCGCTAAGCCGCAACCGCACCTCGATCGTCCTCGACATGAAGAATCCGGAAGCGGTGCAGATCGCGCGCGATCTTTGCAGAAGCGCCGACGGGATCATCGAGGGCTATCGACCCGGCGTGATGGAACGGCTCGGGCTTGGTCCGGATGTGCTGCTCGCCGACAATCCGAAGCTTGTTTACGGCCGCATGACCGGCTGGGGTCAGTTCGGTCCCTATTCGCAGGCGGCGGGACATGACATCAACTATATCTCGCTCTCGGGCGTTCTCCACGGCATCGGCCGGGCGGGCGAAAAGCCGGTGCCGCCGGTCAACTATGTCGGCGATTTCGGCGGCGGCGGCATGATGCTGGCGTTCGGCATGTCGAGCGCGCTCGTCCACGCCGCGCGGACTGGCGAAGGTCAGGTGATCGACTGCGCGATGACTGACGGTTCGGCGCTGCTCGCAGGCATGACCTGGGGTTTCCTCGCTGCCGGGCGGCTCAAGGACGAAGCCGGCGTCAACATGCTCGACGGCGCCGCGCATTTTTACGACAGCTATGTCTGTTCGGACGGCAAATTCATCTCGATCGGGTCGATCGAGCCGCAATTCTATGCGTTGCTTCGCGAGAAGACGGGGCTGACCGACGATGCCGATTTCGACGCGCAGATGGATCCTTCGAAGTGGGATGCACTGAAAGCGAAGCTCACTGCGCTGTTCAAGACGAAGACGCGCGACGAATGGTGCGCGATCATGGAAATGACCGACGTCTGTTTCGCGCCGATCCTGTCGCTGAGCGAAGCGCCGCAGCATCCGCATAATGTGGAACGCGAAACCTTCCTGACGGTTGGCGGGGCGATCCAGCCCGCGCCTGCTCCGCGCTATTCGGCGACGGTCAACGACACGCCGCGGCCCGCGCCTGTGGTCGGCGGCGATAGCGATGCCGTGCTGGCCGCCCTCGGTTATGACGCGGGCAAGATTGCCGGGCTGCGCGAAGGTGGTGCAGTCCGGTAACGGTCAAACGTGGCGCGCGGTCATGGCTTCCCAGAGACCGCGCCCACCGAAGCCCGACACCTGCCGTCCGAGCCGCTCGGCCCAATAGGCGTCGTTGCCGTGCGCGCCGCGCCAGCGCATCAGTGGGATGGTCACGCGGCGCAGGTCATATTCCTCGGTAAAGCCGATGGCGCCATGGACCTGATGCGCGATGGCAGTGACGACGCCGACTGCGCGATTGGCGCGCAGCTTCGCTGCGGCAATTTCGAAACTGGCGGCCGAAGGGTCGTGATTCACGGCGTCCAGCCGGGCCGCCAGCGCGGCTGCCCCGGCTTCAACCGCGCGCACTTCGCACGCCATCACCGCGAGCGATTGCTGGACCGCCTGAAACTTGCCGAGCGGACGACCGAACTGCTGACGCGTGTTCACATGCTCGATCGACAGCGCGAGCGCCTGCCCCATCGCGCCCGCCATCAGGCTGACCGTCGCGGCGGGCCGAAGTGCGTCGCCTGCGACAAGTTCGGCGACCGGTAGCTCCGGCACAATGACGCCCGCGATTTGCAACACCGCGTTCACATCGCCCCAGTCGCCGCCGAAACCGCCCTGATCTTCCGGTACCAGCAGCAAGCCAAAGCCCGCTTCCTCGACCGGAGCAATCCCCTTCGCGGCAGCCTCGGCGAAGACGGCGCGTGCGGTATCGCAGAGCATGTCGCGTGAAGCGCTCATCGCAGACCCAATCCACGCGCGATGATACCGCGGATCACCTCACGCGTTCCGCCGCGAAGCGAGAAGCTGGGCGAGGCGATGAGAAGGGCGCGGAGCAGTTTCGCGAGATCATCTTCATCGCTCCATCCGCAATCGACAATCGCCTGCACGCGGCGGGGCATGTCCTGTTCGAAGGCATTGCCGAGCTCCTTAACGACCGATGCCTCAACCATCGGATCATCGCCCGCCGCGAGCTTTGCCGCGGTCGACATCGAAAGCTGGCGCAGAGTCCACATTTCAGCAGCCAGCTCGCCGATCAATGTCGCCAGCGCGGGATCGGGATCGGGGCCTGCCGCGTCAACCAGCGCCACGAATAGCGCATGGCTCGACAGATAGCGCTCGGGGCCCGATCGTTCGAGCCCGAGTTCGGCGGTGACCTGCTTCCACCCCTGCCCGCGTTCGCCGACGAGGGCGCCATGAGGAACGAGGACATCGTCGAAGAAAACCTCGTTGAAGTCGTGGCTTCCCGCCATATCGATGATCGGGCGGATCGTAATACCCGGCGTATCGAGGTCGATCAGCAATTGGCTGAGCCCCGCGTTACGCTCGCTTCCCTCTTCGGTGCGGACGAGCGCAAGCATGATGTGCGAGAAATGCGCGCCCGTGGTCCAGATTTTCTGACCGTTGATCCGCCAGCCTTCGGCGGTTTCGCGGGCCGTCGTCCGCACGGCGGCGAGATCGGATCCGGCGCCCGGTTCGGACAGGCCGATGCAGGCGTAGAGTTCGCCCCTTGCGATTCCCGGCAGGTAGCGTTGGCGCTGTTCCTCGCTGCCATAGCGCAGGATCAGCGGCCCGGTCTGCCGGTCGGCGATCCAGTGCGCGCCGACCGGAGCACCCGCCGCGAGCAATTCTTCGATCACCACATAACGTCCCAGCGGATGCCGGTCGCCGCCGCCATATTGCGCCGGAAGCGTCATCCCGACATAGCCCGCAGCGCCGAGCGCGCGGCTGAAATCGGGATCGAAACTCGCCCAGCAATTCGCCCGCGCCACCACATCGTCCTGCGGCTGATGTATCGCAAGCCAAGCCCGTAAATCGGCGCGCAGTGCACCAACATCGCCGGGCGGATTAAAAGGATAGAGCGCAAAGCCTTGCATGTCGCACCAGCCATGCAATAGCTTTGGTTAGGCAGCAAAGGATAATTGAAGATGGGTGAATTTTTGAGTGTCGAGCGGCGGGGCAAGATTGCGATCCTGACCATGATCAAGCCCGAGAGCATGAATGCGATCGGCACGCATGAAGACTGCCAGGACATCATCGACACTCTGCGCGACCTCGGCGATGACCGCGGCGTCAGCGCGATCATCCTCACCGGCAGCGGCAAGGCGTTCAGCGCCGGCGGAAACCTGAAAGGCATGCAGGATCGCACCGGCATCGGCGTGCTCGACCAGCCCGATTCGACCCGCGCCAATTACCGCAAGGGCGTGCAGGCGGTGATCCGCGCGCTGATGGATTGCGAGGTGCCGATGATCGCCGCGGTCAACGGTCATGCAATCGGGCTCGGCGCCGACCTCGCCTGCACCTGCGACATTCGCATCGCCGCCGAAAGCGCGAAATTCGCGTGCAGCTTCATCAAGGTCGGCATCGTTCCCGGTGACGGCGGCGCCTGGCTGCTCCAGAAAATTCTCGGCTATCCGCGCGCTGCCGAATTGTTCCTGACCGGCGACCGCTTTGACGCGGCGCAGGCAAAGGAATATGGTCTGGTAACGGACGTCGTGCCCGATGCGGAACTGCTCGACCGTGCGATCGCCATCGCCGAGCGGATCGTCTGCAACCCGCCCCGCGCGCTGCGCCTGACGAAGCGTTTGCTGCGCGAAGCACAGCACAGCCGGATGAGCGATATTTTGGAACTGAGCGCGGCCTATCAGGCGATCGTCCACGAAACCGCGGATAACCGCGAGGCGATCAATGCGTTCGTCGAAAAGCGTCCCCCGGTGTTTACAGGAGAATGATGATGATTGCCGAACGCGTCCTGCCGCTGTCCGGCGTCCACAATTTCCGCGACTATGGCGGCTATGCCGTCGAGGGTGGCGGGCGGCTGCGTGACGGGACTTTGTGGCGCTCGGCGCACCATGAGGCGGCGACCGACGACGATCTCGACGCGCTCGACGCGCTGGGGCTGGAGACGGTGGTCGACCTGCGCGGCGACGACGAGCGCGAATTGCATCCGTGCCGCCGATCCGAAACCTTCTCCGCGCGCGTGCTTTATGCGGGCGGTATCACCGCCGGGCTTGCGCCGCATCTGCAGGCGGCGGGCGGAACGATCGATGTCGAAACGGCGCGCGAGCGCATGATCGATACCTATGCCGGCATGCCCTATCGTCCCGCGCTCGTCGCGACGCTGCGGCTCTATCTGGCGGCGCTTGCCGAATATGATGCCCCCAGTCTCGTCCACTGTGTCGCGGGCAAGGATCGCACGGGCTTTGCCGTCGCGATCGTCCATCGGTTGCTCGGCGTCCATGAGGATGATCTGATGCAGGATTATCTCCTCACCAACACCGCGGGCAAGATCGAGGAACGCATCGCGCAGGGCGCGGCGCATATCCGTTCGCGCTATGGCGCCGAGATCCACGACGATGCGATCCGCGCGCTGATGTCGGTCAACCCCGCCTATCTCGACGCCGCGCTCGCCACGGTGCGGCGCGACCATGGCGATATCCCGACCTATGCCGAGGCGGTGCTGAACTTCACCCCTGCGATGCGCGAGGCACTGGTCGACCGGCTGGTGGTGTAGGGGCTTATTTGCCCCGGACGAGCACCCCGCCCTTCACCACCGCATCGACGCTTTCGAGCTGGCGGACGTCGGCCAGCGGATCGCCGTCGACTGCAACGATGTCGGCGTAACGCCCGACGGCAATCGCGCCGACATCCTTTTCGCGGCCGAGTGCCTCGGCGGCGTTCTTGGTTGCGGCCTGGATCGCCTGCAGCGGGGTCATCCCGTACTCGACCATGACGCGGAACTGCTTGCCGACGTCGCCGTGCGGCATCACGCCCGCGTCGGAACCGAACACCATGCGCACGCCGGCCTTCACCGCTTTGCGGAAATTGTCGCGCTGGATCTGGGCCACTTCGCGATCCTTGCGCAGATTGTCCTCGAGCACGCCATTCTTGGCGCCCTCGGCCTGCGTATATTCGGTGTTGTAGATGTCCATCGAGAACCAGACCGGCTGCTTGCGCGCGACGGCCATGCGAATGCCCTCGTCATCGACCAGGCTGACATGCTCGATCGTGTCGATGCCTGCGGCGATCGCAGCGCGGATGCCCGACGCGCCATGCGCGTGCGCGGCGACGCGAAGTCCCCATTGGTGCGCCTCGTCGGCGATCGCGGCGAGCTCCTTTTCGGACACCTGAAGCTGGCCGGGTTCGGTGTTGCGCGAGAAGACGCCGCCCGTCGCGCACACCTTGATCACCTCGGCACCATATTTGCGCTGGCGGCGAACCTGATAGCGAAGCTCCTCGGGATTATCGCCGATGCCCTCTTCCTTGCCGTCCTTCTTTTCAAGGCTGGGCGGCAGGAAGGTGCTGTCGCAATGGCCGCCGGTCGCACCGAGCGCATAGCCTGCCGGCACGATGCGGGGTCCGGTCGCGTAACCCGCGTCGATCGCCTGCTTGAGCCCGATATCGTTACGGTCGCTCGATCCGACATTGCGCACCGTGGTGAAGCCGGCACCCAGCATGTCGTTCGCATTTTTGACCGCGGTCATGCCCCAGAAGCTGTCGGTGAATTCGAGCCCGCGATAACCGCCGATGTCGGCGGGGCCGTCGAGATGGACGTGCATGTCGATCAGGCCCGGGACGAGCGTCTTGTCGCCAAGATCGATATGTTTGACGTTCGATCCCCAGCGTACCGTCCGTGCGTCGGCGATGTTCGAGATGCGGCCGTCGGCGCCAACGAAGATCGCGGGATACTCGACCGTCTTGCCGGTCGCCACGTCGATGTAGCGCGCCGCGGTGATCACCGTCTGGCCGGTGCCGTCCTGTGCCTGCGCGGGTAGTGCAAAGGCTGCAGCCAGCGCCGTCGAGCCAAACATGATTCCCCGCAGAAAACTGCCGAACTTCACTCGCGATTGCATATCTTGTCCGCCCGTTGTTGGTGCCCGCAAACTGGATGGCAAAACGGAACCCGATAGGACAGCGGAAAATGTTTCAGGCTGCAATCTTCTGGCTGCGCACCCACCATGCCCCGAGCAAGGCGAAGGCTGCGCCGAGCATCGTTCCGCCGACGATGTCGCTCGCCCAATGCACGCCGAGCATGATTCGCGAGAAGCCGTTGAGGATGATCATCGCGGCGGCGAGCGTCCAGGCATAAGGGCGCCAGCGCGGGGGTGTGAGCCAGGTGAGGAGAAGGTAGACGACGGCGGCGTTCGTCGCATGGCCGCTGGGATAGGAATAGCTTGTCTGATGGTCGAGGTGATCGATCAGGTCGGGGCGCGCGCGGCCGAAGGCAAGCTTGAGCAGGCTGGACGCGAGGTTCGAGAGGAGCGACATGCCGGCGAGCGCAACCGCACAGCGCGGCCCGCACCAATGCCACACGAGCCCGCAGAGCAGGATGACGATGATCCAGCGCGGCGTTCCGCCGCCGATCCAGCTTGCCCACTGCATGAAGGAGATAAAGACCGGATCGCTTTCGTCGATACGCAACGAGAGTATATGCGAGACCTGCCAGTCGGCGGTCTCGGTCCAGCCCGCACCGACCGCGAGGCCCAGCAGGATCGTGGCCGCGATCAACGCCGCGGAGACCGCCAATAGCGGGGACCGTCCCATCATGCGTCGGCTCCGTTCCGCGGGCGCCGCGGTTGGTGCCAGGCATCGAGATAGGCGGCAAAGCGGCGGAGCTGTTCTGCCCCGCCGTCGATATCATTGTCGATCAACCTGAGTTCGTGCACCGCGCTGCCAGCACGATAACGAAGGTAGAGGCCGTGCCGCAGCCGCGCACCGAGTTTCACCGGCCCCGAACCACCGCCCGGCAAACGGTCGGCACGATCGAAAATGGCATCGGTGATCGCATCGATGGGCAACGGGCTGGCTTCCGCCCCGTAGCTCGCATGGAGGTGGAGGCGACCGCCTTCGGCTCTTGCCGCGACCTCGCGGGTCGCCGCGCGCAGGCCGTGTCGTCCGGCGAAGAATAGCGACACGCCGCCGGCGGCGACGAGGAAAGGCATTTTGAGCGGCGCCAGCGGGTCGCGGTGCGGCGCGGGCGCCGGAAGATCGAGGCCGCCGGGCAGAAGCATGGTTTCGCGCGGCGCCTCGCGCTCGATATGGATCAAGCCGGCGACCGTGAAAGCGATCGCCGCCACCCCCAGGAAGAACAGCGCCTTGATGACGCTGCCCATCCGGGAAAAATGGAGGATCGACGGGTTCAAGCGTGCCTAGATGTGCAGCGGGCGTCCGAACGCTGCCAGCACGCCCTCGTGCATCGTTTCGCTGAGCGTCGGATGCGGGAAGACGGTGCCGATGAAATCATCCTCGACCAGCTCGGCGGTCTTGCCGATCGTATAGCCTTGAATGAGCTCGGTGACCTCGGCGCCGATCATGTGCGCGCCGAGCAGTTCGCCGGTCTTGGCATCGAAGACGGTCTTGGTGAAGCCCTCGGATTCGCCGAGCGCGATCGCCTTGCCGTTGCCGATGAAGGGGAAGGTGCCCGCCTTGACCTCGTAACCCAGTTCCTTCGCCTTTGCTTCGGTCAGGCCGACGCTTGCGATCTGCGGACGGCAATAGGTGCAGCCGGGGATGTTGCGCGGGTCCATCGCGTGCGGATGATTGCCCGCGATCGCCTCGACCGAAATCACCGATTCATGCATCGCCTTGTGCGCGAGCCACGGCGGCGCGGTCACATCGCCGATCGCCCAGATTCCGGGGACGTTGGTGCGGCACATCGCATCGGTGTCGATATGGCCCTTGGTCGTCTTCACGCCGAGCGCTTCGAGCCCGATATTCTCGGTGTTCGGCACGATACCGATCGCGACGATCGCGTGGCTGAACTCGGCGCTTTCGGTCTTGCCGTCCTTGGTCTTGATCTTCGCGGTGACGCCGGTCGCGGTCGCCTTGAGTTCCTCGACGCCGGCACCGGTGTAGATCGTCATGCCCTGCTTCTTGAGCTGCTTCTCGAGGAAGGCCGAAACGTCGGCATCTTCGACGGGGACAAGACGGTCGAGCATTTCGACGACGGTCACGTCGACGCCCATGTCGCTGTAGAAGCTCGCGAATTCGATCCCGATCGCGCCCGATCCGATGACGAGCAGCTTCTTCGGCATTTCGGGCGGGACGAGCGCGTGGCGATAGGTCCAGATGCGCTTGCCGTCGGCGGGCGCGAACGGCAGGTCGCGCGCGCGCGCGCCCGTCGCGACGATGATATTCTTGGCAGTCAGGGTTTCAGTCCCCTTCTCACCCTTCACTTCCAGCTTGCCCGGTGCGGTCAGCTTGCCCTCACCCATATGGACGGTGATCTTGTGCTTCTTCATCAGGAAGGCGACGCCCTGGCTGAGCTGCTTGGCGACGCCGCGGCTGCGCTTCACGACCGCATCGATGTCGGCGCTGATCTGCTGCGCGATCAGGCCATAGTCGCCCGCATGCTGCATATAATGATAGATTTCGGCCGAGCGCAGCAGAGCCTTGGTCGGGATGCAGCCCCAGTTGAGGCAGATGCCACCGAGATTCTCGCGCTCGACGATCGCGGTTTTGAGGCCGAGCTGCGCCGCGCGGATCGCCGCGACATAGCCGCCGGGGCCCGAGCCGAGGACGATGAGGTCGTAGTTGGTATCAGCCACAATTATCTCCTTGTTCGCCATTCCGGTTGCGGAGCATTCCTACCAGCTCCCAAAACGCGGTCCCGCCCATGGCGGCGTAAGCGAAGAACCATATTCGACTTGAATCTTCAGGCCACACCCAACTGGCTGCGGCGGCGAGAAACGCGAGCGCAAGCAGTCCGATCAGCAAATGGAACAACTGCCGAACGAGGCGCATCGCCTTTATCCGATCAAGCAACCAGCCCCAGCGGGTTCTCCACCAGTTCCTTGAAGGTCTTCATCAGCAGCGCGCCGTCGGCGCCGTCGATTGCGCGGTGGTCGAAGCTGCCGGTCGCCGACATGACCGTGGCAATGGCAAGCGCGTCGTCGACGACATAAGGCCGCTTCTCGCCCGCGCCGATCGCCATGATCATCGCCTGCGGCGGATTGATCACTGCGGTGAACTGCTTGATCCCCATCATGCCCATGTTCGAGATCGAGGCGGTGCCGCCCTGATACTCGCTGGGCTGGAGCTTGCCTTCCTTGGCCTTCGCCGCGAGCTCGGCCATTTCGGTCGAGATTTTCGACATCGACTTGCCGCCGGCATCGACGATGATCGGGGTGATCAGCCCGCCCGGGATGCTGACCGCGACCGAGATGTCGGCGCGGCTATATTTGCGCATCACATCGCCGCCGAAGCTGACGTTGCACGACGGCACGCGTTCGAGCGCGACCGCGAGCGCCTTGATCAGCATGTCGTTGACGCTGAGCTTGACGCCGCGGCTTTCGAGGCTGGCGTTGAGCTCGCCGCGCAGCTTGAGCAGCGCGTCGAGGCGGATGTCGACGGTCAGGTAGATATGCGGTGCTTCCTGCATCGACTGGCTCAAGCGGCGCGCGATCGTCTTGCGCATGCCCGACAGCTTTTCGTCCTCGTGCGGGATGCCGAAATCGGGGATTTCGCTGTGGCCCGCAGCAGGTGCCGACGCAGCGGGTGCCGGAGCAGTCGCTGCGGGAGCGGCCGCGCTCGGCGCCGCTGCAGCGGCTGCGGGCGCGCCAGTTGCTGCGCCGTCGAGGTCGTCCTTGACGATGCGGCCGCCGGGGCCGGTGCCCATGACGGTCGAAAGATCGATTCCGCGTTCGGCGGCAAGGCGCTTGGCGAGCGGGCTCGCCTTGATGCGATCACCCGATGCGGCGGGAGCAGCGGCTGGCGCTGCGGGAGTCGGCGAAGGCGCGGGTGCGGGTGCCGGAGCGGGCGCTTCGGCCTTGGGTTCGGCGGCGGCGGCGGGAGCCGGAGCGGCTTTCGCGCTCCCCGCATCTTCATCTTCGCCGGCGATGACAGCAATAACGGTGCCGACCTTCACATTGTCGGTGCCTTCGGCGACGAGAATCTGGCTGACGACGCCTTCGTCGATCGCTTCGAACTCCATCGTCGCCTTGTCGGTTTCGATCTCGGCGAGCAAGTCACCCGATTTGACCGTGTCGCCTTCCTTCACCAGCCATTTGGCGAGCGTGCCCTCCTCCATCGTCGGCGAGAGAGCGGGCATTTTGAGTTCGATTGGCATATTCAGGCTTTTCCCTGTCAGTCTTGCAGGCGTCGCCTGCCGCTACGGTTTGTTCCTCGCCATAAGCCTTGCATCGGTCAAGGTCCAGCGGCCCAGCTTGCGTTTCATACGAATGTGACGCACTCTTTACCCCAAGCAAAAACACGAGGGGTCGGGGCGATGCGGACATATCTGGTGGTGATCGACGACAGCCCGGAGGCGTCGCTGGCGCTGCGCTTTGCGGCGCGGCGCGCGGCGCGGACGGGCGGCGGCGTTATCGTGCTGGCGATCATCCCGCCGCAGGATTTCGTCGCGTTCGGCGGCGTCCAGGCGACGATCGAGGCCGAAGCGCGCGAACATGCCGAGGAGCTGGTCTCGGCCGCTTCCGACGCGGTGGTTCAGGAAGGCGTCACGCCGCAGGGCATGGTCAAATCGGGCAAGCCCGCCGAGGTGGTGTCCGAGGTAATCCGCGCCAATGACGAGATTGCGGCGCTGGTGCTGGCGACGGCGGCAAGCGGCGCGCCCGGGCCGCTGGTGACCTTTTTCACCGGACAGGATGCGGGAAGCCTCCCCTGCCCGGTGATGCTGGTGCCGGGCGGGATCGATATCGCCCGGCTCGATGCGCTGAGTTAGGCCGTCACCACGCGCGGCAGTGCCGCAGCGCCCTTGGCTTCGAAAAATGCGAAGTCGAGGACCACGATGGCCTGGACAGCCACGACCACGATGCCGAGCCACGTCATCTGCGCGGCAAAGATCGCGAGAACCGCAAAGCTGGCCGCAACCCAGCCGAGGTTGCCCAACGCAATCAGGTTCGCAAGTCCCTTGCTTGGCGTTTTCTGACCGGCGACGAAGAGCATCAGCAGCGCCGAAGGCAGGCCGACCCAACCCGCGACCGTCACCACATCGGAGGGGAGGCCGAGCAACGAAGCGACCGTCGCGGTCGCAAACACGCAGAGGATGAACAAGGCCGTGCAGGTCACTGCGTCGACGATCAGCATATTCTTGAGATTGAAGATGGACATGGCGTTTCTCCTTTCGAGTGCCCGCCCCGTCTGGTCTCGAAAATGCAGTGGGTCGATTACGCCGGAGGTAATGGAAAAGCGGAAGGCTCGGGTATAGCTCTCCGGACAAAGGAGACGATCATGCAAGTCGCACCGCTGGGCGAACAATTGCGCGAATGGCGCACGCGCCGCCGGATGAGCCAGATGGACCTTGCGCTCGATACCGAAATGTCGACGCGCCACCTGAGCTTTATCGAAACGGGACGCTCGAAACCGAGCGCGCAAATGTTGCAGCGGATCGCCGATTGCCTCGACGTGCCGCATCGCGCGCGTAATGCCCTGCTGCTGGCGGCGGGTTATGCCCCCGACTATCAGGAGCGCGCACTCGACAGCACCGAAATGGCGGGGATGCGCGCGATCGTCGAGCATGTGCTGAAGGGGCACGAGCCCTATCCCGCGCTGGCGGTCGACCGCCACTGGAACATGGTCGCGGCGAACGATGCAATCGCGATCCTGATCGAACAGGTCTCCCCCGCCCTGCTCGCGCCCCCGGTCAACGTCCTGCGCATTGCGCTGCACCCGGAGGGGCTGGCGCCGCAGATCGTCAACCATGGCGAATGGCGTGCGCATATCCTGCACCGGCTGGGTCTGCAGATCGAGGCGAGCGCCGATGCGGGCCTGATCGCGCTGCGCGCCGAACTGACGGGTTATACGGTCGAAGCGAACGACAATGGCGTTGCGCATGCCAATGGCATTGCGGTGCCGCTCATCCTCGACACGATTGCGGGGCGGATTTCGTTCGTATCGACGGTGACGATTTTCGGAACACCAGTCGATATTACGCTGTCGGAACTGGCGATCGAAGCCTTTTTCCCCGCCGATGCGGAAAGCGCGGCGTTGCTGCGGAAGCTCGCCGAGCGGTAGCGCTACCGGCGCTTGCCCTTGTGCTTGATATTCGCCGGCCGGCCACGTTTGCCGACCATATGCTTGCCCGCCTTGTCTTTCCCTGGCCCCTTCCCTTTCACGCCATCGCGGCGCGGCGGGCGATTGCGAAAGCCGCCCTCGGGCGCATCGGGAAGCTCGAAACGCAGCGCGCCGCTGACGGGGTTCGCATCCATCAACCGCAGTTCGATTCGCTGCCCGGTCGTATAGCTGACGCGGCCATGCTCGCTGTCGAGGCTGCGCGCGGCTTCGTCATAGAAAAAGCGTTCGCTGCCGAGCGTCGAGACTGGCACCAGCCCATCGCCGCCAAGCCCGTCGACGGTCGCGAAAAAGCCGAAGGGCTGGACGCCGGTGATGCGCGCGACGATAATCTCGCCGGTCTTGCTCGCAAGATAGGCGGCGACATAGCGGTCGACGGTCTCGCGCTCTGCCTCCATCGCTCGGCGTTCGAGTGCACTGATCGCCTCGCCGATGCGCGACAGGCCCTTGGCGTCGGCTTCGCCGAGGCCGGTGCGCGCGGGCAGTCCCTTGGGCTTGCCGGGCACTTCGAGTTTGTAGCTGTCGACGAGCGCGCGGTGGACGATCAGGTCGGCGTAGCGGCGGATCGGCGAGGTGAAATGCGCGTAGGAGCCCAGCGCCAAACCGAAATGGCCGGCATTCGCGGGGCCGTAATAGGCCTGCGTCTGGCTGCGCAAGATCGCCTGCATGATCTCGGGCAACCGGTCATCTTCGGAAAAGCCGTCGATCAGGCGGTTGAACACGGCCGGCGTGATCACTTGCCCGAGCGAGAAACTCTGTTCGAAGGTTTCAAGATAATCCTTAAGGCCAACCAGCTTCTCGCGGCTCGGCGGTTCGTGGATGCGGTACATGACGGGCGATTTCTTCGCCTCAAGCGCCTTGGCCGCCGCGACATTCGCCGCGATCATATAATCCTCGATCAGCCGCATCGAATCGAGCCGGTCGCGGACGCGGATTTCGGCGATGCGGCCTTGCTCGTCGAGGATTACCTGACGTTCGGGGAGGTCGAGATCGAGCGGTGCACGCGCCGCACGGGCTTTTGCGAGCAGCGCCCAGCAGGCCCACAGATTCTTCAGCGTCGGGAGCACGTCGGCGTCCCATTCATCGCGCGCAGCATCGGCGTCATAGGCCGCCTGCGCATGTTCATAAGCGATGTTCGCACGCAGCCGGACGAGCGCGCGTGCGAAACGCCATGACGTCACTTTGCCATGCTTGTCGATGACAAGGTGGCACGCCATCGCCGCCCTGTCCTGCCCGGCTTTCAGCGAGCAGACGCCTGCCGACAGCGTTTCGGGCAACATCGGCACGACCTGGTCGGGGAAATAGACGCTGTTGCCGCGCCGCCGCGCCTCGCGGTCGAGGTCGCCGTCGGGGCGGACATAATAGCTGACGTCGGCGATCGCGACGATCGCGCGGAAACCGTCCTTGTTGCCCGGTTCGTCATCGGGGATCGCCCAGACGGCATCGTCATGGTCGCGCGCGTCGATCGGATCGATGGCAACGATCGGCAGGTCGCGCAGGTCCTCGCGTCCGTCGGAGGTGAGCGGCAGGTTCGCCGCCTTTTCCGCCTCGGCGAGCGTCTCGGTGCCGAAGATATGCGGAATTTCGTGCCGTGCGATCGCGATCATGCTCAGCGATTTGGGGGCGAAAGGATCGCCGATCCGGTCGATGACCTTCGCCTTGATCGCCGCGCCGCGCCCGGTGAGTTCGGCGCGAACAAGATCGCCGATATCGGCATCGCCCTTGACGGCGACGGCAAAGTCATAGCGCGCGCGCTTGTCGGCGGGGCGCAGCCAGATCATCGGCTTGCCGCCAGGGCCGACATCTTCGACCAGGACGCCGATCACCGTCTCGGCGCTTGCCGCGAGCCGCTTCATCGGATGCGCGACATGGCCGCTGCCGCGATCCTCGGTGCGCGCAAGGATGCGGTCACCGACGCCGAGTGCGCCCCTACGGCCCTGTTCCATCACACGCAGGCGCGGTGCGGGACCGGCGCCTTCCCAACGATCGGGCACCGCCCAGAGGTTGCTGCCCTCGATCGCGACGATACGCAGCACCGTTACGCGCGGCAAACCGCCATGTTTGTGAAAGGCGCGCCCCGGAGCCAGATCGACGAGCCCCTCGTCGGTCATGTCCTTGAGCAGCGCCTTCAGCGCGATCTTCTCGTTACCGTGGAGCGCGAAATGTTTCGCGATCTCGCGCTTGCCGACCGCATCCTTGCTCTCTTCGATAAAGCGAAGAATCTGGTCGGGCGTCGGCAACCCGGCAGGTTTTTGCCGTTTCGCCAATTAATAGGTCCGCCCGATGAGCACGCGTTCGACCGCGGGCTCGCCCGTGAAGAAGCAGGCGCCATCGGCGGGATCGGCATCGAGCGGTGTGTTGCGCATCGTCAGCTTGAGCGCCTTCAACTGCTCGACAATCCCGTCGAGGACCGCGTCGGTCGGGCGCGACCATTGCACCTCGACCCAACCGGTGAACTTGTCCTCGCCGGCATAATGCGCCGCAAGATCAGTGACATCGCGGCGGATGTTGGCATGAAGACGTTCCTTCGCCTCGGCGTAGAGATTGTCCTGGATCTCGCCGAGCGTCGCGACCGCGGCCGCGACGAATTCTCCGCGTGGCACGAATGCGCTGTTGAGCTTGCCGTCGTCCTTGTAAAGCCGGTCGCGGCGGATCACCGCGACATTGCCGCCGGCGACGTCGCGCGGGCCGATTTCGAGAATGATCGGCGCGCCTTTCTTTACCCAGCCCCAGCGCTTGGTTTGCGCCTTGTTGGCGTTGGTGTCGAGCAGCACACGCACCGGCTCGCGGAACGCGTCGAGCGCCTTCAATTCCTTTTCAAGCGAGGCGCAATAGTCGAGGATCGCCTGATCCTCCTCATTGTCGCGGAGCATCGGCACGATCACAATCTGGTGCGGCGCGATCCGCGGCGGGCAACGCAGGCCGTCGTCGTCGCCATGCGTCATGATGACGGCGCCGATGGTGCGGGTCGAAAAACCCCAACTGACGGTGTGGCAGAGGCTGTGGCCGCCCTCCTTGTCCTGAAAGCGGATATTCGCCGCCTCGGCAAAGCCCGTCCCCAGATAATGCGACGTCCCGGCCTGCAACGCCTTGCCGTCCTGCATCATCGCTTCGATCGAATAGGTCGCGGCCGCCCCCGGGAAGCGTTCGTTCTCGGGCTTTTCGCCTGCGATCACGGGCAGCGCGAGCGCGCCTTCGGCAACACTACGATAGAGTTCGAGCGCGCGCATCGTCTCGGCGAGCGCATCTTCCTTGCTGTCGTGCGCGCTATGGCCTTCCTGCCAGAGGAATTCGGCGGTGCGCAGGAACATGCGTGTCCGCATTTCCCAACGCACGACATTCGCCCACTGGTTGACGCGCAGCGGCAGGTCGCGCCACGACTGGACCCAGCGGCTCATCGCCGCGCCGATCACGGTTTCCGACGTCGGGCGGACGATCAGCGGTTCTTCCAGCTTCGCTTCGGGATCGGGGATCAGTTTGCCCTTGCCGTCCTGGATCAGCCGGTGGTGCGTGACGACCGCCATTTCCTTTGCGAAACCATCGACATGATCGGCTTCCTTCTCAAAGAAGCTCAAGGGGATGAATAGCGGGAAATAACAGTTCTGGACGCCCATGTCCTTGATACCGGCATCCATGATCGTCTGGATCCGTTCCCATATGCCATAGCCCCACGGCTTGATCACCATGCAACCGCGGACGCCCGATTCCTCGGCGAGGTCGGCTTCGGCAATGACTTCCTGATACCAGGCCGCAAAGTCGGCCTGCCGGGTTACGCTGAGCGCATGTTTGACCATGATAATCTTTGTGTTTCCGTAACTGGGGCGCGTTGGTCGCCCGATTAATTTTTCTTGGCGAGCGCCGCCTTGAGCTCGGCGACTTCGGCCTTGAGCGCCGCGATTTCGGCGTCTTTGGCCTTGCTGCCGCCAGCACCCGGGATGAACGCCCCCGCCGCCTGCTGGAACATTTCCATGTTGCGCCGCGTGAGTTCCGCGAGCGGGTTCGACCCAAGCGCCCCTTCGAATGCCGAGCGGACATCCTGCTGGTTCTTGCGGAACGCGGTCATCGACGCTTCAAGATATTGCGGCACCATCGACTGCATCTTATCGCCGTACATGCCGATCAGATGGCGCAGGAAATTGACCGGCAACAGAGTCTCGCCGCGTGTTTCCTCATCCATTATGATCTGCGTCAGGACATTGTGGGTGATGTCGTCGCCGCTCTTGGCATCGACGACACGGAATTCGCGGCCGTCGCGGACCATGGTCCCGAGATCCTCAAGCGTGATGTAGCAGCTGCGCTCGGTGTCGTAGAGCCGCCGGTTGGCGTATTTCTTGATCGTGACGACGTCATCTTCCGTCGCCCCCGCCCTGGACTTCGCCATTTTGACCTGCGCTCCTTGTGTGCCCGGATAATGACGGATCGCGCCGCCGCGGGTTCGAAGTCCTGCATTAGCATCAAATATTGATGCGTCGCAACATGCGCAAATTCGGCCGACAGGCTCCCGAAATGGAGCGATTCGCCCTGACAGGTGCTGAAAAGGCCTTTCAGGACAGCGTTCACACGCGCCAGCAAAGCAAATCACAGGCCTTTGCAGGCGCAGCCATGTGATACGCAATATAGTTACATCGGATATCAAATTTCTGGCATTTTTCTCGCTTCAGAGCGGAGGTTGCAGTCATTCATTTCACTGCGCAGCACTTTGATTTCAAGCGCGCATCCATTCCCCGCCGCCGATCTGTTGCGAAAAAGCCACAGCGACGCATCGGAGTCTGCAGAGTGTCAGAAAAACTTCATCAAAGGCTTGTGTGCCCGAAAATTTCTGTCTTTCTTGGTGTCAAGCCGTTCACTCCCTTTTTTTGAACGGCCAACCGGGGAATTAAATCATGAAAAAGACTAGCCTGCTAGTTCAGGGCTCTGCCCTGACTCTTGCTTTGTTTACTGCGATGCCTGCCATGGCGCAGAGCGAAACTGCCCAGACGACCGCAGAGAATACCAGCGATGGCACAATCGTCGTCACCGGCTCGCGTATTCGCCGCGACGAATTCTCGGTCGCCGAACCGATCACCGTCGTGACGGCCGAAGAAATCACCCAGGCAGGCTTCAACAGCGCGGCCGATGCATTGCAGAGCAACGCCGTCACCCAGGGTTCGGGCCAGATCAACAACTTCTACGGCGGTTTCGTGACCGACGGCGGCACCGGCGCCAACACGCTGGGCCTGCGCAACCTCGGGCCGAGCCGCACGCTTGTCCTGCTCAACGGTCGCCGTCTGGCGCCGGGCGGCACGCGCGGTTCGGTTCTCGCGGCCGACCTTAACGTCCTGCCGACCGCGATCGTCAGCAGCATCGAAGTCCTGAAGGCCGGCGCTTCGTCGGTTTACGGTTCGGACGCCGTTGCCGGCGTGGTGAACATCATCACCGACAACAAGCTGCGTGGCCTGAACATCGAAGGTCAGGTGAACGTGCCCGAAGTCGGCGCAGGCATCGACAAGCGCGTCGCCGCCTCGTTCGGTTTTGAATCCGACCGTCTCAGCATCATCGGCTCGGTCGAATATCGTAAGCGCGGCCAGCTGTCGCTGGGCGACGTGCCGTGGCTCAAGTGCCCGATCGGCGGCTTCCTCGACGGTGAAGGTTCGGAATTCGGATCGGGCGACGCGTTCCCGGTCGGCGATCCGCGCAACTGCTTCACGCTCGACAATGGCGGCGTGACGATCAACACGCTGGGTGTTTCGGCACGCCCGGGGATCGGTCGCACCAGCGGCGCGGTCGGCACCTTCAACCGCTTCGTTCCGGCCCCGGGTCAGACGACCGGCCCGCTCCCGGGTTACCTCGGCGTCGGCACCTATGATCGCGATACGTTCGATCCTGCGTCGCAGGAAGAGCCGCTGATCACCAGCGCCGAAATCTACACCGGCTATCTGTCGGGCACCTACAACACCGACATTCTCGGCAATGCCGAAGTTTATGGTGAAGTGCTGGTCACCCGCCGCAAGTCGTCGTCGCCGCTGTATCGCCAGCTTTCGCTGGACTATGTCCGTGGAAGCGAACTGCTGCCCGTCGAATTCCGTCAGGGAACCCGCCTCCTCGCGCCGAACGAAACCTCGGGCGGCCGCGACGTTATGGCTCGCGCCTTCATCGGTTTCGGCCTGACCGACTCGCGTCAGCAGGTCGACTATGCTCGCGTGTCGGGCGGCGTTCGCGGCGACTTCTTCCTGCCGCAGTGGCGCTATGACGCCTATGTCGGCAAATCGTGGAACGACGGCCGCTACGAGATCCAATCGTTCCTGATCGATCGTCTCGCCCAGTCGCTCGACGTCGTCAGCAACGGCAATGGTACGTTCCGCTGCGCCAGCTCGGCAACGAACCCGAATTGCATTGCCGCTCCGGCACTCTCGGCCGACGTCATCGGCGGCCGCCTGCCGCAGGACTTCAAGGATTGGATCCTTGTCAACACGATCGGCAATACGAAGTTCCGCGAAACGACCTTCGCGTTTAACGTCGACGGCCCGCTGTTCGCGCTGCCCGGCGGCGATGTCCAGCTCGCGCTGGGTGCCGAATATCGCAAGCAGAGCATCAACGACCAGCCCGATCCGAACTCGATCAACGGCAACCTGCTCGGCCTGACCGCCGGCACGCCGACGGTCGGCAAGGACAGCGTCAAGGAAGTCTACGGTGAAATCTTCATTCCGCTCCTCGCGGATACGCCCGGTTTCTACCGCCTCAACCTGACTGCCTCGGGCCGTTATACCGACTATAAGTCCTATGGCTCGGACACGACCTTCAAGGTCGCGGCCGAATGGGAACCGATCCGTGGCTTCGGTTTCCGCGCCAGCTATGGCACGTCGTATCGCGCTCCGGCTCTCGCCGAACAGTTCCTCGGTGCGACGAGCGGCTTCCTTGGCAGCACGCTCGATCCCTGCGACGATCTGCCGCCCGCGGCCGACCAGTCGCCGAACGAGCAGATCATCTCGGCGAACTGCGTCGCAATCGGCCTGCCGGTTGGCTTCCAGCAGACCAGCGGTATCACGACCTTCCGCGTCGGCGGTGCCGATGCGGGCCTCGAGGCCGAAACCTCGAAGAACTGGTCGGTCGGCGTTGTCATTCGCCCCGTCCTGCCTGAGTCGGTTGGTCAGCTTTCCTTGTCGCTCGATTATTTCGACATCAAGGTCAGCAACGGCGTGGCCGATCTCGACGCCACGACGATCCTGAACCGCTGCTATGGCGATCCCAACTTCAATGTGAACGAGGGCTTCTGCCGCTTCGTCGAACGTGACGCGAACAACGCGCTCACCGTGACGAGCAGCTTCGTCAACCTGTCGGAAGATATCCGTAAGGGTTTCGAGTTCAACGGTCGTTACTCGCGTGACCTGTTCGGCGGCCGCTTCACGCTGAATGCCAACATCACGAAATATACCGAACAGTCGAGCCGCCTCTTCCCCGAAGAGTTCCTGACCGACATGAACGGCACGGTCGTGAACCCCGACTGGGTTGGTACCTTCGACGCGACGTACCGCTTCAACAACGTGACGCTGCGTTACGGCCTCGACTGGATCGATGGCGACCGCGACCGGACCTACAAGTTCTTCGCTTATGACGAACTGACGGGTGTTTCGGATCCGGATTTGGTTCAGGCCTATCGCGATAACTACTATCTCGAAGCGCCGAACTACTTCCTGCACTCGGCGTCGGTCCAGTTCAACATCGCCGAGAAGTATGAGATCACGGCTGGTGTGCAGAACCTGTTCGACAAGAAGCCGCCGCGCATCTCGGCGATCGGTTACACGACCATCGGTAACGCCCCGCTTTACTCGGGTTACGACTATCGTGGCCGTACCTTCTTCGTGAATGGTTCGTTCAAGTTCTAATCCTCCGGGATCGGATAAAAAATCGGGCCCCGAACGCGAGTTCGGGGCCCTTTTTTTTATCCGGAAAGCTGGCTGCGAAATCCGGTTCGACCGGATTGGCTTCTACATCCAGCGGCGCTCAAAACGTGCGCCAAGTCCCGTAAGCAATTCATATTGCGACAGGCCGCTCGCCGTCGACACCTGCGGAAGGTCGTAATCGAGCGCGAGCCAGTCGCCCTCGCCCACCGGCCCGGCGTCGCTCACGTCGAAGGCGATAAGGTCCATCGACACGCGCCCGATCAGCCGCAAGGCATGCGACTGCCACGTCGCCCCGGCGCCTGTCCCGGCGTGGCAGCGCAGAAAGCCGTCAGCATAGCCCATGTTTGCGATTGCGACCCGGCTGTCGCGGGGCGCGGTCCATGACGCGCCATAGCCGACAGCCTCGCCTTCGCGCACGGTCCGGACCTGCAGCACGCGCGCCTCGGGATAAACGACCTGCCGGATATGTCCTGTCGCTTCCTCGCGCGGCATCCCGCCATAAAGTGCGATGCCGGGTCGTGTGAGGTCGAAGGCATAATCTGGGCCGAGGCAGATCGCCGCGCTGTTCGCCAGGCTGTATCGCCGCGCCGGGACAGAATGGCAGAGGCTTCGAAAGGCGGCCAGTTGCTGCGCGTTCTGCGCGCTGTCCTCATCGGCCGACGCAAGATGGCTGAGCAGGGTTTCGATCGAAAGCCCGTCGAGCGCGCCGCCCATCGCTTCATCGATGCGAAGGCCAAGGCGGTTCATCCCGGTGTCGACCATGACGTCGCATGGCCGCCCCTCACCGGCCTCGCGCCATCGCGCGACCTGTTCCATGCTGTTCAGCACGGGACGTGCTGGTAGCGTGCGCGCGGCGATCATGTCGCTCGCGCCGGCGCCGTGCAGCACCGACAGCGACACGCCTGCAGGCAGCGGCATCAGCGATGCGGCCTCGATCCAGTTGGCGACGAAAAAGTCACGGCAGCCCGCAGCCACAAGGCGCAGCATGACGTCGCGCGCGCCAAGGCCGTAACCATTGGCCTTGATCGCCGCACCGCATGCGGCCGAACCGCTTTGCGCGGCGAGCCAGCGCCAGTTGGCGACCAGAGCATCGCTGTCGAGACGGAGGCGGAGCGGCGACGGGATTGCGATCATGCCACGCCCCTATACAGCTTCGCGGGCTGCGCCAATGGGGTGGTCAGCGTGCCGCCGGCTTGTCCCACTGCCCCTCGACTGGATCCTTGAGCATGAAGGCGGTGACGAGGAAGGCGACGAGCACGACGCCCCAGGTGTACCAGAGCCCCGAATAGGCATTGCCCGTCTTCGCGATGATGAAGCTCGCGATCAATGGCAGGAATCCGCCGAAATAGCCGGTCCCCAGATGATAGGGGATCGACAGCGACGAATAGCGGACGTGCGGCGGGAACATTTCGGACAGCAGCGCCGCGACGGGGCCATAGGTGAAACCCGACAGCGCGATGAGGCCAAGCAGCGCCACGAGGATCACTATGATGCCAAACGCCCCCGGGATCTGCTTTTCGAAATCATAGCCCATCGCCTCCAGCGCCGGCTTCAGCACCGCCGGGTCTTCGCCCGCAACCTCGCGCCCGCCGATCGTGACGCTCGCGCTGTCGAAATTGCTGCCGCTGTCGACGACCGTATATGGGACGCCCAGCTTGGTCAGCTCACCCAGCGTCTTTCCGCAGAGGGTTTCCTGTTTCTGCGCGAAGGGATCGAAGCTGCACTGCGACCCGGTAACGACCACGGGCGCCTTTTCCGCGGCCGCCGTCAGCGCGGGATTGCCGACGCTGCCCATCAGCCAGAAAAGCGGAAAAAGCAGCACGAGCGTGGCGGCATAGCCCCAGACGATCGGCTTTTTCCGTCCGATCCGGTCGGAAATGCGGCCCGCCCAGAGGAAGAAACCCATGCCGAGCGCTGCCGCGACGCCGACGATGATTTCAGCAGCCGTGTCCTCGACCTTCATCGGTCCCTTGAGGAAGGCGAGGCCCGAGAACATCGCCGTGTACCAGATCACGGTCAGCCCCGCGGCGATACCGAACAGCGCGATGAAAATACGCCGCGGGTTGCCGGGGTAGGTGAAGCTCTCCTTCACGGGATTCTTTGCGATCTCTCCCTGCGCCTTCATCGCCTGAAACACAGGGCTTTCCGACAGTTTGAGCCGCATCCACAGCGAGATGGCGAGCAGGATGAGCGAGAGCAGGAAGGGCACGCGCCAGCCCCAGCTTTCCCAGACCGCATCGGACATCAGCGCCTTGCAGCCGAGCACGACGATCAGGCTGAGCACAAATCCCCCGACGACGCTTGCCTGGATGAAGCTGGTATAGAAACCGCGCTTTCCGGGCGGCGAATGTTCGGCGACATAGACCGCCGCACCGCCATACTCGCCGCCGAGCGCCAACCCCTGCAGCACGCGCAGGAGGATGACGATGATCGGCGCCGCGATGCCGATGGTCGCCGCCGACGGGATCATCCCGACGCCAGCGGTGGCGATCCCCATCAGCGTGACGGTCACAAGGAACGTATATTTGCGCCCGAGCCGGTCGCCGAGAAAGCCGAACAGCACGGCACCCAAAGGCCGGAAGCCGAAACCGACCGCAAACCCTGCCCACACCAGCAGGATCTCGAGCGTCGCATTGTCGCTGGGGAAGAAGGCCTTGCCGATGATCGCCGCGAGCGTGCCGTAGATGAAGAAATCATACCATTCGAACACGGTGCCCGCCGACGAGGCGGCGATGACCATACGAATGTCTTTCGCGGTCGGTTCGTAAACGGTCCCGTTTCCGGTGGCGGCACTCTCGGTCATCAGGCTCTCCCCCGCTCCATTGCATGGAGCTTTCGCTCTTCTCTACCGGGCAGATGCCGCCGCGCAAGCCTTCTTGGCGTAGCGTCATTCCGGTGGCAGGATGGCGCCCATGCAGTTCATCGATCTTTCCATCCCGATCACCAACGACGTCATATCCGACCCGCCGGTGATGCGCCCGAACATCACCTATATGACCCATGAAAACACATGGGAGCAGATCGCGATGTTCTTTCCGGGGCTGACCCGCGAAGACCTGCCCGATGGCGAAGGCTGGGCGGTCGAGATGCTGTCGCTCAGTACGCACAACGGCACGCATATGGATGCGCCCTGGCATTATCATTCGACGACCGACAGCGGCGCCTCGCCTGCCCCGTCGATCGACGAGGCGCCGCTCGATCTCTTCTTCCGTCCGGGCGTGAAGCTCGACTTTTCGGATCGCCCGCACGGTCATGTCGTGAGCGGCGCCGAAGTCGAGGCCGAACTCGCGCGGATCGGGCACGACCTCCAACCGCTCGACATCGTGCTTGTCCAGTCGGGCGCGATCTATGGCACCGACAATTTCACCGATCAGGGCTGCGGCATGGGCGCCGAAGCGACGCTGTACCTGACGACACGCGGCGTGCAGGTCGTCGGCACCGACGCGTGGAGCTGGGACGCGCCGTTCAGTCACACAGCGAAGCGCTGGGCGGAAACGCGCGATCCGTCGATCATCTGGGAAGGTCACAAGGCCGGACGTATCCGGCCTTATTATCAGATCGAGAAGCTGACGAATCTCTCCGCCATTCCGGCCACGGGTTTCACCTTCAGCTGCTTCCCGGTGAAGATCGAGCGCGCGAGCGCGGGCTGGATCCGCGCGGTGGCGCTGGTGGACTGATCCTTTTCGTCATGCCGGGCTTGATCCGGCATCCATGAGGCCGAGCAGGCATGGCCCCCGGATCAAGTCCGGGGTGACGATGAATTCACAGGTTCGTCGTCAACAGAATCCACAGCGTCCAAGCCCCGAGAACCAGCAAGGCGCCAAAAGTCGCAAGGACGCCGGCCTGCCGTCCAAGCGGCGCCTTGCCCGGCTCCGACGGCGTGTAAAGACCGATAACATGCGCGACGCGGCCGATAAGGAAGGTCGCGCCGATGACCATCAACGCCATATGGTTGGCGCGCGCGGTTTCGAGCAGCCCGAGCAGGATGATCGTGATCGGCGCATATTCGGCGAGATTGCCGTGCGCGCGGCTGGCGCTGATCAGCTTGGCATCGCCATGGTCGCCGAATGCAGCTTTTACCCGCAGTCGCTGACGTACCGTGTCGATCGCGGTGACAAGCAATAGCAGCGCGCAAACGGCGGCCACGAACGCGGTTACCGGTAAAGTCATGGTCCCTCTCCCCTGTTTCCCTTCGCAAGACTAGCCGCGATGCGGGGCGCAGGAAAGGTCAGAAGAGGCGCGACCCGTTGGGCACCGCGCGGTCGGGGGCAAAGAGGATCACCGCGCCGTCTTCGTCGGCGAAGCCGAGCGTCAGCACCTCGGACATATATTTGCCGATCTGGCGCGGCGGGAAGTTCACGACGGCGGCAACCTGCCGCCCCGCGAGGTCTTCCAGCGCATAGCGGTCGACGATTTGCGCGCTGCTCTTCTTCACCCCGATCGCGGGGCCGAAGTCGATCTTCAGCTTGAACGCGGGCTTGCGCGCTTCGGGAAAAGGCTCCGCCTCCACGATCGTGCCGACGCGGATGTCGACGCGGAGGAAATCGTCGAAGCCGATCGCCTCCGCTGCCGGCGCATCCTGATCGTGGTTGACGTGCATGGCGTCATTCCATCTCGAGGATCACCGCGTCGACCGCCAGGCTGTCGCCCTGCGCCGCGTTGACACTCTTCACCACGCCCGACTTTTCGGCGCGCAGGATATTTTCCATTTTCATCGCCTCGACCGTCGCGAGCGGCTGGCCGGCCTCGACCTTGTCGCCTTCGCCGACGTGCAGCGTGACGAGCAGGCCGGGCATCGGGCAGATGAGGAATTTCGACAGATCGGGCGGAATCTTTTCGATCATATGGCCCGCGAGCGACGCAACATGCCAGGGCAGCACGCGGACGTCGTGGATATGTCCGCGCGTCGTCATCTTCCAGCCGGTGCGCGTTTTGGCGACCTTCACCGCCAGTTCGCTATCTTCGATCTCCGCCACGACGAGCCGGTCGCCCGGCGTATATTCGAGCGCGATATCGATCCGGTCGCCATCGACCTTGATATGCTTCTCGCCGATCTTGACCTTGTGCGCGGTGCCGTCGATCGAAACCTGCCATTTCGAGGGCGGCTCGAGCCGGTCGCCGAGCTGGCCGTCCGTACGCCGCGCGCGGTCTGCTTCGGCAGACGCCATGAAGCCCGCGATCGCCGCCAGCGCGCGCGTGACATCGGCGTCGGTCGGTGCGCCGTGGAAACCCTCGGGATATTCCTCGGCGATGAAACCCGTCGTCAGTTCGCCCGAGCGGAAGCGCGGGTGCTGCATGATCGCCGAGACGAAATCGATATTGTGACCGAGCCCTTCGAGCTCGAAGCGGTCGAGTGCCGCGATCTGCAGGTCGGCGGCTTCGTCGCGTGTCTTGCCCCACGTCACCAGCTTGGCGATCATCGGGTCGTAGAAAATCGACACTTCGCCGCCCTCCTCGACCCCCGCATCGACGCGCACGCCATCGACGCCGCGCTCGTCGCCTTCCCATGCCGGAACCGGGGTGCGATAGCGCACCAGCCGCCCCGTCGAGGGCAGGAAGCCGCGGTACGGATCCTCGGCATAGACGCGGTTCTCGATCGCCCAGCCGTCGATCTTGATATCGTCCTGCGTCATCTCGAGCTTTTCGCCCGCGGCGACGCGGATCATCTGTTCGACGAGGTCGATGCCCGTGATCGCCTCGGTCACCGGATGCTCGACCTGCAGGCGCGTGTTCATTTCGAGGAAGTAGAAGCTCTCGCCCGTCGGATCGGCGCCCGACACGATCAGTTCGACCGTGCCCGCGCTGTAATAGCCGACCGCCTTCGACAGCGCCACGCACTGTTCGCCCATCGCCTTGCGCATTTTCTCGGTCACGAAGGGCGACGGCGCCTCCTCGACGACCTTCTGATGGCGGCGCTGGATGCTGCATTCGCGCTCGTTGAGGTAGAGGGTGTTGCCGTGCTGGTCGCCGAGGATCTGGATTTCGATGTGGCGCGGGTTGAGGATGAACTTCTCGATGAAGACGCGGTCGTCGCCGAAGCTGTTGAGCCCCTCGCGCTTGGTCGCCTCGAAACCCTCGCGGACGTCCTTTTCGTCATAGGCGAGGCGCATGCCCTTGCCGCCGCCGCCGGCGCTGGCCTTCATCATCACCGGATAGCCGATCTCGTTCGAAATCTCGACCGCATGCTCGGTATCGCGGATCTCGCCGACGAAACCCGGGACGACGTTGACGCCCGCTTCCTTTGCGAGTTTCTTCGACTCGATCTTGTCGCCCATCGCGGCGATCGCATTCACCGGCGGGCCGATGAAAGCGATATTTTCCTTCGCGAGCGCCTCGGCAAAGCTGGTGCGCTCGGACAGGAAGCCATAGCCCGGATGCACCGCCTCGGCGCCTGTTTCCTTGCACGCCGCGATGATCTTGTCGGCGATCAAATAGGACTCGGATGCCGGCGACGGCCCGATATGCACCGCCTCGTCGGCCATCTGCACGAACGGCGCGCGCGCGTCGGCATCCGAATAGACGGCGACGGTCGCGATGCCCATACGGCGCGCGGTCTTGATGACGCGGCAGGCGATTTCACCGCGGTTGGCGATCAGGATTTTCTTGAACATCTCTCTCAATATTCCTCAATCAGATCTTTGAGTTCTTTGGTGCGCGCTTCGGTCAACTGCCGCTGGCACCCGCTGACAACCATCGGCTCGGCCGAGCCTCCGCGCATCGTGTAGCCCTCGCTGGCGCATTGCTTGTCGCGGTACGTCAGCCACGCGCGCTGCGCGGCAAGCAGCGTGTCGAAATAGCCGGGGCGGTTGTCCTGCGAGCGGTCGAATTCGGCGTCGCGCTCCTTCATCCGCGCCGCCGTCACCTTCCACTGCGCATTCATCGCCGCGTCGGCGCGCTCGAACTCCTTGTAGGCGCAGGCATTGAGCTCGAACTGCGCCATCGCATTGTCGCAATCGACCTCGGGATCTTGCGCGACAGCAGCCAGCGCGAACAGGGTGGACAGGATCACTCCGCGGCCTCCAACTGCGCGCGCATCGGTTCTTCGCTCACCATCGGCACGATCCCCAGCTTCGCGAACAGCGCCGCGTCGGCATTGTCGCCGCGGTTGCCGGTCGTCAGCAGCTTGTCGCCCGTGAAGATGCTGTTCGCGCCCGCCATGAAGCAGAGCGCCTGCGTCGCTTCCGACATGCTCTCGCGCCCCGCCGACAGGCGGACCATCGATTTCGGCATCGTGATGCGCGCGACCGCGATGGTGCGGACGAACTCGATATCGTCGATCTTCGCGAGCGGCGTGTCCGCCAGCATATCGCCGAGCACCGTGCCCTTCACCGGCACCAGCGCGTTGACGGGCACACTTTCGGGGTGGCGTTCGAGCGTCGCGAGTGCGTGGATGAAGCCGACGCGGTCCTGACGGTTTTCCCCGAGCCCGACGATCCCGCCCGAACAGACGTTGATCCCCGCGTTGCGGACTTCCTCCAGCGTGTCGAGCCGGTCCTGAAAGGTCCGGGTCGAAATGATATTCCCGTAATTCTCCGGGCTCGTGTCGATATTGTGATTATAATAATCGAGCCCCGCGACCGCGAGCGTCTGCGCCTGTTCCTTGGTCAGCATGCCCAGCGTCATGCAGGTTTCCATACCCATCTGGCGCACACCCTCGATCATCTCGACGATCGCGGGCATGTCACGCTCCTTGGGGTTACGCCAGGCGGCGCCCATGCAGAAGCGCTTCGATCCCGAATCCTTCGCCTGCGCCGCCGATTGCAGCACCGCGCGCACGTCCATCAGCTTGGTCGCCTTCAGCCCGCTGTCGGCGCTCTTCGACTGCGAGCAATAGCCGCAATCCTCAACGCAGCCGCCGGTCTTGATCGAGAGCAAGGTGCAAAGCTGGACTTCGCCGCGCGCGTGGTGACGCCGGTGGACGCCCTGCGCCTCCCACATCAGCTCGTCGAACGGCAGGTCGAACAGCTCGGCGATCTCCTCGCGCGTCCAGTCGGTGCGCGGAAGATCGTCTTGCGGGGCAGTTTGGGAGAGGTTCATGGATTTTGACCCTTTGATGTTATTTGCAGAAGCGCTCGAGCGCGGCGCCGTAAAATTCGATCGTCGGCGTTTCGCCGAACATGTCCTGATAATTGCCGTCCGCCCATGGGCGACGGTCGCCATAGCTGATCGTCACCTGACGCGCGTCTTCGGCAGCGCCATATTCGCCGACGCTATAAAGCGTGAAGTCGATATCGGCCTCGGGATCGTCGCAGTTGATCCGGACCAGCCCCTTGTTCACAAATTTGTCGCTCGTCTCGAAATAGATGTCGCGCCAGGCGCCGTCGGCCTTTTCGATACGGCCGTACCAGTCGGTGAAATACACATCGTCGATCTGTTGACGATAGATCAGCTCGACCGCGACATCCTTGCGATACGCGCTCGGACGGCTCGCCGGTTCGGCGTCCGCCGAAGCGGCCGACAAGGCGGCGATCAACAGGCCGAGCGATGCGATCACGCGGCATCCTCCAGCGGCGGCATATTGTGGCCGAGCAGGCGCAGTACGTCGGCGGCGCATTCGACGACATTGCTGCCGGGGCCATAAATACCCTGCACGCCGGCGTCGCGGAGATATTGATAGTCCTGCGGCGGAATGACGCCGCCCGCGATCACCTTGATGTCTCCGCGCCCGGCTTCCTTCAATTTGCCGATCAGTTCGGGGATCAAGGTCTTGTGGCCCGCGGCGAGGCTCGACGCGCCGACGACGTCGACGCCGCTGTCGAGCGCGAGCACGACGGTTTCCTCAGGCGTCTGGAAGAGCGGACCGGAGACGACGTCGAAGCCCATGTCACCAAAGGCCGAGGCAATGACGTTGGCGCCGCGGTCGTGACCGTCCTGCCCCATCTTCGCGACGAGCAGCTTCGGTTTGCGTCCCATCCGGCGTTCGACCGCTTTCACGCCGTCCAGAACCTGCTGCCAGCGGTTGTCGCCTTCATAGGGCGCGGCATAGACGCCTTTCACCGGGGTCGGCTGCGTACCGTAACGCTCGAAGCTCTCTTCCATCGCCGACGAAATCTCGCCGAGCGTCGCGCGGGCGCGGGCGGCCTCGACCGCATGCGCGAGAAGGTTGTTCTCGATCGATTGCTCGCCCGCCGCGGCATCGCGCAACGCCTTCAGTGCCGCCTGGCATGCCGCTTCGTCACGCGCCGCCTTGGTCTTGTTGATCCGCGCGACCTGCGCCTCGCGGACCTTGGTGTTGTCGACTTCCAGCGTTTCGAGAAGGTCTTCGTCCTTCAGGCGATATTTGTTCACCCCGACGATCACATCGTCGCCGCGGTCGACGCGCGCCTGCCGTGCAGCAGCAGCCGTCTCGATCATCGCCTTGGGCCAGCCCGCGGCCACGGCCTTCGCCATGCCGCCTTCCTTCTCGACGCGCTCGATAATCTCCCACGCCTTGTCGACGAGTTCCTGCGTCAGCGCTTCGACATAATAGCTGCCGCCGAGCGGGTCGACGACCTTGGTCATCCCGGTCTCTTCCTGAATGACGATCTGCGTGTTGCGCGCGATGCGCGCCGAGAAGTCGGTCGGCAGCGCGATCGCTTCGTCAAGCGCGTTGGTGTGCAGCGACTGCGTCCCGCCGAGCATCGCGGCCATCGCCTCGATCGTCGTGCGCATCACATTGTTGTATGGATCCTGCTCGGTGAGCGAGACCCCCGACGTCTGACAGTGGGTGCGCAGCATCTTCGACCGCTCGTCCTTGGCGCCGAGGTTGGTCATCACGCGGTGCCAAAGCACGCGCGCGGCGCGCAGCTTCGCGATCTCCATGAAGAAGTTCATGCCGATCGCGAAGAAGAAGGACAGGCGCCCGGCGAACTTGTCGATGTCGAGGCCGCTGGCGACGCCATAGCGCACATATTCGGCGCCATCGGCGATGGTGAACGCCAGCTCCTGCACCTGCGTCGCGCCGGCTTCCTGCATATGGTAGCCCGAAATCGAGATGCTGTTGAACTTCGGCATCTCGCGGCTGGTGTAACCGAAAATGTCCGAGATGATCCGCATGCTCGGCTCGGGCGGGTAGATATAGGTGTTGCGGACCATGAACTCCTTCAGGATGTCATTCTGGATGGTCCCGTCGAGCAGCTTGCGGTCGACCCCCTGCTCCTCGCCCGCGACGATGAAGAAGGCGAGGATCGGGATCACCGCGCCGTTCATCGTCATCGACACCGACATCTGGTCGAGCGGGATGCCGTCGAACAGGATCTTCATGTCCTCGACGCTGTCGATCGCGACCCCCGCCTTGCCGACGTCGCCGACGACGCGCGGATGGTCGCTATCATAACCGCGGTGCGTCGCGAGGTCGAAAGCGACCGACAGGCCCTTCTGCCCCGCCGCAAGGTTGCGGCGATAAAAGGCGTTCGATTCCTCGGCGGTCGAGAAACCCGCATATTGCCGGATCGTCCACGGCCGCCCGGCATACATCGATGCGCGCACGCCGCGCGTGAAGGGCGCGAAACCGGGCAGGCCGGGGTCGGTCTGCACATCCTCCGCGGTGTACAGCGGCTTGACGTCGATCCCTTCCGGCGTCGCCCAAGTGAGGTTCTTGCCCTTCACTTCCTTGTCGGCGGCGGCGGCCCATTGGTCGATGGTCGGCTTGTCGGTCATATGCAGTCTCTTATTGTGATCCCCGGCGAAAGCCGGGGCCTCGTGCAGTCATGGGCCCCGGCTTTCGCCGGGGAACACTAATCAATGCGCCTCTTTGGGCGTTTCCATAATCTCGGTCAGCACCCCGCCCATATCCTTGGGGTGGAGGAAGAAGATCGGCGTCCCGTGCGCGCCGATACGCGGCTCGCCGAGCACGCGCTTGCCCAGCGCCTCGAACTCCGCCTTGGCCGCATGGATGTCGGGAACCTCATAACACATGTGATGCTGCCCTCCTGCGGGGTTCTTTTGCAGGAAGCCGGCGATCGATGCATTACCCGGCAATGGCTCGATCAGCTCGATCTGTGTGCCGTTCAGCGCGCCATCGGTGCCCGGCGTGTCGACGAAACAAACCTTCACGCCCTGATCGGGCAGGTCGAAGGGGTCGTGAATCCGGGTGGCCCCCATCACATCGCGGTAAAAGACGATGCTGTCGGCGATTGACGGCGTCGCAACGCCGATATGATTGAGGCGACCCAGCTTCATTTCATTCTCCTCAGCAGCCCGGGACTTTTTCTGGGCCCACGAGCGCATATTTTCCGTCCTTCAGCACATATTGCTGCTTGAACGCCTTGGTGCCGGTATAACCGACGGTGAAGCTCTTGCCCGGCACCGCCGCCACGATCTGCCCGTCATATCCCTGCTCGGTCTGGCCCAACCCCGCGCCCGAGCTCATGGCATCGGTAAAGCCGCCGCGATCGACCGGCCCTTCGGGCGTCAGCTCGGTCACGACCGCGCTGCTCACAAGGCAGCCCTGCCAAACACCGCCGCCCGCGGTGACGAGATAGGGGTTCGCCGCGAGCAGCCCGGTGAAGGCCCAGCTCGTCGCGCCATTGCCGACGGTGCCGACTGCGCCGACATCCATCCACTCGCCCTGCTTCACCCAGCCCGTCGGGCTGCCCTTCAGATAGTGGATCGCGTTCAGGCCGCCTTCGCTGTGCCCGGCATCCTCGAGCGATCCGACGCTCAGCAGCGCGGCGACATTATTCTCCATCGTGTGGATCGCGACGGGACGAAAATGATAGGTCCGCTCGTCGATCTCGCGCACTGCTTCGGGCGCCGCGCCCTTCTCCAGCCCGAATGCGGTGCGGAAGGCGGCGCCGATCGTCGTATTTTCCTCGTCGCCAAGCTTGACCGGGAAAGCCTCGGGCTTTTCGCCGACCGGCGTGTCGGGATCGAAGGCCCATGCAGCAGGCGCCGCAGCCAGAAGCGGAAGGATCGACAGGGGGAGAAGAAGCTTACGCATTTTCAAACCTCATTGGAAAATCAAGACCATCGCGGCAGCGTAGCCGCTTCCTGCTCTTGCCTCCAGCCCTAGGGCAGCGATGTGCCGGGCGTCACACCACATCGTTAAAGCGGAATATTGTCGTGCTTCTTCCACGGGTTTTCGAGTTGCTTGTTGCGCAGTTTCCGCAGCCCCAGTGCGATCCGGCGGCGCGTCGAGTGCGGGTAGATCACCTCGTCGATATAACCGCGCTGTGCAGCGACGAAGGGGTTGGCGAAGCGGTCTTCATATTCCTTCGTGCGCTCGGCGATCTTTTCGGGGTCGCCGATGTCGCTGCGGAAGATGATTTCGACCGCGCCCTTCGCGCCCATCACTGCGATCTCGGCGGTGGGCCAGGCATAGTTCAAATCGCCGCGCAGATGCTTCGATGCCATCACGTCATATGCGCCGCCATAGGCCTTGCGCGTGATGACCGTGATCTTTGGCACCGTCGCCTCGGCATAGGCGAAGAGCAATTTCGCGCCATGCTTGATGATGCCGTTATACTCCTGCGCCGTGCCGGGCAGGAAGCCGGGGACGTCGACAAAGGTGATGATCGGAATCTCGAACGCATCGCAGAAGCGGACGAAGCGCGCCGCCTTCTTCGACGAGTTGATGTCGAGCACGCCCGCCAGCACCAGCGGCTGGTTCGCGACGATGCCCACGGTGCGCCCTTCGATACGACCGAAACCGCAAATGATGTTGCCGGCATGGGCCGGTTGCACCTCGAAGAAATCGCCCTCGTCGACCGTCTTGCGGATCAGCTCGTGCATGTCATAGGGCTGGTTCGCGTTCGGGGGGATCAGTGTGTCGAGGCTCTTGTCCTCGCGGTCATAGGGGTCGCTCGTCGGGCGAACCGGGACGCCGCTGCGGTTATTTTCGGGCAGGTAATCGAAGAAATCGCGCGTCGCGAGCAAAGTCTCGATATCGTTTTCGAACGCGATATCGGCGACCGAGCTTTTGGTCGTGTGCGTGATCGCACCGCCCAGCTCCTCCTGCGTCACCACTTCGTTCGTGACCGTTTTGACAACATCGGGGCCGGTAACGAACATGTAGCTGCTGTCCTTCACCATGAAGATGAAGTCGGTCATCGCGGGGCTGTAAACCGCGCCGCCCGCGCACGGACCCATGATCAGGCTGATCTGCGGCACGACGCCCGACGCCAGCACATTCTTCTGGAATACGTCGGCATAGCCGCCGAGCGACGCGACGCCCTCCTGAATGCGCGCGCCGCCGCTGTCGTTAAGGCCGATCACCGGCGCGCCCGCGAGCATCGCCTTGTCCATCACCTTGCAGATCTTTTCGGCATGACGCTTCGACAGCGACCCGCCGAAAACCGTGAAATCCTGACTGAAGACATAGACGAGGCGGCCGTTGATCGTGCCCGATCCGGTGACGACGCCGTCACCCGGAATCTTCTGCGCGTCCATGCCGAAATCGACGCAATCATGTTCGACATAGGTGTCGAGTTCCTCGAACGAACCCTCGTCGAGCAGCACGTCGAGGCGCTCGCGCGCGGTCAGCTTGCCCTTGGAATGCTGGGCGTCGATACGCTTCTGCCCACCACCCAGTCGGGCGGCGGCGCGGCGGCGTTCCATTTCGGCGATATTGGCGGACATGCAGCTCTCCGATAGTGTCGAATGCGCCGTCTGCCCCCGCCGGGACGCGGATGCAAATGTGAATTTGCAAAGTTGCAAAGTATGACTTTGCAAAGTAGTGTCCGCGCCATGCAACCAACCCGCCTCTACGCTGGGCGACAACTTCGCCAACTTCGGGAAACCCGCGCGATCCGGCAGGCCGATTTCGCGGCGCAACTCGGCATCTCGGCCTCCTATCTCAGCCAGATCGAACATGACGATCGCCCGCTGACGCCCGCGCTTCTCGACCGTTTGCAAAAGCTGTTCCCGCTCGAATGGGAAGAGGTCGCCGCCGACGCGGGCGACCGCCGCGCCGGAGCGCTGCGCGAGGCCGCCGCCGACCCATTGTTCGCGACGTCGCCCCTTCCCCCCGAACAACTCGAGCGCGCCGCACTCCAGCAGCCCCAGCTTGCCGACCAGTTTGTCGCGCTCCACGCAGCCTATCGCCGCGCCGGCCAGCGCCTCCAGATCATCGACGAAGCATTGACCGGCGGGACCGCCGAGGGAAGCCGCCTGCCGTGGGAGGAGGTGCGCGACTGGTTCCACGATGCCGGCAATTATGTCGACAGCATCGACCGCGCCGCCGAGACGCTGGCTGCGCAGCTTCGTGGACGCGAACCCTCACCCGCGATCGAAACGATCGAACGGCGCCTGCGCGACGCGCTCGGCATTTCGATCGTCTACAACCAGGTGCAGGCGCTCCGCGACTTCGACGCGACGATGCGGCATCTGGTGATCGATCCGTCACAGCCTGCCGAAACGCGCCGGTTCCAGCTCGCGCACCAGTTGGCCGCACTGGCGCTGACAAACGAGATTGCGGCGGTCGTGGAAGCGTCGCCGCTCCGCACCGCCGCGGCACGCCAGCTACTGCACGTCGGGCTCGCCAATTATGCGGCGGGCGCGGTGCTGATGCCCTATGGACCGTTTCGTGCCAGCGCCCGCGCGGTGCGCCACGATATCGACCGGCTGCGCCTCGAATATGGCGTAAGCTTTGAGCAGGCGTGCCATCGCCTTTCAACGCTGCAGCGCCCCGGCGCGCGGGGCATTCCGATGTTCTTCTGCCGCGTCGATATGGCGGGCAACATCACCAAGCGACACAGCGCGACGCGCCTGCAGTTCGCGCGCTTCGGCGGCGCGTGCCCGCTGTGGGTCGTCCATGAAGCCGCGGCGATCCCCGACCGCATCCTGTTCCAGCTTGCCGAGACACCCGACGGCCAACGGTACGTCTCGATGGCGAAGGGGTTGGTGAAGCCATCGGGCAGCTATGCGCGTTCGCCCCGCCGCTATGCCGTCGCGCTGGGGTGTGAAGCGCAATATGCCGCCGACTTCGTCTATGCCGACGGCGTCGATGTCGAGGCGCCGCAGGCGGCGGCGCGGATCGGCCTGTCATGCCGCATCTGTCCGCGCGACGATTGCGACCAGCGCGCCTTTCCCCCGAGCGATCGTCCGATCCTCGTCGATCCCGACCGTCGCGGCGTCGTGCCGTACCGTATCGGTTAGCCGGCGATCGCCAGCTCCTCGTCGAGGAAATCGAGGAAGGCGCGGATGCGTGCGGCGGCGCGGTCTTCGGGCGCGTAAAGCGCGTGAATGTCTTCGCCGTCGCCGGGACTATAGTCGGGCAACACCTCGACAAGCCGCCCCGCGTTCAGATCGCCGGCGACGTGAAAATGACCGTGGCGCGCGATGCCACCACCGGCGACCGCCATCTGCCGCACCACTTCGCCCGAATTGCCGAAGAAGCTGCCATGAACGGGTCGCTGAACGATCCTGTCGCCAAGCCGAAAAGGCCAACTGTCGACCGACCGGCGGAAGCTGAAACGCAGACAATCATGCGCATCGAGGTCGTCGGGCGTCTGCGGGACGCCGCGGCGCGCAAGATAATCGGGGCTGGCGACCAGCACCATCCGGCTGTGCCCCAGCTTCTTCGCACGCAGGCTGGTATCGCGTAGCGGGCCGATCCGGATCGCGACATCGGCCCGCTCCTCGACCAGATCGACAATCGTATCGGACAGCGCAAGATCGACGACGATATCGGGATAGCGCGCGGTAAAGCGCGGCAGGATCGGCAACAGGCCCATCGTGCCGATCGACGGCGAGGCGTTGATGCGGAGCAGGCCGCGCGGCCCCTGCTGCTCCTGTCCCAATCCTGCTTCGACCGACCGGATATCGGCGAGCAGCACGCTCATCCGGTCGCGATAGGCTTCGCCGTCCACCGTCAGCGCAAGCGAGCGCGTCGTCCGGAGCATCAGCGTGACGCCAAGTCGCTGCTCGATCCGCGCGATGCTGCGGCTGACCGCGGAGGGCGTCAGCCGCAACGCCTTGGCCGCCGATGCAAGGCTGCCGCCGTTGGCCACCGCAAGGAAGGTCTCGATATCGCCGAACCGATTGTCCATCACCATTCCTGATTTTGAATCACCACTGAAGTGACGAGGCGCATTCTAATCAACAATGGCGCGAAGCGCTATCTTCGGGGCATCCAATCAGAACCAAGGCACGAAAGGAATTTCCACATGGACCTCAAACTCAAAGGAAAGACAGCCCTCGTCACGGGATCGACCGCCGGCATCGGTTTCGCGATCGCCAAGCGCCTTGCCGAAGAAGGCGTCGACGTCGTCATCACGGGCCGCAACCAGCAGAAACTCGACGAGGCGGCTGCCGAACTGTTGCAGGCCGGCACGATCCGCCCCGTCCTCGCAGACCCTGCCACGGCCGAGGGTGCCGACGCGCTGATCGCCGCAGTTCCCTCGGTCGATATCCTCGTCAACAATCTCGGCATCTATGAAGCCAAGCCCTTTGCCGAGATCAGCGACGCCGACTGGCATCGTCTTTTCGAGGTCAATGTGGTGAGCGGCGCGCGCCTGTCGCGGCACTATTTCCCGAAGATGCTAGAGAACAACTGGGGCCGCGTGATCTTCATCGCCAGCGAAAGCGGCCTGCTGCCGCCCGCCGAGATGATCCACTATGGCATGACCAAGACCGCGCAGCTTACCATCGCGCGCGGGCTTGCCGAGCAAACCCGAGGCACGGGTGTAACGGTGAACAGCGTGCTGCCGGGGCCGACGCGCTCGGAAGGCATCACCGACTTCATTCGCTCGGTCGTCTCGAACCCCGATGCCCCTGAGGCCGAGCGCGAGAGGGCCTTCTTCGACGAATTGCGTCCGCTGTCGCTGATCCGCCGCCTGATCGAGGCCGACGAGATCGGGGCGATGGTGACCTATCTCGCCAGCCCGCTCGCCGCTGTCACCAACGGCGCCGCGATCCGTGCCGAGGGCGGGATCGTTCCGACGATCGCCTAGGCTTTTACAATCCCTCGATCGATCAGACTATGCGCCGTCGCGAGGATCGCTTCCTCGGGCGGTCGCATCGTCCAGCCGAGCGTCTTCATTGCATGGCGGCTGTCACCCCCACGAACATTGCCGAGTTCGGCGACGACCTGTTTGAGTTCTGGGCGAAAGATCGCGAGCGCCTTGAGCAGCCAGTCGGGCATCTTGCGCGTCGGCACCTTGCGCGCGCGTTCGCCGAGATTGGCGGTCAGGACGTTCGCGACATCGACGAATTTCAGGAAAGCGCCCGAACAGACGAAACGCTCGTCGCGGATCCCTTCGACGGTCAGCGCCCGATAATGCATGTCGGCGACGTCGCGCACGTCGATGATGCCAAAGCCGACATCGGGGCACATCGGCACCTTTCCTTCGAGCAATTGCTTCACGACTTCGATCGAAGTCGACAGATCGTCCGACAGCAGCGGTCCGAACACTGCGGCGGGATTGACCGAAGCAAATTCCATATCGCCTCCCTCGGCCGCTACCCAATCGCGCGCGGCGCGTTCGGCAACGGTCTTCGATCGCGGATAGGGCATGACCTCGGGGTTATCGAGGTTGCTCCAGTCGGCTTCGTCATAGAAATCGCGCGCCTTGCCATGGCCATAGGCGACCGCCGCCATCGAAGAGGTCAGGACGAAGCGCCTGACACCCGCCGCCTTTGCGAACCGCAACGCGCGGAGCGCACCCTCGCGCGCAGGGATCACCAGATCGTCGGCATGTTTCGGGACGTCGAGCGGAAAAGGCGATGCGACATGTGCGACATGGCTGCATCCGGCCATCGCTTCCGCCCAGCCAGCGTCGTTTTCCAGATCGGCGGCGAAGAAACGCAGTTTCGCATTGTCGACATTCAGCCAGCCGCGAACCTCGTCCTCGCGTTTCAGGCTGCGAACGGTCGTGTGAACCGTCCACCCATTGTCGATCAGCTGCCGGATCAGGAAGCCCGCAATATAGCCGCTGCCCCCGGTGACCAATGCCGTTCCCGCCATGCGCCCCTCCCCTCGCTCGTTATATCGGAAGAATAGCGCAAGCGGGTTGCTGGCCGAAACCTTATTTCAGCAGCACCAGTTCCTCGGCCATGCTCGGGTGCAGCGCGACCGTCGCGTCGAAGTCGGCCTTGGTCAGCCCGGCCTTAACCGCGATCGCCGCCGCTTGCAGGATTTCGGGCGCATCGGGGCCGATCATGTGCAGCCCGACGACCTGATCGGTCGCGGCGTTGACGATCATCTTGTACAGCGCACGCTCGTTCCGACCCGCAAGGACATTCTTCATCGCGCGAAAATCGCTTGTGTAGACGCGGATGCTGCCCAGCTTGTTGCGTGCCTCGGCCTCGGTCATGCCGACCGCACCGATCGGCGGGTGGCTGAACACCGCGCTCGGAACATTGGCATAATCGACCACCGTGGGCTTGCCGCCAAAGAAGGTGTCGGAGAAGGCCTGGCCTTCGCGGATCGCCACGGGCGTGAGCTGGATACGGTTGGTAACGTCGCCGACGGCAAAGATGCTCGGCACCGACGACTGGTTGCGCTCGTCGACCTTGATCGCGCCATCCTTGTCGAGTTCGACGCCGACCTCTTCGAGCCCGATGCCCCGGCTGTTCGGAACTCGGCCCGCAGCGACGAGCACCGCATCGGCCTGCATCGGTTCGCAGCCTTCGAGCTTCACGGTCAGCGACCCATCGTCATTCTTTTCGATCGACTGGAACGGCGCGTTGAACTTGAAATCGATGCCCTTGGTCATCGAAATCTGGAGCAGGCGGTCGCGGATCTGTTCGTCATAGCCGCGCAGGATCGTGTCGCCGCGATTGACGATCGTCACCTTGCTACCGAATTCGTTGAAAATGCCGGCGAACTCGTTGGCGATATAGCCGCCGCCCGCGATGATGATCCGCTTCGGCAGCGTTTCGAGATGAAACACCTCGTTCGAGGTGAGCGCATGTTCGCTGCCCGGAAATTCGGGAACATGCGGCCAGCCGCCCGTCGCGATCAGGATGCGCCCCGCCGTCAGTTCGGTTCCGTCGGCGAGGCGCACCTTCTGGGGCCCGACGACCGTCGCGCGCGTTCTGAGGACGGTCACCTTGTGATTGTCGAGCGTCTGGCCATACAGGCCTTCGAGCCGGTCGACTTCGGCGAGCACATTGTCGCGCAGCACCGGCCAGTTGAACTTGCACTCGGGCACGTCCCAGCCGAACTTGCGCGCGTCGTGGATATCCTCGGCGAAATGGGCACCGTAGACGAGCAATTTCTTGGGCACGCAGCCGCGAATGACGCAGGTGCCGCCGACCCGATACTCTTCGGCTACCGCAACGCGCGCGCCGTGCGAGGCCGCGATGCGCGAAGCGCGGACGCCGCCCGAACCGGCGCCGATGACAAAGAGATCATAGTCGAAATCGCTCATGGATAACCCCTGGATTGGACAGGCAGGCATTCGCGCCCGGCGCCTATGTGGTTACACGGCGCCGGGTTGCCAATCGAATTTTGCATTCAGTGACAGCGGCGCGGCGTCAATCGCCAAGCGCAGCCGCCATCAGAGCCTGCGTCGCCGCATCGAACTCGACCGTCCCTTCGGCAAGGCCTTTCGCCATTTCCTTGCCCAGCTCGACCCCGAACTGATCGAAGGGGTTGATGCCGAGCAGCACGGCATTGGCAAAGACGCGATGTTCGTAAAAGGCGATCAGCGCGCCGAGGCTGCGCGGCGTCACCTGGTCGAGAAGGATCGTCGTCGAGGGGCGGTCGCCCGGGTAATTGCGCGCGCCGTCCTCGCTGGAGCGGCCGGTCATCAGCGCCGCACCCTGCGCGATACAATTGGCGACGAGCGTTTCATGATGGGCGTCGTCGAGCAAGTGATCGGGCTCGCGCGCGACGACGAATTCGACCGGCGTCAGATGCGTGCCCTGATGCAGCAACTGGAACACCGCATGCTGCGCATCGGTGCCGACGCCGCCCCAGGTGATCGGCGCGGTCTGCCGCGACACCGGCTGGCCGTCGAAGGTCGCCGACTTGCCGTTCGATTCCATTTCGAGTTGCTGAAGATAGGAGGGCAACAGGCGAAGCCGCTCGTCATAGGCGAAGACCGCACGCGTCTGGCAGCCAAGGCGGTTCGCATAGATCTGGTCCGCGAAAGCGGCGAGCAGGCAGATATTGTCGGCCCCGTCGGCAAGGCGGAAATGGCGGTCCATCTCTGCTGCGCCTTCGAGCAGGTCGGCAAAGGCATCCCAGCCGAGCGCGAGCGCAGCGGGAAAGCCGATCGACGACCATAGCGAATAGCGGCCGCCGACACTTTCGTTGAACGGCAGGATGCGCGTTTCGTCGATGCCCCATTCCATCGCGCGCTCGGGCTTCGCGGTCAGCGCGATGAAGCGGCCGACCGGGTCGACCACTCCGGCCTCTTCGAGCCATTGCAGCGCGGAATTGGCGTTGAGCAGGGTTTCGGTCGTCGTGAAAGTCTTCGACGCCACGGCCACAAGCGTATGCTCGGGGCTGAACTTTGCGAAGGCCTCGTCGAGCGCGGCGCCATCGACGTTCGATACCACCGCGACGTCATAGCGATCGCTGTGGCGGCCGAGCGCGTCGATGAGGAGGTCGGGGCCAAGCGCCGATCCGCCGATACCGATATGGAGCAGGTGGCGGATCTCGCCGAATGCCCCGGCCTCGATCGCATCGATCATCATCCGCATCCGCTGATGGAGCGCCTGCGCGGCATGGACCGACTCGGGCGCCCCGTCGCCGCGCTCGGCGCTATGCTCGGCGGCGCGGTCCTCCGTCGGGTTCGCGATCCCGCCCGAGAAGAGCGTCTTGCGGCGGCCGGCAAAATCCTGCGTTTCGGCAAGGCGGGACAGGATTGCGATCGCCGAGGTGTCGAGATGGGTTTTGGCGAAGTCGAACCGAATGTCGGCGACATTGCGCACCAGCGCCTGCAGCCGCGCGTCGGGATCGGCCGCGACCAGATCGATCAGCTTCTGCGGCCGCCAGTCGGAGAGGGCCTGCCAGGCGTCGGGTGCGGTTGTCATCGTCTGTTGTCCTCGAAGGGGGAGTGAATCGCCGACTTTCTCTAGGCCCGCGGCCATCCTCGCGCCAGTGTCGTCCGCCGATATTTGCTTGACGTGGCAACCTATTCATCGCCAATGCCGCGACATGACCAATGCCAGCTTTACCGCCGATGTGACGCCCCCGACTGCGCCCGTGCCGCCCACGCCGACCCCTGCACCGGTTTCGGCGAAGGAAGAGGCGGTCGACACGGTCCGCTTTCTTGCGCTCCTCGCGATCGCGGTACTGATTTTCCGCAGCTTTTTCCTGTCGCCGTTCAACATTCCGTCGGAATCGATGCAGCCGAGACTGCTGATCGGCGACTATCTGCTCGTGAACAAGATGGCCTATGGCTATTCGAAATACAGCCTGCCGTTCAGCGTCCCGCTGATCCCCGGCCGCATTTTCGCGCGCACCCCCGAGCGCGGCGACGTCGTCGTATTCAAGGCACCGCCGGTCGCCGACAATGATTATATCAAGCGCGTAATCGGCCTGCCCGGCGACAGCGTGCAAGTGAAGGACGGCATCGTCTGGCTGAACGGCAAGCCCGTGCAGCGCAAGGCGATCGCCGATTTCGTGATTCCCGTGACGCAGAACATGATCGATGCGTCGCGCGCGACGGGCACCCTGCCCTGCTATTCGCCCGAGTTCGAAGAGGTCGCCGCCAACGGCCAGCGCCAGTGCCGGTACAAGCAGTTCCGCGAAACGCTGCCGAACGGAAAAAGCTATAACATCCTCGACATCACGACGATCCCCGAGGACAATACCCCGCTCGTCGTCGTGCCCGAGGGGCATTTGTTCCTGATGGGCGACAACCGGGACCGCAGCGCCGACAGCCGTTTCCCCGCGATGGAAAATCAGGGAATCGGCCTTGTGCCCGAAGAAAATCTCGTCGGCCATGCGCTGGTCGGCATGTTCTCGACCGACGGATCGGCGAGCTGGATCAACCCGATCAGCTGGTTCACCGCCGCGCGCTGGGAACGGATCGGGGACGGTTTTTGAACGATCCCCTCGACACCGGGGCGCTCGCCGGCATCATCGGCGGCGCTCCGGGTGACCCGGCGCTTTACGATCTGGCGCTGACGCACGGCAGCACCGGGCGCGCCGATTACCAGCGGCTCGAATTCCTTGGCGACCGCGTCCTCGGGCTCGTGATCGCGTCCGAACTTTACACCCGCTTCCCCGCCGCGAGCGAGGGCGAGATGTCGTCACGGCTGCATGTCCTGGCATCGGGTGCCACCTGCGCCGCGGTCGCGCGCAAGCTCGACCTCACCGCGCTGATCCGTTTCGGTGCGCAGGCGCGCAACGACGGTGGTCGCTACAGCGACAATATCGCCGCCGACGCAATGGAGGCGCTGATCGGCGCGCTCTGGCTCGACAAGGGCGCCGATGCGGCGCGGCAATTCATCCTGGCCCATTGGAACGAGATGATCGATGGGCAACAGACCGCGCCGAAGCATCCGAAAGCGGCGCTTCAGGAATGGGCGCTTGCGCGCAAGCGCCGTCCGCCCGAATATGAGATTGTATCGCGCGAAGGCCCCGATCATGCCCCGCGGTTTCGTATCGCGGTGAGCGTCGGAAAGCTCGCCCGCGCCGAAGCCGAAGGCGCCAGCAAACAGGCGGCGGAAAAGGCCGCGGCGGCGGCGTTGCTCGCCGAACTCGAAGGAATGAAATTATGACCCAGCATTGCGGTTTCGTCGCCGTTGTCGGCGCGCCCAACGCGGGCAAATCGACGCTTGTCAACGCACTCGTCGGCCAGAAGGTCGCGATCGTCAGCCCCAAGGCGCAGACGACGCGCACGCGGTTGATGGGCGTCGCGATGGAGGGCGAAACGCAGATCATCCTGATCGACACGCCCGGCATCTTCGCGCCGACGCGCCGGCTCGACCGCGCGATGGTTGCGGCTGCATGGAGCAGCCTCGAGGAAGCCGAGGCGATCTTGGTCATGGTCGATGCCGCGGCAAAGCTGACGGGCCGCGTCGAACGCGTGCTCGAAGGGATCGCGAACCGCCCCGAGAAGAAATATCTGATCCTGAACAAGGTCGACCTGACCAAGAAGGACAAATTGCTGACGATCGCGACCGAGCTCAACGGCAAGGTCGCGTTCGACGAAACCTTCTTTATCGCAGCGAGCAGCGGCGACGGCGTGCCCGAACTCAAGGCGCATCTCACGAAGCTGATGCCCGAGGGACCGTGGCATTTTCCCGAGGACGAGGTCAGCGACGCGCCCGAACGCATGCTCGCCGCCGAAATCACCCGCGAGCAGCTCTATCGCCAGCTTCACGAGGAACTGCCCTATCAGTCGACGGTCGAGACCGAACTGTTCAAGACGCGCCCCGACGGCAGCGCCGAGATCCATCAGCAGATATTCGTCGCACGCGACAATCAGCGCGCGATCGTGCTCGGCAAGGGCGGCGCGCGGATCAAGGAAATCGGTGCCCGCGCCCGCGCGGAACTGACCGAATTGATGGGCCGTAAGGTTCACCTGTTCCTTCACGTCAAGGTGAAGGAAAATTGGGACGAGGATCGCGGCGTCTATCGCGACATGGGGCTCGACTGGGTCGACTGAGGACGGCGCCCCAAGCGCCGCCCTCCCGGTTCAGCTCGTCGTTTCGCGCACCAGCGTAATCCGGACCTTCCCGTCGCTGGATCGCATCCGCAGCCGGTCGCCATCGACCCAATAGCGCACGCGCAAATCGCCGTCGGGAATATAGATTTCCCGCTCGTTGATCTGGAAATCCTGATACATTTCGTCGTCGCCGCGCAGCGGACGCTGGAAATAGGTGATGACCTCCTCGTCGTCGGTAAACTCCATCACGTCGTGGCGCGACAGATCCTCGACCCCGTTGAGCGACACGACACGCCATTTTCCTAGGACACGCATCGGCTGCATGTCCTTCGGCACCTCGCCGCTATAACCGGCATAGAGCGCCGCCTTGCCACGCATCGTCTCCACCAGCGCACGCTCGTCCTTCAGGTCGGCATAGTCGACACCGGAAAGACGCGTATTGAGGCCGTCGAGCAGCGCGAACGCCTGTTTGGCGTTGCCGTCGCGATGGAAGGCCCGCGTCGCTGCATCCATCACCAGATATTGATCGACGAGCGTCTGCGCGAGCCGCAGGTTGGCCGCAGGCTCAGCCGTCGGTGCCCCGATGCTGAGCTTGTCGCCATGCTTGCTTCCGTCGAGCGCGCTGACATAGGTCAGCGAAACATCCATCAGCGATGCCCCGTCCGCGAGCGATACCACGGGCAAGTGGGCGCGCCCCTCGGCCTTGCCCAGCGAAGCATAGATGCCGCCGCCGTTCGACGACAGGAAGGCCGTCGGCACGGTGATCGCGATTGCGCCATCCTTGCCCTCGGTCATCAGCCCGTCGGGGACACCGAACACACCGCTGATCCGATAGCCCGCATGCGGGGTCAGCGTCATGACGAGGTCGTGCGCAACTTCGCTCACCATATTGCGAAACTCGTCCCGCATCAGCTGGGCGCCCTTGTCGGGGCCGGCGACGAAGAAGAGGTTCCCGCCGCGAACGCTCGAAATCTTCATCGCGAGCGCACCGTCATATTGCACACCGACGCCGATGGTCGTGAGCCCGATCCCGCGCTTCGACGCATCCTCGGCCATCGCCATGAAGCTGCCTGCATCGGTGCGGCCCGTGTTGGGCTGTTCGTCTGTGAACAGCATCATACGCACCTTGCCGTCGAACCGGTCGGCTTCGGCAAAGGCGGCCTGATAGCCAAGCGTCAGCCCGGCTTCCATCGACGTCGAGCCGTCGATCGCGATGCTGTCGATCGCGGCGTGCATCGCATCCTTGTTTGCCGCCGCCGCTATCGGAGCGAGATGGATATTCGAATTGGTGCCATAGATGACGATGCCAAGCCGGTCCTTCGGCCCCAATTCGTCGACCATCTGGTGCAAGGCCGCCTTCACATTCGCGATCGGCGGTCCGGACATCGATCCCGACCGGTCGACGACCGCCATGATGCTCAGCGGTTCGCGCTTCCAACTTGCCGCATCGATATTGCTGTCGAACGCCATGCCGAGAAACATGAGATCGTCGGGCCGTGTCGGCAGACTGGCGGCCATTGCCTGTACGTTGAGGCAAAAGAGTTGCGCACAATTGCCGCCCGCCGGAAGCGTCAGGTCATGCTCGCCGAGCAGGCCTTCGACGGTCAGCGATTCAGGGCGCGGCAACGTCGTTGCGCTGAGCGCCGTCGACCGGAAATGCTGTATATCCTGGGCACCTCCCTGGCGAATGCGGGCGCCAGTGACGATCACCTCGCCGAGGCTCTCGTCATCGTCCTGCAGGACATCTTGCGCAAAGGTCGGCAGAGGCGCGGCAGTCGTCAACAGCGCCAATGTGGTCAACGACGAGTGGAAGAATTTGAAGCTTGCCATGTCCGCTCTCCCAAATCCCTGTTATCGGGAGAGGAAAGCTATCACGTATGCCTCCGTTACCGTAACGGAAAATGCGAAGCCGCTGCCCTGCTTTCGGGCAGGTGAAATCAGATCCGGCGACAGTCGTTTGGCGGCGGATTTCCGTCGAAGCGCGCAGTGATCCAGCCGATCGTCTCCTGCGCGCTGTCCTTGGCGCTCGCACCATGGTCGCCGGTCATATCGATCCACCGTGTCGGCGTTCCGCGCTTACAAACCGCCTTGGCGAACTTGCGCGTCACTGCGGGGGCGACGATCGTGTCCTTGCTGCTTTGTGCGATCAGCAGCGGCCCGGGTACGCGCGCGGGATCAACGCTGTTCGCACGTTCGAAGGCGCCGAAGGGTTCGATCTTTTCGATATCCTTGCCCTTCGTCGCACGCGCGATGGTCAGGATACCAAGGATCGTCCCGAGCTTGGGCTTTTTGTTGAACGCAACGCAATTATTCTCGCTGAGCCGGCGAATGATACCCTGATTGGTACGGTTCGTGATGCTGTCGAGCGGGAAGCCATAGAGCGTCGACCAACTGTACAGCGCAAAGGACAGGAGCAGCGCGCGTGCATTCTTGTCGCTGCCTTCGCGCAGATTGGCGCCGAGGTCGGTCGGCGGCGCGGCGGCGGCGGTCGCGACGAGCGTCAGGTCGGGGGCGTAGCTCCGCGCGGCCGTCGCGGTCCACAACGCGGCATGACCGCCCTGCGACTCGCCCCACACGGCAAAGCTGCTCCCCGCCGCTGCGCCGGGAATTTCGCGCGCCGCGCGCACAGCGTCGAGCACAGCATTCGCGGTGTCCTGCCCGACAAGAAACGGATGCATCGTCGGGCTTCCAAGCCCGATATAGTCGGGCGCGACGACGACATAGCCGTTGCGGACAGCGTTCATCCCCGCCGAATATTCGAAGAAATTGGGGCTGAGCGACGGCGCGCATTTTTCGGCCACACCCCACGCACCGTGCGTCCATGCGATGACACGGCGCGGCCGGGGCGGGATCCCTTCCATCGGCGCCGCGACGATGCCGGCGACCGCAAAGCGCTGGCCGTTGCCGTTCGTCGTCCAATATTGCACCCGCCAAGCCTGCGTCCCGGGCGGCGCGTCGGTCATCGGCTGGGCCGAGATCAGGTAGCGCGATGGCTGCGCGGCGGCAGGCAGCGCAAATGCTGTCAGGATGAAGAGCAGGACGGCGGCAAGCAGGTGGCGCATGGACAAGTCTCCCCGATGCGCCACTCTATCACGGGTTTGGAGTATCGGGAACGCCGACCATTAACCTCACCGGATTTCGTCATTCCCGCTTCCGCGGGAATGACGAATTAAGGGGAAGAGTCGACTATTCCGCTTCGGCCTTTTTCTTCGCCGTCGCCTTTTTGGCAGCGGGCTTTTTCGCCGGCGCCTTCTTCTTCGGCGCCGCTTTCTTCTTGCCCTTTGCCGGACCCTTCGCAGCACGCGCGTCGATCAGGGCGATGGCTTCTTCCAGCGTCAGTGTCGCCGGATCGGCCGTCTTAGGCAGCGTCGCGTTGGTCGTGCCGTCGGTGACATAGGGACCGAAGCGCCCTTCCATCAGCTTCATCTCGCCGCCGCTCGTCGGATGCGGACCAAAGGTGTTGAGCGGCTCGGCCTTGGTGCGTCCGCGCCCGCCGCCCGCCGCCGCTTCGGCGATGCGAACGACCGCCGCGTTCATGCCGATGTCGAATATTTCGGCCGTGCCCGTCAACTTCGCATATTTGCCGTCGTGCAGCAGATAGGGGCCATAGCGGCCAAGCCCCGCCATGATCGGCTTGCCGCTTTCGGGATGCACTCCGACCTCGCGCGGCAGGCTCAGCAGCCGCAGCGCATAGTCGAGATTGAAATCCTCGCCGGGGATGTCCTTGGGAATCGACGAACGTTTCGCTTCCTTGCCATCGCCGAGCTGGATGTAGGGGCCAAAGCGCCCGCTGCGCTTCGTCACTTCCAGCCCGCTGTCGGGATCGTTGCCCAGCGTTTCGGGGCCCGTATCGGCGCCATCGCTGCCGCCCGGCTGTGCAAATTTGCGCGTGAATTTGCAGTCGGGATAGTTGCTGCACGCAATGAACGGCCCGAACTTGCCACCGCGCAGCGCGAGCCGCCCGGTGCCGCAATTGGGACAGAGACGCGGGTCGCTGCCATCGCCCTTGTCGGGGAAGAGATAGGGACCGAGGAACTCGTCGAGCGCCGCAGTGATCTCCGACGGCTTCTGCTCCATCACCTCGCCGGTGCGCGGCTTGAAATCGCGCCAGAAGCGTTCGAGCACCGCCTGCCACTGCGCGCGGCCGCCCGATACGTCATCGAGTTCTTCCTCGAGCCCCGCGGTGAAATCATAACCGACATAGCGTTCGAAGAAGCGTTCGAGGAACGCGGTCAGCAAGCGACCGCTCTCCTCCGGCATGAAGCGGTTCTTCTCGACCGTCACATAGGCGCGGTCCTTCAGCACCTGCAGGATCGAGGCATAGGTCGACGGACGCCCGATGCCGAGCTCTTCCATCTTCTTGACGAGGCTCGCCTCCGAATAGCGCGGCGGCGGCTGCGTCTCGTGGCTCTCGACCTCGACGCCGGTCTTTGCCGGCGCGTCGCCCTTCGCCATCGCGGGCAGCAGGCGCGCATCGTCGTCATCGGCCGCATCGTCGCGGCTTTCATCGTAAAGCGCGAGGAAGCCCGGGAACTTCACGACCTGCCCCGTCGCGCGCATCACCGTCTTGCCCGTGCCGTCGGTCAGGTCGATGCTCGTGCGTTCAAGCCGCGCCGACGCCATCTGGCTCGCCATCGCGCGCTTCCAGATCAGCTCATACAACCGGGCATGATCGCCGCTGCCCGCCTTGTCCTTTGAAAAGTCGGTCGGACGGATCGCTTCATGCGCTTCCTGCGCATTCTTTGCCTTCGTCTGATACTGGCGCGGCTGGTCGGGAACATAACCCCCGTCATAGCGCGTCGCGATCGCCTTGCGCGCCGCGCTGATCGCGCTGCCGTCCATCTGGACGCCGTCGGTACGCATGTAGGTGATCGCGCCGTCTTCGTAGAGCGCCTGCGCGATGCGCATCGTGTGGCTTGCGGAGAAGCCGAGCTTGCGCGCCGCTTCCTGCTGCAAGGTCGACGTGGTGAATGGTGGCGGGGGGTTGCGCGTCAGCGGCTTGGTTTCGACCGCATCGACGGTAAAATGCCCCGCCTTCACATCGGCCTCGGCGGCGCGCGCGTCGGCTTCACTGGTGATCGACAGACGCTCGATCTTGTCGCCCTTCCAGCGGGAAAGCCGCGCCTTGAAAGGCGTCCCGCCCATCTCGAACAGGCCGGTCACCGACCAATATTGCTGCGCAACAAAGGCCTCGATCTCGCGTTCGCGTTCGACCACCAGACGCAGCGCGACCGACTGGACGCGGCCCGCCGATTTCGCGCCGGGCAGCTTGCGCCAGAGAACCGGCGAGAGGGTGAAGCCAACGAGATAGTCGAGCGCGCGGCGGGCGCGGTAAGCGTCGATCAAGTCGGTGTCGAGTTCGCGCGGACGCGCCATGGCGTCGGTCACGGCCTGCTTGGTGATCGCATTGAACGTCACGCGGTCAACCGACGCAGGCAGCGCCTTCTTGCTGCGCAGCAATTCCTGCACATGCCAGCTGATCGCTTCTCCTTCGCGATCAGGGTCGGTCGCGAGGATCAGTCGATCGGCGGTCTTCGCCGCGTCCTGGATTTCCTTCATCCGCTTCGTCTTGTCGGGATACAGCTGCCACTGCATCGCGAAACCGTCGTCGGGATCGACCGAGCCGTCCTTGGGCGGCAGGTCGCGGACATGGCCATACGACGCCAGCACCTTGAAATCGCGCCCCAGATATTTCTCGATCGTCTTCGCCTTTGCGGGCGATTCCACAATTACCAATTGCATGAAAAACCTTTAGTCCTAGCTGTCCCTTACGTACGTACGCGTGAGGGTGGCGCCGACGGGCGCCGCGTCAACCGAAAATTTCGGCGTTGCGCGCCGCGCGTCGACCGATCGTCAGATACATGGTGGCCGCAGCGGCGATACCAAAGACCCACGCCGCCTGCGACAACGCATTTGTCACGATCAGCGTTCCGATACGCGTGATGTCGCCTTCCGGGACGAGATAGATGTTGGCGACGAGCGGCACGCCCTGACACAGGAAGATCGTCACCGCGATGATCGAGCATGCGAGCCAATGCTGCTCTGTCGCATCCCAACTAGCCTGGATCGCTTCGGACATCGATATGTCTTCTGCAAACAGCGCCGGGGCGGCAAGAAACCAGCGTCCCGCGAAATAGAGGCCGGGAAGGATGAGCACGAGCAATCCGAACGCGATCCCGAGCCCGGTCACCAGCCCCACTCCGAACAGCGAAGCGATCCGCCATTTGCGCGAGGCGACGACTTGTCCGGCCCCCTTCAAGACTGCGATGATGATGCAGGCTTGCAAGAAGAGGTTGAAGAAGGTGAAAGCGAAAACATAAAGGATCGCTGCTTCGCCGAGCGCCGAACTCAGATCCATCCCGACGCCCGCCGCGGTCGAAGCAAGAAAGATAAGCGCGAATGTCCGCCAATTCGCTTTGATGTGTAAAAATGCGTCGCGCGCCACCGGCGCGGCCAAGCTGGCATCGAATTGCAATTTCATTCCCCCGCGCCCCATTTTCAGGCGCGCGAGGGTTGCTGTGCATCGCAATCCCGTCAAGAGGGATTTGCTTGCCTCCGATGCGGGGCCGGTCGATCGGTGTCAGCCGTCCTGCCACTTGAAGTCGGCGGGCAGGATGCATTTGCCGGCATCATATTTGCCGACGCTGCGGATGATTTCCTGATCGTCGGGCTCGATGCGGCGACCGCTGATCTGGCTGTCGATCACCCGCCGGACGAGCGCATCGAGCTTGGTCACGAGATAGCAATCGATCGCAGGCGGCGCGTGCGGATTTCCGACGCCGCTGTCGTCGGTCAGGAACAGATAGCGCGACTGCGTTGCGGCCGCCATCGCGCGCATCGCATATTCGGCCTTGTCGGCGACGCCCGAGGCGGCGACCGGCGTGATATGGATGCGCTTGGCGCGCGCCGCTTCGGCGGCGGCCCAGGTCCGCCCGAACTTGTCGTCGTGCGGCGGCGCATCTGCAACGAGCAACAGGGACTTCACCGCGTCGGGGCGCCAGTCCTGACCGACCGCGCGGATCATCGCCTGATCCATCGCCTCGGGATAGTCGCCGCCACCATTGGCGTCTTGCCGTGCCAGCGCACCCTGCACGCGTCCGATATCGCGATCGAAGGCGACCGTTCGCGTGACATAATCGTCGCCGAGATCGCGGTAGAAGACGAAGCCGATGCGAATGTCGAGGTCGCGGTGTTTTGCGGTGATCGCACCGATGATCGATCGCAGTTCGGACTGAAGATAGTTGATCTCGTCGCCCATGCTGCCCGTCGTATCGACGACGAGCATCAGGTCGAGCTTGGTCGCCTTGGTGGCGGCCTGATTAGCGGTCAGGCCGACAAGCTGACCGCCCGCCGAATTGGCGACCAGTACCGGACGCGCGTCGGCGATGGTGCGGCCCGCTTTCCGCGCCGACACCGTGATCCGCTCGCTCAGCCGGTCGAGCCCGGGGAAGAAGACGGCGCTACCGTCGGCCTGTGTCGCCATGGTGATACTGTTGCCGTCGCTGCACGTCACCACGACGTCGGCGAAGGGGATCGGCTGGCCGCTGCGGTCGTTGACCTTCACCGTCACGACACGCGTCGTATCGACGCGCGGAAGGTCGCGGACCTCCTGTCCCAGATCACCACTGCGATTGACGTAGGAGGCATAAAGTTCGGGGTTGAGCAGATCGTCATGCTCGCCCGCGGTCAATATGCCCGATTGGGGTTGCGGCTGCGGCCTTGGATAGGGGCGCGGCGGCACAATGCCGGGGCTGACGCGCGAATAGTCGGAAGATGAACCGGGAACCGGCGCAGCGGATGCCGGCGGCGGCGGAAGCGCCTCGGCAACGGCCTTGCTGGAGCTGGCGCTCGCCGATCCGGTCACCACGACCTCGGCGGCATCGCCCGCATAGGATGGCGGCGGCGGAGCCATTGGCGGCGGGGGTGGAGGTGGCGGAGGGGGCGGCGGAGGCGCGGGCTCGACCGCCATCACCTCCTCCTCGCGGTCGGCCTTCACGCTCCCGCGCGTCTTGATGCTGCCATTCGTCTGCTGCGGCTGCGGACGGACCTCGGGATCGAGCTGCGGCAAGGGCGCGGCGTTGCGGCAAAAGCCCTCGCCGGTTGGCGGTATCGAGTGCGCCATCGCCAGAGGGATCGGTGCGGGCGCCGAAGCCAGCACGGCAACCATCGTTACGCTCGTCAGAAATCGGCTTCGCATCAACAACTCCCCACTATGTGATACAATATCATCAGCCTGCAGTTCGGCCGCTGAACCGTGGCTGAACCGCGACAAGGCGTTAGATTGAACGTGCTTTGTCGACTATGCGATTGATCACACGAGCGAAATCTTCGCTCCCGCATGCCGCTCGATACGGCCCGCAAGTTCAAGCTCGAGCAGCATCAGCTGGACAGACGAGGCGTCCTGCCCGGATTGTCGCACCAGCTCGTCGACCGCGACGGGCGTCGGACCGAGCAGGCCGATCAGCGATCTACGCTCGCCCTCTCCTGCCTCTACCGGCGCGGGCGGGGCAGCATAATGACGATGCACCGGCTCGCGCACCATCCGCGTGTCGATCGGGCCGACCGCTTCCAGCACGTCGTCGACCGTCTGGATGAGCGTCGCGCCTTCGCGGATCAGCAGATTGCATCCCTGCGCGCGCGGATCGAGCGGAGAGCCGGGGACTGCCATCACCTCGCGTCCATAATCGCCGGCCCGCCGCGCGGTGATCAGCGAGCCGGATTTCGGCGCCGCCTCGATCACCACCGTGCCGTGCGCGATCCCGGCGATGATCCGGTTGCGCGACGGGAAGTGCCGCGCGAGCGGTTCGGTCCCTGGCGGCTGCTCCGCAATGAGCAGTTGATCGCTCGCGATCTTTTCCTGCAACGCGGCGTTTTCGGGCGGAAAGGCGATGTCGATCCCGCTCGCGATCACGCCCGTCGTCGCGCCCCCAAGCGCGCCGATATGCGCCGCGGTGTCGACCCCGCGCGCAAGGCCGCTGACCACCGTGACGTCGCGTGCGGCCAGCTCGGCCGCGAGCTGGCGCGCAAAGCGACAGGCAACCGCCGATGCGTTGCGCGCGCCGACGATCGCCACGCAAGGGCGGCGCAGCATGGACGGATCGCCGCGCACGACGACGACGGGCGGCGCCCCCTCGACCTCGCGCAGCATCGGCGAATAATCATCCTCGTCGCTGAAAATATGCCGTGCGCCGAGCGCAGCCACACGCTCGACCTCCCGCTCCGCGATGTCGAGCGGTGCGATGCGCACCTTCCCTGCTCCGCCGCGAAGGACCAGATCGGGAAGCGCGTCGAGCGCCGCCTCGCCCGAACCGAAGCGGAGCATCAACTGGTGCCAGCTCACCGGCCCGACATGCGGCGTGCGGATCAGCCGCAGCCGCGCCAGCCGTTCGGCGTGGGTCACGCGGCGTCCTTTTTTTTTCCGATCCGCGGTTCGGTTCCCGCGCGCAGTCGCGCGATATTCTCACGGTGACGCCACAGCACGATCACCGCGAGGCCGGCGAGCCCGATGGCATAGACCTGATGGCCGAACGCCAGCGCGGCGATCGGCGCCGACACCGCGCCAAGCATCCCGCCAAGCGATGAAATGCGGAGCAACAAGACGGTGCCGAGCCATACGACCGCGAACACCAGACCAATCGGCCAGGCGAGCGCAAGCGCAAGCCCCAGCAACGTCGCAACGCCCTTCCCACCCCGGAATTTCAGCCACACCGGATAGCAATGGCCGATCATCGCCGCGGCGCCCGCGATCATCGCGGCATGGTCGCCGAGTTCGGGAACGAAATGACGCGCGAGAAGCACCGCCACCGCACCCTTCGCACCGTCGAGGACCAATGTCGCCGCCGCCAGGCCCTTGCGCCCGGTGCGCAACACATTGGTCGCGCCGATATTGCCCGATCCGATCTGGCGCAGGTCGCCGGCGCCGAACAGGCGGGTCAGGATCACCCCGAACGGAATCGACCCCAACAGATACCCCGCAGCAATCAGCAAATATAAAGTCATGACGCTCCCCGCTCGCTTTGCGGCAATGTGGCGCCGTTGCCTGAATCAATCAATGGATTCGGCAAGATTGACAACCAAAGCGGACGAACTCGCCGCCCCCATTGAGTGCCTCCCGGGTCGCTGCTAGGCGGAGGCGCATGAACGCCCCCGCTTCCGACGCACCCATTCTTTTTTTCGACAGCGGCCTCGGCGGCCTCACCGTTCTCGGCCCGACGCGCGCGTTGCTGCCGACCGCGCCGATCGTCTACGCCGCCGACTATGCCGGTTTGCCCTATGGCAAGAAGAGCGACGAAGAACTTGCGGCGCGCGTCCCCGCGCTGCTCGGCCGGCTCGTCGAGCGCTACCAGCCGCGCCTTGCAGTGATCGCATGCAACACTGCCTCGACGATCGCCCTCGGCCATGTGCGCGCCGCGCTAGACCTGCCGATCGTCGGTACGGTGCCGGCGATCAAGCCCGCCGCCGAAATGACGAGAAGTGGGGTGATCGGGGTATTGGGCACCGAGGCTACGGTCCGCCAGCCCTATGTCGACGACCTGAGCGCGAAGTTCGCGGCGGGCAAGACGGTCCTTCGTCATGGCTGTCCGGGCCTTGTGACCGGCGCCGAAGCGAAGCTGCGCGGAGAGGCCGTCGATCCCACAATTATCGAGCGCGCGATTGCGGGCCTGCGCGAGCAGCCGGAAGGCGAAGCGATGGATGTCATCGTCCTTGCCTGTACGCATTTTCCTTTGCTGCGGGACGAACTCCAGGCGGCCGCCGGACCCGGCGTCCGGCTGATCGACGGCGCCGCCGGCATCGCGCGCCGTATCGCCTATCTTACCGAAGGGCAGCAGTGGCCGGATATCGCGACGCCCGGCATCGCGGTCTTCACGCGCAGCGACGACCGTCCGCCACCGCCGCTCGCCGCGCTCGCCCCTTATGGCATCGGGGCGATCGAGACGATCTAGATCATTCCTCGCCGCGCGCGCAGGCCGCAAGCCAGGCGCGCTCTTCGGGTTCCGGACCTTCGGCGCCCGGATTTTTGACTTTGGGCATCCCCGATCGACGACTGACCCCGGCGCATGAATGCGAATTGGCGACGTCCCCGGACAATCGCCCGTTGCACAGCCCCAGCTTCCGGTCCGTGGTTTGCCAGCCGACCTTGGCGGCATTCGACGGGGCGCGTCCGCTGCAATAGCTGTCCGTTTCCGAACCCGGATCGCCGCAAATCTTTTCGATATTCACGATATTTTCCCGCGCCGTGCCGACGAACCTCTGTTCATAATAGGCGTTGGTCGCAAAATAGCGTTGCACTCCGCACACCCGATCGCCGCGCTGCGCAAGCATCTTATATTCGCAGATCCGGCTGCCCTGCCAGTTGTCGCAAGCCATCCATGTCCCGTTGAAAGGGCCCGTTTCGGGCTTCGTAGCCGCTACGCCTCCACCAAGTGCGAAGACGGACAATATGGCGGTCATGGCGAGGCGCATCGGATATTTCTCCTTGGATATCATATCGCTCGCAGGTGAGCCCGCAAAGGTCAACCCGCCGACAGGTCGGATCGCGGCAAATAGGCGAGCCGAAAGGCCATAGGACAATTTGTCCCAAAGCTGCGAATCGTTCGCACTGGATTTCAGCGGGATTCGGCGTTATTGGCCCGCGTGTTAATAGCCGCCGGAGGGAGCGGCTCCAGAGCTGCATGAGCACCTGACTGCGGGGCTGAAACGTGAACTATAACGATATTTTCGCACGAGCGATCGACCGGCTGCACGAAGAAGGACGCTACCGCGTCTTCATCGACATATTGCGCAACAAGGGCGCTTTTCCCAACGCGCGATGCTTCGCCGGCCACAACGGCCCGAAGCCGATTACCGTCTGGTGCTCGAACGATTATCTCGCCATGGGTCAGCATCCCAAGGTCATCGCCGCGATGGAAGAGGCACTGCACGACGTCGGCGCCGGTTCGGGCGGCACGCGCAACATCGGCGGCAACACCCATTATCATCTCGACCTCGAGCATGAACTTGCCGACCTGCACGGCAAGGACGGCGCACTGCTGTTCACGTCGGGCTATATCTCGAACGAGGCGACGCTCGGCACGCTCGGCAAATTGCTCCCCAACTGCATCATCTATTCGGACGAGCTCAACCACGCCTCGATGATCGCGGGCATCCGCAATTCGGGCTGCGAAAAGCGCGTGTGGCGTCACAACGACCTCGCGCATCTCGAGGAACTGCTCGCCGCCGACGATCCGGACGCCGCGAAGCTGATCGCCTTCGAGAGCGTCTATTCGATGGACGGCGACGTCGCCCCGATCCACGCGATCTGCGACCTCGCCGAAAAATATAACGCGCTGACATACTGCGACGAAGTCCACGCCGTCGGCATGTACGGTCCGCGCGGCGGCGGCATCACTGACCGCGACGAGGCGGCGAGCCGCGTGACGATCATCGAAGGCACGCTTGGCAAGGCGTTCGGCGTGATGGGCGGCTATATCGCCGCCGACAAGAATATCATCGACGTGATCCGCTCCTACGCGCCGGGCTTCATCTTCACGACCAGCCTGTCGCCGGTGCTCGTCGCGGGCGTGCTCGCGAGCGTGCGCCACCTGAAAGAGTCGAGCGTCGAGCGCGACGCGCAGCAGGCGGCCGCCGCCTATCTTAAGGCGAGCTTCCGCGACGCGGGGCTGCCGGTGATGGACTCGACGACGCATATCGTCCCGCTGATGGTCGGCGATCCGGTGCGCGCGAAGAAGATCAGCGACATTCTCCTCGCCGAATATGGCGTCTATGTGCAGCCGATCAATTTCCCGACCGTGCCGCGCGGCACCGAACGCCTGCGCTTCACCCCAGGCCCGGCGCACGACGAGGCGATGATGCGCGAGCTCACCGAAGCGCTCGTCGAAATCTGGGACAGACTCGAACTGCGCAAGGCGGCGTGAGCATCCTGCCCGGCTATGACGATGTCGTCGTCGGACGCCGCTCGATCCGCGGCTTCCTCGACAAGCCCGTTCCGAAAGAGTTGATCGCCGAGATCCTCGAGGTTGCAATGCGCGCGCCCTCCTCTTTCAACAATCAGTGCTGGAATTTCTCGGTCGTCACGGGCGATGCGCTCGCCGCGATCCGACAGGGCAATACCGACGGGATTCTTGCGGGCAAACCCGACAGCCGCGAGTTTCGCCGTTTCGACGGCATCGCCGACGATCACCGTGCCCGCCAGATCGAAATCGCCAAACAGCTCTTCGGCGCGATGGGCATCGCGCGTGAGGACAAGGACGCACGGCAGGACTGGGTGCTCCGCGGCTTCCGCCAGTTCGACGCGCCGGTCAGCATCGTCGTCACCTATGACCGCGTATTGCTCGGCAGCGACATCGCCCCCTTCGATTGCGGCGCCGTCACCAACGCGCTGGTCAACGCCGCCTGGTCGCGCGGGCTGGGCTGCGTGATCAACAGCCAGGGCATCATGCAGTCGCCGGTGGTTCGCGAACATGCGCATATCCCCGACGATCAGGTTATCATGATCTGCGTCGCGCTGGGCTGGCCCGATGCCGACTTCCCGGCGAATGCGGTGGTATCGAACCGCAAGAGCGTCGACGAGGCGGTCCGCTTCGTCGGTTTCGACGACTAGGCAACAGGCCGCATCATCCCCCAGAAATGCGGCCCCCCGTTGGGGACCGACCATTCCGCCTGCGTAATGAAACCGAGCCGCTGATAGAGCGGCACATTCTCCGCCGTTGCCGTTTCCAGCCAGCAAGGAAGTCCCTCGGCGTCGGCAATCGCCACCTGCGCGCGGATGATCCGCCCGCCGTGGCCCTTACCCTGATGTTCGGGGCGGACGCCGACATAATGGAGATACCAGAAACGTCCCTTGGGGCGATGCGCATCGATACTGCCCTGTACCTTCAATCCGCGCGGCAAAGCGGCGCCGAAGGTGGCGACGAGCGGGATGACGGTGCGCAGGAATTCCAGCATATCATTATGCGCCCGCCCCGGAACGCGCCAGAGTGCCGCCGCCTCGTCGCCCGACGAACGCAGTACGACGCCGGCACGGGCATCGGCGGGGACGAGCACGCGAAACAGGCTGCGCAATGCGCGAGCGCGATGATCTGGGTCGGGCAATATCCACGATAAAGCCGGATCCGTCTGGAATGCCTCAGCCAGCGTTTCCTCAACCGAAGCCAGTTCGCCTGATCCCGCCGGCAAGATTTTATCGCTCATCGTGCCCCCTCCCAAGAGGGGAGCAGGTCTGACGCAGCTTGGCAAGACTGGCGCGGACGCATGTCGAGCCGCAGCGCCCAGGCATAGCCGCGATAAAGCCGGGTCACCGCGAGGCGCGCTCCCACGTCGTTGGCCGTTTCGCGTGCCGCTTCGATCAGCAGTGCGCGCGGTTCGACATGAAAACGCGCCAGCCAGGCGAACAAGGCGCTGCGAAACCAGCCGGGCATTTTTTCCTGCTGGCCGAAATCGACGATGTGCAGCGAGCCTTGAGTCGAGAGGTGGCGCATCGCCTCTCCGATCGCGCCCTGCCAGTCGGGGATCATCGACAGGGTATAGCTTTGAAAAATACGCTCGAAACTGGGGACATGGAACAGGGTGTTGGGATCGAAGCGCGTTGCGTCGGCCTGTGCAACGCTCACCCTTCGAGTCAGGCCTGCGTGAGCGATCGCGGCGCGCGCGGTTTTCAGCATCTCTTCCGAAATATCGATGCCATGGAATTTTACACCGGGCCAGCAGCGCGCCGCGGCGATCAGATTGCGCCCGGTCCCGCAACCGATTTCCAGCACATGCCCGCCGACCGGCGGCGTCAGTTCGTCGATCAGCCGGTCGCGCCCCAGCAGATAATATTTGCGCGTCAGATCATAGATATGCCGCTGGCCGCGATAGACGCCGTCCATGCGCGCCGCGTGCTCCTCCCCCGCCGCCATCGGTCAGTCTTTCAGTATATAGAGATGGACCCCACCATAGATGGCTGAACGGTCGCGCCGCGTAAATCCGAGCGATTCCGCGGCGCGATAATCCCACCGCTGCAGCAAGTCGTCGGGAAGCCGCCCGGGGAGCAGCGTCGGTTCTGCGGCGGTACGGAAAAGGACACGGGCGCCGGGACGTGCGGTACGCGTCACCTCGCTCCACAACGCAGTCAATTGTACATCGCTCATCCAGTCCTGCGCGTCGAGGAAGATATAGCGATCGAAACTTGCAGCGTCGGCGGCCGCGAGCATGTCGGTCATATTCGCATGGAGTATCGTCACCCGTCCGGCATGTGCGCGAACCGCTTCATAATTGCCGGACTGAAGATAGGGCGGCAACGCCGCCGCGTGCCCCTTGCCATAACCGCGCCCGAAGGCCTGCCAGGCGAAATAATTGTCATCGAGCGGGAAGTCGCACGCAAGCTTTTCGAGTCGTCCCCGAAGCACCTCTGCCATGGGTTTGCCACCGGCAAGCGCGTCATATTGCGCGGGCGGGATGCCGAGCCCGAACAGCGATGAACGCTGGTCCGTCACCCAGCGGATGAATTTGCGGTCGAAAAACGGCGCGAATTTCTCGTCGAAGATCGCGCGCTGTTCTTCGACCGTCCTGGCTTCGAGAAACTGGCGAGGATCGACGCGGTGCATGCGCGCGACGAGGTGTGCGAGCCCGATGAAATTGCCGAGCAGCCCGCGTTTATAGAGCCCGTGCGCAAAACCATTGATCCGGCGGCGTCCCACAAGGTCGCGGCCCTCCCAATAGCGGCGGGTCACCTCGTCGAGGTGGGGACGGAGGAAGGCGCGATAGTCGGCGATATTGCCGCTGCTGTCGGCATCGGCGAAGAAGCGGTGCAGGCTGGCGTGGTCGGGAAGCCGCTGAATCGCAACGCGCTTGAGATTGTTCAGCGCGACATGCGCCGTGTTGAGGTCGACCGCGACGATCTCCGATGGATCGGCGGTGAGATAGGAAAAAACATTGCACCCGCCGCTCGCGATCGTCGCGATCCGGTTGCCTGGCTCGATCGCCAACGCCTCCATATCTATGACCGGGTCTTCCCATATCTGCGCATAGACGAGGCCCTTGAAGGCGAACGCGAACGCGCGGTCGAGCAGGCGTTGCTTCTGCTCGCCATCCTCGCGAACAACGGCGGCGGCGATCTTGCGATTGGGTAGGCTAGCCATGCGAATGGGTTCCCCGGACGATGTTGATCCGGGGCCGGCCATGGCAGGCTTTCATGCGATTTCCGTGGCGGTTCGATGACAATCCGGCGACACCATCAAATAGATATGTCGCCGGATCGCGAGGTCAGTCGCGGCAGTAGCCTTCGCCTTCTTTGACGATCAGGCATTCCTTTTTGCCCGCTAGATATTTGAGGCCGGTTTCGTCGCCGTTGCCGCGGCGCAGGCTCAGTTCCTCGTTGCCGCGCTTGAATTTGATGCCATGTTCGCTGTCCTCGCCATCATAGGTGCCCTTGGTGTCGAGGTCCGATTGCATTTCCAGCTTATACTTGCCCGGTTCGGCGGTGGTGATCGTCGCGTACATGCCCTCGACCCCGGTCCATTTGCCGGCCCAGCTTGCGAAGCGGTGCGGTGCGGTCGCGGGATCGGTTGCTTCAGCGCCTTCGGCAGGCACGGTTTCGACCGGAACCTCGGTTGTCGTTGCGTCGGTGGGCGCCGGCGCAGGCGCCTCGGCCTTTTCGCAACCGGCCAGCAGGACCAGCGCCGCGGCGCTCGCCAAAATTGCACTCTTCTGCATCATGCTTCTCCTTCCCCGTCCAAACGCATGTCGGCGGATAAGTTTCCGCCAGCCTATTCGGTGATGATTTCCGCAAATTTCAACGGATCGACATTTCCGCCCGACAGCGTGACGAGCGTCGCGCCGGTCAGCGCGACCTTGCCCGCGAGCACCGCCGCCAGCGCCGCCGCGCCGCCGGGCTCGACAACAAGGTGCAGCTTCTCGAACACCGTGCGCATCGCGTGGCGCACTTCGCTCCGCGTCACGGCGACGCCTTTCACGCCGCGCGCTTGCAGGACTGCAAAGTTGATCGGCCAGGTTTCAGGCGTCTGCAGCGCGTCGCACTCGGTCGGATAGGCCATATCCTCGACCGACAGGATTTCTCCGGCAGCAAGGCTGCGCGTCACATCGTCCCATCCCTCGGGCTCGACCGCGATAACTTCCGCATCGGGCAGCGCCAGCGCGAGACCGGCCGACAGACCGCCGCCACCGCAGCAGGCGACGACCTTGTCGGGTTTGCCGATTCCGCGCGCGATCATTTGCGCCTTGGCCTCGGTTCCGGCGCTGCCCTGTCCCTCGATGATCCACGGGTCGCCATAGGCATGGACGAGCGTCCCGCCGCGCTCTTCAAGCAGTTTCGCCGCGACCGCGTCGCGCGATTCGGTGACGCGGTCATAGAGTATGACTTCCGCGCCCAATTGACGCGTCGCGGCGAGCTTCATCGCCGGCGCATTGCTCGGCATCACGATCGTCGCCTTGATCCCCAGCCGCTTCGCCGCCCAGGCAACGCCTTGCGCGTGATTGCCGCTCGACACACCAACGACACCCGCCGCCGCCTGCTCGGGCGTCAGATCGCTCAACCGATGCCAGGCACCGCGGATCTTGAACGCGCCGACGGGCTGCAGGCATTCGGCCTTACACCAGACGGTCCTGCCATCGACCTCGAGAGGGAGCAGCGGGGTTTGCGGCAGCAATGCAGCGACTTTCGCCGCGGCGCGTTCGACACCGGCAAGCGTCGGCGCGCGTTTCGGGTCGAGCAAGGGATCGGGGCTTTGCTGTGTCATGGCTTCGTCCTATAGGGCCGGCCATACAAGACAAGCCACATAGATAGGCGCAGGAGATTTTTCGATGAGCAAGGTTCTGGTGATCGGCGCAGGCGGCGTCGGATCGGTCGCGGTGCACAAAATGGCGATGAATCCCGACATTTTTCCCGACATCACGCTGGCGAGCCGCCGCAAATTCAAGTGCGATGCAATCGCCGAGTCGGTTAAGGAACGCACCGGCGTCACTATCAAGACCGCCGAAGTCGACGCCGACCATATCGACGCAACCGCCGCGCTGATCCGCTCGATCGGCGCGACACATGTCGTGAACCTCGCGCTGCCCTATCAGGATCTCACGATCATGGAGGCGTGCCTGTCGACCGGCGCGCATTATCTCGACACCGCCAACTACGAACCGCGCGACGAGGCGAAGTTCGAATATCACTGGCAGTGGGCCTATCAGGACCGCTTCAAGGACGCTGGCCTGATGGCGCTGCTCGGATCGGGCTTCGACCCCGGCGTCACTAGCGTCTTCACCACTTGGCTCAAGAAGCATCATTTCGACCGCATCGACACGCTCGACATTCTCGACTGCAATGGCGGCGACCACGGCCAGCATTTCGCGACCAACTTCAATCCCGAGATCAACATCCGCGAAGTCACCGCGGTCGCGCGCCACTGGGAAAATGGCGACTGGGTCGAAACCCCACCGATGTCGGTGAAACAGAAGTTCGACTTCGAAGCGGTCGGCGAAAAGACGATGTACCTCATGTACCATGAGGAGATCGAAAGCCTGAAGACGCACCTGCCCGAAATCAAGCGCATCCGTTTCTGGATGACCTTCGGCGAGGCCTATATCACCCACCTCACCGTGCTCCAGAACGTCGGCATGACGCGCATCGACCCGGTGATCTACGAAGGCCGCGAGATCGTTCCGCTGCAGTTCCTGAAGGCCGTGCTCCCCGAACCGTCGAGCCTCGGCGAAACGACCAAGGGCAAGACCAACATCGGCGTCATTGCGACCGGGCTCGGCAAGGATGGCAAGGAAAAGACGCTCTATCTCTATAATATCTGCGATCACGAAGAAGCGTTCGCCGAAACGGGTAATCAGGCGGTGAGTTACACCACCGGCGTTCCCGCAATGATCGGCGCCGCGATGATGGTCACGGGCACGTGGAGCGGCGACGGCGTGTTCAACATGGAGCAGATGGACCCCGATCCCTTCATGGACATGCTGAACAAGCATGGCCTGCCCTGGCAGGTGAAGGAATTGGACGGCCCGCTGAATTTCTGAGGCCATTCCCTTTTTCGTCATTCCCGCGAACGTGGGAACCCGGTAGCCACGTCGAAACTGGGTTCCCGCGTTCGCGGGAATGACGAGAGGTGGTTGATATGAAATTGCGAATTGCAGCGTTCGCGTTGGTTGCTGCCTTCGCCGCACCCGCGGCTGCCCAGACCGACGACGCCTACGCCCCCGCGCGCGCGATCGTCGCCGATATCGGCAAGATCGTCACCCCGAACGGTGTGCAGGAAACCTTCGAGGTCACGCTCGGCGGCGCGCGTCAGGTGGTCAACGTCCGCGGGTCTGATCGCAACAATCCGATCCTGATCTTCGTCCATGGCGGCCCCGGCGCGGTCGAGATGCCCTTCGCCTGGGCGTTCCAGCGCCCGTGGGAAGATGTCTTCACCGTCGTCCAGTACGATCAGCGCGGCGCGGGGCGCAGCTATCCGCTGAACGATCCTGCAACGCTTGCGCCAACGATGACGCCCGAACGCTATCGCGACGACGCGATCGAGCTGATCGAATTGCTGGGGAAGCGCTACGGCAAGCGTAAGGTCGTGCTGATGGGTCACAGCTGGGGCTCGATTGTCGGGCTCTCGGTCGCGGTGGCGCGGCCCGACCTGCTCTACGCTTATGTCGGCGTCGGCCAGGGCATCGACTTTCGCGAAGGCGAAAAGGCCGGCATGGCATGGACGCGTGCCAAGGCGCTGGCTGCGGGCAACAACGAAGCCGTTGCTGCGATCGACGCACTCGCCCCCTATCCGTCGGGCGACTTCACCATCGCCAAGGCCGACGGCTGGCGCAAATATGCGATCCCCTATGGCTCGCTGATCTATAACAAGCCCGACCTCAAATATTACTTCCAGACGCCGCGCCTCTCACCCGAATATAGCGAAGCCGACCGACAGGCGTGGGGCAAGGGCAGCGAATTTTCCGTCACGACGCTCTGGCCGCGCCTTGCCGATGTCAGCTTCACCAAGGTGAGAAAGATGAAGGTGCCGCTCGTCTTCCTGCTCGGTCGGCATGACTATACTGTTCCTTCGCCTGTGGCGGCCCAGTGGTTCGCACAGGTTGATGCACCTTCGAAGAAACTCGTCTGGCTCGAACATTCGGCGCATATGCCGATGGTCGAGGAGCCGGGGCATTTCTTTGCCGCGCTGCTTTCCGACGTGCTGCCGCTGACGAAAGACCCAAGATGACCGCCTATCTCGCACCCATCGGCCTGCTGTTCGTTTCGAACATCTTCATGACCTTCGCCTGGTACGGACAGCTTGGCGCGGTCTCGCGGCCGATCTGGCTCGCGGTGCTGATCGCATGGGGAATCGCCTTTTTCGAATATTGCCTCGTCATTCCCGCAAACCGCATCGGATATGGCGTTTACAGCGCCGCCGAACTCAAGACCTTGCAAGAAGTGATCACGCTGGTCATATTCGCCGGGTTCGCGGTCTTCTGGCTCGGTGAGAAGCTGACCCTGAACCATCTCGTCGGCTTCGGTCTGATTGCGGCGGGGGCGTTCTTCATTTTCAAGGGACCGATTGCGGTCTGACAGGATTTTACAGCGACATGGAAACCCGTGCCGGCGATCCCGGAGCCTTTGCCCGCTTCGACCTGACCCGCGTCCCTTCTCCCGCCTTTGTTGTCGATGCCGCGAAAGTGCGCGCCAATTTGTCGGTGCTCCGACACATCGGCGATGCGTCGGGCGCGCGCGTTCTCGCGGCGCTCAAGGCCTTTTCGATGTGGTCGCTGGGATCGACCGTCACCGATTATCTCGACGGCGTATGTGCTTCGGGCCTTTATGAAGCCAAGCTCGGGCGCAGCGAATATGGCGGCGAAGTCGCAACCTATTGCGCCGGCTACAAGGAAGCCGACCTTCCCGAAATCGCGGCGCTGTCCGATCATCTCATCTTCAACTCGCCCGGCCAGATCGCGCGCTTCCGTCCGCTGCTCGACGAATTGCGCGCAAAGGGCGAGGTCTTCGACATCGGCCTGCGCATCAACCCGATGCACAGCGAGGGCGAGGTTCCGAAATATGATCCGGCCGCACCGTGCAGCCGCCTCGGCTTCCCGATCAGCCAGCTGCTGCCCGAGCATATGGAGGGTGTCGACGGCGTCCATCTGCACAGCCTGTGCGAACAAGATTTTCCGCCGCTCCAGCGTACCTGGAACGCGGTGCAGCCGATGCTGCGCCCCTTCTTCGGCCAGCTCAAATGGATCAACTTCGGCGGCGGCCACCACGTCACGCGCGCCGATTATCAGGTCGAAGACCTGATCGCATTTCTGAAGCAGGTGCGCGCATCGACCGACTGCGACGTAATGATCGAACCCGGCGAGGCCATCGCGCTCGACGCCGGCATCCTCGTCGGCGAAGTCCTCGACCTGTTCGACAATGGCATGGCGATCGGCATCACCGATATTTCGGCGACCTGCCACATGCCCGACGTGATCGAAGCACCCTATCGGCCCGCGATGCTGGACGAAGGCGATGAAGGCATGCCGACACGGCTCGGTGGCCCTTCATGCCTCGCAGGCGACGTGATCGGCGATTATCGCCTGCCCGGCGGCGCACGCATCGGCCAGCGCTTCGCCTTTCTGGACCAGGCGCATTATTCGATGGTCAAGACGAACACCTTCAACGGGGTTCCGCTGCCGTCGATCTGGCTGTGGGACAGCGATTCCGACGAGTTGAACCTGGTCCGCGAATTCGGTTACGAGGATTTCAAGACGCGGCTGAGCTGAGACGAGCGATGCCCGATCCGCTGGACATGACCGGACTTTGGACTGGTCGATATTGGTATCCAGAGCCTTGGGAACCTGCGACCGGGTTTGTCGCCACGATCAATGACAATGCGGGTTCGCTATCCGGCACGACGACCGAAGCTTCCGATTTGATCGATGGTGATGAACGCGCCGACATTCGCGGCATACGGGTTGGCACTGCTGTGAGCTTTCACAAATATTACGACGGCGACGGCGCCTATGGCCATTCGGTAACCTACGACGGCGTCCTGAGCCGGGATGGGCAGCAGGTCGAGGGCCATTGGGCAATCGACGACTACTCGGGCGCGTTTCTCATGTATCGCAACCTCCAGTCCGTTCAGCACGAAGAACTGGAAGAGTCCGCAGAGATTGATGTGACCTAAAAGAGCGCCTCCGCTGGAGACCGGCTCAGAAGTGCGAACCGTTAAAGATCAGCGCAACCGGTTGGCCACGTGCGTCGGTTGCGGCCAGTGCGTTCCAGACATCTTCGCATTCGAAACCGCAGGAGATCGTGCGGTTTTCGTAACGTGCCGTGACCTTGTAGCGCCCGGCGGCCGCATCGCGGCAGCCATTGGCGGTTCGAGCCTTGGCGAAAGCGGCGTTGCGCGGAGCCTCCTTGCCTTTGGCCGGAATCGCACGAACCGCCGCCCGCGCGCCGTCAGTGGTCGCGCACAGATAGAGTTTGCTCGTCGACGCCGGGTCATGGTCCAGCACGCCATCGGGTATAAATTCGGCAAGCCAGCGCTCGAAATCGGTACGCGGATGTTTGGCGTTGCCCGTCTCGTCGACGATCCCGACAAGCTTGGCGCCGCTCGCATTCACTCCCCGATAGACGAGATAGGTTTCCCGCCCGGGCGCAAGCGTCAATGTCCGGCGCTGCAAGGCCTGCTGGATCGTGATTGTCGATTTGGCGTCCGGGCTGTTTTGCGTGCAACCGGTCGCAGCCAATCCCTTGAAGAACAGGCTTGTATCGATCGTATGATTCCGCGGAGCAGGCTGCACGCTATAATAGGTGCCCAACATCTCGCGCGCGGCCGTCTCGTTCGGACAAATGACGGTCGAATAATCGCTCGGGATATCGGTTTTCGCCGGCAGCGGTTCCCCGCCGCCTTGCACTGCGATCATCATTACCCACGCGAACAAGCTCATCGAAACTTCCTTTTTGGTTCGAAGACAGCAGCTTATCGCGCGAACGGCGCCAACGTCAATCGACGAGCGAAGCGATTTCGGCCAGCGCCTGGTGAATGTGACTGACCACCACCGACCCCTCGCCGACCGACGACGCGACGCGCTTCACCGATCCCTTGCGCACGTCGCCGACGGCATAGATTCGCGGCCAGCTCGTTTCGAGGCGACTTGGCATCCGGTCCAGCGACCAGCCGGCCTTCACAAGTTCCATCGGCGCGATATCGGCGCCGGTCTTAACAAAACCCCGCTCGTCGCACACCATCTCCTTCGGCAGCCAGCGCGTGTTGGGGCTCGCGCCGAGGAAGAGGAACAGGAAGCGGCAATCGCAATGATCCTCGGCCCCTGTCTCGCGGCAACGATAGGTGAGGCCGTCGAGATGTTCCTCGCCATGAAGACCGACGACATCGGTCGCGGGAATGATCTCGATGTTCGGATGTTCTTCCAGCCGTTTGACCAGATATTCGGACATCGTCTCACGCAGGCTTCCGCGCCGGAAAATAACATGGACCTTCTTCGCGACGCTCGCGAGATAGATGGCACCCTGCCCCGCCGAATTGCCCGATCCGACGACGGTCACCTCGGCGTTACCGCAAAGCTGCGCTTCCATCGGCGTCGCGCCATAATAGATGCCGCGGCCTTCATAGGATTCGATGCCGTCGATCGGCAGGCGCTGATACTCCGCGCCGCTCGCCACCACGACCGCACGGCTGCGCAGCTTGCGGCCGTCGGCGAGATGCAGGCAATAGGCATCGCCGTCGCGATTGATCGATGTTGCGCGCACGGGCGACACCAGACGCGCGCCGAACTTCTGTGCCTGCACCGTCGCTCGCCGTGCCAGTTCGTTCCCCGAAATACCGGTAGGAAAGCCCAGATAATTCTCGATTTTCGACGATGTGCCCGCCTGTCCGCCGGGCGCGAGCGAGTCGAGTGCGATCACCGTTAGCCCCTCGGACGCGGCATAGACCGCCGCCGCGAGTCCGCCCGGGCCACTGCCGACGACGATGACATCGGCGGTCGCGCCGTCGGGAAGCAAATCGAGCCCGAGCCCTGCTGCGAGTTGTTCGGGGGTCGGCTGAACAAGCACGTCGGCCGCGCCCAATATGACCAACGGCAACTGCGCCTCGGTCAACCCGCGCTCGGCGATCAGGTGCGCCGCTACCGGCCCGTCGGCAGGGTCGAACCAGCGGTGCGCGACGCCATGCTTCATCAAAAGGTCGCGCAAGGCATAGACGCTGCGGTCCATCGCCGCGCCGATCACGATGATCGCCGCGAAGCCGCGGCTGTTCCCGAATTCACGCCGCGCCGCGAACACGCGCACAAAGACGTCGGAAAAGTGGCTGTTACCCGCGATCAGGCGCTGGAAATCGGCATGCCGGATACGCAATATCTCGCCGTCCGCGCCCATTTCGATCCGCGACGAATGGCGCTCGCCGGTCAGCACAGACAGATCGCCCGCGAACTGCCCGCGCTCCATCCAGCCGACGCGCTTGACCCCTTCGTCAGTCGCCGCAAAAATGTCCGTGTGCCCCGACAATGTCAGGATGCAATCGGGCGCCATCGTCCCTTCGGCGAGGATCGGGTCGCCTGCCCGATGCGATTCGACGGTACCGAATGCGATCAGTTCTTCGATCTCGGCGTCGGAAAAGGTGTGATTAACGTCGGCGGGCGGGTTCATGCGCGGCGGTCCTTCGGCGGGAGAAGGCGTCATCGATAGCGCCAAAGCGCGGCTTTGTCCCCCGGTTACCGCGCGTCAGCCCCGCTTCGGCGCGACTGTTACCGCCCTATTACAAAATTGCGCGATAGGGTCTTTACAGGGGGGACCCCCCTGCATATATCGCCCTCCGCTGCCCCAGGGGGACTTCCAATAACCGCAAGGCAGCCTTGGATGTTTAACGTTATTTTTGGGGGTCCCTTGAGTTGCACCAGCATCATAGCGCCCACGGGCTGATTCAGGCACTTTCGCCGGTCGAACCTGTTACGCTTGTCCGCCCGCATGCCGCGCGGCGCGCAGCGCGTTTCTTCATCGAGCGATTTCCCGGCACGACCATGTATGCGGTCAAGGCGAATCCGTCGCCCGACCTGCTGCGTGTGCTGTGGGATTCGGGTGTCACGCATTATGACGTCGCCTCGATCGCCGAGGTCCGGCTCGTTGCGCGCACGCTTCCCGAAGCGACGCTCTGCTTCATGCATCCGGTAAAGGCCGAGGAAGCGATTTCCGAAGCCTATTGGAAGCATGGCGTGCGCACCTTCTCGCTCGACACGCTCGACGAACTCGAAAAGATCGTCCGTGCGACCGAGGGCGCGCAGGATCTGAATCTGCTCGTGCGTCTGCGCGTCTCGTCCGATCATTCGAAGCTCAGCCTCGCCGCCAAGTTCGGCGCCGAAGCCGACGAAGTCGTCGAACTGCTGATGGCGACCCGTCAGGCAGCCGATGCACTCGGCATCTGCTTCCACGTCGGCAGTCAAGCGATGACGCCGCACGCCTATGCACAGGCGATGGAACGCGTCCGCGCGGCGATCGTCGCGGCGTCGGTCACGGTCGACATCATCGATGTCGGTGGCGGTTTCCCGTCGTCTTATCCCGGCATGGAGCCCCCGCCGCTCGACGCCTATTTCGAGACGATCCACCGCAGCTTCGAAAGCCTGCCGATCAGCTATTCGGCCGAACTCTGGTGCGAGCCGGGCCGCGCGCTGTCGGCCGAGTATAGCTCGCTGATCGTGCGCGTCGAAAAGCGCCGCGGTGACGAACTCTACATCAACGATGGTGCCTATGGCGCGCTGTTCGACGCCGCGCATGTCGGCTGGCGCTTCCCCGTTTCATTGCAGCGCGAGCCCGACAGCGAGGCCGAGATGGTGCCGTTCAGCTTCTATGGCCCGACCTGCGACGATCTCGACCATATGGCCGGCCCTTTCTTCCTGCCGGCGGACATCAAGGCTGGCGATTTCATCGAAATCGGCATGCTCGGTGCCTATGGCTGCGCGATGCGCACCAAGTTCAACGGATTTGGCGCGGACGAAACGCATGTCGTCAGCGACGAGCCGATGACCAGCCTCTACACCGGCGAAGTCGAAAAGGAACGCCGCAGCGCGACGGTTACCAAGCTGTTCTGACTGACGATTGACCATTCGAACGGGGGCCGGCGCCGCGATGTGCCGGCCCCTTTTCTATGGGCTGGCGTTGCCGGGTCGAGACGCTAGATTGCCCGGCCCATGCAGCCCTTCCATCATCTCCTTGCCAATAATCTGGTCGCGAACGTCACCAATTTCACGGTGTGGTTCGCGCTGACCTTCTGGACCTTCCTCGAAACCCAGTCGGTGTTCGCGACGGGGATGATCGCGGGTATCTATCTGGTGCTGACGGCGGCGCTCGGCATCTGGTTCGGCAGTCTCGTCGATCATCATGGCAAGCGCGTCATGATGATCGTATCGAGCCTCGCCTCATGCACCTTCTACGCGCTGGCACTCGGCGGCTATGCGCTCGATCCGTCCATCCGCGCCGCGGAGATATCCAGCCCAACCTTGTGGCTGTTCATCCTTGCAAGCATGTTCGGGATGATCGTCGGTAATATCCGCATGATCGCGCTGCCGACGCTCGTCACGCTGCTCGTGCCCGAAGACCGCCGCGACAAGGCGAACGGGCTGGTCGGCGTCGTCAGCGGCATCGGGTTCCTGACCACATCGGCGATCAGCGGCTTCCTCGTCGCGTGGGGCGGGATGGTCGCCACGCTCGCCATCGCGATCGCGTTGTCGCTTCTCGTCGCGCTTCACCTGTCGTTCGTTCGCATCGACGAAGCGCGCGCGTCCACCGAGGAGGCCGAGCCGCACCGCATCGACCTTGCCGGTACTTTTCGCGTCGTCCTCGCCATCCCCGGCCTCTTCGCGCTGATCCTCTTTTCCTGTTTCAACAATCTGCTCGGTGGCGTGTTCATGGCGCTGATGGACGCCTATGGCCTGTCGCTTATGAAGGTCGAGGAATGGGGAATGCTATGGGCGGTCACCTCCACCGCCTTCATCCTCAGCGGCGCGGTGATCGCGCGCACCGGCCTTGGCGCGAATCCGATCCGGACCCTGCTGTTCGTCTGCCTCGCCGAATGGATCGTCGCCGCGATCTTCACGATTCAGTCGTCGATCCCGCTGCTCGCAATCGGCTGTTTCCTGTGGCTGTTCCTCGGCCCCTATGCCGAAGCGGCCGAACAGACGGCGCTTCAAAAGGTCGTCCCCTATGAACGGCAGGGCCGCGTCTTCGGTTTCGCACAGTCGGTGGAGCTCGCCGCCTCGCCGCTGACCGCCTTTCTGATCGCCCCGCTGACGCAGTTCGTCTTCGTTCCCTTCATGACCGACGGCGCGGGCGCCGCCGCAATCGGCGACTGGTTCGGCCGCGGCCCCGAGCGCGGCATCGCGCTGGTCTTCACGATCACCGGGCTGCTCGGCGTCGTCCTGACGATCATCGCCTTCCGCTCGCGCGCCTATCGCCAGATCTCCGCCGCCTATGCCGCGGGCGCGGATTCGACAGCGACCGCATAAACGCCTCTTCCGTTTCACTTCGAAATCATTCTATCCTCCCCGAAACGACAAAAGGGAGTGGCACAATCTTGCTGTCCGGCATTCGCATCATCGACCTGACAACGGTCATCTTCGGCCCCTATGCGACGCAGATGCTCGCCGACCTTGGCGCGGAGGTGATCAAGGTCGAAACGCCGGGGCTTGGCGATATCTCGCGCTATCTCGGCAGCGGCGTGCCCGATCCGACGATGGGCTCGATCCACCTGACCGTGAACCGCGGCAAAAGATCGATCGCACTCGACCTCAAAAAGCCGGAAGATGCCGCGACGCTGCGCGACCTGATCGCGACCGCCGACGTGTTTTTCCACAATGTCCGGGGCAAGGCGATCGCGCGGCTCGGTTTCGACTATGACGGCTGCAAGGCGCTGAAGCCCGACATCATCTATGTCCACGGCACCGGTTTCGGGCAGGACGGTCCCTATGCGGATCTTCAGGCCTATGACGACGTCATCCAGGCAGCGACCGGCACGACAAGCCTGCTCCCGCGCGTCGACGGCAACCCGAGCCCGCGTTATTTCCCGTCGCTGATCGCCGACAAGATCGCCGGTCAGTTCGGGGCGCAGGCGATCCTTGCCGCACTGGTCCACAAGCTGCGCACCGGCGAGGGACAAGAGGTCGAGGTGCCGATGTTCGAATGCTTCGCTGCCTTCATGCTGACCGAGCATCTGCGCGATGCCGCGCTCGACCCGCCGATCGGGCCCGCAGGTTATCCGCGCCAGCTCGACCCGACACGCCAGCCCTTCCCGACCAGCGACGGCTATCTGGCTATCGTCCCCTATACGGCCGAATCGACCATGCGGTTGATGGGCCTGCTTGGAAGCGCCGAGCTGCTCGAAACCCCGGAATATGAGGCAGCGAAAGCCGAGGGACGGCATATGCCGATGATCTACAGCGAGATCGCCCGCAAGACGCCCGCCAAGACCAGCGCCGAATGGCTGGAGCTTTTTGCCGACAACGATATCCCGGCGATGGCGGCGCGCGACCTTCAGGACATCAAGGAAGATCCGCATTTCGTCGCGACCCAATTCTTCCGCCCCCGCACGCACCCCGATGTCGGCGCCTTCCACGAAATGCAGCCCCCGGTAAAATATGGCGCGATGCCGCGCCGCGACCTGGGTTTCGCACCGCGCGTCGATGGCGACGGCGCGGCCATCCGCGACGAGCTGGCGCGCTGAACTTCGCCGGTTGCATTGTCGGCATCGCGGCTTAGCATCGCCGCAAAACAGACAGGGGGGAGCCACATGTCCGAAAGTCTTCTTGCACCCGGTGCGGTGCTTGTCCTGTGGACGCTGATCGTACTGGTCTGGGCCGGCGTGACGCGATTCCGGGCCTTTTCAAAGGTCGGTATCGACCTGAAGGCCGCACCGCCGGGCGGACGCGGCGTCGATCTGGAAGGGGTGCTGCCACCGCTCACCAACTGGAAGTCGCACAATTACACGCATCTCTGCGAACAGCCGACGATCTTCTATGCGGTGATCATCTTCCTGCACCTGTCGGGCGGCAGCACCGACCTGACGCGCGGGCTGGCCTGGGCCTATGTCGTGCTGCGCATCGTTCACAGCCTGTGGCAGTCGACGGTGAACCGGGTACCTGTCCGTTTCGTGATTTTTTCGGTCGCGACATTGTGCCTGTTCGCGCTGTCGCTGCTCGCCGTGATCGCCACTTTGGGTTGAGGGGAAAAACAATGGATACGAACGCGATATTGGGGCCGGTCGCAACGCTGGCGCTCTGGTCGATGATCATGTGGCTATGGATGTACGCAACGCGCATCCCGGCGATGCAGCGCGCCAAGATCGACGCGAAGAATCTCGTCGGAACGACGGGCCGCGGGCTCGACGAGGTGCTGCCGCCCGAAGTGCAGTGGAAGGCGCATAACTATAACCATCTGATGGAACAGCCTACGGTGTTTTACGCCGTCGCGCTGGCACTGGCGGTCGGCGGCATGGGCGGCGGGCTCAATAGCCAGCTAGCCTGGGCCTATGTCGCCCTGCGCATCCTGCACAGCCTCATCCAGGCGACGGTGAACCGCGTGATGTGGCGCTTCGTCATTTTCGCGCTGGCGAGCCTCGCGCTGCTCGCGCTCTGCATCCACGCCTTCATGGGCTTCGTGCTGCACTGAGCCTTTTTGAGCCTTTAGCGTGAAAAGCGCGCGGCCAGTTCCACATGGGTCGACCAACGGAACTGGCCGACGGGCTGGACCCAATCGAGCGCGTAGCCGGCGTCGATCAGCGTCTTCGCATCGCGCGCGAAACTTGCTGGGTTGCAGCTGACATAGGCGATGACCGGCGCAGCCGACATTGCCAACTGCTTCACCTGCTCCTCGGCGCCCGCGCGCGGCGGATCGAGGATGACCGCGCCAAAGCGATTCAGCTCGGCGGGCACCAGCGGCCGCCGGAACAGGTCGCGATGCTCGGTCGCGACGAGCGCCCGCGCGCGGTTCGCCGCTCCCGTCAGCGCCGCGATAGCATCGCGCGCACCCTCGGCGGCATAGACTTTGCGCCCCGCCTGCACCGACAGGGCAAAGGTGCCGACACCCGCAAACAGGTCGGCGACCGCGCCGGCATCGCCGATGGCATTGCCCACCGCCTCGACCAGCGCCGCCTGTCCCGCGCTCGTCGGCTGCAGGAAAGCAAAGGGCGGCACTTCGACGAGGATATCGCCAAAGCGCATCGTCGGCGGCTCGGGCTGCCAGAGGATCTCGAGCCCGTCCCCCTGATCGATCGCGAAGCGCGCCAAATTGTGCGCGCCGGCAAAATCCTGCAGCGCCATCGCGGCGTCGAGCCCCTCGGCTTTCACGCCCTCGAGGATTAGTTCGACGCCCTGATCGAGCATCTGCATCTTGACCTTCACCGGGCGCCGCGGCTGCGCGATCATCACCAGCAGTTCGCGCACCGGGGCGATCAGCGCAAAGAGTTCGGGCAGCAACAGCGGGCACATCCGCATATCGACGATCTGGTTGCTCTGCGCGGCGTTGAAACCGATCGCGACCTGCTTGCCGGTACGAAGCGCGGTCAGAACGGCACGGCGGCGGCTTTCCGGCGGCGACAGCACCGCAGGCAGCACCTCTACGCCGGTCACATTCTGCCCCTCAAGCCCACCCGCAACGCGGTCGCGCACGAAATCGGCGAGCGCGGGTTCGGCGACATGCTGCAACTGGCAGCCGCCGCATTTGCCGAAATGACGGCACGGCGGCTCGGTCCGGTTCGGGCCCGGAATGATGATCCCGTCGGCGCGCACGCGGTCGCCCGGTACGCCGCCCGTCACATGACGGCCGTCGCCCGTCACGCCATCGCCGCGCGCGGCGATGCGCTCGATCAGCGCAGCTTCACTCATTTCAGTCCCTAACCAGATCGTCGGCTACAAGGCCGGGGCCTATACGCGCGGCTTGCGCGATATGCCACCCCACTGCCGCCGCAGCCGCGTCGAAGGCATCGATCCCGCTTGCGAGCATCGCGCCGCACGCCCCGGCAAGCACATCACCCGTCCCCGCCGTGGCAAGCCAGGGGCTGCCCGGCCAAGCCGCAGCAACGCGCCCGTCGGGCGCCGCGATAATCGTGTCGGCACCCTTATAGACGACGACGGCCTGTGTCCGCACCGCCGCGGCTTTCGCGCGGTCGATCTTGTTGCCGTAAAGCTGCGGAAAGGCGCGCGCGAGCTCGCCCTCATGCGGGGTCAGGATCGCCCTGCGCGGCGTTTCGGACAGGCGCGGCAGCGCGGCGTCGATGGCGGCCGCATCGAGGACGAGCGGTTTGCCCGAATCGAGCACGGCCTCGACGTCGAACAGCAATTCGTCTCCCGCGGGAAATCCCGGGCCGATGACGACAGCGCCGACACGGGGATCGCCCAGCCGTTCGCCAATCCGGGCGTCGCTTTCGGCTATGATCGCGGCGAAAGGCGGCGGGGCGCCGCCTTCGAGCACGACATAGCCCGCTCCTGCGCGAAGTGCCGCCGCAGCGCAGAGCCCCGCCGCACCGCGCATCGGCCCCGCAAAGACGAGCACCGTGCCGCGCGTGAACTTATGCGCCGCCGCATCGGGTTCGCCTATTTGCGGCTTCGGCAGCGTTCGCATCGCCTTGCTCGCCGATATCCCGATCGGTGCAAGCAACACGCGCCCGCAGGTCGGCGCTGTCGGCAAGAGCACATGCGCGGGCTTCAGCGCGCCCAGTGCCAGCGTGACATCGGCGCGAAGCGGCGGCATCCAGTCGGTCGAACCGTCGCTGTCGACACCGCTGGGGACGTCGACCGCCAGGATGCGCCGGTCCGCAAAATGCCCAAGGATCGTCGCCAACTCGTCCGAAATCGGCCGCGTCAGCCCGAACCCGAAAAGCGCATCGACGATCAGGGGCGCAGGGGGCAGACGCCCGTTCAGCGCTTCCACGGGCCCGCTCCACCCGGCGCGCGCCGCCCTTGCCAGGTCGGTCGCGGGTTCGGCCAGCGCGGCAACGCGCACCTCGGCGCCGCGTTCGGCCAGCCGGCGCGCCGCGACATAGCCGTCGCCGCCGTTGTTTCCGGGGCCACAAAGGATCAGTATCGGCGCGCCCGCGGCCATGCGCCACGCCGTGTCGGCGACGGCCGCGCCCGCAAGTTCCATCAGTTCAGCCAGCGAAGTCCCTTGAATCGCGCAAGCCGCCTCGGCCTCGCGCATCGCCTTGGTGGTCAGGATCGGGGCATCGGCGGGAACGGACATCGCCTTTCCCTAGCACGAGCGCGTCCAAATTTCCGCTATTTCACGCCGCCCGTATTGGCGGGCAGTCGATAGCGGTCCTTGCCGATCGCGACCTCGATCATATTGTTGCCGACAATGCTGACCTTCGCGGGCTCGGCGCCGTCGGCCGAGATGACACCGCGCCCGTCGGTCGTGATCTGCAGGCGGCGATAACCGACATTGCCGCGCCCGACGACGAGGATCGTTCCGCCCTCACCGCTCATTTCCTCGACCGTGCAGGTGCGGTCGAACAGCTTCGTGCCCTCGAGCGCGCATTCGATCCGGCCATTCTCGGCCGCTTCGCGCGACCCGCGCGCCTCGGCGTCGGCGAGGTCGCTATTGTCGGGTGCGCGGTCGCAGCCCGCAAGCGCCACCAGCGTCAGCAATACCCCCCCGAACCTTTTCATCCCTTGCCCTTCAACTGCGACAGGTCGCGCACCGCGCCGCGCGCGGCGCTCGTCGTCATCGCGGCATAGGCCTGAAGTGCTACCGAAACCTTGCGCGGGCGCGCCTTTTCGGGCTGCCACGCCAGATCGCCCCTCGCCTCCATCGCGGCCCGGCGTTCGGCCAGCACGCTGTCCGCCACCGCCAACATGATCGTCCGCGACGGGATGTCGATATTGATCAGGTCGCCATTTTCGACCAGCCCGATCGTGCCGCCTTCGGCTGCTTCGGGCGAAACATGGCCGATCGAGAGGCCCGACGTGCCGCCGGAGAAGCGCCCGTCGGTGATCAGCGCGCACGCCGCGCCGAGCCCCTTCGATTTGAGATAGCTCGTCGGATAGAGCATTTCCTGCATTCCCGGCCCGCCCTTCGGCCCCTCGTAGCGGATAACGACGACGTCGCCCGCCTCGACCTGCCCGGTCAGGATACCCGCAACCGCCGCATCCTGGCTTTCATAAACCTTCGCGGGACCAGAGAATTTGAGGATGCTTTCGTCGACCCCCGCGGTCTTCACGATGCAGCCGTCGAGCGCGATATTGCCCGACAGAACGGCAAGCCCGCCGTCCTTGCTGAACGCGTGATCGGCCGAACGGATCACGCCGCCTTCCCGATCCAGATCGAGGCTGTCCCAGCGGCGATCCTGACTGAATGCGGTCTGCGTCGGCACCCCGCCCGGCGCGGCCATGAAGAATTTCTGCACATCGGGATCGTTGGTGCGCGAAATATCCCATTTGTTTAACGCATCGCCGAGCGTTGCGCTGTGGACCGTCGGCAGGTGCGCATGGAGCAAGCCCGCGCGCTCGAGTTGGCCGAGGATCGCCATGATCCCGCCCGCACGGTGGACATCTTCCATATGAACGTCGCTCTTGGCAGGCGCGACTTTCGACAGGCACGGCACGCGGCGCGAGAGGCGGTCGATATCCTCCATCGTGAAATCGACCCCGGCTTCGAACGCCGCGGCGAGCAGGTGCAGCACCGTATTCGTCGATCCGCCCATCGCGATATCGAGGCTCATCGCATTTTCGAACGCCTCGAAAGTTGCGATGTTGCGCGGCAATACGCTCTTGTCGTCCTCCTCATAATGGCGGCGGCACATGTCGACGACCAAACGGCCGGCGTTGAGGAACAGCGCCTTGCGGTCGGCGTGCGTCGCCAGCGTCGAGCCATTGCCCGGCAGCGACAGCCCCAGTGCTTCGGTCAGGCAGTTCATCGAGTTGGCGGTGAACATGCCCGAGCACGAGCCGCAGGTCGGGCACGCCGCCTGCTCGATCGCGGTGACCTCCTCGTCGCTGTACTTCTCGTCGGCGGCGGCGACCATCGCATCGACCAGGTCGAGCGCGACCTCCTTGCCCTTGATGACGACCTTGCCCGCTTCCATCGGCCCGCCCGAGACGAATACGACGGGAATATTGATCCGCAGCGCCGCCATCAGCATCCCCGGGGTGATCTTGTCGCAGTTGGAGATGCAGACCATCGCGTCGGCGCAGTGCGCATTGACCATATATTCGACGCTGTCGGCGATCAGGTCGCGGCTCGGCAGGCTGTAAAGCATGCCGTCGTGCCCCATCGCGATCCCGTCATCGACCGCAATCGTGTTGAATTCCTTGGCGGCGCCGCCATGCGCCTCGATCTCGCGCGCGACCATCTGGCCCAGGTCTTTCAGGTGAACATGGCCGGGGACGAACTGGGTGAAGCTGTTGACCACCGCGATGATCGGCTTGCCGAAGTCGCTGTCCTTCATCCCCGTCGCCCGCCAGAGGCCGCGGGCGCCGGCCATATTGCGGCCATGGGTCGTGGTACGCGAACGATATGAAGGCATTTTCGACAGTCCTGATAATTTTATTTCAAAAATATGCGAAGAAACGCGCCTCTACACGCCTATTTGGGCAGATTCAATGCAACTTTGCTGCACATGCGCGAAAGCCGCTCCGCGAACAACGCTTGCCCTGCCGCGCCGGACACCAGATCCTGCCGCATCTCGATCCCGATATAGGGTACACCGTTCGCCTCGGCATGCCGGTTCATCGTCGCATTAAGCAGTTTGCCCGAATAGGGCTGCTGATCGCCAACGATCATATCTTCGGCTTCCAAAGCCGCAATTGCCGCCGCCGCGAGGCGGTCGTCCTCATTATACAGGACGCCGACATGCCAAGGCCGAGCTTGATCGGGGTGTGCCGCAAGCGACGGGGTAAAGCTGTGCAGCGACAGGATCATCGCAGGACGATGCGACGTGATCGTCGCGGCGATATGGGCATGATAGGGGCGAAAAAGGCGCGCGAGCCGGGCTTCGCGCGCACCATCGTCGAGCGCGTTGCCGGGAACCGCATGGCCGTCGCTCGCGATGGGCAATACCCCCGGCGCATCCTCGTCACGATTGCAGTCGACGACGAGACGCGACACGCCACCGAGGATCGCGGCGTCGACCGCGCCGCCTTCGACGAGCAATGCCGCCACCTCGGCCACCCCGATGTCGATCGCGATATGGTTGTTAAGCAACGCGGGTTCGACGCCGAGATCGATGTCATCGGGCACGAAATTCGACGCATGATCTGCGATCAGCAGGATACCGCCCGCGCGCGCTTCACCAAACTGCCGCCACGCTTCGCTCACCTCAACACTCCTGTCATAAGCCACCAGCCCGGATGCCGCTCGGCAAGCGAGGCGGCAGCGGCATCGCGCTCCGCCGCCGCGTCGAACAGCGCAAAGCAGGTCGCCCCGGATCCTGACATGCGCGTCAGCCACGGCTTGAGCCCGCCCAGTTCGAGCAATATGTCGGCGACCGCCGGGCATTGCGCAATGGCAGGGCGCTGCAAATCGTTGCGCGCCCCGAACAATTGCGCGCGCATGTCCGCGCCGGTGAACAGCGGCCCGCGATCAATCCCGTCCCATGCGGCGAACACAGGTCCGGTCGCCACCGGGCGGCGCGGATTGATGAGCAGCACAGGCGTTCCGCCGAGCCGCAGTTCGGGCACGGGGCTGAGTTCTTCGCCCACTCCAACGCCGAGGCACGTCTCGCTCGTCACGCAGGCGGCAATATCGGCCCCGAGCGGGCTGATAATCCGCGCCAGCGTCGCATCGCCAAGCTCGGGAAGGAAATTCGCGCGGACGAGCCGCGCCATCGCTGCAGCGTCGGCTGATCCTCCACCGATTCCCGCCGCAACAGGTAGCATCTTGGTCAGCCTAACCGACAGCGGGGGGATGCGCGCCGCGTCATAACGGCTGCGCAGCAACGCTAGCACCCGCATCACCAGATTATCGCTACCCGCACTCAACCCTTCGGCAAAATCGCCATCGATGACGAGACTATCGGCACCGGCAAGTTCAGCCGCGATGGGATCGCCGCCATCCACGAAAGCGAAAAGCGTCTCGATCTCATGATAGCCATCGGCGCGCCGCCGCCTGACATGCAGTGCGAGGTTGATCTTCGCCCAGCCGGTCTCGCGGAACGCCGTCACGGCGCGGTCGTCGCCGACGTCAGCCCGTCGCGCAGTTTTGCTTCCAGCCGCGTCGCCATGTCGGCATCGGCGAGCAGCGCCGCGGCGCGCCAGTTGTAACGTGCGCGAAACTTCTGCCCCGCCTGCCAATAAGCATCGCCCAGATGCTCGACGATCACTGCATTTTCGGGCTCCCCCGCCTGCGCCTTTTCAAGCAGCTTGATCGCGTCGTCGGTGCGTCCGGTCAGGAAATAGGCCCAGCCGAGCGAATCGGCGATGCTCGCATTCTGCGGTTCCCGTGCCCACGCCGCTTCTATCCGGGCGAGTGACTGCTTTACATCCTTGCGGCGTTCCAGCGCCGAATAACCGGCGAAGTTCAGGATCGAGGCGTCATCTGGACTAAGCGCCACCGCCTTTTCCATCAGCGGCACGGCCGCGTCCCATTGCTCGGCCTGCAACAGCAACTCGGCGCGCGCGATCAGCAGGGTGCCGCGCAGCGACTTGTCATCTTCATCATCGCCAAGCGACGCTTCGAGCCGCTCATAGGCGCGTGCCGCTGCCGCCGGATCATTCGAGCGGCGCGCGATGTCGGCGAGGCGGACGAGCATGCTGCGAGCGGGATTTCCGTTCGCCGCAGCTTCGGCGAGCTTGGCGGCGCCGGACAGATCACCCGCGTCAGCAATCAATTCGGCACGGCGCATCATCAACACTGGCGTCAGCGCCGTCCGTCCTGTGTCGAGTAGCGCGATGGCATCGCCTTGCTGTCCGTTGCGATCGAGCGCCTCGACGAGCGTCGTCCGTACCGCCATATCCTGATCGTTCAGCCAATAAGCGGCGCGCGCGAAAAGCAGCGGAAGCTTCGCGCTGCCGTTGGGCGTGCGCGCCAACCCGTCGGCAAGCAGCCCGAGCCATTGCGCGGTTCCCGCGCGCGGGGTCGAGACCGGCTGATCGGGCAGAAGCAGCATTGGATCCTCGCGCTGGCCCGATGCCAGCGCGATCCGTCCGTGAAGACGCTGCGCCGCATCGTGCTCGCCCGCCTTGTCGAGCGTCGCCGCAAGGCGCAGGCCTACCAACTGGCTTGTGCGGTCCGTCAAGGTCACGCCATCGGCCAGCATTGCCGACGCCGCAGCACGTTTCGTCGCAGCCTGGACGAGCGCGACCTGAAGCGTCAGCGCAGGTTCGGGGCGCATCCGACTGTTTGCGGTGAGCAAATGGCGCTCGGGGAAACTTTGTCGCGCGCCAACATCGATCCACGCGTGTACCGTCGGCACGATCAGCCGCGTGATCGTGTCGGCCCCCGACTTGTCGGCGCGGCCAGCCATATAGTCGCGCGCCGCTTTCCAGTCCGACCGGCGCATCGAATCGACCATCAGGACCAGTTGTGCATCGAAACGGCGATCGCCGGATAACCACAGTCGAAGCGCGGCCGAGCGTGCGGCCTCAAGGTCGCCCGCCTCGATCGCTTGTTCCAACATCCGACCGCGGAGGCCCGGCAAATCGGGCGCGACGCTTGAAACGGCGGTCAAGGCTGAAAGCGCCGCAGCGGGATCGCCACCCTCCTCCGCCAGTCGCGCGCGAACCAGCGCGTTCAGCGCCGCGCCGCTGTCATCGACGGCCTGTGCCGGAACCGCTGCCGCGAATGCGGCAACGGCCAGCAGGAAACGGGCGGGCTTACATATTGGGGTAATTGGGGCCTCCGCCGCCTTCGGGGGTGACCCAATTTATATTCTGGGTTGGATCCTTGATGTCGCACGTCTTGCAATGGACGCAATTCTGCGCGTTGATCACGAATTTCGGATCACCCTCAGCCTCGCCGACGATTTCGTACACGCCAGCGGGGCAATATCGCTGCGCGGGCTCGTCATAGAGCGGCAGGTTGTATGCAACCGGGATCGACGGATCCTTGAGCTGCAGGTGGACCGGCTGATCCTCCTCATGGTTGGTATTCGAAACGAACACCGATGACAGGCGGTCAAAGGTCAGCACACCGTCGGGCTTGGGATAGTCCGGCTTCGGCATGATATCGGCGCGGTACAGGCTTTCATTGTCCGGATGATGCTTCATCGTGAACGGCATTTTGATCTTGAGCGTTTCCGCCCACATCGTGATCGCCGAAAGTATCGTTCCCGCAAAGTCACCATATTTCTCGACCAGCGGCAGCACGTTGCGCACGACGCTGAGCTCTTTCTTCACCCAGCTGTCGTCATAGGCATCCTGATAGGCGGTCAGCGTATCGCTCGTCCGCCCCGCCGTCACCGCCGCGAAGGCTGCCTCGGCTGCCATCATGCCCGATTTCATCGCGGTATGAGTGCCCTTGATACGCGGGACGTTCAGGAAACCGGCGCTGTCGCCGATCAGCGCGCCGCCCGGAAAGGCGAGCTTCGGCACCGACTGGTAACCGCCGTCGCTGATCGCGCGCGCGCCATAGGAGACTCGCTTTCCGCCCTTAAGGATCTTGGCGATCTCGGGGTGCGTCTTCCACTTCTGCATCTCCTGAAATGGGGAGATATGCGGATTGCGATAGTTGAGCCATGTCACGAAGCCCAGCGCGACCTGTCCGTTCGCCTGATGATAGAGGAACCCGCCGCCATTGGCATTATTGTCGAGCGGCCAGCCCTGCGTATGAATCACGCGGCCTTCGGCGTGGTTCTCGGGCTTCACATCCCAGAGTTCCTTGATGCCGAGGCCATAAACCTGCGGCTCGCAATCGCCGTCGAGTGCGAATTGCGGTTTCAGCATCTTGGTCAGATGCCCGCGTACGCCTTCGCCGAAGAAGGTGTATTTCGCGTGCAGTTCCAGCCCGGGCGCATAATCGCCCTTGTGGCTGCCGTCGCGCGCGATGCCCATATCGCCGGTCGCGACACCCTTGACCGAGCCGTCGTCGTTGTAAAGAATCTCGGCGGCCGGAAATCCGGGGAAAATCTCGACGCCCAGCCCTTCGGCCTGCTCGGCGAGCCAGCGGCAAAGATTGCCGAGGCTTCCCGTATATTTTCCCGCATTGTGCATGAATGGCGGCATGAAAATTTCAGGGAGGCCGAACTTCTTCGTCTTGGTCAGCACCCAATGCTGGTTGTCGTTGACCGGCACCTGCGCCATCGGGCAACCCTGTTCGCGCCAGTCGGGGATCAGTTCGTCGAGCGACTTGGGATCCACCACCGCACCCGACAGGATATGCGCACCGACTTCCGATCCCTTTTCCAGGATACAGACCGACAGTTCGCTGCCAGCCTCATTCGCCAGTTGTTTGAGGCGGATCGCCGCCGAAAGTCCCGCCGGACCTGCGCCGACGATGACCACGTCATAGGGCATCGATTCCCGTTCGCTCACCGCAAATACCTTTCTGCCGTCCCTGCGCGGACATTCATCGTGCCCTGCGCTCATTCTGTCACGATTTGCGATGCCCGCCAATTGACGCGTCCGTCAACTGCCTGTTTGAATTATCTCATGGGTGGGCGAAACTCTGGGTTGCTTGCGGAAAGCATTTGCGACTGGTGGTCGATGGCCGGCGTCGATGCGCTTGTCGGCGAACAACCGGCGGGCTGGCTTGTTACGCCGCCGGCCAATGACGCTGCGGCCGCCAAGCCGAAACGCGTTGTTCATGCCGAACCCGAACCCCCTCCACTTCCCGCGGCACTCCAGCGTCAGGAAGCGCCTGAAACGGCCGAACCCAAGGGCCCCGTCGTGTTTCCGGATGAATGGGCCGAATTCAGGAACTGGCTTGCCGAGAGCGACGAGGTGCCGGGTAGCCAGTGGGATGCACGCCGCGTCCTTCCCGTCGGCGAGGCGGGGGCCCCGCTGATGCTGCTTACTGCATGGCCAGAAATCGACGACCAGCAAAGCGGAACGCTGTTTTCCGGCGCCGCAGGCAAGCTGCTTGACGCGATGTTGCAGGCGATCGGCATGGCACGCGGCGATTGCTATGTGGCAAGCTTGGCGGTGACGCGGCCCGCGGGCGGTCGCTGCGACGGCGAAGACGCCGCCGAACTCGTCCGCCTGCTGTGGCATCACCTCCGACTGGCGAAACCCGGCCGCCTCTTGCTCATCGGCAGCGACATCGCGCGCATGGCGGCTGCGACCGCGCTGCCCGACGCGCGCGGACGGTTACTGAATATTAACCAAGATGGCGGCAATCTGGAGGCTGTGGCTGTGGCGCATCCCGCGATGCTGCTGGCCCGCCCTGCCCAGAAAGCGGCGGCATGGGATAGCCTGAAACTGTTCAACCGGGGACGTTGACGGATGCAGAATATGACCAGAACATTGATTTCATGCGCCGCAATGGCGCTTTCGATCGGCGCGATACCGGCGTTCGCCGCCGATGCCGGCAACCGCGACCTTATATCCGCGCCGCAAACGGTGCCTGATATACTGTCGTCGAAGCAGAAACAGCTTTACACCCAAGTGCTCACCGCGATCCGCGGGCAGCGTTGGGCCGAAGCCAAATCGCTGCTCGACGGGGCCGACAACGGCCCCCTGAACGACTTCCTCCGCGCCGAATTGCTGACCGCCGCGAATAGCCCGCGCGCCGAAGTTTCGGACATCATGCCGATCCTGTCGCGCTCGCCTTTCCTGCCGCAAGCCGCACAACTTGGCCGTCTCGCTGTGAAACGCGGCGCAACCGATGTGCCGACAATGCCGATTCAGTCGAGACTTGCCTGGTCGGGCAGCGCGCCGCGCCGTCTCGGCGCCGATGCCGTGAGCAGCGACCCCGTCGCGGCGAGCCTTGCACGAACGATACCCGACCGGATCAAGAATGACGATCCCGCAGGCGCCGAAGCCCTGCTCAACGCCGTCGCCGACCGGCTGAGCCCGGAAGCGCGCAATGAATGGCGTCAGAAGGTCGCCTGGTCCTATTATATCGAGAATGACGACGCGAATGCGCTGCGTCTCGCCAGTGACTGCAGCGACGGACGGGGCGCGTGGTCGACGCAGGGCGCATGGGTCAAGGGGCTCGCCGCCTGGCGCACCCGCGACTACCGCACCGCACTCACCGCTTTCGACCGCGTATCGAAGGAAGCTCCCGACAGCGAACTGCGTGCTGCCGCTTATTATTGGGCTGCACGCGCCGCCGTCGCTGCCGGTGAACCCGCTTCGGTGCAGTCGCGCCTTCGCGCTGCCGCCGGCAATGAAGAAACGCTCTACGGCCTGCTCGCTGCCGAGATGCTCGGCGTCGAGACGACAGCGCAGCGCGAGAATGTCCGTGCCGACCGCAGCGCGTGGCGCGCGCTCGAGGATCTGCCGAACGTCCGCATTGCAATGGCGTTCTCGGAGATCGGCGAGGATAATTATGCGGGTGCGGCTTTACACCATCAGGCGCTGATCGGCGATCCACGCCAGCATGAACAATTGCTCGCGATGGCCGGCGCGCTCAGCCTGCCCGAAACGCAGCTCTACCTCGCCCACAATACCCCGCAGGGGCGCAAGGTAGCGGCGCAGACCCGCTATCCGCAGCCGAAATGGGAGCCCAACGGCGGCTGGAAGGTCGACCCTGCGCTCGTCTTCGCCCACACGCTGCAGGAATCGCGTTTCCGGCGCACAGTCGTCAGCCCTGCGGGCGCGTTCGGCCTGATGCAGGTTCGCCCCGGCACCGCACGCGACATTGCGCGCTGGCGCGGTGACAGCGGCACGGGCGACCTGCGCATTCCCGCGGTCAACATGGATATGGGACAGAGCTATCTGCAATATCTCAGCAAGGATCCTTCGACCGGCGGCCAGCTCCCGAAGGTGATCGCCGCTTATAATGCCGGGCCCGCGCCGATTGCGCGCTGGCAAACGGAGATCCGCGATAATGGGGATCCTTTGCTTTACATCGAATCGATCCCCTATTGGGAAACGCGCGGCTATGTCGGCATCGTACTGCGCAATTACTGGATGTACGAAGCGCAGCAGGGCAAACCATCGGTCAGCCGCGCCGCGCTCGCACAGGGCAAATGGCCGCGCTTCCCCGATGGCAAGGACCGCACCCGCCTGACCTATGCCGGCACCCTAGCCAATGCCGATTGACGAGAGCCTGACTTTCAAACCGGTTCGCATCGCCGTCCTGACGATCTCCGACAGCCGCAGCGCGGCGGAGGACCATTCGGGCGACAAGCTCGAGGAACTGCTGACCGACGCCGGCCACACCCTCGCCGCGCGCGCGATCATCAGGGACGAGACCGACCTGATCGTCTCGCGCCTGCACAACTGGATCGACGACCCCCAGGTTGACGTCGTGATCACGACCGGCGGCACCGGCCTCACCGGCCGAGACGTGACGCCCGAGGCGCTGCACCGGCTCGACGGCAAGGATATTCCAGGCTTTGGCGAGTTGTTCCGCTGGCTCAGCTATCAGACGATCGGCACTTCGACGATCCAGTCGCGCGCCTGTGCGGTCGTCGCGCGCGGCACCTATATTTTCGCTTTGCCGGGTTCGACCGGCGCGGTGTCCGACGCTTGGAACGGCATCCTCTCGACCCAGCTCGACAGCCGCCATAGGCCATGCAATTTCGTAGACTTGATACCGCGGCTTACCGAATAGCGCATTTGTTCTTTCTTTGTTCCAATCAGCGCAATATCCTTGGCCGATGGAATCGCCGAAATCCCTCCCCCCGATCGCGGGCCGCGGCGCACCGACAAATTTACGCCCGACGCGAACCGGTGCGGCCGAACGCATCGTAGACGGCGACTGGCTTGATGCGGCAGAGGATATCGACGGCGAAGCGCCCAGGTTGCGCACGACGGTGACGGTCGAGCATCCGAAAACGATCATCTCGCGCAACAGCTCGCCCGACATCGGCTTCGATCGTTCGATCAATCCCTATCGCGGCTGCGAGCATGGCTGCATTTATTGTTTTGCGCGCCCGACGCACGCGTTCCACGACCTGTCGCCGGGGCTCGACTTCGAAAGCAGGCTCTTCGCCAAACCCGACGCGGCCAAGCTCCTTCGTTCGGAACTGGCGAAGCGGGGCTACAGGGTCGCGCCGATCGCGATCGGGACCAACACCGACGGCTACCAGCCAGTCGAACGCGAATGGGGTATCACGCGGTCGATCGTCGAAGTCCTCGCCGAAACGCGGCACCCGCTCATCATCACGACCAAGTCCGACCGGCTGATGCGCGACCTAGACCTGCTCGCCGACATGGCGCGCGATAATCTTGTGGGCGTCGCGGTATCGGTAACGACGCTCGACGCCAAGATCGCCCGCACGCTCGAGCCGCGCGCGCCGCATCCACGCCGACGCCTCGCCGCGATCCGCCAGCTGATCGACGCGGGCGTACCGACGCAGGTCAATATTTCGCCGATCATTCCCGCGATCACCGATCACGAGATCGAGGCGATCATGGCAGCAGCAGCCGAAGCGGGTGCGATCCGCGCCTCCTATATCCTCATGCGCCTGCCCTACGAGGTCGCCCCGCTGTTCCGAGCCTGGCTCGCCGCGCATTACCCCGACCGCGCCGACAAGGTGATGCATATGGTGCAGGACATTCGTGGTGGCCGCGACAATGACCCGAATTTCTTCACGCGGATGAAAGGGCACGGCGTCTGGGCGCAGCTCATCCGCACCCGCGTCAAACGCGCGGCGCGCGAACATGGCATGGACAAGAGTTTCCCTCCCATCCGCTGCGACCTGTTCAGGCCGCCCGAACGCGACGGCCAGATGGAGTTGTTCTAGGCGGCCGTCAGCGACCGTAGCTTGTAATCCTTGTAATCGTCACGGATCTGGCGTTTCAGAATCTTGCCGGTCGCGGTGTGCGGCAATTCATCGACAAAGACGATCTCGTCGGGCAGCCACCATTTGGCGACCTTGTCCTTCAGGTAATCGGCGATCGCCGCTTCGCTCGTATCGGCGCCCGGCTTCCTCACAATCAACAATATGGGTCGTTCGTCCCATTTGGGGTGATAGACCCCCACCGCGGCGGCTTCCTGCACGCCCGGCGCGCCGACCGCGGCATTTTCCAGCTCGATCGAGCTGATCCATTCGCCGCCCGACTTGATGACATCCTTCGCACGGTCAGTAATCTGCATGACGCCGTCGGGATGGATGACCGACACATCGCCGGTGTCGAACCAGCCTTCGCCATCGGTCGCGTCCTGGTCGCCCTTGAAATAGCGCTGGATGATCCAAGGTCCGCGGCATTGCAACCGCCCGCTCGTCACCCCGTCGCGCGGCAGCTCATTGTCCTCATCGTCTACGATGCGCAGTTCGACGCCGAACGGCGGGCAGCCCTGGCGGCACACGACATCGACCTGTTCGTCGAAACTCATCTCGTCCCAGTTCCACGGACGCTTGCCCATCGTGCCGATCGGTGAGGTCTCGGTCATGCCCCATGCGTGCGCGACCTCTACGCCTGCCTTCATAAAGCGTTCGATCATGGCGCGCGGCGCCGCCGATCCGCCGATGATGACCCGCTGCAATTTGCCGTAATCGATACCCGTCGCATCCATATGCCCGAACATCGCGAGCCAGACCGTCGGGACACCGGCGCTGTGCGTCACACCCTCGCCGTGCATTAGGTCGCAAAGTATCTGCGCATCGTTGGTCGCCGAAAACACCAGTTTCGCACCCACAGTCGCCGCCGCAAAAGGGATACCCCAGCTATTTGCATGGAACATGGGCACGATCGGCAGGATGACGCTGCGGTTCGACATGTCGAACACATCGGGCTGGATCTCGGTAATCGCATGGATGACGTTCGAGCGATGCTCATAAAGCACGCCCTTCGGGTTTCCCGTCGTCCCGCTGGTATAGCAAAGCCCCACCGGATCGCGCTCGTCGAGCTCCACCCATTCGAAACTGCCGTCCTCGGCATCGATTAGGTCGCGATAGCTTTTATAATCGCCCTTTTCCGGCGCATCGAACAGGATGAAATGCTCGACCGTAGGCAACTGGCCGCGCAGCCGCTCGACGATCGGCAGGAACATCGCATCGAAGAACAGCACGCGGTCTTCAGCATGGTTGATGATATAAACGAGTTGCTCGTCGAACAGCCGCGGGTTGACCGTGTGCAGCACCCCACCGAGACCGGCGCTGCCGTACCAGCTGACCAGATGATGCGCGTGGTTCATCGCCAGCGTCGCGATGCGATCGCCCTTCTTCATTCCCAGCCGGGTCATCGCGGCGGCAAAGCGGCGCGCATCCTTGCCGACATCGTCCCACGTCGTGCGCGTCATGCTGCCGTCGGCCCAGCGCGAGACGATTTCGCGCCCGGCATGTTCGCGCGCGGCATGGTCGATCAGGCTCGTGACGAGCAGCGGCTGGCCCTGCATTCCCATATTCAGGCATCCTCAAATTATCGTTGCTCTCAAGGAATAGGGCTGGAAACGGTCGCCGCGCAAGGGCCAAGCCGGAAACAACCGCTCCCCCAATCGCAAAGGGTTGCACATCGTTTTCCCGAAAGGCGGCGGCTATCGTCGATTCAGCTGGGCAGACCGTCGATATGAGGGACATCGATCAGGTCGACATCCCATTCCGCGCGGCTGGCGCAACAGATATGAGCGGTGGGGCGAATGGCGACGGATCCGTCAAGGCTTCCGGCCGGAACGACAAGCAGCGCGCCATCCATCTGCTCGACGGGAAGCGCCGATCCGCACCTGCTGCAAAAGCTCCTTTCATGACGCGTTTCGGGCAACCGGAACCGAGCCACCATTTCCTTGCCCGACAACCAGTCGATCGTTGCGCCGGTCGCAAACAGATTGGCGCCGTGCGCCGACCCACTATTCTTTCGGCATCGCGAACAATGGCACAGGAAAAAGGCATCGAATCCGCCCGAAATCTCGAACTGCACCGCACCACAAAGGCAGCTACCCGGGGTCTTGCCTTCGGTCATCCTAACGGACGCGAAATTCGCGCTGCGCAACCAGCGAAAGCGCCGCCTCGGTGATCCCGGCGACCATCTCGAAACGCGAAACCGTATCGGGGCCCAGTGCGAAACCGCGTCCCAACTCGATCCGAACATCCTCGTCGGTCAGCGGATCGCGCGTTGCGATGACGACTTTCCCGCGCGCGTCGTCGCGCGTTTCCAGCAAGCGCGCGATTTCGGGTATCGCGTCGGGCTGATCGACGCGGCACGTCAACTGCAGGGCGGCGGTCGCTGCAATATCCAACAGCGACTGAGCGCCGCGTACCGTCACGCGAGGCGTTTCCTCACCCTCGAGCAGGTCGAGTTCGACCGATAGGATTGCGCAGCCGCCGTCGGCCGCCAGCGCCTCGAGCGTCTTGCCCGCGATCTCGTCGAAACAGCTCGATTGGAATTGTCCGCTACGATCCGACAAGGTCAGATTGAGAAAGCGATTGCCGCGCTGCGACACGCGCGGCCGCGCGCTTTCGACCATGCCAGCCATCACCATCGGGATGCGCGTGCCCGGTGTCATTTCGACATTGGCGCATATATCGCCATAAGACCGCGCACCGCGAGCCGAAATAATCGCTTCATATTGCTCGACCGGATGCGACGAGAAATAGAAGCCGAAGGCATCCTTTTCACGCGTCATCCGCTCGGCGAGCGTCCAGGGTTCGGCGGCGGGAAGTTGCAACGCCGGGGCAATCGCAATGTCGCCGCCGAACAGGCCGCCCTGCCCCGTCGAACGTTCGTGTGCAGAGCTGTTGGCACAGGCGAGCAAGCTTTCTGCACCGGCGAAGGCGCGCGGTCTGTCAGCTTCGATACAATCGAACGCGCCCGCACCCGCCAGCGCCTCGATCTGGCGCCGATTGAGCAGCTTCGGGTCGATGCGGCTCGCGAAATCGTCGAGAGAGGCGAAATCACCCTTGGCACGTTCAGCGACCAGCGCTTCCATCGCCTTTTCCCCGACGCCCTTGAGCGCGCCAAGCGCATATCGGACGGTCAGCCCGTCGTCGCCGCGTCCGACAGAGAAATCGGCCTCGCTGTCGTTAACTGACGGCGGCGCGATGCCGACGCCGAGGCGGCGCATATCGTCGATGAAGATCGACAATTTGTCGGTCTGGTGACTATCGAACGACATCGATGCCGCAAAGAATTCATGCGGATAATGCGCCTTCAGCCATGCTGTCTGATAAGACAGTAGCGCATAAGCGGCGGCGTGGCTCTTGTTGAAGCCATAGCCCGCGAACTTGTCGATCAAGTCGAACAGCTCGTTCGCGGCCTTGGGCGCAATCTGGTTATGCTCGCCGCAGCCCTTCACAAAGGTTTCGCGCTGCGCGTCCATTTCGGCCTGGACCTTCTTGCCCATCGCGCGTCGAAGCAAGTCGGCGCCGCCGAGGCTGTAGCCGGCGAGGATCTGCGCCGCCTGCATCACCTGCTCCTGATAGACGAAGATGCCATATGTTTCGGCAAGAATGCCTTCGAGCAACGGGTGCGGATAGGCGATCGGCTCGCGCCCGTTCTTGCGCGCGCCGAACAGTGGAATATTGTCCATCGGTCCCGGCCGATAGAGCGCGACGAGCGCGATGATATCACCGAAATTGGTCGGCTTCACCGCCGACAGCGTGCGCCGCATCCCTTCGGATTCCAGCTGGAACACCCCGACGGTCTCGCCGCGCTGGAGCAGCTCGTAAACCGCCGTATCGTCCCACGCGAGCGCATCGAGATCGACATCGACCCCGCGCAGCGCAAGCAGGCGTTTCGCCTCCTTCAGCACAGACAGCGTCTTGAGCCCGAGGAAGTCGAATTTCACAAGACCGGCGGTTTCGACATATTTCATGTCGAACTGGGTCACCGGCATGTCCGAACGCGGATCGCGATACAGCGGGACGAGCTGGTCGAGTGGACGGTCGCCGATCACCACACCCGCAGCGTGGGTCGAGCTGTGACGCGGCAAGCCTTCCAATTGGCGCGCCATGTCGAACAGGCGGCGGACCCCGTCGTCCTGCTTATATTCGGTCATCAGCTCGGCGACGCCGTTCAGCGCGCGTTCGAGCGTCCAGGGGTCGGTCGGATGGTTTGGTACCAGCTTCGCCAGCCGGTCGACCTGTCCGTAGCTCATCTGGAGCACGCGGCCGGTATCCTTGAGAACCGCGCGCGCCTTCAGCTTACCGAAGGTGATGATCTGCGCGACGGTGTCGCGGCCGTATTTTTCTTGCACATAGCGGATCACCTCGCCGCGCCGCGTTTCGCAGAAGTCGATGTCGAAGTCGGGCATCGACACGCGCTCGGGGTTGAGGAAGCGTTCGAACAGCAGGCCGAGCTTGAGCGGATCGAGATCGGTGATCGTCAGCGCCCAGGCAACGACGCTACCCGCGCCCGAGCCGCGCCCCGGCCCCACGGGAATATCGTGCGTCTTCGCCCATTTAATGAAATCGGCAACGATCAGGAAGTAGCCGGGGAAACCCATCTGGACGATGACCCCGACCTCGAAATCGAGCCGCTCGACATAGGCCTGTCGCTCCTCGTTGGAGAGCTCGGGATAATGCGAGAGCCGCGCCGCAAGGCCCGCATGCGCGTCAGCCTTGAGCTGCGCCGCCTCGCCCTCGCGGTCGCCCGCGAGACTCGGCAGAATCGGCGCACGCTTCGGCGCCATGAACGCACATCGCTGCGCGATCACCAACGTGTTGTGGATCGCCTCGGGCAAATCCGAAAATGCGTCCTCCATGGCCTCGGCCGGCTTCAGCCATGCCTCGGGGCTCGATACGCGCCGGTCCTCGCTCTCGACATAAGCCGACTGCGCAATGCACAGCATCGCATCGTGCGCGGCGTGAAAGTTCGGCTCGACGAAATTCGCGGGGTTGGTTGCGACGACTGGTAGTGCACGCGCATAGACCAGATCGATCAGAGCCGCTTCGGCGGCGATCTCGGTCGCATCGCCGCGCCGCGACAATTCGATGTAGAGCCGCCCGCCGAACAAGGCTTCCAATTGCTCGACATAATCTTCCGCCGCCGCCTTTTGCTCACCCGCGAGCAGCCGCGCCAGCGCGCCCTCGCCGCCGCCGGTCAGGCAGATCAGCCCGTCGGTCTTGCCCGCGATATCGGACAGCAGCACATGCGGATCCTGTTCTACCGGGCGGCCAAGATGCGCTGCGGACACAAGCGCACACAAATTGTCATAGCCCGCATTATCCTGCGCATAGAGCGCCAGCCAGTCGATGATCGGCGCGCCGTTCGCGAGCCGCTGCCCCGGACGCGCGACGCTGAGCAGCGTGCCGACGATCGGCTGCACGCCGGCGGCCTTGCACGCCTCGCCAAAGGCCATGACGCCATACAGCCCGTTGCGATCGGCAACCGCGATTGCCGGAAATCCGCGCTCGCGCGCCGCTTTCGCGATCAGCTTGGGCTCGATCGCCCCCTCCAGCATCGTGAAACTGGAAAAGACGCGCAGGGGAACAAAGGGGCTGTAGGCCATCGGATGACGCTACAGTGACAGCGGTGATTCTGCCAAGGCTTAACCCAAAAGTTCCTCGATCTCTTTGCGCAATTGCTCGGGCTTGGTCGTCGGCGCGTGGCGCGAGACGGTCTTGCCGTTCCGATCGACAAGGAATTTGGTGAAATTCCATTTGATCCCGCTGCCAAGAAGCCCGGTCTTTTCCTTCTTCAGATGTTTGAAGATCAGATCGGCGTCGTCGCCATTGACGTCGATCTTCGCCATCAGCGGGAAGGACACGTCATAGGTCAGCGAGCAGAAGTTCCTGATTTCTTCAGCATCGCCCGGCTCCTGCGCGCCGAACTGGTTACAGGGAAAGGCAAGGATCTCGAACCCGCGATCCTTGTAATCGCGGTATAGCTCTTCCAGCCCCTCATACTGCGGAGTGAAGCCGCATTTGGAGGCGGTGTTAACGATCAGCAGCACCTTGCCCTTATAATCCGAGAGCGACTGCGTTCCGCCGCCCGGTAGCTTTGCCGAAAGATCATAAAGCGCCATCGTTGATCCCCTCCACTATTGCCAGCCTACGCCTCGATATGCCCCTCGTGCAACCGCAGCACCCGGTCCATTTTCGCCGCCAACCGCTCATTATGGGTCGCCACCAACGCCGCCGAGCCATGGTCGCGCACCAACTTGACGAACTGGTCGAACACCCGATCGGCGGTCGCTTCGTCAAGATTGCCCGTCGGCTCGTCGGCAAGCACAAGAAGCGGCCGGTTCGCCAATGAGCGAGCGACGGCGACGCGCTGTTGCTCGCCGCCCGATAATTTACTCGGCTTGTGATGCAGCCGCTCGCCAAGGCCAAGACGCCCGAGCAGATCCGCTGCGCGTTCTTCCGCCTCTTTTTGTCCCGCGCCACGGATCAACTGCGGCAGCACGACATTCTCGATCGCGTTGAAATCGGGCAGCAGGTGATGGAATTGATAGACAAACCCGATTTTCTCGCGGCGCGTCTTCGTCCGCTCGCCCTGTTCGAAGCGGGTCACATCTTCGCCGTCGATCCGGATCGTCCCATCGAAACCGCCTTCGAGCAAGCCAACAGCTTGCAGCATCGTCGATTTGCCCGATCCCGACGGCCCGAGTAGCGCAACAATCTCGCCGCGCTTCAGCGTCGCGTTCACGCCGCGCAGCACCTCGATCGTGACGTCGCCTTGCGTGAAGCTGCGCTTCAGCGCGACGAGTTCCAGTGCCACATCACTCATAACGCAGGACCTGCACGGGGTCAGTATTGGCGGCCTTATATGCCGGGTACAAAGTCGCGAGGAAGCTGAAGACGATCACCATGATGACAATCGCCGTGATCTCGAACGGATCGGGCTTCGACGGCAATTCGGTGAGGAAGCGGATCGACGGATCCCACAGCGGCTGGCCGGTCAGAAACTCGACCCCGCGCAGCACGCTCTGGCGAAAATAGAGCAGGCTGAAGCCGACGATCATCCCGGCGATCGTCCCGGCGAGGCCGATCGAGAGGCCGATCGCCATGAAGATGCGCATCACCGAATCGCGCGGCGCGCCCATCGTGCGCAATATCGCCATATCGCGCGTTTTTGCCCGCACGAGCATGATCAGCGACGAGATGATGTTGAACGAGGCGACGAGGATGATCAGCGACAGGATCACGAACATCGCCACGCGCTCGATCGACAAGGCCTCGAACAAGCTGGCGTTCATCGATCTCCAGTCCGAGACAACCGCCTTTGACGCCACTTTCTCGGCGAGCGGCCGCAATATCTCTCCGACCTTGTCCGGGTCCGTTGTCTTCACCTCGATCATCTGGACCTGGTCGCCGGTGAGCAGCAGCAATTGCGCATCCTCCATCGGCATCACAACATAGGCCTTGTCGAAATCATAGACGCCGATCTCGAAAATCGCCGATATGCGATAGCTGATTTCGCGCGGCACCGTGCCGAAGGGCGTCGACCGCCCCGCCGGATTGATGATGGTCAAGTTCGACCCCACGGTGGCGCCAAGATTGCGCGCCAACTCGCTGCCGATCGCGACATTCCCCGATCCGGGGGTCAGTGTCGCAAGATCTCCCTGCAGCACCTTGCCGTTCAGCGTCTCATTCTTGCGGATGTCAGGCACGGTCATCCCGCGCACCAATATTCCTTCGACCCGTCCGCTGAACGTGCCCAGCAAGGGCTGCTCGATCAGCGGTGTTGCCGAAACAATGCCGGGCGTCGCCTTCGCCTGCTTCAGCACATCCTGCCAATCGTCGATCCGACCGCCGAAGCCCTGCACGACCGCATGGCCGTTCAATCCGACGATTTTGTCGAACAGGTCGCTCCGCACGCCGTTCATCACGCTCATCACGATCACCAGCGCCGCGACGCCAAGCATGACCGCTGTAAAGCTGAATGCCGCAGCGACGAAAATAAACCCTTCGCCGCGCTGCGGAAGCAAATAGCGTTTAAAGATGGTGCGTTCGTAAGGCCGCAGAATCATAGGATGAGAAGCCCTTGCGGCGTACGAGGAATGACACGCATAGCGTCGCTTTAGGCGGCGCTTGAAGCGCTGGCAATGGTCGCCGGCATGGCGTCAAACTGCAGATGAGTTGCAAAATGTGTTGCCGATAGGTCACAGCGCCTTCCAAAAGCGGGCTCAACTACCCGTCAGAGGGTGACAAAGCCCCCCTGCCGACCTACCGACATGGCTTCTGGTTCAACGCGGCCCAAAGGCCCGGCTCCAGGGAGTGCAGGCCTTTCGCCGGGCCTGCAACAAAGGGGGATGGCGAGTGTTCGTCACAGGCGCCCGGGTCTTGGGAACGAGGCCCGGGCGTTGTGATTCCACCTCGATCAAAAACGAACGGCTTTTCTGACAATTTCCGTCAGGGAATTGCGTAAGTCACATTCGCCTGCCCCACCGGCTTTTCGGCGTCGTCGGTCCAGATACGGATATCCATTACCGCAAGCCTCTTGCCAAGGCGCAGCATATGCGCGTCGGCAAAGAGCGGGCCGGGACGGCACGGGCGCAAAAACTGGTAGTTGAGAGCGCTCGTCACCGCCATCGCGACGGGACCGATGTGCGCGAGCACGAGGGCATAGGCCGCCATATCGGCGAACCCCATCTGCGTCGGCCCGGAAATCAAACCGCCAGGGCGGAGCGCCTTGTCGGTCGGGTCCATCCGTGCCTGGACAAAACCCGGCGCGGCGGACACGACATGCCCGCGCGATCCGGGTTCCGAATGCGGGAAAGCCGCCTTCAAAAAGTCGTTGAGCGCGTCCGCATCCATGCGGATCGCGCTCGACGAAATTGGCGCCGCCCCCTTGCCCGCCATCAGATCAGCGCGTCAGCTTCTTGTACGACGTCGCGTGCGGACGCGTCGCATCGTCGCCGAGGCGGCGGATCTTGTCCTCCTCATAGGATTCGAAATTGCCTTCGAACCATTCGACATGGCTGTCGCCCTCGAATGCAAGAATGTGCGTCGCGAGGCGATCAAGGAAGAAGCGGTCATGGCTGATGACCACGGCGCAGCCCGCGAAATTTTCGAGCGCTTCTTCGAGTGCCGCGAGCGTTTCGGTATCGAGGTCGTTGGTCGGTTCGTCGAGCAGCAACACGTTGCCGCCCTGCTTCAGCATCTTGGCCATATGGACGCGGTTGCGTTCACCGCCCGATAGCTGGCCGACCTTCTTCTGCTGGTCGACCCCCTTGAAGTTGAAGGCGCCGACATAGGCGCGCGTCTGCATCTCGTGCTTGCCGATGCTCATCATTTCTGCGCCGCCCGAGACTTCTTCCCAGACATTCTTGTTCGGGTCGAGGGCGTCGCGGCTTTGATCTACGTAGCCGAGGCGCACGGTGTCGCCGATCGTGACGCTGCCGCTGTCGGGCGTTTCCTGTCCGGTGATCAGCTTGAACAACGTCGACTTGCCCGCGCCGTTCGGACCGATGACGCCCACGATGCCGCCCGGCGGGAGCGTGAAGGACAGGCCTTCGAAGAGCAGTTTGTCGCCATAGGCCTTGGAAATGCCCTCGACCTCGATGACCTTGCCGCCGAGGCGCTCGGGAACCTGGATGACGATCTGCGCCTTGCCGGGGATGCGCTTTTCCTGCGCTTCGATAAGCTGGTCGAAGCTCTTGATACGGGCCTTCGACTTGGCCTGACGGGCTTTCGGCGACTGGCGGATCCACTCGAGTTCGTCCTTGATCGCCTTCTGGCGACCGGCATCCTCGCGCGCTTCCTGTTCGAGGCGCTTGCCCTTCTTTTCGAGATAGGTCGAATAATTGCCTTCGTAGACAAAATAGCGGCCGCGATCGAGTTCGAGGATCCAGTTCACGACATTGTCGAGGAAGTAGCGATCGTGGGTGACGAGGATGACGTTGCCCGGATAGTCGACGAGATGCTTTTCGAGCCAGGCGACGCTTTCGGCGTCCAAATGGTTGGTCGGTTCGTCGAGCAGAAGGATCGAGGGCTTTTCGAGCAGCAGGCGCGTCAGCGCGATGCGGCGGCGTTCACCGCCCGACAGATTCTCGACGCTCCAGTCACCCGGCGGGCAGCGCAGCGCTTCCATCGCGATTTCGAGCTGGTTGTCGAGCGTCCAGCCATCGACAGCGTCGATCTTTTCCTGAAGCGTGCCCATTTCTTCCATGAGCGCGTCGAAATCGGCATCGGCGGGCGGATCGGCCATCAGCGTGCTGATCTCGTTGAATCGGTCCATCATGTCGGCAACCGGACGGACGCCGTCCATGACGTTCTCCTTGACCGTCTTGGTCGGGTCGAGCTCGGGCTCCTGCGCCAGATAGCCGACGGTGATATTTTCGCCCGGCCAGGCTTCGCCCGAAAATTCGGTGTCCATGCCCGCCATGATCTTCATCAGCGTCGACTTGCCCGTACCGTTCGGGCCGACGATGCCGATCTTGGCATCGGGATAAAATTGCAGGCTGAGGTTGTTGAGCGTCGGCTTTTGCGCGCCGGGATAGGTCTTGGTCAGACCCTTCATCACGAAACTATATTGGGCGGCCATGGGATATGCTCCGGTATCGGCTGGGCCGCGCGGGGCGGCCGGGAGAAATGTTGGCCGCCGGTTAGCGAATGGGCGCGAACTTGGCAATCGGCGCTTGCGCGCGCAAGGCACGCCGTTACGAAAGCAGCATGAAAATCCCCCACGCTCCCACCGGCCTCGCCGGGATCGCCGCGCTCCTCCTCTCAACCGCCACGTCGGCCGAGACCGCTCCGAGCGCCGCCGAACTGGCGCAGCAGGGCGACGATCCGGCTTGGGCGATCACCGAAGGGCTGACAACCGAAATCGGCCCGCGGCAGGCGGCGACCGAAGCCGAGGCGGCGGCCCGGCGCTGGGGCGTCAAGCGGCTGACCGAAATGGGGTTCCAGAATGTGCGCGAGGAGCCCTTCATGATGCCGACATGGGTGCGCGGCATCGAAGAGGCGTCGCTGATCAGCCCGTTCCAGCCGCAGAAGCTTCACATCGCCGCGCTCGGCAACAGCGCCTCGACGGGCCCCAAGGGGCTGGAGGGCGATGTCGTCTATTTCGCGAGCTATGATGCGCTCGTCGCGGCGCCGGACGATCTCGTGAAAGGCAAGATCGTCTTTATCGATCATCAGATGAAAGCCGCGCAGGACGGCAGCGGCTATGGCCAATATGGCCGCGCGCGATTCACCGGCGCGAATGTCGCAGCAAAGAAAGGCGCGATCGCGGTCGTGATCCGCTCGATCGGAACCGACAGCCACCGCAATCCGCACACCGGCGGCACCAATTTCGAGGCGGGCGTCAAGCCGATCCCCGCCGGCGCGGTTTCCAATCCCGACGCCGATCAGCTGGTACGGCAATGGAAACGCGTCGAGGCGAGCCGGGCTACCGCGCCGCTTCGGTTGAAACTGCTCCTGACGCCGCGGAACCTCGGGCAGCAGCGCTCAGGCAATGTCATCGCCGAAGTGCCCGGTAGCGACCCGGCCGCCAGCCCGGTCATCGTCGCCTGCCATCTCGACAGTTGGGATCTTGGTACCGGGGCGATCGACGACGCTGCCGGCTGTGGGATTATCACCGCGGCAGCGAAGCATGTGATGAGCGCGGGCCAACCGCGCCGCACGATACGTATCTTGTGGGCGGGCGCCGAGGAGGTCGGCGTTTTCGGCGGCAAAGCCTATTTCGACGCGCACGGCAAAGCGAAACACGCCGTCGCGCTCGAATCCGACTTCGGAGCGGACCGGGTGTGGCGCGTCGATTTCAAGCTGCCCGACAGCGCCAAGGCACTGGGCGACCGGATTGCGGCCGCGCTGATGCCGTTCGGCGTCGTGCGCGGCAAGCAGCCGGCGAACGGCGGCGCCGATATCGGCGCGCTCGTGCAGGCAGGGGTTCCGGCAGTCGATCTGGCGCAGGATGGGACACGTTATTTCGACATCCACCACACGCCAGACGACACACTCGACAAGATCGACCCCGTGCAATTGCGACAAAATGTGACGGTTTGGGCCGCGACTCTGGCGATTCTGGCGAACAGCACGAACGAAGAGCTTCCTTAGTATGACGGAGAAATGACAGAATCCCGTGCGCCCCGGCCATCTCAATTATTTTTGTTGACGATTCATGCGGAACGGCTAAATCCCGCGGCTCGCGGTACGGGAAGTTTTCCCGGACGCGTTAAGGCATTTTAGGGAGCCCACACATCATGAAGAAGTTTGCTGCTATCGCCGTTGCTGCCAGCATGTTCGCCCTCGCCGCTTGCGGTGAAAAGGCTGCTGAAGAAGCCACCACCGAAGCTCCGGCCGCTGAAGCGGTTGCTGAAGAAGGCGCCGATGCCGCTGCTGCCGGCGCTGAAGCCGCTGCTGCTGGTGCCGACGCTGCCGCTGCCGGCGCTGAAGCTGCTGCTCCGGCTGACGCCGCTGCTGCCCCGGCCGCTCCGGCTGACGCCGCTGCTGCTCCGGCCGCTGCTGCTCCGGCTGAAGAAAAGAAGTAAGTCGCAGCCCTTCGGGGCGTTGACTGAAACTAGAAACGGGCGGTCTTCCTTCGGGAAGGCCGCCTTTTTCTTTGCCTGCCTTTTTCGTCGAACGCGTTCAGGCGGGATAGACTTGCGCTCCCACCCTGTCTAAGGCGCGGGGCAGTAGTCGGGGAGTAGCGCAGCCCGGTAGCGCGCCTGCTTTGGGAGCAGGATGTCGCAGGTTCGAATCCTGTCTCCCCGACCACTATCTTCCCAAAATCATCAGCCAGCGGATGTCGCGATCAACCGCGCATAGAAATCGATCATGCGCTTGAAGCTGTCGATCGTCATATGCTCGTTGGTTCCGTGGATCATCGCGGTTTCCTTCAGCGTGAAGTGCATCGGCATGAAGCGATACACATCCTCCGAAATCGGCTCCATACTGCGGCTGTCGGTGGCGGCGACGACCAGATAGGGGGCAACGACCGCGTCGGGTGCGTCGGCGCGGGCCGCGGCAACGACATATTTCCAACCTTGCGAGCTGCTCGACGAGACGCGCGACGGCTCGTTGGGCGGTTTCACCCAGCTGAGTTCGACAGGCGCGTCGCCGACCGCCGCCTTCGCGCGCGCCATCACATCGGCCGAGCTGTTCCACGGCGCGATGCGATAGTTGATGAGCGCACTAGCCGATTGCGGGAGGACATTCTCCTTGGGACTGCCCTCGAGCATCGTCGGCGCGATCGTCGTATGGAACGCCGCCGCCGATGAGGGCGACGCCGAGAGCTGTTTCCTGACCAGCGATCCGAGCAGCCACTGGTTCGCGACCCCCAGCTTCGTCGTACCGCCCTTGTGCGCGGCAAGCGCCTCGACCATCGCCGCTCCCGGTCCTCGCATCTCGATCGGGAACGGGCTGTCGGTTATCGCCAGCACCGCGCGCGCCAGCGTCGTCACGCCGGTTTCGGCGGGTGGCATCGAACTGTGGCCGCCGGGTGCGTTGGCAGTGACCTTGAGCGTCGCATAGCCTTTCTCGGCGATGCCGATCAGGATGGCGGGCCCGTCGATCACCGGCGTGTCGCGCAGCACGACGCTGCCTTCGTCGAGCGTGTAGAGCGCGCGCACGCCCTCTGCTTTCAGCTTGGCGGCTGCGGCGACAGCGCCCGATCCGCCCGCTTCCTCGTCATGCCCCGACACGAGATAGACGCCGCGCTTGGGCTTGAAGCCGTTAGCGGCCAGCGCCTCTATCGCTTCGAAAAGGCCGATGAGCGAGCCCTTGTCATCCACCGTTCCGCGGCCCCATACCGCCTTTTCGGCGATCGTCCCTGCAAAGGGCGGGTATTTCCAGTCGCCTTCGGTCCCTTCGGTGACCGGCACGACATCCTGATGCGCCATGACGATGATCGGCGCGAGCGACGCGTCACTGCCCGGCCAGTGATAGACAAGCGTCCGGTTCGGCAGGATCGTGCGCGCCATGACCCGGTGCGTCGCGGGATAGGTCGCCGCGAGCCAAATATGCAGGCGGTCCCATTCGGCGATATCGTTCTGAGCCGGATCCTGATGCGAAATCGTCTTGATCTGGGCAGCCGCGCTCAGATGTCCGACCGCCGCGTCGAGATCGTAGGACGGGATAGCGGCAAGCCGGATATCGCTGCCATCGGCGATATTCTCTGGCGCAAATGTTGCGGTCCGTACCGCCACCGTTCCCGCGATCAGCGCCACAATCGCCAGGCCGCCAAGAAAGATCGTCCGCCGCTTCCCCATGTCCCTCTCCTTCTATGCCCGCAGTGAAGAGGTATCGATTTCGATTTGCAAGGGAAATGGCAGGAAAATGGTGGGCCCGGCAGGACTCGAACCCGCAACCTAGCCGTTATGAGCGGCCAGCTCTAACCGTTGAGCTACAGGCCCCCTTTTCAACCCGGAAGGGGGTGTGCGGGCGATAGCGGACGCGGCGGCGCATTGGCAAGCGCCAACGATCAGGCGCTGGGTCAGGAAGGAGTTTTTCGCCTGGCCATCGCCAATATTTCGGCCGCGCTGGTTGCTTCGACGCCGCGACGCGCCAGATGATCGAGCACGATGTCCCACCAGCGGTAGAAGGTGTAGAGATCCTCGCCGCTGCGGACATAGGGGGTATTTCCGGGCTGCAGCGATGGCGAGTGAAACGAGAAGTTGAGGATCGGCAGCCGCGCCGCGACCGCCAGATCGATCGCTTTGCAGGCTCGCTCGGCCGGAATACCTTCGGGCGTCAGCGCGATCCGCTCGACAAGCCCCAGACGGGCGAGCGCAGCACCGGCAAACGTACCGCTACGCGCGATCCGGTGGTAGATGCCGCGACCTGCACCGCCGAGCCAACCATCGAAGACCGTTGTGACCGGCATTTCGAGCACGGCCCCCTGTCCGGTGCGAACCCACCAGGGATGCAATGGCGCGTTGCGATAGTCGGGCCCATATCCCGCGCGATAATCGAACCCGCTACGGACCGACGTATCGCAGCGGAACCCCAGTTCGGCGAGCATCTCCGCGCTATCGGGGCCCAGTCCGTAACGTCCCGCACGATAGACCGTGGGCGCGATGCCGAAGCGATCGCGGATCGCGTCGCGGAGCGCCGTCATTTTCGCGCGCTGTAGAGCCTCGGGCAGGTTTCCGGTGTAGCTGTTGCGCTCATTCACCTCTTCATCGTGCGGCGGCGTCACCCAGGGATGAAGCTGCGCGCCGATTTCGCAGCGGCCACCGTCTTGCGCCGCACGCAGGATGGCTACCGCACGGTCATCGGCAACGATCGGCCAGTCGACAAGGTAGATGGGCCGAACGGCGGCGCGTTCGAAATAGTCCTGACATTCGGCAAGCGCGGGAACCGATGCGAGGCGATAGCCCGTGCGCGCAAAGGGCGCCTCCCAGTCGAAATCCTCCTCGGTATCGATCGTGACCCAGAAGCGGGACCGTTCGCCCGCTTCCAGCGTAATCACGTCCGATGCGGCCGGATATGCAAAAAAATTCCCCGCAGGCTGCACCATGCGTCCCTTTGCCCCGAAGGCCAGCCGACCGGCGGCCTATTCGCCTTGCTGGGCTTCCAGCTCGACTTCGGCCTTTGAGTTGGCGGAGGGCAGGTGCAAGGTCAAGGCGTTATGCCCGATATCGAGGCGTCCACCGCTCGCCCGCGCGAGGCTGTCGACAAGGCGGAGCGAGAAACCGAGGCTGAGTACGGCGGCGCCGGGAGCTTCGCCTTCGGGACTGAACCCCGGATCGAGCAGATCGGCTGCCGTCGCGAAGCGGATCGTCGCGGGGCGCACGATCCGCAACTGGAGCATATCGTCGTGCGGCGATTCCAGCACCAATTGCCCGACAAGGATTGCCCCCGGTTCGGATACATCGACCAATGCCGTGAGCAAGCGGCCGACCATGCGCCGCACATTGGCATCGCTAGCAGGGCCGAAGAACGGCCCTCCGACCCGCGAGATACTGAGGTCGACGCGCTGATCGACGAGGAGCGACGCGAGATCGCCTTCCACCTGCTTTACGATCGCATCGATATCGACGACCCCTTCGGGCGATACGTCAATATTGTCCGATCCGCTTCGCGCCGCGGTTTCCAGGTCGTCGATGATCGCTTGCACGGACGCGGCATCGGCCACGATCTTTTCGGCCATCGCCCGGTAATTATGACTGACCGGCCCGAACATCTGTCCCGAGATGATCTGCGCAAAACCGGAAATAGCGTTCAACGGGCTGCGAAGTTCGTGGATCAACTGGCGGATCGAATCGCCCGAATCTTCCGCTGCGGGTCGCCCATAGGGCGTTTCGTTGCGGTGCGGGCGCCGCGCGCTCGCGCGATAGCCGCGAAACTGTCCCGTCGCCGGGTCGAACCAGGGCAATGCGGAAAAGCGCCATTCGCCGGCATCGGCGGGCGTCCCTTCCAGAAGCATGCGCGCGTTGATGATTTCGGCCCGTTGGCGAAAAGCGCCCGCAGCGACGCCATCGGTCCCGGGCTCGCCGCCAAAAGCCGCATCGGCGATCGACAGGCCGATCACCGCGCCGCGCGTCACGCCTTCGGCCCAGTGGATCACGCCGTCGGGGCCCGTTTCGAACAGGAAAGCCGCCCGCGGCGTCAGCGAGTGAGCGGGCTGCGTGCGTGTCGATTGATATTTGTCGATCCGGCGAACAAGTTCGCTGATCTGGCTGGGATGGCTCTCGGTCGCGGGCTCGGAGGTCGATTTCGGCGGGAGTGTCACCTCGTCGGCCGCCGGGATCTGCGGCTGCGGCAAAGCCACCGATGCCGCGCCAAGGCTGGCAAGGGCGCGATATACGCCGCCCGGAAGATCGGAGCGGCTAGCTAATACCGATCGCGCCATCGCGTTCGTCGCCGGCAGCACCGCCAGCCAGTCGGCTTCGGCAAGGCGCGCGTCGCGCAGCATCGTTGCCGACACCGCCGGAACATCATTGGCATAAAGCGCGACGAGCGGGGCGAAACGCCCATGACGCGCGATCGCCCGCGCGCAGTCGCGCCGCACGGCTTCGGGAATGCGCGGTCTCAACACCGCGAGCGCATGCAGGCTGCGACGAATATCGTCATCATCCAGTTGATTGCCGCGCTGCGCCAGAATATCGGAGAGTTGCCGCCACGCCGTGATACTCGCACGGCGATCCGCAGGCGCCTGGCGCAAGATGGTCGCAATCATCGAGTCAGCAGTCACGCGAATTGAGCCCCACACCCTCGGTCGTTGGTTAGCATATGCTTACCGGCTAGCGTGAATCACCCGGTCATGAAAGTGCCTTAACCTTCCGCGTCGCATTGTGGGACAATTGCAATCGCCTGAAATATTATTATGGTCTCCACAGTTTTGGAAAACGGATGTTTCAACGATGGCTAGTCAGAAATTCGATCAGATTGATTTGCAGATATTGGGCGAGCTGCAAAAAAACGGGCGGATGACGAATGTCGAACTGGCACAGATGGTGGGACTGACGGCTCCTCCATGCCTCCGCCGAGTCCGCGCGCTCGAAGAATCGGGGGTGATCCGGTCTTATCACGCTGACCTCGACGCATCGAAGCTCGGCTATGGCATTACCGTCTTTGCGATGGTCAGCCTGCGCAGTCAGGCCGAATCGGATTTGAAGGCGTTCGAGGACTATGTCGGCGGGCTGGCCGAAGTGCGCGAATGCTACATGCTGAACGGCGAGATCGACTTTTTGCTCAAGGTCGTCGCGCGCGATTTGCAGAGCTTTCAGTCCTTCCTCACCGCACATCTGACATCGGCGCCCAACGTCACGAGCGTGAAGACGTCGCTGACGATCCGGACCGCAAAGCAATTGGCCGGAATTCCAGTCGAACTCTGAGAATTTGGGACGGACATAGAAAAGGGCGCCACCCCTCGCGGGATGGCGCCCTTTTTCGTTTGCGATCCGCGCGATCAGTTGGTCGCGGGAGCGGCCGGGGCGGCCGCCGGAGCCGACGCGGGTGTATCGAGCTTGACCACCCACAGGTCGGCCAGCCGCTTGCGCGTACCCGTCACCTGACCGAAGCTCGCCTTCGCCGCCGCATTGTCACCCGACAAGGCCTGCGCAACGCCGAGGCGGTACGTCCACATATCCTTGTCGGCAGCGCCCTTGGCCGCGGCCTGATAGAGCGGAATCGCATCGGTATAATGCCCATAACCGACAAGCGCATCGGCGGTCGCGCCTGCCGTCTTGGGATTGGCGAGCGTCGAAGCCTGTTTCGAATAGGCCACGATGGTCGACCCTTCGTTGCCGGCACGCGCCTTCTGGTCGTCGCGACGGGCGGCCAATTTGGCATCCGTTGCGGGGAAGGCCTTCTTCCGCTCGCCTTCCTGAATCACCGCGACCGCTTCGCCGGGCAGGCCGTCGCTGGCCGCAAGCGCGCTATATTCGTCATATTCGAGGCGTTCCGTCATCGCGCCCGCAGCACGCATCAGGCGCATCACATCGAGCGTGAACGATTCCTGTTCCTTCGGCGTTCCTGCAGGCGGCGAAACCTGAAGGACCGAGAACAAGGTCTGGCGCCAGACCTGCGGCTGGCCATAGTCGCGCAGACGCAGCGTCATCAGGGCCAGCATCTCGTCGTTCCGCTTTGCGGCCTGCAATGCCCGGATCGGACGCACATACAGCTCGTCCGACGGGCGCTGTCCGGCAGCGCGGCTCGCATCGATCGCCGCTTTTGCCGTCGCGATGCCTTGATCGACCTGTCCCGAACTCAAATAGCTGTCCATCAGCAGGACGGGCATATTCGCTTCGGTCGATCCGGCTGCCCGCGCCGCCTCAAGGCGTTTGATCGCCTTCGGATAATCCTTTGCGGAGTATGCAAAATTGCCTGAGAAGAAGTTGTAGACCGCCAGATTTTCAGGCGGGGTCAGGCCCGAATCGAGCATCGCATCGAGCCCCAGCCCCTGAAGCGCCTGATCCTTGTTCAGGATACCAAGCTGGAGCTGATAGAATCCGACGAGATATTTGTCGTCGGGCGTCGTCGCGCTCGCCTGACCTTCGCCCAAAGCTGCCTGTAGCGTCGCCGCGTCCTTGGCCTTGTTCGCATCGGTCATCTTTTTCAAAGCGGGAGCGAATCCCTTGCTCGCGGTCAGATCCTTGCCCTTCGCAGCCTCTTCCTTTTTGGGCTTTTCCTTTTTCTGGGCAGCAGCCGGCGCCGCAGTCGCCATCAGCGCGCAACCCAGCACGGCGGCCATCGCCGTTGCGGGCATCGAGCGGAAACGGGTGAACATCGAAATCTCTCCTTTGAACTCGGCCGCCTTCGCCCAAGCATGCAGGTTCGGCCGCGCGTCGTTAACGCGGCTAAACCCGTCGCGTTGCCAAGGCAAGACAGCCGGTATCGATATTTCAATGGAGGGAATCGGCTGAACGGAAATTGAACCCGTTCTGCCGGTCGGCAAACCGGCGGCCCGAGCGGCCGTCAGGCGATCGCGTCGATCGCCTGATTGATCTGGCGCAACACGGCGGGATCCCCCGGCGCGCCCTCGATTGCCTCATCGGCAAGCTGGATCAGCGGGATGATACCAAAGGTTGCGGCAAGGCTTTTGAGGCGGATTGCCGCCATTTCCCAGTTCGCGTCGCAACGCGATCGGCGCATCAGATCGGACAGGTCGCGCGCGCTGCCGGTGAAGGCGCTGCGCAAGTCCATCGCCATCACGGGGTCGTCACCGAACGCCGCGCTGAGATATCGGTCGAGGGGTCCACTGTCGAAAGACATTCCACAGGATTGGCATCCTGTAGTTAAGTTTCCGTTTCATGGCGGCCATTTGATGCTAAGATGGCGGAATGACGGGGGAAAAGAAAATCGTCGGTTTGTGGCGGAATTCCGCGGCGAACCAGGAAGCGGACAGCGCGGAGCCGGCAGCAATGGAGGCGCCCGAAACCGTGCGCACGCCCGAAGCAGAGACTTCGCCCGACCAGAATTGGCTCGACACGTCCGCCCTCGTCGATCCCGACCTCGCCGACACAGGAAATGTCGACGGAGCATCGGCATGGCGTGACCGTATCGCTCCTGCATCGCTCATTCTTCTTGCGATCGGCTGGATGGCGTTCGCGCTGTTCGTAGCAACGGACGGATTTACCCGCGGCCTTGCCCTGTCCACCTGGCCGACGCTCGTCGCAACGATCGCGATGCCGCTGACTTTGCTGGCCGTGCTGTGGATGATCCTGCTCCGTTCTGGGCGGTCCGAACAGGCGCGTTTCGCGCGCGTCGCGACCGCGCTTCGCGAAGAGAATATGGCGCTCAACCAGTCGATGCACTCGCTCGGGCTTCATCTTGCCGACGCGCAGAAGCAACTGGGCGATCAGGCGAAGATCGTCCAGCAACTCGGTCTCGACACCGTCCTGCGCCTCAATGAGAGCAGCGACAAGCTTGCTAGCAACGCCTCGGTCATCGCCAATGCGCATGACCAACTCGCGCGCTCGGGCGATGTCGCATTGCAGCGGATGGATGGGCTTCTCGCCGGCTTGCCGCGGATCGACGATGTCGCGCAGCGACTTGCGGTCAATTTCCGCGAGGCCGGGCTGGTCGCACATCAACAGGGCGCGAATCTCGAAGCCAAGCTTGCCGCTCTCGGCGAAGAAGCGGCAAAGGCCGCGCAGACGGGCACCGAGTCGACCGCGACGATGCTCGAAGCCATCGTCGCGCTGCAGGAACAGACGAAAGAAACCGAAACCGACCTGCTCGCCACGTCCGCCCAGGTTGTCGACGCCCAGAACCTGGCCCTTGCGCGAATGACGCAGACCGCGGCTTCGGCGCGCGACGACATGGCCTCGACCGTCACCACGATAACCGAGCGGATGGATCAAAGCTGGCGACGGTTCCGCGAAGGCGTCGACGATGCCGGCGCGCTGATGGATGCGAAGCTCGCGGTCGCGCGCGATGCCGGCGATGCGATGGGCGCACAACTCACCGCCCACGCCGACGCCAGCGACGCCCTTGCGTCGCGCATCACCGCCCATGTCGCCGAGGTCGGGCAGCAGCTTGAGGTTCTCGACGTCAGCGTCAGCGCCAGCACCGGCGTGATCGGCCGTGCGATCGACGATACCAAGGGGCAGCTCGCCGCCTTCATGCAAGAGGTGCAGAGCGGCAACGCTTCGGCACACCAGCTGATCACCCACGCCGAATCGCTGCTGCTCGCGCTCGATGCCGTCACCCGCGAACTCGACGAGACGCTTCCGCATGCGCTCGACCGCATCACCCTGCACGGCAAGACGACGCAGACGGCGTTGTCGCAACTGCGCCCCCTCCTCGACGCCTCGGAACTTGTCGCGCAATCGACGGTGTCGCACGTCAATGCCGTGCAATCGACGCTCAAGGCGAATGAGGAGCAGATGGCGGGCCATGCGACGAGCCAGCAGGAACTTGTCGACCGGATCAATGGCGCGCTCACCGATGCCGAGGCGGCGCTTGCCAAGCTGCGCGACGGCGCCGACGAATTCGCCGAACAGGGCGGCGCGCGTATGATCGCAACCTTGGGCGAGGTTCGCGCCACCGCCGATTCTGCGGCCAACGAGGCCCGGCTGACGCTCGAAAAACTGGTGACGAGCGCCCGCGAGACGATGCAGGCAACCGCCACCGACGCCATCAACGCGGCCTTCAAGAACGAGGTCATGGCGCAACTGACCGCGATCGAGGACGCTTCGGCCCGCGCGGTCGCCGCTGCCAATGGTGCCGCCGACCGGTTGATGCGCCAGCTGATCACGATCATGGACACCAGCGCGAGCGTCGAACAGCGCGTCAGCGAAGCCGAACAGGCGATCGCGGCGTCCGATCGCGATTCGCTCGCGAAACAGGTCGGCCTGCTGACAGAGTCGCTGAAATCGACCGCGATCGACGTGACCAAGATCCTGTCGAGCGAAGTCAGCGACACCGCCTGGGACGCCTATCTGAAGGGCGATCGCGGCGTATTCGCGCGCCGCGCCGTCAAGCTGATCGAGAATAGCGAGGCGAAGGAAATCCTGCGGCTTTATCAGGCCGACGACGGCTTCCACGCGTCGGTGAACCAGTTCATCCACGACTTCGAAGCCATGCTGCGCGTGCTGATCGGTGCGCGCGACGGATCGGCGATCAGCGTGACCTTGCTCTCGTCCGATATCGGTAAGCTCTATGTCGCGCTGGCGCAGGCTATCGACCGGCTGCGGAATTAATCAGACCGGATAGCGTGTCGACATGGCGGCTCACGACCGATGCCGGTCATGAAGTGGCTCAATAGTTGATCCCCGCTACCGGCCATTGCTGCCCTGCCTTGTTATGAGTACCTGTCCGGATGACCGATCTAGTCAACGACGCACGCTCGACCGATGATCTATTCCGGGTCGCTTTGAGATTTGAGGGGGATGCGGCATGGGATGCCGTGACCGCTCTTCACTGGCGCGGCACCGAAGAAGTTCTGGAGAGGAGCATCATTCTCTCCCGATCGAGCGATGCAAAAGAGCGGGCACGGGCCGCAGACATCCTCGGGCAACTCGGCATTCCGGACCGGACGTTCCCGGATCAGTGTTTCGACAATCTGCTCAGATTGCTTTCGGATAAAGACGTTGACGTGACTTCCGCAGCCATCATGGGCCTCCAGCACCTAGACCGCGAACAAGCGGCGCCATTTGTCCTGCCTTATGCGGAACATGCAGATACGAAAGTTCGGTATGCCGTAGCCGTCGCTTTGGGAGGGGTGGAGACTCCGCCTGCGATTTCGGCACTATTAACGCTATCGGATGACAGAGACGACGAAGTCCGCGATTGGGCGACGTTTGGACTAGGTCAATTGAGCGAGGAGGATTCAAATGAGATACGGGATGTGCTAGCCAACAACTTGGCCGACGGGGATCCCGATGTGCGCTACGAAGCCGCGATTGGCTTGGGGCGTCGCCGAGACAACCGCGCAACAAAGTTCATTATCGATATGCTGCGCGCCGATCCCGAAGACCTATTCGCACGAGAAGCAGCGGCAATTTTGCTGAATACAAAGGATGCTGAAAAGACGCCGTCGAGCGATATTATTCAGGCTCTAAAAGCGCTCCAGCCTTAAACTATTTCGCAGCGGCGTCTGGTTGGACACTATAATCGCCGATTGCAGCCATTCAGCTTCCCCACCCCAGCGCAGACATATCGGAACGACAATATCGCGGCTGGCTCAAGCCCGTCCGGTCAGGACGTCGGGATCGGCCCAGCCATTCACATAGGCGGTATAATAGAGCCCGAAGGCGATCGTCGCGGCGATCGTCATCTGCAACAGGATGCGTCCGGGCCGGAAACTTGCCGGTGCCCCCGGTTCCTGCCCTTTGACCAGCGGCGTCGCGTCATCGCTCGCGCGTCGGCCATGGAAAGGCAGCACGAAAAAGGCGCTGAACGCCCAGAAGAGCAGATAGATGGCGAGCGCCGAAGTCCATTTCATCGCAGTGCTCCCGGCTCAGATATCGACAAGCATGACGTCGACGACGGGTTTCTTGCCTGTCCAGTCGGTCGCGATGCGGCGCACGCCAAGGCGGATCGCCTCGCGCAGCTTTTCCTCGTCGCGTGCGGGGCCTGTTGCCGCCTGCTCGGCGGCTTCGCGCATCTCGTCGATAAAGGCTTCGCGCTCATCCTCGACCGGCACGCCGCGATAGCTGATCGCGCTTTCCACGAAGCGCTTGCCGGAAAAGATCGCCGCGACGGTGATGTGGCCGTGAAGCGAGAGTTTGCGCCGTTCGTTGATCGTCTCGCCATCAGCGGGAAGGATGACATCGCCGTCGAGGATCAGGCGGCCAGCGCGGACGCGCTCGATGATCCGGGGCGCGCCCGGCGACAGGCGAACAAGATCGCCATTTTCCTGCACCAAGGCGTCCGGCACGCCCGTTTCGAGCGCGAAGCGCGCCTGTTCGTGCATGTGGCGGATCTCGCCATGCACCGGCAGGACCAGTTTCGGACGCAGCCAGCCATAGAGCGCCGCGAGTTCGGGCTGTCCCGGATGCCCGCTGACGTGAATATGCGCCTGTTTCTCGGTGACCGTCAGCACGTCTTTCGCCGCGAGCTGGTTCATGATCCGTCCGATCGCGACCTCGTTGCCCGGGATCTGCTTCGACGAGAAGACGACAGTGTCGCCTGCTTCGAGCTTGATCTGATGGATGTCGGCCGCCATGCGCGCAAGCGCGGCGCGCGGTTCACCCTGCCCGCCCGTCGCGATCACCATAACCTTGTCGCGGGGCAGCCGCATCGCCTCGTCAAAATCGACCGTTGGCGGGAAGTCCTTGAGATAGCCGACCGAACGCGCAACGCCGAGAATACGGTCGAGCGAGCGGCCCGCGACGCAGAGCGTGCGCCCCGTCGCCTTCGCCACCGCGCCCAGCGTCGCAAGCCGCGCGGCGTTCGACGCGAAGGTCGTGACGACCACCCTGCCCTTCGCCGCGCCGACCGCCTGCTCCAGCCCTTTGCGGAGGCCGCCTTCGCTGCCCGATGCCTCGGGGTTGAACGCGTTGGTCGAATCGCAGACGAGAACATCCACGCCCTCGTCGCCGATTGCGGTCAGCGCGGCGGCGGTTGCTGGAACGCCAAGGATCGGTTCGTCGTCGAGTTTCCAGTCGCCGGTGTGGAACACGCGGCCATAAGGCGTATCGATCACCACGGCGCTCATTTCGAGGATCGAATGCGCGAGCGGAATCAGGCGGATACCGAAGGGCCCAAGCTGGAAACTGTCGTCGATGTCGACGACCTTCAGGTCAACGTCGTTTTCCAGCCCCTCTTCGGCGAGCTTGTGCGCGATCAGCCCCGCGGTGAAACGGTTGGCGTAGAGCGGCACGCCAAGGTCGGCGGCGAGATAAGGCAGCGCCCCGATATGATCCTCATGCCCATGCGTAAGGATGATGCCGAGCAGATCCTTTTTGCGATCTTCGATGAATTCGAGATCGGGCATGACGATGTCGATGCCCGGATAATCGTGGCTGCCAAAGGTGACGCCAAGGTCGGCCATGATCCATTTGCCGTCGCAGCCATAGAGATTGGCGTTCATGCCGATCTCGCCCGATCCGCCCAATGCGAGGAAAAGCAGCTCCTTGCCCGGAGTCGTCATGTCGTTGGCTTTCGTTGATTATAAAGATGCATCAGCCCGTTCAGCGTCAGGTCGGGCTCGATACGGTCGAACAGGTGCGCCTGTTCCTGAAAAAGTGTCGCGAGGCCGCCCGTAGCGATGACGGTGAGCGGCTTGCCGATTTCGGCCTTCATGCGTGCGATCAGGCCCTCCATCATCGAGACATAGCCCCAATAGACGCCGATCAGCATCTGGCTTTCGGTCGTCCGTCCGATAACGCTGCTCGTTGCCGGGGCTTCGATTGCGATGCGCGGCAGTTTCGCGGCGGCGGCGACGAGCGCCTCGAGCGACAGATTGACCCCGGGCGCGATGATACCGCCCAGATAGGCACCCTCGGGCCCGATATGGTCAAGCGTCGTCGCGGTGCCGAAGCTGATGACCAGCTTGTCCTTGCCGGGCTCGACCGCCTGCGCCGATATCGCGTTGACCGCACGGTCGGCGCCGACCGACTGCGGCTCGTCGACCTTGAGCGCGATGCCCCACGTCACCGGCTCGCGCCCCGCAACCAGCGCATCGACGCCGAAGTATTTGACCGCGAGCAATTGGAGATTGTGGAGCGCGCGCGGCACGACGGTCGAGATGATGACGGCTTCGACATCGTTCCGGTCATGGCCCTCGATCCGCATCAGCTGGTCGAGCCAGACCATATATTCATCGGCGGTGCGGCGATCGTCGGTCGCGATGCGCCAGCGAGCAAGCAGTTCGGCGTCGCGAAACAGCGCGAATTTGGCGTTGGTGTTGCCGACATCGATCGCGAGCAGCATCTCAATTCCCCTCCACGGGGCGCCGTAACTCGACGTCTCCCGCATGGACCAACATGGTCTCGCCGCCCTCGCGGCGCAAGCGCAGCGCACCATCCTCGGCAAGCCCGTCGAAGAAGCCGTCGATGCCCTGTTCGGACACGCGCAGCGGCGTACCGACGGGGTGGGCTTGCGGAGTCCATGCGCGGACGATGCTCGCCACGCCTTCCTGCCGCCAGGTCCACAGTGCATCGATCATCGCGATGCCCAGCGCATTGGCGAAATGATCGCGGTCGATGGCGGCGCCGTTAGCGGCAAGCGTCGCGGTCGGGCGGTCAGGCAGTTCGGGCGCAGCGGTCAGGTTGACCCCGATGCCGATCACCACCGAATTTCCCGTCCGTTCCATCAAAATGCCAGCGCATTTGGCACCGTCGATTAACAGGTCGTTCGGCCATTTGAGCTGCGCATGGATGCCCGGCGCAAGCGCGTCGACGGTCTTCGCCAGCGCGACCCCGGCGACGAGCGCCAGCGTTGCCGGCGACGGATCGCCGATCGTCAGATGAACGACGGTCGAGCCCATGAAATTGCCCTGCCCGTCGTTCCAGCCGCGACCTAAGCGGCCGCGTCCGGCGGTCTGGCGGTCAGCGACCAGCCAATGGCCTTCGCCGACATGCTCACCGCCTGCCAGCCGCGCCAGCAGGTCGGCGTTGGTCGAACCTGTCTGCGCGATCCGCTCGATGGGCGGTATCAGAACAGCACCGCCGCGGCGCTGGCCGAAAGGACCGCCAGCACGGGAATGAAGAGATAGCCGATGACCGAGAGCCAGAGCGCGCTCGCCGTAATCACCGCATCCTCGACGATCGCGCCGCCACCCTTCGGAAATTCGGTGTCCGACTTGTCGTCGAAGTACATCGTCTTGATGATCGCGATATAATAGAAAGCGCCGATCACCGAGGCGACGATACCCGCGACCGCCAGCGGCACGAGGTTCGCGTTCACCGCAGCCTCGAACACCAGATACTTCGGCCAGAAGCCGAAGAGCGGCGGGATGCCGGCAAGGCTGAACAGGAACACCGCCATTGCTGCGGCGAGTCCCGGGCGACGCTGCGAAAGGCCGGCAAGCGCAGGAATGCTCTCGACCTGATTGCCCGCCTCATCGCGAAGCTGGATCACGACGAGGAAGGCGCCGAGCGTCGTCAGCATATAGACGAGCAGATAGGTCAGCACGCCCTCGACCCCCTGCTGCGTTCCGGCAGCAAGGCCGACGAGCATGAAGCCGACATTGTTGATCGACGAATAGGCCAGCAGGCGCTTGATATTCTTCTGCCCGATCGCGCCGACCGCACCGAGGATGATCGAAGCGAGCGACAGGAAGATCACGATCTGCTGCCATGCGCCGACCGCGGGGCCCATCGCGTCGATCACGACGCGCGTCATCAACGCCATCGCCGCGACTTTCGGGGCGGTGGCAAAGAAGGTCGTCACCGGGGTCGGTGCGCCTTCATAGACGTCGGGGGTCCACATGTGGAACGGCACGGCGCTGATCTTGAAGCCGATGCCCGCGAGCACGAACACGATGCCGAAGATCAGTCCGATGTTCAGCTCTCCACCGAGCACCTTTGCAATGCCGGCGAAATCGGTCGTACCGGTGAAGCCATAGAGCAGCGAAATGCCATAGAGCAGCATGCCCGACGCGAGCGCGCCGAGGACGAAATATTTGAGGCCCGCTTCGCTCGACCGCTCGTCGGTGCGCATGAAGCTGGCGAGCACATAGGCCGCAAGGCTGTTGAGCTCGAGCCCGACATAGAGCGTCATCAGGTCGCGCGACGAGGCCATGATGCCCATGCCGAGCGCCGCGAACAGGATCAGCGTCGGATATTCGGCACGCATTCCGCCATTGAAGAAGCGCGGCGCGATGACGATGCAAACGAAGCTCGCGGCATAGATCAGGAGCTTGGCAAAGCCGCCGAAGCTGTCGACCGAGAGCGTGCCCGAGAAGACCGTCGTTTCGATGCCGAACAGCGCGACGACCGCAGCCGCCGCGGCGGCGAGCGTGAGGAGCGAGCTTAGCTGATAGAGGCCAACATTCCGGTCACCGAAGAAGGTGCCGAGCATCAGCGTGACGAGCCCGCCGATCGTCAGGATCAGTTCGGGCCAGATGAGCATCAGGTCGGCGGTCATTGGACGCCTCCTGCATGGCTCGATCCGTGGGCGGTTTCACCGTGCGCCTTGGCGGGCTTCGGCTTGCCAGCGGCAAGATGCGCGTCACCCGCGGGCTTCGCCGGAGCAAGACGGGCAACGACCGTCGTCACGTCGCCGCGCATCGGCGCGAGGAAGCTTTCGGGATAGACCCCCATCCACAGCGCCACGGCAGCCAGCGGCACCATGATCGTCCATTCGCGTGCATTGAGGTCAGGCATTGCCTTCACATCGTCCTTGGTCAGTTCGCCGAACACGACGCGGCGGTAAAGATAAAGCATATATGCCGCGCCGAGGATGATCCCGGTGGTGCACACGAAGGCGACCCAGCTCGAGGCTTCATAGATGCCCGCGAGGCTCAGGAATTCGCCAACGAAGCCGCTGGTACCCGGCAGACCGATCGACGCCATGGTGAACAGCATGAAGAAGATCGCATAGGCCGGCATATTCACCGCAAGGCCGCCGTAACGGTCGATCTCGCGCGTGTGCAGCCGATCATAGATCACGCCGACGCAGAAGAAGAGTGCAGCCGACACGACACCATGGCTAAGCATGATGATCAGCGCGCCTTCGATCCCCTGCTGGTTGAAAGCGAAGAGGCCCGCCGTGACGATCGCCATATGCGCGACCGACGAGTAAGCGATCAGCTTCTTCATGTCGCTCTGCACCAGCGCGACGAGGCTGGTGTAGACCACCGCGATCATCGACAGCGCAAAGACGATCCACATCAGCTGCGCCGAGGCGTCGGGGAACATCGGCATCATGAAGCGCAGGAAGCCATACGAACCTAGCTTCAGCAGCACGCCCGCCAGGATCATCGAACCCGCGGTCGGCGCCTGCACGTGCGCGTCGGGAAGCCAGGTGTGGACGGGCCACATCGGCATCTTGACCGCAAGGCTGGCGAAGAAGGCGAGCCACAGCCACGTCTGCATGGCAGGCGGGAAATTATAGTTCAGCAGCGTCGGGATATCGGTCGTGCCGGCTTCCGCAATCATCGCGATCATCGCGATCAGCATCAGCACCGATCCAAGCAGCGTGTAGAGGAAGAATTTGAACGCCGCATATTTGCGGTTCGCCCCGCCCCAGATGCCGATGATGAAATACATCGGGATCAGGCCGGCTTCGAAGAAGATGTAAAATAGCAGCAAATCCTGCGCCATGAAGACGCCGATCATCACGACTTCCATGATCAGGAACATCGCCATGTAGAGGCCGACGCGCTCTTTGATCGCGTCCCAGCTCGCGAGGATGCAGAGCGGCATCAGGAAGACGCTGAGCATGATCAGCATCAGCGCCATACCGTCGATGCCGAGCGCCCACTGGAAGCGGCCGAACAGGTCGGCGCGTTCGGTGAACTGCCACTGCGCGCCGCCGATGTCGAAGTTTGCCCAGAGGATGCAGCCGAGAACGAAGGTCGCGAGCGTCGCGCCCAGCGCAACGAAGCGCGACATCTTGTCGCCGACGAACAGGCAAGCGATGGCGGCGATCGCGGGGACCGCCAGCATCAACGAAAGGATCGGAAAGCTGCTCACAGGAAATTCACCATGGCCCAGCTGGCGAGGCCGACAAGACCGAGCAGCATCACAAACGCATATCCATAAACATAACCCGATTGCAGCCGGACCGCGAGACGGGTCCCCCCAGCGACGAGCGCGGCGGCGCCATCGGGACCGAAGCGGTCGATGGTGCCTTCATCCCCGCGCTTCCAGAAGAAGCGGCCGATCGCGAAGGCGGGCTTCACGAAAAGGATGTTGTAGAGCTCGTCGAAATACCATTTTTTGTACAGGAACTGGTGAAGCAGCTTGAACTGCGCCACGAAGCGCGCCGGCAAGGTGGTGTTGCGGATGTAGCTGTTCCACGCGAGGAACAGACCAATCGCCATCACCGTGAACGGCGTCCATTTCACCCACAGCGGGACTTCATGCGCGGCGTGCATCAGATGCTCGTCGAACGCGAGGCTACCCTTCCAGAACGCCATGCCCTCTTCGGGGTAGATGAACTGGTGGTGGAACGCGATACCCGCGAACACCGCACCGATCGACAGCACGACCAGCGGGATCAGCATGGTGATCGGACTTTCGTGCGGGTGATAACCCGCGGTGCCGTCCCCAGAAGCGCCATGGTGTGCGTCGTGGTGATGGTCGTCGTGCGCAGCGTGCGCATGATCGTCATGGCCGTGGCCGTGATCGTCATGGACCGCGTGCTGGATATGCTCGCTCTGTTCCCAGCGCGCCTTGCCATAGAAGGTCAGGAACACGAGGCGCCACGAATAGAAGCTGGTGAGGAAGGCGACGAAAATGCCGACCCAGAACGCGATGATACCGCCGCCGCCGCTCGCATAAGCCGCCTCGAGGATGCCGTCCTTCGAATAGAAGCCTGCAAAGCCCGCAACGCCCGCGATGCCGACGCCGGTGATCGCCAGCGTGCCGAGCATCATCGCCCAATAGGTGAGCGGGATCGATTTCCGCAGCGCGCCATAATAACGCATATCCTGTTCATGGTGCATCGCATGGATCACCGAACCGGCGCCGAGGAACAGCAAAGCCTTGAAGAAGGCGTGCGTGAACAGGTGGAACATCGCAGCGCCATAAGCGCCCGCACCCGCGGCGAAGAACATGTAGCCGAGCTGCGAACAGGTCGAATAGGCGATGACGCGCTTGATGTCCCACTGCGTCGTCGCGACGGTCGCGGCGAAGAAGCAGGTTGCGGCGCCGACGAACATCACGACGCCCTGCGCAACCGGCGCGGTCTCGAACATCGGCGACAGGCGGCAGACCATGAAGACGCCCGCGGTGACCATCGTCGCGGCATGGATCAGCGCCGACACCGGGGTCGGGCCTTCCATCGCGTCGGGAAGCCAGGTGTGCAGGCCAAGCTGCGCCGACTTGCCCATCGCGCCGATGAACAGCAGCAGGCAGAGGATCGTCATCGTGTCGAGACGCATGCCCATGAAGCTGATCGTCGAACCCGCCATGCCCGGCGCGGCCGCCAGAATCTCGGGGATCGAGACGGTGCCAAACACAAGGAACGTGCCGAAGATGCCGAGCATGAAGCCAAGGTCGCCGACGCGGTTGACCACGAAAGCCTTGATCGCTGCGGCATTGGCGCTCGGCTTTTTGTACCAGAAACCGATGAGCAGATAGGATGCGAGACCGACACCCTCCCAACCGAAGAACATCTGCACGAGATTGTTCGCGGTCACGAGCATCAGCATCGCGAAGGTGAAGAGCGAGAGGTAAGCGAAGAAGCGCGGCTGGTCCGGGTCTTCCTCCATATAGCCCCAGCTATACAGATGGACGAGCGCCGAAACGGTCGTGATGACGACCAGCATCACCGCGGTCAACGTGTCGACGCGCAATTCCCAGTCGAACTGAAGCGCGCCCGACTGAACCCAGTGGAGCACCGGGGTCACCGTCGCCTCGCCGCTGCCCGTCACGAAGGACAGGAAGATCGGCCAGCTCAGGGCGCAGCTGGTGAACAGCGCGCCCGTAGTGATGATTTTGGACGGCACATTGCCGATCACACGCTGACCGAGGCCTGCGATGATTGCCGCCAGCAGCGGCAGGAAAACGATCGCCTGAATCACCGGTTTACCCCTTCATCCGGTTGGCATCGTCGACGGCAATGGTGCCGCGGCCGCGGAAGTAAATAACGAGAATGGCAAGACCGATGGCGGCTTCACCCGCCGCAACGGTCAGCACGAACATCGAGAACACCTGCCCGACGAGATCGCCCAGCGCCGCGCTGAACGCGACGAGGTTGATGTTCACCGCGAGCAGGATCAGCTCGATCGCCATCAGGATGACGATGATATTCTTGCGGTTGATGAAGATGCCGAGCACGCCGAGCGTGAACAGCACCGCCGAAACGGCGAGATAATGGCCGACCGAAATCACAATTCCATCCCCTGCCCGACGCCCGGATCGACGAGACGCGTCGCGTCCTCGGGACGGCGCCGGTTCTGTGCCGAAATATTCTGCGTGCGGACCCCGCCGCGCTGGCGATGCGTCAGCACGATCGCGCCGATCATCGCGACGAGGAGGACGATGCCCGCCGCCTCGAACAGGAAGATATAGCGCGTGTAGAGCAACTCGCCGATCTGCTGGATATTGCTCTTGTCGCTGACGACCGGAGCGGCGCGTGCGGCGAGGTCGACCCCGCCCGCGCTCCATGCGCCGACCGCGAACACGAGTTCAGCGGCCAGGATGATCGCGACGAGCGCGCCGAGCGGCAGGTACCGCACGAAACCCGCGCGCAGTTCGGCGAAATCGATGTCGAGCATCATCACGACGAACAGGAACAGCACCGCGACGGCGCCGACATAGACGATGACAAGCAGCATCGCGATGAACTCGGCGCCCGCGAGCAGCATCAGGCCAGCCGCGTTGAAGAAGGCGAGGATCAGCCACATGACGCTGTGGACGGGATTGCGCGCGAAAATCACCATGGCCGCGGAGGCGATGACGATGGTCGCGAACAGGTAAAAGGCAAAGAGCTGGATCATGTGCGCGCGCCCTTATCGATAGGGCGCGTCAGCGGCAAGATTTGCCGCGATCGCGCGTTCCCATTTGTCGCCATTGGCGAGCAGCTTGGCCTTGTCATAGAGCAGTTCCTCGCGCGTTTCGGTCGCGAATTCGAAGTTCGGCCCCTCGACCACGGCATCGACCGGGCAGGCTTCCTGACAAAAGCCGCAATAGATGCACTTGGTCATGTCGATGTCATAGCGCGTCGTGCGACGCGAGCCGTCGTCGCGCGGCTCGGCCTCGATCGTGATCGCCTGCGCCGGACACACCGCTTCGCACAGCTTACACGCGATACAGCGTTCCTCGCCGTTCGGATAACGGCGCAGCGCATGCTCGCCGCGGAAACGCGGGCTCAGCGGGTTCTTCTCGAACGGATAGTTGATCGTCGCCTTCGGCTTGAAGAAATATTTCAGCGTAAGGGCGTGCGCCTTCACAAACTCCCACAGCGTGAAGCTTTTGATGAGGTGGGCAATGGTACTCATGAATACCTCGTCAGCATCAGATAGCCGGAGATCAGGAAGATCCAGAGAAGCGAAATCGGCAGGAAGACCTTCCAGCCCAGCCGCATCAGCTGGTCATAGCGGTAGCGCGGGACCGTCGCCTTGACCCAGCTGAAGATGAAGAAGAACAGCAAGATCTTCGCGAACAGCCAGATGATACCCGGAACCGCATAGAGGATCGGGATATCGAAGGGCGGCAGCCAGCCGCCCCAGAAGAGCACCGCGTTGAGCGTGCACATCAACAGGACGTTGGCATATTCGCCAAGCCAGAAGAGCGCGAAGCTCATCGACGAATATTCGGTCTGGTAACCCGCGACGAGTTCCGATTCCGCTTCGGTCAAATCGAACGGCGCGCGCGCGGTTTCGGCGAGCGACGAGATCAGGAACATCACCGCGAGCGGGAAGAGCAGCAGGTTGAAGCCGAAGGCGTTGACGAAGCCAAGCCCGTGACCCTGCTGCGCCTTGACGATCTCGTTCATGTTGAAGCTGTCGGCGAAGAGCACGACGCCGATCAGGATGAAACCGATCGAGACTTCATAGCTGATCATCTGCGCCGATGCGCGCATCGCCGAGAAGAAGGGATATTTCGAGTTCGACGCCCAGCCCGACAGGATCACGCCATAGACGCCGAGCGACGAGATCGCGAGAATGTAGAGCAGTCCGACGTTGATGTCGGCGAGCACCGCGCCCGAATTGAACGGGATCACCGCCCACGCGAGCAACGCGACCGTGAAGGTGATGATCGGCGCGATCAGGAACAGCCCGCGGTTCGCCGAGGTCGGGATGATCGTTTCCTGCAGGAAGACTTTCAAACCGTCGGCGAACGACTGCAGCAGGCCAAAGGGACCGACGACGTTCGGACCGCGGCGCAGCGCGATCGCCGCCCAGATCTTGCGGTCGGCATAAATGATCATCGCGACCGCGAGCATCAGCGGCAGCGCGATGAGCAGGATGCCGCAAATCGTCGCGACGCCCCATGCCCAATTCGGGTCCATGCCCCACGAGATGAAGGTCTCGGTCATTTCTTGGCCCCGTCCTGGTTTTTCCAACCATTATGCGGCCCGGGCTTTTCCGACTTGCGCGGATTGAACCCGCGCCACACCGAATAGCCCATCCCGACCAGCAACACGCTGGCAATCGCATGCACCGGGGTCATTCCGCGGCCTCCGCAAAGTCTGCGCCATGGATCAGCTCTTCCGAGCAGCGCTGCATCGTCGGCGACGCGCGGCAGATGGCGTTGGTGAGGTAGAAATCCTTGATCGGCGACGGGATTGCGCGTGCTTCGGGCTTCGCGGGCAGCTTCGGCACCGTCCAGCCATAGTCGGCGAGACCTTCGACGCCCAGCGCCGGCACCGCGGCGATCATCGCCGCGCGGCACTGCGCAAAGCTGTCGAAGCCGAGCGAAACGCCGAGCGTATCGGCAAGGGCGCGAAAAATGCTCCAGTCCTCGCGCGCGTCACCTGGTGCGAACACCGCCTTTTCGCTGCGCTGGACGCGGCCCTCGGTGTTGACCGTCGTGAAGTCCTTTTCGGTCCATGCGGCGGCCGGCAGGATGACGTCCGCGGCATGCGCGCCCTTGTCGCCATGGTGGCCGACATAGACTTTGAATGTGTCGGGCAGCGCCGCGAAATCGACCTCGTCGGCGCCGAGGAAGAAAGCGAGCTTCGGCTTCGCCGCGATCACATCCTTGATCCCGCCGGGCAGGCCGTAACCGAGCATCAGCGAACCCATGCGCGCGGCCGAGAAATGGACGACATTATAGCCGTTCCAGCCGTCCTTGACCGCGTTCACCGACTTGGCGAGCGCGAGGCCTGCGCCGTGGACGCCGGGCACCGACAAGGCGCCGCCGCCGAAGACCAGCATCGGCCGCTCGGCGCCCTTGAGCGCGTCGAGCACATGCGCGGGCAGCTTCGAAACGAGCGAGGCGTCGTCGCCGAGCCATTCGGTCTTGTAGGTGAGGTCGGTTTCGGGGCCGATGGCGAAAACCTTCGCGCCCTTCTTCCACACCGCCTTGCGGATGCGCGTGTTGATCAGCGGCGCTTCCCAGCGAAGGTTCGTGCCGACGAGCAGAATCACGTCGGCGTTCTCGGCCTGGGCAATGCCTGTGTTGAAATTGACCGCCGACAGGCTGGTGACGTCATAGTCGAGCCCGGTCTGACGCCCTTCGAGCAGGCTGCCGCCGAGCGCGGTCACCAGCGACTTCGCCGCGAACATCGTCTCGCAGTCGGCAAGATCCCCCGCGATCGCGGCAACCGACGAACCGGCGTTCACCGCCTTGATCGCGGCAAAGGCTTCGGCCCAGCTTGCGGGCTGCAGCGCGCCGTTCACGCGGACATAGGGCTGGTCGAGGCGGCGACGGGTCAAGCCGTCGACATGGTGGCGCGTCTTGTCGTTCGCCCATTCCTCGTTCACGTCATCGTTGACGCGCGGCAGCACGCGCAGGACCTGACGGCCGCGCGCGTCGATGCGCACATTGGTGCCGACCGCGTCCATCATGTCGATGCCGAGCGTCTTGGTGAGCTCCCACGGACGCGCTTCGAACGCATAGGGCTTGCTGGTCAGCGCGCCGACCGGGCACAGGTCGACGATATTGCCCGACAGCTCGCTGCCGACCGCGCGTTCGAGATACGACGTGATCTGCATATTTTCGCCGCGATAGATCGCGCCGACATCTTCCACGCCCGCGACTTCTTCCGCAAAGCGGACGCAGCGCGTGCACTGGATGCAGCGGGTCATCACCGTCTTGACGATGGGGCCCATATATTTCTCGGTGACGGCGCGCTTGTTTTCGTCATAGCGCGTCGCGCCGCGGCCATAAGCGACCGACTGGTCCTGCAGGTCGCATTCGCCGCCCTGATCGCAGATCGGGCAGTCGAGCGGGTGGTTGATGAGCAGGAACTCCATCACGCCTTCGCGCGCCTTCTTCACCATCGGGCTGTCGGTCTTGATCACCTGCCCTTCGGCGGTCGGCAGTGCGCACGACGCCTGCGGCTTCGGCGGGCCGGGCGACACTTCGACGAGGCACATGCGGCAATTGCCGGCGATCGACAGGCGTTCGTGGTAGCAGAAGCGCGGAATTTCCTTCCCCGCCATCTCGCACGCCTGCAAAACGGTCGCGCCCTGCGGGACGTCGAGTTCTACGCCATCTACGGTTACTTTAGGCATCAGTCTGCTCCGCCCGTCATCGGGTCGCCGCCGGCACCCTGGTCATCGAACCAGCGGCCGGACTTTGATTCGTCAGTTTTGCGCCAGCCATTCTTCGCAGAAGGCTGCGGCGACCGCTTGCCCCACAGGGCCCGCACGCCGAGCGCCAGCATCGCCACGAAGGCGATCAGTATAAGGCTTTTGATTTCGGCCTCGCTCACTCCGCAGCCTCCAGCGCGCCGCCATTTTCGCGGATGCGGCGTTCGATTTCGGGTCGGAAATGTTTGATCAGGCCCTGGATCGGCCACGCGGCGGCATCGCCCAATGCGCAGATGGTGTGGCCTTCGACCTGCTTGGTGACGTCGAACAGCGTATCGATCTCGCTGATGTCGGCGTCGCCGGTGCGCAGCCGCTCCATCACGCGCCACATCCAGCCGGTGCCTTCGCGGCACGGGGTGCATTGGCCGCAGCTTTCATGCTTGTAGAAATAGCTGATCCGGCTGATCGCCTGGACGACGTCGGTCGACTTGTCCATTACGATCGCGGCGGCGGTGCCGAGCCCCGATCCGACGGCCTTCAGCCCGTCGAAGTCCATCGGCGCGTCCATGATCTCGGCCGCGGGAACAAGCGGAACCGACGACCCGCCGGGGATCACCGCGAGCAGATTGTCCCAGCCGCCGCGAATGCCGCCGCAATGCTTGTCGATCAGTTCGCGGAAGGTGATGCCCATCTCTTCCTCGACGACGCACGGGCGATCGACATGGCCCGATATCTGGAAGAGCTTGGTGCCCTTGTTATTCTCGCGCCCGAAGGAGGCGAACCACGGCGCGCCGCGACGCAGGATCGTCGGGACCACCGCGATGCTCTCGACATTGTTCACCGTCGTCGGGCAGCCATAGAGACCCGCGCCCGCCGGGAAAGGCGGCTTGAGGCGCGGCTGTCCCTTCTTGCCCTCGAGGCTTTCGATCATCGCGGTTTCTTCGCCGCAGATGTAAGCGCCGGCGCCGCGGTGGACGAAGACGTCGAAATCATAGCCCGACTTCGCCGCATTCTTGCCGAGCAGGCCGGCATCATACGCCTCTTGCACGGCTGCGAAGAGCGTCTCGGCCTCGCGGATGAACTCGCCGCGGATGTAGATGTACGCGGCGCGCGCGCGCATCGCGAAACCCGCGATCAGTGCGCCTTCGATCAGCTTGTGCGGATCGTGGCGGATGATCTCGCGGTCCTTGCACGACCCCGGCTCGGATTCGTCGGCGTTGATAACGAGGAAGCTCGGGCGATCGGCGCGCGGCTCCTTCGGCATGAAGCTCCACTTGAGCCCGGTCGGGAAGCCCGCACCGCCACGGCCGCGCAGGCCCGATGCCTTCACCGTTTCGATGATCGCGTCCTGCCCTGCAGCCATCAGCGCCTTGGTATTGTCCCAATCGCCCCGCGCCTGCGCGGATTTGAGGTTCCACGGCTGGAAGCCGTAGAGATTGGTGAAAATGCGATCCTTATCGGCCAGCATGGCTTACCATTCCTTCCGATAGTCGTGGTTGGCCTTGACCATGTCCTTCAGCGTCGTCGGACCGCCGTCGGGCTCGCTCGTGTGGCGGTTCGCAAGCTGCGTCCCTGCCTTCGGCTGTTCGCCCGCAGCGAGGGCATCAAGGATGCGGACGGTGCTGTCATAGTCGAGGTCTTCGTAATTATCGTCGTTGATCTGAACCATCGGCGCGTTGGTGCAGGTGCCCATGCACTCGACTTCGGTCAGCGTGAACAGGCCGTCGGGCGTCGTCTTGCCCTTCACCATGCCGCGGTTCTTGCACGCGGCCATCACATCGTCAGACCCGCGCAGCAGGCACGGCGTCGTGCCGCACACCTGCACATGATAGCGACCGACCGGAACGAGATTGTACATCGTATAGAAGGTCGCGACCTCATAGGCGCGGATGAACGGCATATCGAGCTGCGCGGCGACATATTCGATCACCGGCACCGGAAGCCAGCCCTGCGTCTGCGTCTCGGCGCCGACCTGGCGCTGCGCGAGGTCGAGCAGCGGCATTACCGCCGAGCGCTGGCGCCCCGCAGGATAGCGCGCGATGACCGCCTTGGCCTTCTCAGCATTTTCAGCCGTCCACGCAAAAGCGCCCCAGCGCGCGCGGGTTTCGGCTTCATCGGGGATTTGGGGTGCGTCGGCCATTAGCGGACAAACTCCACACGCGACACCTTGTCGCCTTCAAAACTATAGATGGTCATAACCTCGAACGGCTCGGCCTCCGGCGAACGGGCGACCTTCTCGTGCAGGACGGCAAAATCACCGAGCGTATAGCCCGAGAGGATTTCGGCCCGGTTCTGCGGAAATTCGGCGAACATCGCCTTCAAGCCCGATCGAACGCCTTCCTTGCCGTCGCGCACGACTGCACCGCGATAGCCGGCTTCCGCCGCATCGTCGGTCATCAGCGCGACATAGGCGTCGGCGTCCTGCGCATTGTAATGCGCGATCATCTTTTCGGCGATTTCCAGCTTCGTCACCGGTCGCACTCCCCGAACACGACGTCGATCGCGCCGATGATCGCGGTGGTGTCGGCGAGCATGTGGCCCTTCGACATCATGTCCATCGCCTGAAGGTGTGAAAACGCCGTCGGGCGGATCTTGCAGCGGTACGGCTTGTTGGTGCCGTCGCTGACCAGATAGACGCCGAATTCGCCCTTGGGGCTCTCGGTCGCCACATAGACCTCGCCCGCGGGGACGTGGAAACCCTCGGTGTAGAGTTTGAAGTGGTGGATCAGCGATTCCATCGACTGCTTCATCTCGCCGCGCTTGGGCGGCACGACCTTGCGGTCGAGGCTGGCGATCGGGCCGGTGGGCATGTCGCGCAGGCACTGCAGGATGATGCGCGCCGACTGATAGACTTCCTGCACGCGAACCATGAAGCGGTCGTAGCAGTCGCCGCGCGTGCCGACGGGAATGTCGAATTCCATCTTGGCATAGGCGTCATAGGGCTGCGACTTGCGCAGATCCCATGCGATGCCGCTGCCGCGGATCATCGGGCCCGAGAAGCCCCACGCCAGCGCATCTTCCTTGCTCACCGTCGCGATGTCGACGTTGCGCTGCTTGAAGATGCGGTTGTCGATGACGAGGCTCATCGCGTCGCCGAACAGCTTCGGCAGGCGCTTTTCACACCATTCGCCGATGTCGTAGAGTAAGCGTTCGGGCACATCCTGATGAACACCGCCCGGACGGAAATATGCCGAGTGCATCCGCGCGCCCGACGCACGTTCGAAGAAGTTCAGGCAATCCTCACGCAGCTCGAACACCCAGAGGTTCGGGGTCATCGCGCCGACGTCCATGACGTGCGACCCGATGTTGAGCATATGATTGCAGATGCGCGTCAGTTCCGCGAACAGCATGCGCAAATATTGCGCGCGTTCGGGCACTTCGAGGTCGAGCAGCTTCTCGATCGCCAGCACGTAAGAGTGCTCCATGCCGAGCGGCGAACAATAGTCGAGCCGGTCGAAATAGGGCAAAGCCTGCAGATAGGTCTTATATTCGATCAGCTTTTCGGTGCCGCGGTGCAGCAGCCCGACGTGCGGGTCGACACGCTCGATGATTTCGCCGTCGAGCTCCATCACCATGCGCAGCACGCCGTGCGCCGCGGGGTGCTGCGGACCGAAGTTGATCGTGTAATTGGTAACGGCCTGATCGCCCGCGGTATCGGCGGTATCGACCGGATAGCCTTCGAACATGTCGCTGCCGTGATGCTTCACATAAGGGGAGTCGGTCATGCGTCACCTCCCGTCTTGGGCTTGCGCGGCGCGCGCGGCTTGGCGGGCGCCTTTTCGGCCTTGGCCGTCGCGGGCGTTTTCGCAGCCTTGGTGGCCGGCTTGGCACTGGCGCCATCGCGGCTCGTCTTCGCGGCCTTGAGGTTGGCCTTTGCCCCTGCTCCGGTCTGCTCGGGTTTTTCGGTGGTCTTCGGCGTCGGCGGCGGCGGAGCTTTCGCTTCGTCGGCCTTCTTGACCTCGGCCGCGGTCAGCGGCGTCGGCGCGCCCTTGCCGGGGGCCTCGCCCGTCCCGCCGGCCTTTTCATCGCCGGGCAGCACATAGTCTGCGCCTTCCCATGGGGACAGGAAGTCGAAATTGCGGAAATCCTGCGCGAGCTTCACCGGCTCGTACACGACGCGCTTGTCCTCTTCGCTGTACCGAAGCTCGGTATAGCCGGTCAGCGGGAAGTCCTTGCGCTGCGGATGCCCCTGAAAACCATAGTCGGTCAGGATGCGGCGAAGGTCGGTATTTCCCGAAAACAGCACGCCATACATGTCGAACACTTCGCGTTCGAGCCAGCCGGCGTTCGGCCAGACAGGAACGATCGTCGGCACCGGCGTGGCCTCATCGGTCGACACGCGAACGCGCAGGCGGTGATTCCGCGTGACGCTGAGCAGGTGATAGACGACTTCGAAGCGTTCGGCGCGGTCAGGATAATCGACGCCCGCGATCTCCATCATCTGCTGATATTCGAGATTGTCGCGCAGCGCGACCATCACGCCGGCGATCGCATCGCGCGACACGGTGATGCTGTCTTCGTCGACGGTGAAGACATGCGCCAGCAGGTCGGCGCCGAGCAGCGCCTTAAGTTCGGCCGCCAGCGTTTCGCGCGGCGCGATGAGGGGAGCAGGATGAGCCATCAGCGTTCGATCGTCCCGACGCGGCGGATCTTCCGCTGCAACTGCATCACGCCATAGAGCAAAGCTTCCGCTGTCGGCGGGCAACCGGGGACATAGATGTCGACGGGCACGATGCGGTCGCAGCCGCGCACCACCGAATAGCTGTAATGATAATAGCCGCCGCCATTGGCGCAGCTGCCCATCGAGATGACGTACTTCGGGTTCGACATCTGATCGTAAACCCGGCGCAGTGCGGGCGCCATCTTGTTGCACAGCGTGCCCGCGACGATCATCACGTCGGACTGGCGTGGGCTGGCGCGCGGCGCCGCGCCGAAACGCTCCATGTCATAGCGCGGCATGTTGACGTGGATCATCTCGACCGCGCAGCAAGCGAGGCCGAAGGTCATCCACCACAGCGAGCCGGTGCGCGCCCAGTTGAACAGATCCTCGGTCGAGGTGACGAGAAAGCCCTTGTCGCCGACTTCGCTGTTGAGGTCGTCGAAGAAACCCTGATCCGGGTTCGTGCCCGGAGCGACAGGACTTGCGACCGGCATCTGGCCGGGCATGATGATGCTGGAAGTGCTCATTCCCAATCCAACGCGCCTTTTTTCCACGCGTACACAAGGCCGAGCGTGAGTTCGGCGAGGAAGATCATCATCGTGGCCCAGCCGGCCCAGCCGATTTCCTCAAGGCTTACCGCCCAGGGGAAGAGGAAGGCCGCTTCGAGGTCGAAGATGATGAAAAGGATGGCGACGAGGTAGAAACGCACGTCGAACTGGCTGCGCGCGTCTTCAAAAGCGGGGAAACCGCATTCATATTCGGTCAGCTTCGCCGGATCGGGCTTGTGCGCCCCTGTCAGCCGCGCGACGCCCATCGGAAGGAACACGAAGGCGGAAGACAGGCCGACGGCGACGACCAGAAAGATCAGAATCGGCAAATATTGCGTCAGATCGACCATGGGAGCTCGCAGTTCTGTTGTTTTGGGGTGTCTTTGCACCCGTTTATCGGGGGCGCTTTAGGCCACGAAGCCGCATGTCGCAAGCGCTGCGGGCAGGATTTTCGTCTCCTGTGTGACCAAAAGCATATTGCACGCTGGCGAGCGGACCTATCGCTGTGATACGCAACCGGAAAAGGGTCGCACTGCCGCGCTTTTCCAGCGCAACTTGGGTAAAGGGAGCATCCATGGGACCAATCACCGTTCGCGCCGTCACGACTTTGGGCGCCGCCGCGCTTTTTGCGGCAACTCCGGCGCACGCCGAACTGGTCAACGCGACGAATCCGGCGACGATCAAGGCCATCCTCGAATCACAGGGCTGGCCCGCGACGCTGGTCAGCAAGGCCGGCGACGATCCGTATCTCGAAAGCAATCGCAACGGGCTCAAATTCCTCGTCCTCTTCATGAATTGCGACGAGGGCAAGAAGTGCAAGACCTTGCAATATTATATGGGGTTCAGCGACGCCAAGGACGTCTCGCTCGACAGGCTCAACAAGTGGAACAAGGACAAGCGCTTTGCCCGCGCGTACAAGGATGACGAGGGCGATCCGGTGCTCGAAATGGACGTCGATCTCGATTTCGGCGGAATCCCGCGCGAAAATGTCGGCGAGACCTTCAACACCTGGGCGTCGCTGATGGACAGCTTTCGCGAGTATGTTTTCGAAAAATAGGGCCGAAGCCCTCCCCTGAACGGTGCGCGCGCGGTGCGGCCGATGCCGTTTCCGCCACGCCTGCCACAGCCCAGACCATATCGGCCGATCCTGCATCCGTCACCGCAGCGCTCAAAGGCCGCGGCATGCCGGTCAGCAGGAAAAGGACGGCGACGGCAATCCGGTCCTGCAGACCCAGTTCGACGAAGGCGCCAAATTCACCATCTATTTTTATGGCTGCACCGACGGCGCGAAATGCAACTCGTTACAGTTCCACTCGCTCTACACGGGCAGCAAGGCGACCGTCACAACGCTCAACCAGTTCAACCTCGACCGCCGTTTCTCTCGCGCCGTGATCGAAAGCGGCGGAGAGGCCGGCCTGCGGATGGATTTCAACCTTGCCGCCGGCGGAATGTCGAAAGCGCTCTTCCTCTACAATATCGAGCTATGGGACGAGTTGATGACCGTCTTCGCCGAGTTCATCTACGAATAGGTCAGGCGTTGCGGAGCGCCCCCGCAACCAGTTTCTGAAGCTTCGAGTGCACCGCGGCACTGCCCGCGATAAACTCGCTACGTTCGATCGCACGATCGCCGCCGCGGAAATCGCTGACGAAGCCGCCCGCCTCGCGCACGAGCAACATGCCCGCCGCGACGTCCCAGACTTGCAGGTCGCTTTCCCAGAAACCGTCATAGCGGCCCGCCGCGACCCATGCGAGGTCGAGGCTGGCGGCGCCGAAGCGGCGGATACCGGCGACTTCGGGGGCGACCGCACCGAAAATGCGGCTCCACTGCGCCATATTGCCATGGCCCATGTACGGAATGCCGGTCGAGATCAGGCACTCGTTGAGGTGACGGCGCGATGCGACGCGAAGGCGGCGGTCGTGCAGCCAGGCGCCACGGCCGCGTTCGGCCCAATAGCTTTCATCGGTAATCGGCTGATAGACGAGCGCTGCGGTGACGTCGCCCCAGCCGCCGCCAGGCTTCGGCTCCTGCACCGCGATCGAGATCGCGAAATGCGGAATCGCGTGCAGGAAATTGGAAGTTCCGTCGAGCGGGTCGATGATAAAGCGCGGCTTGCCATATTCGCCTTCGATCTCGCCAGCTTCTTCCATCTTGAAGCCCCAGCCCGGACGGTCGCGGCCAAGTTCGTCATAGAGCGTGCGCTCGGCAGCCTGATCGGCCTTCGACACGAAATCCGCCGGCCCCTTTTGCGAGACCTGCAGATGCTCGATTTCGCCGAAGTCACGGCGCAGTTTCGTGCCAGCCTTGCGCGCGGCGCGTTCCATGACGGTAATGATGCCAGATACGGCCATATCAAATCTCCACCCGCCCGAATTGCGGGCGGTGATTTCAGTTAGTCGGCGCGGCGAACATATTCGCGGTCGTACACATGCACGACGATCTTGGTTCCGCTGGTGATGTGCGGCGGCACCATCACGCGAACGCCATTGTCGAGAATGGCAGGCTTGTACGACGACGACGCCGTCTGCCCCTTCACCACCGCGTCGGCCTCGACGATCGTCGCTTCGATCGTTTCGGGCAGTTCGACCGAGATCGGGCGTTCTTCCCAAAGCTCGAGTACGACGTCCATTCCGTCCTGCAGGAATTCATGCGCTTCGCCGACGACATCCTTGCTGATGTTGATCTGTTCGAACGTGTCCTTGTCCATGAACACCAGGTCGTCGCCCTCGGCATAGAGGAACTGGAAATCCTTGGTGTCGAGGCGAACCTTTTCGACCGTGTCGGCGCTGCGGAAGCGGTTGTTGAGCTTGCGCCCGTCGATCAGGTTCTTGGCCTCGACCTGCATATAGGCGCCGCCCTTGCCCGGCTGGGTGTGCTGGATTTTGGTGACCTTCCAGATGCCACCTTCATATTCGATAATATTGCCGGGACGGATTTCAACGCCGGTGATTTTCATCGCGCACACTCACAGTTCAAGGATGGAAAGAGCAAAGCGGCGCCCACCCGGGCACAGCAGTCAGGTGCGCGCCTTTAGCCGCGCCAGCGCCGAAGGGCAAGCCGCGTGTCAGGGCGTGGCGACGACCATCGTGCGCGTGCGCTTGTAACTGAGCCACACGAGGCCGACGAACAGGATCAACCCGACCCACGGCGCATAGGGCGCATAGCCGTCGCCGACGACCGCAAGCGGCGCGTCGCTGCCGCTGCCCGCGACAATGCCGGCGTAGAGCACGCCAAACAGGCTTTCGCCGACGATCATGCCCGTCGCGGTGAGCACGCCCATGCGATGCGCGAAGCTCGCATTGGGGCGCTTGGCCGCCCAGCGGTCATAGAACCAACCGCCGACGGCGCCGATCACCACCGGCAGGATCACCGCCATCGGCAGATAGATGCCGATGCCGATCGCGAGCGGCGGCAGCCGGAGTTTGCCCGCGCGGCCGAGCAGCGCGTCGATAATGATGAAACCGACCCCAGCGAGCGCGCCGTAACCGAGCATCGCCCAGTTGAGGTCGCCGCCGAGGACACCCTGCGCCAGCGACGAGATCAGCCCCGCCTGCGGCGCCGCGAGGGCGTTCGGCCCCGCCCCCGGCGCACCGACGAAGCCGAGTGTTTCATTGAGGACGTTCAGCACGGGCGGAACGATCAAAGAGCCGAAAATGACGCCGATGATCAAGGCGACCTGCTGCTTCCACGGCGTCGCACCGACAAGCTGGCCGGTCTTCAAGTCCTGAAGATTGTCATTCGAGATCGTGGCGATACCGAACACCAGGCCGGTGACGATCAGCGCATAGGCAACCATCGCCGCGACTTCTTCCTCGCCGCCGCCCCGGCCAAGCAGGCCGAGGAGCAACAGCGACGAAGCGATGATCGCGAGAATGCCGATGCCCGACACCGGCGAGTTCGACGCACCGATCAGGCCAGCCATATAGCCGGTGACCGATGCGATCATCAGGCCGACGACGACGATGAACAGGATCGCCCCCGCAATCAGGACCATCGACGCACCCGCAAGCGGACCGCCTGAAAGCTCGGACCAGAGCAGGATGCCGATCGGCAGCATGAGCGCCAGCGATCCGCCGAAAACCCATTTGATCGACATATCCTGTTCTTCGATCGCGAGCGCCGCCCCGCCTTCGCGTGCACGGCTCGCGGCCATCGCCGAGCGGATGCCTCCCACCACCGGCCTGGCGATCTTGATCAGCGTCCAAAGCGCCGCAACGGCAATCACACCCGCGCCAAAGAAGCGCACGTCGGCGCGGAACACCGTGTTGGCAAGCGTCTCGGCGTCGCCCGCGCCGCCCTGCGTCAGGATCGGCAACAGCACCCACCAGCCGGTAACAAGCCCGACAAGCTGCGCCATTCCGACCGACAGGCCGACAAGATGCCCGACCCCGAACAGCGCAAAGGCGAGGCCCCCGGCAATGCCCGTCGCGCCGCTGCCGACCGCGAACCAGCGCGCGACCTCTGCTCCCGCCAGCTTCATCTGGGTGAGCAATGTGAAGCCCGCCGCGACGATGCTGTTCCACATCAACGCCGACAATCCGGCGCGATTTTCCTCGGCACCCTCGGCGCTCGCGGCGCCGACCTGCAGCACTTCGGCGGCAGCGCGGCCTTCGGGATAGGGCAGATCCGAATCGACGACGAGCGCGCGGCGAAGCGGCACCGAAAAGAGCACACCCAATATGCCGCCAAGCATCGTGATCGCGGTGGTCTCCAGCAGCGGAAAGCCTTGCCAATAACCGACCATGACGAGCCCCGGCAGCACAAAGATGATCGCGGCCAACGTGCCCGCGGCGCTCGCGATCGTCTGGACGATATTATTCTCGAGGATCGTCGATCCCGCCATATAGCGCAGCAGCGCCATCGAAATCACCGCGGCGGGGATCGAGGTCGCAAAGGTCAGCCCGACCTTCAGCCCGAGATAGACGTTCGCGGCCGTGAACGCCAACGTCAGCAAGCCACCGAGCAGGATCGCGCGGATGGTGAGTTCGCGTCCGCGCGAAGTCGGCGTGGTCGTTTCGGTCATCAACATTCTCCCCATCCGCTGTCTTGCGGGGGCGCCATGTGCGGCGCAAGCAATAATCCATGAACCCGATTTCGTTGGACGGAAACGCCAAAAGCGACGGCCCGATCGCCTTTTGACGCATCGATCCAATATGCGGCGCTGCATCGATGCGACACGGGGCCATGATGAATATCGATCTGACCCCGCCGCCCCCTCGCGGCACCGCAGCAACACCGCGCGGGGCGCCTTGCGCCGGCCTTTTTGGCTGGCGCAAGGATGCGGCGGCGCCGCGCAGTCCTAAAGATGCCCCGAAAACGCCCGGGCGCGATTACCCCGCGGGTTGATCGTCCAGAAGGGCGCCGAACGCGCGAACGGCCGCTGCCGGTCCTTCGGGGTGCGACCAGACGCCACCCGACACCGCGAGAAAATCCGCCCCCGCATCGATCAGCGCCGAAGCATTGCCGACGGTGATCCCGCCGATCGCGACACATGGCAGCTCGAACATGCCCTGCCACCATTCGAGGATTTCGGGATCTGCATGATGTTCGACCGTCTTGGTGGTCGTCGGGAAGAAGGCGCCGAATGCGATATAATCGGCGCCCGCCTCGCCCGCTTCCATCGCCAGATGGCGGCTCGCATGACAGGTCACGCCAATCTGCGCTTCCGGTCCCAATAGCTTGCGCGCCTCCTTGGGATCGCCGTCGCCCTGCCCCAGATGCACGCCGTCGGCGCCCAAGCGTTTCGCGAGCGCGACATCGTCGTTGACGATGAACGCGACATCGTGGTCAGCGCAGATCGCCTGCAGCGGTTCGGCGAGCCGCGCCGCTTCATGCTGGTCGATATTCTTGACGCGAAACTGGAACGCAGCAACGGGGCCGGCGGCCAATGCTTCAGCAAGTTGGCCCGGAAAATCGCCGCCGACATCGAGCGGTGAAATGAGGTAAAGTTGGCAGGTCGGTGCTTTCATGGCGCGTTCATAGCGGCGCCGTCACAGACGGGCAAATGCAGAACATATACCGCCTCGCGATCGTCGCCCTCCCCGCTGCCCTCGCCCTTTCCGCCTGCGCCACGACGCGCGGCGCGCCGCTGCCCGATGGCAGCGACGTCGCACTCGGCCAGAAAGCCTATGTCGACGGCCCGCTCGTCCAGCCGGTCGAGGTGATCGAGGATAGCCGCTGTCCGATGAACGCGCGCTGCGTCTGGGCGGGCCGCGTGCGGGTAAAGATGGTCTGGATTCGCGGCAATGGCGAGAAACAGCCGTTCGAAGCGACGCTGGGCGAGCCGGTTCAGCTTGCCGACGGGCAGTTCACGCTCGAATCGGTGCGGCCCGAAAAGATGACCAATGTGACGATCAAGCCGTCGGACTATCGCTTCTCGTTCCGCTTCGCAGGCGGGCTTTAAAGCACGCGCGCCAGTACGAAGCCGTCCCAGCCCTTGGCGCCGACCGTCTGGATGGCGGTCGCGTCCAGGCGGGGATTGGCGCTCAGCATATCGAACAGCGCGCGCGTGCCGACGATGCGTTCGTCGTCGCTGTCCGCATCCAGCACCCCGCCCTCGCGCACGACATTGTCGACGATGATCGTCGTGCCCGGGCGACCGAGACGGATGGCTTCTTCGACGTAGCGGACGTTGCTCTGTTTATCGGCGTCGATGAAAACGAAATCGAACGGTGCCTCATCGGTCATCGCCCTCAGGCTGTCGACCGCAGGACCAACGCGGATATCGACCTTGCCAGCCAATCCCGCGGTTTCCAGATTCGCTTGCGCAATGCGCGCATGATGCGCTTCGAGTTCAAGCGTCACCAGCGATCCGCCTTCAGGCAGTGCCCGCGCAAGCCATATCGTCGAGTAGCCGCCGAGCGTGCCGACCTCGAGGATTCGCTGCGCGCCCGCCATCTGAGCGAGCAGGAAGAGCACCTTGCCCTGCGCCGCGGACACATCGATCGGCGGCAAGCCCTCTTGGGCATTGTAAGCGAGGGTGGTGGCAAGCGCGTCATCGTCGCCAAGCAATTTGCCGGCGATATAGTCGTCGACGGCTTGCCACCGCTCTCCCATCACTTCAGGCCACGGAGGCCGCGTGAATTTCCTTGATCGCGCCGCCGAGCGACGCGTTGAACTCGTCATCGCTCATCTGATGGCGCAGGTCTTCGAGCAAAGCGCGGCTGAAGCTCGCAATGATGCCCGGATTTTTTGCAAGCTCGACGCAGGCTTCGGGCCGCGCGAAGCCGCCCGACAGCGCGACGACGCGCAGCACCTTGGGATGATCGACCAGCGGCTGGAACAGGCCGGCTTCGGTCGGGAGCGACAGCTTGAGCATGACGGGAGCACCGGTCCACGCGTCGAGCGCCGCGAGCGTTTCCTTGAGCAGCAGCCGGTCCGCGGCGTCGCGCTCGGCGCTCTTGATGTTCACTTCGGGTTCGATGATCGGGACGAGGCCGTGCGCCGCGATGCGCGCGGCTTCGGCGAACTGCTGCTCGACGATCGCCTTGATCCCGACCGGATTGGCGAGGTTGACGACGCTGCGCATCTTGGTGCCGAACACGCCCTTAGACACCGCACGTTCGCACAACTCGTCGAGGCCGGGGTTGGCCTTCATCAACTGGACGCCATCGGCTTCGTCTTCGAGCCCCTTGTCGACTTTCAGGAACGGTACCACGCTGCGCTCCCAAAGGAGCGCCGGAACCGGCTTACCGCCCGCTTCGCCATCCATCGTGCGCTCGAACAGGATCGCGCCGATCACTTTCTCGCCGTTGAAGCACGGCGCGGTCACGATGCGGCTGCGCATGTCGTGGATCAGGCCGAACATTTCCTCATCGTTCGAAAAGGCGTCGGCTTCGATCCCGTAACCCTTCAATGCCTTGGGCGTCGAACCACCGCTCTGGTCGAGCGCGGCGATGAAGCCCTGTCCCGATTTGATCTGGTCGAGCATGGCGGCATTGGCGCTGGTCATAGGATCTCCGGTTGTTTGCATACGTATGTGGCGGTCCGCATAGCGACCCCGTTGCCGGGATGCAATGCGGCGGGAAAGCCTAGGCCGTCAGCGCGTCGACGCCCGGCAACGGCTTGCCTTCCATCCACTCGAGAAACGCACCGCCCGCGGTTGAAACGAAGGTGAAATCGCTCGCTGCACCGGCGTGATTGAGCGCCGCGACGGTATCGCCCCCACCCGCGACCGAAATGAGCGTCCCGCTGCGCGTCAGCGCCGCAGCCGTCTTGGCGAGCGCGACCGTCGCCGTGTCGAACGGCGGCGTCTCGAACGCGCCCAGCGGCCCGTTCCATACGAGCGTGCGGCAATTCTTGAGCACATCGGCCAGCGCTTCGACGGCGGCGGGACCGACGTCGAGGATCATTTCGTCGGCGGCGACTTCGTGCACGTTGACGGTGCGCGTCGGCGGGTTGGGAGCGAACTGCTTTGCCACGACGACGTCATAAGGCAGATGGATCGTGCAGCCCGCGGCATCGGCGGCGTCGAAGATCGCATTGGCGGTATCGACGAGGTCATGTTCACACAGCGACTTGCCGACATCGACCCCGCGCGCAGCGAGGAAGGTGTTCGCCATGCCTCCACCGATGATCAGATGATCGACCTTGCCGACGAGGTTGCGCAGCACGTCGATCTTGCTCGACACCTTCGCGCCGCCAACCACCGCTGCGACCGGATGCGCGGGATTGCCGAGCGCGGCATCCAGCGCCTTGAGTTCGGCCTCCATCGCGCGCCCGGCATAGGCCGGCAGGCGGCGCGCGATGCCTTCGGTCGAACCGTGCGCGCGGTGCGCGGCTGAAAAGGCGTCGTTGACATAAAGGTCGCCGATTTCAGCCAAAGCGTCGGCAAACGCCGGATCGTTCGCTTCTTCGCCGGGATAAAAGCGCGTGTTCTCCAGCACCGCGACATCGCCTGCGGCGAGCACCGCGATGCCGGCCTTGGCGCCGTCGCCGACGGCTTCGGGAATGAACATGACCGAATGGCCCAGCACATCCTCGACGCCGCCCATGACGAGGCTGAGCGACTGGGTCGGGTTCTTCGCGCCCTTCGGCCGCCCGAAATGGGCAAGCAGCAGGACGATCGCACCCTTTTCCGACAGTTCGCGGATCGTCGGCATCGCCGCCTGAATCCGCGTTGCGTCGCTGACCGCGCCATCGATCATCGGGACGTTGAGGTCGACGCGCACGAGCACGCGCTTGCCGGTGACGTCACCGATATCGTCGAGGGTTTTGAACGCAGTCATCGACGCTTCCTTTGGATCAGAGGAACTTGGCGATCACGCCCGCAGTGTCGATCATGCGGTTCGAGAAGCCCCATTCATTGTCGTACCAGCTGAGCACGCGCACCAGCTTGCCGTCGATGACGGCGGTTTCGAGGCTGTCGATCGTCGAGCTCGCCGCATTATGGTTGAAGTCGATCGAAACCAGCGGCTCTTCGGTAAAGCCGAGCACGCCCTTCAGCGGACCTTCGGCGGCAGCCTTGAGCACCGCGTTGACCTCTTCCTTCGTGGTTTCGCGAAGCGGCGTGAAGGTGAGGTCGACGACCGAGACGTTCGGCGTCGGGACGCGGATCGACGAGCCGTCGAGCTTGCCCTTGAGTTCGGGCAGGACCAAGCCGACGGCAACCGCCGCACCGGTCGAGGTCGGGATCATCGACATCGCGGCGGCGCGGGCGCGGCGCGGATCGTCATGGATCTGGTCGAGGATCTTCTGGTCGTTGGTATAGGCGTGGATCGTCGTCATCAGGCCGCGCTCGATCCCGATTGCCTCATGCAGCACCTTGGCAAAGGGCGCGAGGCAGTTAGTCGTGCACGACGCGTTCGAGATGATCAGGTGATCGGCGGTGATCTTGTCGTCGTTGACGCCATAGACGACGGTCAGGTCGACTTCCTTGGCGGGGGCCGAAATCAGGACGCGCTTCGCACCGGCGTCGAGATGCTTCTGGCCGCCGGCCTTGTTGGTGAAGAAGCCGGTGCATTCCATCACGATGTCGATGCCGTTGGCGGCATGCGGCAGCGCGGCCGGATCGCGCTCGGCGGTCACCTGGATACGCTTGCCGTTGATGATCAGGTCGCTGCCATCGACTTCGACGGTGCCGTTGAATGCGCCATGCACCGAATCATGGCGGAGCAGGCGGGCATTCGCCTTGGCATCGCCCAGGTCGTTGATCGACACCAGTTCGAGATCATGGTCGGTACGCTCGAGAATTGCGCGCGCCACGTTGCGGCCGATGCGTCCGAAACCGTTGATTGCGACTTTCACTGCCATGTCGAGGAGTCCTTTCTGCGTAGGGTAACCCGGTCCTTAATTGCCGAGCTTTGCCAGAATTTGGGGTGCGATAGCATCGGCCGTAAGGCCGAAATGCTTGAATAGGTCTTCAATCGGCGCCGATGCGCCAAAGCTGTCGATACCGAAGCGCAGGCCGTGGCGGCCGGTGTAGCGTTCCCAACCGAAGGTCGTGCCCGCCTCGATCGACACGATCAGCGCATCGTCGGGCAGGATGTCGGCCTGATAGGCGGCGGTCTGTTCGTCGAACAATTCGGTCGAGACCATCGAAACGACGTCGGCGCCGTGGCCTGCGGCCTCAAGCTTATCCGCGACTTCGATCGCCAACGAGACTTCGGAGCCGGTCGCGACGAGCACGACCTTGCGCGCCGAAGCCGCATCGCGAAGGCGATAACCGCCTTTCAGGCAAAGATTTTCACTGACGTCATGGCGCAGCGGCGGGAGGTTCTGGCGGGTCAGCGCGAGCAGCGATGGCCGGTCTTCCTGCGCCAGTGCGAGCGCCCAGCATTCGGCGGTCTCGACCGCGTCGGCGGGACGCAGCACGAGCAGGTTCGGCATCGCGCGCAGCGACTGGAGATGCTCGATTGGCTGGTGCGTCGGACCGTCTTCGCCGAGCCCGATGCTGTCGTGCGTCATCACATAGACGACGCGCTGCTTCTGAAGCGCCGACAGGCGGATCGCGGCGCGGCAATAGTCGGCGAACACCAGGAACGTGCCGCCATAGGGCATAATGCCCCCGTGCAGCGCCATGCCGTTCATCGCGGCGGCCATGCCGAACTCGCGGATGCCATAATAGATATAGCGTCCAGAATAATCATTCTTGGTCAACGGCTTGGTCGACGAAGTTTTGGTATTGTTCGAACCGGTCAAGTCGGCGCTTCCGCCGATCAGCGCCGGAATATCGGCGGTCAGGGCGCCGAGCGTGTTCTCCGACGCCTTGCGCGTCGCGACCTTGGGTGGCTCGGCGACAAGGCCATCGAGATAGGCCTTGAACGCATCGCCCGGAACGATCTTGCCACTCAAACGATCAGAAAATTCACTTTTCTTTTCGTTACTTGCAAGGCGTTCACTCCATTCGGCGTGAAGCGCCTTGCCCTTTTCGCCAAAGGCCGCCCAAGCCGACGCGATATCGGCGGGGATGACGAACGGCTCGGCGGTCCAGCCAAGTTCCTTGCGCGCTGCTGCAATCTCGTCGGCGCCGAGCGGGGCGCCATGCGTTGCCGAGGTGCCCTGCTTGTTCGGCGCGCCGAAACCGATGATCGTGCGGCACGCGATCAGCGACGGGCGCGGATCGGCGAGCGCGGCATCGATAGCACGGCGAATATCGGCGGGATCGTGCCCGTCGCAGCTTTCGACATGCCAGCCGGTCGCCGCATAGCGCGCCGCGATATCCTCGCTCGTCGACAGGTCGGTCGCGCCGTCGATCGTGATCTTGTTGTCGTCCCACAGCACGGTCAGGCGACCAAGCCCCAAATGCCCAGCCAAACCAATGGCTTCGTGGTTGATGCCCTCCATCAGGCACCCGTCACCGGCTATGACATATGTGCGATGATCGACAAGATCGTCGCCATAGAGCGCATTGAGATGCCGCTCGGCGATCGCCATGCCCACCGCAGTCGCGAGCCCCTGCCCCAGCGGCCCGGTCGTCGTCTCGACGCCTTCGAGTTCGAAATTCTCGGGATGCCCCGCGCACGGGCTGTGCAACTGGCGGAAATTGCGAATGTCGCCCAGCGTCGGCCGCGCATAGCCCGCGAGGTTGAGCGTCGCATAGGCGAGCATCGACCCATGGCCTGCCGACAGTACGAATCGATCGCGATCGGCCCATTTCGGATCGGTCGGGTCGAACTTCAGATAATCCGAATAAAGGACGGTGGCGACGTCGGCCATGCCCATGGGCATCCCAGGGTGGCCGCTATTCGCGGCCTGTACGGCGTCCATCGCAAGCGCACGGATCGCGTTGGCGAGTTGACGTTCGGGCAGTGTCATGAGTCCCCCGGAAAAGGATGTGAAGGTGACCGGATTCGGTGGGACAGCCCTTTGCGGTCACAGGGTCAGGAGTCAACCGCCCGTGGCACGAATGCAGCACAATTTACGGCGCATTTCGGTGCGGAGAGGCAATTGCACCGCTCCCCCCGCACTGCTAACCCTTGGTCATGGAACTCGATCTCGACGAATCCAGTCTGGCCATCGGCCGCATTGAACGCGCCCTGAGCCGTATTGAAAAAGCCCTGACAGACCGGGCAAACCGCGCGGCGCCTGCCGTAGCGGCACCCTCATCCGAACAGTCAGCGCTGAAGGCAGAGGTTGCCGCCGTGATTGGCGAACTCGACCTGCTGATTGCGGAGGCCGACCGTGGCTGACGTCAAGCTTACCATTGCCGGGCGCCCTTATGACGTTCATTGCGCCGACGGTCAGGAAACCCAGCTGATCCAACTCGCATCCGTCGTCGACGAAAAAGTCCGCACGATGCCGGGCGGGACCGAGGTCCGCCAATTGCTTTTTGCAGCACTCATGCTTGCGGACGAAGCACAGGAAGCGAGAGGCAAGATCGAAAAAGCCGAACCGCAATCCGATTCGCTGCGCGCGGCAGTTGCGCTCGCCGAAAGCCGCGAGGCAGCGGCGCGCGACGAGTTGCAAGCGGCGGTTGCGCGGGAGAAGGCTGCACTCAAGGAACTCGAAACGGCGCGGCAGACACCTCTCAGTTCTTCGGCTCCGTCAAATCCATCGAACGATCGCGCGTTACTCCAAATCGCCGACCGGATCGAAGCGCTCGCAACGAAAGTCGAGCAGCTCCCTTGAGGAAGTCGGGCGCTGCCCCTACATAGGCGGCGGCGGGCGCTGCCCTGCACGAGCCGTTGCGAATATCCCTGAGGCGATACATCATCCAAGGGGGCTGTCCCTGCCCGGACCCTGGTCCGACGTACATGGTCCCCACCTGACGTTACTGGCGTCAGAGGATTTTCCGGCAAACGACTATGGTGGTCCCGCCAACCAGCCACCAAATTCCCGAGGAGGCGATGACCGACCTGTCCGCCGACCTCATCGAGAAGAAGAGAAAACTGCGCGAGCGGCTCCGCTTTCGGAGGCGGCATTTCGCTGCGCATCTTGATGGCATGGCGCAGCTTGCGGCCTTTCGAGCGCTCCCGGCGCCACTTTCCGGGCTTCTCGCCAACCATGCAATGATCGGTGCCTATGTCGCATGGGGTGACGAACCCGACATTCTGCCAATGGTCGGGAGTCTCGCGGAAGCGGGCGCGCTTGGCCTTCCCCATCACGATGGCCGCATCGCTGAAATGAACTTTCGACGCTGGCGGCCAGACGAAACGCTGGTCAAAGGCCCTTGGGGCACCCGCCAGCCCGCCGACGATGCGCCAACGGCAACGCCGGACCTCATTTTCTGTCCGCTGGTCGGCTTCGATCGGCAGGGAGGCCGGATCGGTCAGGGCGGCGGTCATTATGACCGCTATTTCGCCGCCCATCCCGGGGCGCTGCGCATCGGTATCGGCTGGTCGGTACAGGAAATCGACGCTACGCCGCGTGAATCGACCGATGTCGCGCTCGACGCGATATTGACCGAACAGGAATTCATCCTTTGCGGAGATCGTTTGTGAATCAGGGTCCGGCCAATCCCCAGCCAAGCTGGCGCAAGCCTGCGGGCATGTTCCTCATCCTCGCACTGATCGGCGGCTGGACCGCGATTGTCGTCAGCCTCTCGCCATGGGTCGGCACCTGGCCGGTGCTGGTGCAGGCGATCTTCTATCTGGTGGCGGGGATCATATGGATCGCGCCGCTGAAGCCATTGCTGCGCTGGATGGAGTTAGGGACTTGGCGCCGCTAGAGAGCGGCGCCAATCCAATATTTCCGGTGATGGAAACTCCCAAGCTGCGGTGGCCATCCTATCCTAAAAAAGGAAGGAATGGCGCGAGTGACGGGGCTCGAACCCGCGACCTCCGGCGTGACAGGCCGGCACTCTAACCAACTGAGCTACACCCGCGTGTGCTTGGGAGCCGCGCCAATATGGCCCCCGCCCCGACCTGTCAACCGTCGCTTTCATCCTGCGTGCGATTTAATCGATCACGCACGTCGTCGGTGGTGGTCAGCGTGCCATGTTCGAACAGGAAACCTGCGAGATCGGGGGTTCCGGTCGACGCAAGCACGGTCTGCAAAATCAGCAGCAGCGGCACCGCCAGCAGCGCACCCGGAGTGCCCCATATCCATCCCCAGAAGCTCAGCGATACGAGAATCAGCAGCGGATTGATCGTCAGCCGCTTGCCGAGGACCAAAGGCGTGATCAGATTCGCCTCGACGAGATGGACGCCGATGAAAATCAGCGCAGGCAAAAGCGCGAGCCCGACGGCATCGAATGTCATCAGTCCACCGAGCCCGAGCAACACCGCGGCGACGATCGGTCCCAGATAGGGTACGAAATTGCAGATACTGACGATCCCGCCCCACATGAAGGGCGACGGCATGCCAAGCGCCCAAAGCAGGAGCGACACAGTCAGACCGAGAATCGCGTTGATCATCGTGATGGTCGCCAGATAATCGGCGGTCGCATCGACGACATTCTGGATCACGCGCGCGGTTTGCATCGCACCGTCGAAGCTGCCGCGTCGCCGGATCGTGCCCTTTCGCAGCCGCGTCCAACCCGCGAGAAAGAAGAAGATGACGAGTATGGCGAAGAAGAGCTGAATCGCCGCGGCAGGCGCCGATGAGATGAAATAGTCGACGACAGAGGTCGGCGCGGTTGCCGCCACCGCCTGCGCGGTCGCCTCGGTTCCGCTCGCCACCGACATCAGCGTGCGATCGACGAAGCGTTGCAGCGTCGAATAAAAATCAATCAACGGCGCCAGGTTGCTTTGAATGCGGGGAATAGATTCGGGGATTCGCGCGAACCAGCCCGTTGCCGGTACGACAATGATCGCGAGCGCGGCGTTGATGATCGCCAGAAACGTCGCGAGCGCTAGGAAAGACGCGAGTGCCGACGGCACACCTCGCCGTTCCAGCCATTCGAGCAACGGAACCAATGCGATCGCGATAACGATCGCGGCGGTCAGCGGCAGGAAGAATTCGGCACCCGCCTGCAAGGCGAATGGCAGCCCCAGGCAAAAGCTCGCGCCGAGGATCAGCGCAAGCGCGGCAAGGAGCCGGTCGCGGCGAAAATCGTCGATCTCGATCTGGTGCAGCGGATTGACGCGCGACGAACGCACATCCTTGCCGCCCCGCTCGTCCGCCACCCTGCTCTCCTCGTTAACCGGCTCGTCTTACGCGAGCTTTACTTTCCGCGCCAGTCGCCCCGTTTTGCGTCAGATCGCGCGATCCACTGTCCCTATCTGGGTCAAAAGCGCGTCCTTCTTCCTGCTTTTTAACCAGAAATTACCCTTTATCGGCGACGAAAGGCTCCAAGGACCAACCTGTTCGGAGTCAAAGTGATGATGAAAGCGCCTGTGGGGGGCGCGAAGCATCAGCTTCTACCCTCGTGTTCAATTCTCGCCTTGCTGGCCGCGTTCGCGCTGCCGATGCAGGCCGAAGCAGCCGGCACCCGTGCCGGTTCCACCATCAGCAACACCGCGAGCGCGAGTTTCGACACTGGCGGCGGCACGACCACGGTCGATTCGAACCGCGTCGATCTGCTTGTCGACGAACTGCTCGACGTCACGGTCGATTCGAGCAATCCTGCCGACGTTCCGACCACACCGGGCGCAACGGCGCAGGTGCTCACCTTCTCGGTCACCAATAACGGCAACGGCGTCGAGGCCTTTGGGCTCACGACGATCGCGAACGCCGGCGGCGACAATTACGACCCCGTCGTTACGCAAATCTATATCGATAATGGCGACGGCGTTTTCGATGCGAGCACCGACACACTTTATACAGCGGGCGCAAACGACCCCTCGCTCAATCCCGACCAGAGCATCACTGTTTTTGTCCTCGCGACGACACCGGGAACGGTCGTCGATGGAAATCGCGGCATCGTCAGCCTCGTCGCGGCGGCGAAAACGGGCACCGGCGCTCCAGGAACCAGCTTTGCAGGACGGGGCGAAGGCGGCGGCGACGCCGTTGTCGGCTCGACGGGTGCTGACGGTCAGGATGCAGGCGCCTTCATCGTATCTGCAGCGACGGTGACGCTCGTCAAATCGGCCGTCGTCACCAATTCGCTTGGTACGGCCGATCCGGTTCCCGGCGCGATAATCACTTACACAATTGTCGCCACCGTAGCGGGCAGCGGCTCGGTCAGCGGGTTGGCAATCACCGACAATATCCCCGCAGACACCAGCTATGTCCCCGGCTCGATCACGCTCGGCGGCGGCGGCCTGTCAGATGCGGCCGACGCCGATGCGGGCGATTACAACGGCACGCGGATCAACGTTGCGCTCGGCACTGTCGCCGGCGGGCAGACCCGCACCGTCACCTTCCGCACCCGAATTAACTGATGGAGATGCGTATGCGCACCGCTCTTTTGCTTTTGCTCGCCACGCTGATGCCGGGCCAGGCGCTCGCTGCCAACCAGGTTGCGCTCGACAATAATGTGTTCGTCGAACGCGTGTCGACCGATGCCCAGGGCAAGCAGAAGATCCTGCTCGAGGAGCCGAAGGTCGTCGTTCCCGGCGATCGGCTCGTCTTCGTGCTCAACTATCGCAACGCCGGCGCACAGCCAGCCGACAAGTTCGTCATTACCAACCCGATGCCCGCCGCGGTCCGCTTTGCGGACGCGGGCGATAGCAGCCCGCTCGTTTCGGTCGATGGCGGCAAGCAGTGGGGACTGCTTTCCGACCTCAGCATTCCGATGACGGACGGCTCGCGGCGCGCAGCGCAGCCGGCGGACGTCACGCACGTCCGCTGGGCTTTCCAAAAGCCGATCCCTGCAGGCGGAACAGGCAAACTCATGTTTCGGGGAGTCGTCAAATAGCGACTGAATAAAACCGCTTAACGGTTGCCAGCGGTGGGGAAACGGCAACCAGCATAAAGCCCAGGAGCTCAGCTATGACCAGCAAGCTGACGTATATGGGTGTCATCGGTCTGGCGGCGCTTTCGAGCGTCGCCGCCACGCCGGCCTTTGCCGCCGGCACGACCGCGGGCACCACGATCACGAATACCGCTACCGTCGACTATCAGGTCGGTGGCGTCGCACAGGCCCAGCAGCAAGCGGCGAACAATTTCGTCGTCGACCGCAAGATCAACCTCCTCGTCGAAGAGGTCGGTACGGTCACGACCAACGTCGTGCCCGGACAGGCGAATGCCGTCACGACGTTTCAGTTGACGAACACGTCGAACGAAACGCTCGATTTTGCGCTCGTCGCGTCGCAGATCGCGGGCGGCACCGCCGCACACGGCGGCACCGACACGTTCAACGTGAACAACATCCGCATCTATCGTGACAATACCGTCACGGGTACGGTCGGCAGCTGGGATGTCGGCGACACCCTGCTCACCGGTTATGTCGACGAACTCGTCGTCGATACGGCGATTCGCCTGTTCGTTGTCGCAGACATCCCGACGACGCTTGCAGTGCCTGCCGTCGTCAACGGCGCAGTCGCCGGCGTGACCTTGCGTGCCACGGCGCGCGAGGGCGGACTTGCCGGGACACAGGGTGCAGCGATCACTGAAACCACCGGCGCGAACACCGCCGGCAAGGACACCGTCTTCGCCGATATCGCCGGCGCTGCGGGCGATGTCGCGCGCGACGGTTCGCACAGCGACAACGACGACTACACCTTGCAAACGGCGACGCTTGCGGTCAGTAAAAGCAGCCGCGTCATCTCGGATCCGTTCAACAACACAACGAATCCGAAACTGATTCCGGGTGCAGTCGTCGAATATTGCATCGCGGTCTCCAACTCCGGCGGCGCGGCTGCAACGTCGGTCGTGATCACCGATCCGGTTCCGGGCCAGTTGACGTTCAATGCGGGTACGATCCTGCTGGGCGGCACCGTTACGGGCGGAGTGTGCGATTTCAACGGCACCGCCGGCGGCAGTTACGCCGCGCCGAACGTGTCGGGCACGATCGCCTCGATCGCTGCGGGGGCCGCAAGCACCCTCGTTTTCCGCGCGACGGTCAACTGATCGGAAAACCGATGGAGCAGCGGTTGCGGCCCGAAAACCGTCTCCCGCTGCTCCCTTCGGGGCTATTATGGCACTCCGCACGAAATTTTCCGGCCTTGTGACCGCTTTGGTCGCGGCAGCCATGCTGGCTGCGGCAAACCCGGCGCACGCACAAGTGATCACGAACACGGCTTCGGCGCAGTGGACGCATGACGGGCAGCCCGGTCAGGCGCTGTCGAATCGCGTCGATGTGACGGTGACGGCGCGCCCGCCCGAGCGGCCGACGATCACCACCTATCGCCTGACCAACGGCGGCGGCAACAAATCGGTAGCACTCGCGCCCACACAATGCAGCCGCCCGGCGGCACGTAGCGCGACCAGCACGATCGATCTCGGCGGCGTCTATGAAGGCATCTCGACCGCGCCGGCGTCGCTGCAATCCACCAGCAATTTCCGGGTCGGCGAAGTGCTGGTCGTCGGGGTCACGCTCGCATCGGCCAACGTCGATCCGCAGGCGCGTGACACCCTGCCCGTCATACTCGAACTCGAAAATGGCGACCGCGAGGCGATCACGCTGACCGAGACCGCAAACAACAGCGGCGAGTTCGTGGGTATCATCAACACCATCGGCGTCCCGCCTGCTGTCGTGCAGGGCGATTGCCGCCTGTCGGTCAATCCGGGTGCGCCGTTGACGCTGCGCGTGACCGACCAGGCGAATGCCAGCCTTGTCGCACTCGCGACAATCGACTTCCTCGTCGACCCCTTCGGCATCGTGTTCGACAGCGGCGACGGTGCGCCCGTCGCGGGGAGCCGCGTTACGCTCGTCGATGCAGCGACCGGCCAGCCCGCGCAGGTATTCGGCGACGACGGCGTGTCGGCCTATCCGTCGAGCGTGATCACCGGGCAGCCCGTCACCGACGCTGGCGGCACGACCTACAGCTTCCCGCCGGGCGACTATCGTTTCCCGTTCGTTGCGCCGGGGACCTACCGGCTGATCGTCTCGCCGCCCGCCCCCTATACCGCACCGTCGACGTCGAGCCCGGCCGCGCTCGCCGGCCTCCGCCGCCCAGACGACGGCCAGCCGTTCGAGATCACGGGCGCCAGCTATGGCAATCCGTTCACGCTGAGCAGCCCCGCGCCCGTCCGCGTCGATATTCCCGTCGACCAGCCCGGCTTGCCGCTGATCCTGCGCAAGACGACCTCGACGCAGGTCGCGGTGCCCGGCGATGTCATCCAGTATCGCATCGAGGTCGCGAACCGCGACACGCGCCGCAACACCGGCGCGGTGACGGTGCGCGACGTACTGCCCGCCGGCATGCGGCTACGCGCCGATACCGTCCGCGTCGATGGCGTGCGCACCGACGCCGTTGTCGCAGCGAACGGCCGCGAGTTCGCCGTCACCCTGCCCGGCATTGCGGCATCGCGTTCGGCGCTGCTCACCTATCTGGCCGAAGTCATCGTATCGGCGCAGCCGGGCAACGCGCTCAACCGCGCCACCGCCACCGACAATCGCGGCTCGACCAGCAATATCGCCGAAGCGACGATTTCGATCAAACGCGACCAGCTCGGCGACCGCATGACGATCATCGGCCGCATCACCGACGGCGGCTGCAACGTCGATCCGGGCAAGGCCGACGGCGTCATGGGCGTCCGCGTGATGCTGCAGGATGGCAGCTACACCGTCACCGATGAGGATGGCCGCTATCATTTCGAGGGTGTGCGCCCCGGCCTGCACGTCGTTCAGATCGACCCGTCGACGCTCCCACTGGATCGCGAAGCCATCGACTGCGCCCGCTCGACGCAAAGCGCCGGCAGCCCGATTTCGCGTTTTGTCGAAGGTCGCGGCGGCGCCCTGAAGCGCGCCGACTTCCGCGCCGTTGCCAGCGCGCCGCGCGCCGCGCCGAACAAAGTCGCAATCGAAGCGCCCAAGGTGCTGAGCGACCCCGACGCGGCCGGCTCCGGTCGCGATTGGGTCGCAGGCGAAGCACCCGGCATCGGCTGGCTGTTCCCCACCACCGACCACAATCCGCGCGCCAAGGCGATCCGCGCCGCGGTGAAGCACGCCCCGGGGCAAAAGGTGTCGCTCCGCGTCAACGGCAAGCCCGCCGATCCCCTGACCTTCGAAGGCGTCAGCAAGTCGGCCGACGGCAGCGTCGTGGTCAGCCTGTGGCGCGGCCTTGAAATCCGCGAGGGCGAAAACCGCCTCGTCGCCGAGGTGAAGGATGCAGGCGGATCCGTCGTCGAAACGCTCGAGCGCAATGTTCATTATTCGATCACCCCGATGCGCGCATCGCTGATCCGCGAAAAGTCGGTGCTCGTCGCCGACGGCGTGACGCGCCCGGTGATCGCGGTGCGCCTGACCGACCGCGACGGCAAGCCGATCCGCGCCGGCCTGACGGGCGAATTCAACGTTCCCACGCCTTATTATCCGGCAGTCGAAGCCGATGCGCAGCAGGCACGCCAGCTCGCGGGCCTCGAACGCGCACAACCGGTGTGGAAGATCGACGGCGACGATGGCGTGGCCTATATCGAGCTCGAACCGACCACCGCGTCGGGCACGCTCGCGATGGATTTCACCTTCCGCGACGACAAGGTGACGCGCAAGCAGACGATCGAAACTTGGCTCGACCCGGGCAATCGTCCATGGACCGTCGTAGGCTTTGCCGCAGGCACGCTGGGTTACAACACGCTCGACGACCGGATGGAGCCGGTGGCGGAGACGACGGGCGATCTCAACGCCGATGCCCGCCTTGCGCTCTATGCCAAGGGCCGTGTGCGCGGAAAATGGCTGATGACGCTGGCCTATGACAGCGACAAGGACAAGGACGACGCCCGGTTCGGCGGCGTGATCGATCCGCGCGCCTATTATACCATCTACGCCGATCGCAACGAGACGCGCTATGACGCCGCCTCGGTGCGCAAGCTCTACATCCGCCTCGAACGCCCGCAATTCTATGCGATGTTCGGCGATATCGAGACTGGGATCTCCGAACCCGAACTCGCACGTTACCAACGCGCGCTTAACGGCGGCAAGGCCGAGTATCGCGGCCGCAATGTCGCGGCGACCGCCTTCGTCGCCGACACACCCTATCGCTTCCGCCGCGACGAGATTCAGGGCAACGGCCTGACGGGTCCGTACCAGCTCGGTGCAAAGGATATCCTGCCGAACAGCGAGCGCATCACGATCGAGACGCGCAACCGGCTGCACAGCGAACGCATCGTCGACAGCGTCAGCCTGTCGCGCCACGTCGATTACGATATCGATTATCTGTCGGGAACGATCCGCTTCCGCGAGCCGGTGCTCAGCCGCTCCTCGAACCTCGATCCGCAGTTCATCGTCGCCGAATATGAGGTCGATGGTGTCGGTCACCGTGTGCTCAACGCCGGCGGCCGCGTCAGCTATCAGTCGAATGACGAGAAATTGCGCGTCGGCGCGACCTTCATCCATGACGAGGACGGCAACGCCAAGACGAACCTCGGCGGCGTCGATGCGCGCTATCGCCCGACGATCGAGACCGAGGTCCGCGCCGAACTCGCGGTCAGCGATGCCAAGGCAACGAACGGCAGCACGACCGCCGACGGCACCGCCAAGGCATGGCTGATCGAGGCCGAGCATCACAGCAGCAACGCCGACTTCCTCGCCTATGTTCGCGAACGCGAAGCGGGTTTCGGTACCGGTCAGCTCAACAGCAGCGAGAATGGCACGCGCAAATTCGGTTTCGATGCGCGGTTCAAAGCCAGCCGCAACCTCTCGGTGACCGGCAGTGCGTGGCAGGAGGACTATCTCGACACCAATGCCCGCCGCCGTGCCGCCCGTGCGCTGGTCGAATATGACAATGGCATCAGCGTCGCGCGCGCCGGGCTGACCCACGCCGACGACCGCCTGACCGACGGCAGCCGCAACCGCTCGAACATCGTCCAGCTCGGCGCGACGCAGCGGCTCTTCAATAAACGGCTTGAACTTGACGCGCAGACCGAATTTGCGCTCGGTGGCAAGGATGCGAGCATCGATTTCCCGACCCGCCATCGTCTCGGCGCCCGCTACGCGATCAACCGCGACGTCAATCTGGTCGGCAGCTACGAGATTGCCGACGGCGACACGATCAAGGCGCGCACCGCGCGGCTTGGCTTCGACCTCACACCCTGGTCCGGCGCGCGCCTGCTCGCGACCGCAAACCAACAGGAGATCGGCGAATATGGTCCGCGCAGCTTTGCCGCCTATGGTCTGTCGCAATCGCTGAAGCTCGGCGAACGCTGGTCGGTCGATGTGTCGGTCGACGGCAATCGCACCATCGGCGGCGTCCGCGCGGGCGACGTACTCAACACCGAGCATCCGGTGGCTTCGGGCGGCTTTTTAGGCGGCAATGGCACGCTGACCGAAGATTTCCTCGCGATCAGCACCGGCGCCACTTATCGCGCCGACCGCTGGACACTGACCGGTCGCGCCGAATATCGCAATGGCGAAATCGCCAACCGTTACGGCCTGACGCTCGGCGGCCTCCGCCAGCTTGGCGAAGGGCGGGCGCTCGGCGCACTCTTCACCTATGCGAAGGCAAGCGGCAGCGGTACGACGCCAACGACCGAGGTCATCAACTTCGAGATGAGCTGGGCGCACCGTCCCGCCGATTCGCGAGTATCATGGCTCAACAAAAGCGAATTTCGTTCGGACAAGGTTCGCGATGCGATAGCGGGTCAGGCTGGCCCGATCGGCGGCACGCTGACGATCGACGGCGACGCGACGAGCCGCCGCCTGCTCAACAGCCTGTCGGTGAACTGGACACCGCTTGGCGATCGCGGTTTCGGCAAGGGTTGGTATGAACGCGCCGAGATCGGCCTCTTCTGGGGCACGCGCTACAATTTCGACCGCTTCGGCGTAGACGACGTAAAGGGTTGGTCGAACCTGATCGGCGCAGACGTCCGTTTCAACCTCGGCGAGCATGTCGACGTCGGCGCGTCGGGCACCGTGCGCGTCGGCACTGACGCCGATACGGTGAGCTGGGCGGGCGGCCCGACGGTGACGCTGGCGCCGATGACCAACGCGAACATCACCTTCGGCTATAATTTCGCGGGCTTCCACGATCGCGATTTCGAGGACGCACGCTTCTCGCGCTCGGGCGCCTATGTGACCTTCAAACTGAAGTTCGACCAGACGAGTTTCGCGGGGCTCGGGCTGTAAGCCCGCCGCGCAGATAGCGAAGCTATCCGGGGCGAGCGTCCACTGCCCCGGATAGCTTCGTATCTATGTCAGTCCGCGAACAGCAGAACCGGCGTTTCGATCAGCTTCTTCAGCGCTTGCACATAGCTCGCAGCGTCCCAGCCATCGACGACGCGGTGATCGCAGCTGATCGACAGGTTCATCAGCTTTGCCCTGCGGATATCGTCTCCGTCGAAGACGGGGCGTTCGACGATCTTGTTCGGACCGATGATCGCCACCTCGGGACGATTGATCACCGGAGTCGTCGCGATACCGCCGAGCGGGCCGAGCGACGTCACCGTCAACGTGCCGCCCGTCAGTTCCTCGACCTTCGCCTTGCCCGTGCGCGCGGCTTCGGCAAGACGCGTGATCTCGCTAGCGAGCTGCCACACATTCTTGTCCTGCGCGTCGCGGATAACCGGAACCATCAGCCCCGCGTCGGTCTGCGTCGCCATGCCAAGATGCACCGCACCATAACGCGTCACGACGCCGCCTTCGTCGTCGTAGCGCGCGTTGATCATCGGGAATTGCGGAATGGTACGGCAGATCGCGACAATCAGGAACGGCAGCATCGTCAGCTTCGGACGGCCGCCGCGATTGGCGTTCAAATCGGCACGCATTTCTTCAAGCGCGGTGACGTCCATTTCCTCGACATAGGTGAAGTGCGGGATCGCGCGCTTCGATGCCGCCATATTCTCCGCGATCTTGCGGCGCATGCCGATGACCTTGATCGGCTCGTCGGCGCGGGCACGGCTGGCGCCGGGCGCGTGATAGCCCTGCCCGCCGCTGTAGCGGAGGAAGGCGTCGAGGTCGGCGTGGCGGATGCGGTCGCCTTCGGCCTGAACCTGGCCGAGATCGACACCGAGGTCCTTGGCGCGCGCACGGACGGCGGGCGATGCGAGCACAGCGCGGCTTTGATCTGGAGCGGTGACCGCTGCGGAGGCCGGTGCCGGAGCGGGCGTCGGCGCGGGAACCGCAACGGGCGCAGACGCAGCGACCTCGGCCACCGAGATTTCCTCGGCGCCCGGCGTTTCCGCGACGATTTCCTGCTCGACCGGCGTGTCCGCGGGCGGCGCTTCGACATCGCCGTCGCCATCGGTCTCGATCACCGCCAGCGTCGAGCCGATCGGGATCAGGTCGCCGACCTCGCCCGCGAGTTCGACGACGATCCCCGAAACGGGCGATTCCATTTCGACGGTCGCCTTGTCGGTCATCATGTCGGCAAGCTGCGCGTCTTCCTCGACGCGCTCGCCGATCTTGACGTGCCAGGCGACGATTTCGGCCTCGGCAATGCCTTCGCCGATGTCGGGCAGACGGAATGAATAACGGGCCATGGCGTCAGTCCTTCAAAATCTTGGTCAGCGCGGTCGCGATGCGCACCGGGCCGGGGAAATAGGCCCATTCGAGGCTATGCGGATAAGGCGTGTCGAAGCCGGTAACGCGTTCGATGGGTGCCTCGAGATGGTAGAAGCAGCGTTCCTGCACCAGCGCCGCGAGTTCAGCGCCAAAGCCCGAGGTGCGCGTCGCTTCGTGGATGATCAGGCAGCGGCCGGTCTTTTTCACCGACGTCTCGATCGCGTCGATATCGAGCGGCAGCAGCGTGCGCAGGTCGATAATTTCCGCATCGACGGCCATTTCCTCGACGATGGTCTTCGTCACATGGACCATCGTGCCATAGGCTAGGATCGTCAGCGCCTCGCCCGAACGCACCGTCGCGGCCTTGCCGAGTTCGATGCGGTAATGCCCCTCGGGCACCGCGCTCGCCTCATGCTTCGACCAGGGCTCGACCGGGCGATCATAATAGCCGCTGAACGGGCCGTTGTAGATGCGCTTGGGCTCGAGGAAGACGACGGGGTCGTTGTCCTCGATCGCCGCGATCAGCAGACCCTTGGCATCATAGGGGTTCGACGGGATCACCGTCTTCACGCCGCAGATGTGCGTCATGATGCTTTCGGGCGACTGGCTATGCGTCTGGCCGCCGAAGATACCACCACCGAACGGCGTGCGCACCGTCATCGGACAGATGAAGTCCGCCGCCGAACGATAGCGCAGGCGCGCCGCTTCGCTGACGAGTTGATCGAGCCCCGGATAGATATAGTCGGCGAACTGGATTTCGGGGACCGGGCGCAGGCCATAGGCGCCCATGCCGACCGCGACGCCGATGATGCCACATTCGTTGATCGGCGTGTCGAACACGCGCGTCTTGCCATGCTTCTTCTGAAGGCCGGCGGTCGCGCGGAACACACCGCCGAAAAAGCCGACGTCTTCACCCATCACGACGGTGTTGGGATCGCGTTCGAGCATGACGTCCATGGCGCTGTTGATCGCCTCGATCATGTTCATGGTTTTCACATCGCCGCTCATCATTCGGGCTTCCAGTTGGGGCCGAACTTGGCCTCTTGCTCGGCGAGCATCTGCGCGCATTGTTCTTTGAGGTGCCAAGGCAACTCTTCGAACACGTCGTCGAACATCGTCTCGAACGGTTGGTGCATGCCGTGGCCGAGGATACCGAGCTTCTCCGACTGTTTCTGGGTCGTCTTCACCAGATCGTCGAGTTCCTTCGCCTGCGCCTCGTGGCGTTCGGCATCCCATTCGCCGAGCGCCTCGAGGTGCTGGCGCAGCCGCGCGATCGGGTCCCCAAGCGGCCAGGCGGTCGCCTCATCGGCGGGGCGGTAAGCGCTCGGGTCGTCCGAGGTGCTGTGCCCCTCACTGCGATAGGTGAAATGTTCGATCAGCGTCGGGCCGTTGTTCGTGCGGGCGCGATCGGCCGCCCACTGCGTTGCGGCATAAACCGCAAGCGGGTCGTTGCCGTCGATGCGTAAGCCGGCAATGCCGTAACCCACCGCGCGCGCCGCGAACGTCGTGCGCTCGCCGCCGGCAAAGCCCGAGAAGCTCGAGATCGCCCACTGGTTGTTCACGACGTTGAAGATGACCGGCGCGTTATAGACGGTCGCAAAGGTCAGCGCCGAGTGAAAGTCGCCTTCCGCCGACGAGCCTTCGCCGCACCATACGGTCGCGATGCGGCTGTCGCCCTTCGATGCCGACGCCATCGCCCAGCCCACGGCCTGCGGATATTGAGTCGCGAGGTTGCCCGACACGCTGAAGAATCCGTGCTCGGGCGCCGAATACATGATCGGCAGCTGGCGGCCGAGCAGATGGTCGCCGCGGTTCGAGTAAATCTGGTTCATCATCTGGATCAGCGGGTAATCGCGCGTGATCAGGATGCCCTGCTGGCGATAGCTCGGGAACACCATGTCGGTGCGGTCAAGCGCCATCGTCGATGCAACCGAGGTTGCCTCTTCGCCGGTGCACTTCATATAGAAACTGGTCTTGCCCTGCCGCTGTGCCCGAAACATGCGGTCGTCGAACGCGCGGGTCAGCATCATGTTGCGGAGCATCGTCCGCAGCCGCTCGGGCGACAGCTTCGGATCCCACTGCCCCTTCGCCTGCCCGTCGAAATCGAGCACGCGGACGAGGCCATAGCTCAGCTCGCGCATCGCGTCGGGCTTGGTCGCTTCGCTCGGGCGCGGGGTCGCTTCGACCGCGGGAACTTCGATATCGCCAAAGTCCGGAGTATCGCCGGGGCGATAACGCGGTTCGGGGATATGAAGCGACAGCGGCGGCAAATTGCTCGCCGGGCGCTGAGGCGTCTCAGGCATATCTTCTTCCCTTTGAAGGCGCGAATCGGCGCCTAGTTATATTTCAACGTGACGACATAATATTACAGTCGCCATACGAATGCAATGATGGCGCTCAGACCGCGACAGGCGCGGAAATATGCGCTTGCGGCGCATATTCCTCGACTGCGAAATCCTCGAACCGATAGTCAAAAATGCTCGAAGGGCGACGAAGGATGCGTAGCTTCGGCGCCCCGCCCGGAACACGCGACAGCTGCTGTTCGACCAGTTCGGCGTGGTTCAGATACAGATGCACATCGCCGCCGGTCCAGACGAGTTCATGCGCATGAAGCCCCGCCTGCTCGGCGACCATTCGCGTGAGCAGTGCCGCTTCGAAGACGTTGAAGGCGAAGCCCAAGCCCAAGTCGCACGAGCGCTGGAACAGAAGACACGACAAACCGCCATCGCTGCGAACATGAAACTGATAGGTCATGTGACATGGTGGCAAGGCCATGCGGTCAAGGTCGGCGACATTCCAACCCGTGAAGATATGTCGCCGCGACCCCGGGTTGTTTTTCAGTGAATCGATCAGCGCAGCAATCTGGTTGTGCCCCCGCTCCGCGCGGCGAAAAAGCCCCTCACCCGCCGCCTCATAGCGCGGCCAGTTCACCCATTGATGTCCATAGACGGGGCCAAGATCGCCCCACTTCGCTGCGAAATCTTCATCCGCGACGATGCGCGCCTCGAAATCCTCCGCGCTGATCTGGTCGTCGGTCGCGCGGCGATATTTGTCGAGCGGCCAGTCGGTCCAGATCTTCACACCTTGCGAAACGAGCGACCGGATATTGGTGTCGCCGGTCAGGAACCAGAGCAACTCGCGCAATGCGGTCTTCCAATAGACGCGCTTGGTCGTGAGCAACGGGATCGCATCGTCCTGCAGCGAGAATCGCATCGTCTCGCCGAACAGAGAGCGCGTACCAACTCCGGTCCGGTCGACTCGTTCGTCGCCCTCGACCCAGATACGCCGCATCAGGTCCAGATATTGCAGTTCATAATGGATGGAATCAGACAAGGCTCAGCTCCCGGTTTTGCCTTCCGGTGCTAGGCCTCGCGCCGCAACGCGACAAGGGAGCAACGGGAAACACAAGCTGCCCGGCAGCACAAAGCCTCCGATGCGGGGCAGTCGGATGTTGGGAATCGCCTACGCTTTGAGCATGGAAAAAAGGATGGCCCTGTTCGAACCCGTCGGCGAAGTGCCGTCCCCGTCGGCAGCGGCCGGCTTCGTGCCGTGCCAGCTTGAGGACGATTTCGCGCAACTGCTGCTGCGCCCGTTGTTCGACAACGAACGTGAAACCCTGCTTCTTGCTGCGTTCGACCCCTTCGAACGCCTTGTCCGCCTCAAACACGTCGAAGGCGACATGACCGGCCGTTGCGTCATCACCCCGCATTGCTGGCGCGCTTTGCTGGACAGCAGCATTGCGGCGGTCCTCATGGCGCACAACCACCCGTCCGACATGCCATGGCCAAGCGATGCCGATATCGCCGCGACGCATGACGCCGCATTTTTCCTGCGCACCGCGGGCATCGATCTGGTCGATCATCTGATTTTCGTCGCGGGCGGTCATTTCAGTTTTCGAACTGCCGAAATGCTCTAGTTCCAGCAATCATCTTCAATGTGCCGATTGGCGCTTGAAGTTCGCAGATTGCACGTCTAGAGGACCGCCCTGCCTTCGCGGCGACCCCGGTCGGCGCGCAGATCGGTCGGGGAGTAGCTCAGCCTGGTAGAGCACTGTCTTCGGGAGGCAGGGGCCGGAGGTTCGAATCCTCTCTCCCCGACCAATTTCCTGCATATTGCAGATTCTGCATCGTCCCTTCTTGTAAGTCGGCGAAGAAACCCCTAAATTCAAACTACGCCGCCGTGGTTTTCCCCCTTTCCATCGCGGCGAGTGTCCCGCCATCTTTGGCGCGGATGCGTCCTCCCTGGACCCTGGCCACCTCGTACTTCGGTACGAGGTGGTTTTTTATTCAGCGGCTTGGGGAAATATTTCGGTGTCGGGCCGCATCTGGCCCAGATCCTTCACAAGTTCGGCAAACCAGCGCGCCAACCGGGCGACACGCGCCGAATCCGGCGATCGATCCGGCATCAGATAAAGGCAACGGTCGATTTCGATCTGCACCGCATGGACGCCGTCACCCGGCCGTCCGTGCGTGCGAATGATATGACCGCCGGCATAGGGCTGGTTGCGGGTCACGACTTCGCCCAAGCACCTCGCAGACATCATCACGCGATCGATCAGCCATGTCCCGGCGGTTTCGCCAAAGCGATCGCCGATTACGATTCGTGCACCACATCCCGGCTGCGTCACGGGAATCGATGGCATGGAATGCAGGTCGATCAGAATCGAATAGCCGAAACGGTTGCGCGCGCTTTTCAAGGCCTCGGCCAGCGCGGCGTGATACGGCCGATGGAATGATTCGAGCCGCCAATGAAGGCCGGCGCCGTCGATCGGCCGCTTCCACAGGGGCCCACAATCGGCAAGCCGCGTCGGTACAACGCCGAGCCCGGCGCGTTCCTTGCGCCCCGGCACGGAAAATTGGGCCCGCAACGGCATCGCAACCTCTCCGGGGGCCATCTGCCCCTCGCCGCGGTTGAGGTCTGCAACCGCGCGTGCCCATAGTGCTTGCACGACCGTAGCTCCCGCACCGGTTGCTTCGGCCGCGATCAGGTCGCTCCATGCATCTTCGAGGCGCTCGAGCTGCCCTTGTTCGACTCGCGCCGCATCGAGAATGTCCGGAGGATAGATTCGTCCGGCATGGGGCACGGACACGATCACCGGCCCACTCACCGCGGGCCGGTTGACAGCGAAAGCGGCAGACGGGATGCTACGCAGCGACATGAGGCATGGGTGGCAAAAAAAGCGGGCCGAATCCAGCGCCGCACGTCAATTTGTTAAATCTCTGACGCTATGCATAACATGACAGAGGGTGTCGCCGACCGGAACCGGCTGCGCCAAAGGACCAGGGAACCGATTTCAACATGATTCGCATTTTGCTGGCGGAAGATGATGATGTGATGCGCGAATATCTGGCGCGCGCGCTCACGAGCGCCGGCTATCATGTCACCGCCGTCGATCGCGGCACCGCTGCCGTTCCCTACATCGATTCGGGAACCTTCGACCTCTTGCTGTCGGATATCGTGATGCCCGAGATGGACGGGATCGAACTCGCTCAGCACACCGCCAAGGCGGCACCGCAGACGCAGGTGATGTTCATCACCGGTTTTGCAGCGGTTTCGCTGCGCGCCGAGGAAAATGTTCCGCAAGCAAAGCTGCTCTCGAAGCCGTTCCACCTCAAGGATCTGGTGCGTGAAGTCGATAACATGTTCGGCCGCGCCGACCGTTCGAGCCAACAATAACGACGCGACGTTGCGCGAAGGGCTTGCCAAGTCGCGCAGAGGCATTTAGGGGGCGCGTCACCCCAAGGGATGGGCGTGTAGCTCAGTGGTAGAGCACTGTGTTGACATCGCAGGGGTCGCAAGTTCAATCCTTGCCACGCCCACCATTAAAAACGCCGCCACCCCAACGGGTTGGCGGCGTTTTTGCTTTCAGGCCATTCCCTTCGCCAGATCGCCGCGCGACGCATCGCCGATCTGGCTTCCGCCGTCGCAGTCAAGGATCGTTCCGGTAATATAGCCGGCGGCGGGTGAGCACAGGAACACCGCCGATTCGGCGACCTCCTCAATCTCGCCCCAACGCTTCATCGCGATGCGGTCGAAATGCGACTGGCGCGTTGCAGCGTCGGGCGCGAGACGCGCCATGCCCTCGGTTCCCGCGATCGGCCCCGGCGAGATGCCGTTGACGCGCACCTCGGGGCCCCATTCGAGCGCGAGCACCCGGATCAACTGATTGATCCCGGCCTTCGCCGCGCAGGCGTGCGCCTGCAGCGCAGAGGCGTTAATCGCCTGCCCCGCAGTGATCGCAATCAACGATGCGCCCGGGCGGTTGAGCAGATCATGGCAACCGCGGAATACGTTGAATGTGCCGTTGAGGTCGATATCGACCACGGTGCGAAATGCATTTGCCGACATGCCGAGGACCGGCGCGAGGAAATTTCCCGCCGCACCAGAGATAACGATGTCCATCGGACCGAATTTTTCGACGACCGTCTCCATCACGCCGCGAATCGCAGCATAGTCACGCACATCGCCGGACAAGCCGATCGCATCATGTCCGATTTCGGCGGCGGCGCGCTGCGCCTTGTCAGGGTCGCGGCCGGCCACCGCAACCTTCGCGCCAAGTTCGGCAAAGCGTTTTGCTATGCCGAGACTGATACCGCTCGTGCCTCCGGCGACGAAGGCCGTCTTGCCGACCAGCAGATTATCGCGAAATGTTGTCATGCTATTCTCCCTTATCTTGTCTTTGAAGGCCAGTGATGCCGATGCGGGGTTGACGGATCGAAACCAGTCGCCTTTTGAAACTGGACCAGACAGCAAGGATGATCCGATGGCAAGTGCCGGTCCCACCTCGAATAGCTTCGTCTCGCAGCGGTTGAAGCTTCACTATGTGGACTGGGGCAATCGCGGCGCACCGCCGCTGCTGTTGGTGCACGGCGGACGCGACCATTGTCGCAACTGGGACTGGGTCGCCGAAAAGCTGCAGGATCGCTATCACATCATCGCCCCCGACCTGCGTGGTCACGGCGACAGTGCCTGGTCGCCCGACGGCAACTACGCCATGGACACTTTTGTCTATGACCTGGCGCAGCTGATCCATCAGCTCGATCTTGGGCCGCTGTCGATCGTGGCGCACTCGATGGGCGGCAATATCGCGCTGCGCTATACCGGCCTCTATCCCGAAAACGTCCGCAAGCTTGTGGCGATAGAGGGACTTGGTCCCTCGCCCAAGGTGATCGCCGAACGGGCAAAGACCGGCTATGCCGAACGCTTTCGCAAATGGATCGACGACAAACGTCAGGCTGCGGGGCGTACGCCTCGCCGTTATGCAACCCTAGAGGATGCGCTGGCGCGCATGATGGGCGAGAATAGCTACCTGACCGAAACGCAGGCGCGTCACCTGACCATCCACGGCATCAGCCGCAATGAGGACGGCACGTGGAGCTGGAAATTCGACAATTACCTCAATGTCTGGCCGGCGTTCGATATGCCGCAGGACGACATCGCCGCACTGTGGGGCGCGATCACATGCCCCACGCTGCTGCTCTATGGCGCCAACAGCTGGGCGTCGAACCCCGAGAGGGACGGTCGGCTTGAACATTTCAAAACCGCCGAAGTGATCGAGTTCGAGAATGCCGGCCACTGGCTGCATCACGACCAGTTCGACCGGTTCATGTCCACGCTAGACGAATTCCTCTAAAAGCATTGCCGGCTGCGCGCTACGGCGCGCGACAAGAGGCGGCGCGATGGCCTATACGGGGCAGATTACGGGGCGGCAGAGGATCGCGTCTGGGAGCGGGGCGTTGCTCGCCGTCGTTGCGGTCGGGCTCGGCCTGGCCAGCGGCCTTGATTTGGATATCGTTCGCAAGGCGGGAGAGACGATTACAGCAATCGCCATCCCTGCTCCTCCGCCCCCTCATAAGGACGCAACGCCGACAAAGGCGCCAAGCGAGAGAGCCAGCGGCAAAGCTTCGGCGCCGAACAAGGCCGCCAAAGCAGCAGCCGTTGTTACACCGCCGCCGAGACTGCGTCCCGTCGTGCCGCCTGTCGCTACCGCAGTCGAAGCCGGGGCTGGAAGCGATCCATCGGCGGGCGCGACGCAAAACCCCGGCCCGGGCTCGGGCGCCGGTGGCCGGGGCGACGGAACGGGCGCGGGCGGAACGGGCAGCGGCACCGGTGGTGGTAGCAAGGCCGTCTGGCGGAGCGGCACGATCCGCGACCGTGATTATCCGCGAGAGGCCAGCCGGGCGAGAGCCGGCGGCGAAGTCGAGGTGCGCTTTACGATCGAGGTGAATGGGCGCGTGAGCGGATGCCGCGTGACCCGGTCGAGTGGTGACAGCTCGCTCGACCGGACAACCTGCGATCTGATCGAGGAGCGGTTTCGTTTCAAGCCGGCAACCAACGCCGTCGGCGAAGCGATCGCCAGCCAATATGGTTGGCGGCAGAGCTGGTGGCTTGAGCGGCGGTAGGGGGAACTTCTCGATCATTGCGCACATCTCGAAGGAATTGCGACAATATCGCGAATGATTCGCATTAGAGTTGACATTGCAACCGACTCTCAATAGCGGCGGCCCGTCCATAACAAGGGGGTAACAGCCGTGAAGCCTACGACGTCCGCCACTTTCCTGGCGCTCTCCTGCGTCGGCAGCCTGATCAGCACCTCGGCCATGGCGGCCGATGCTGGTGCCGAAGCATCGTCCGATCAGCAGACCGAGCGCGAACGCCGCGACGAGCGCGAGCAGATCATCGTCACCGGTCAGCATTATCAGACCCAGCAGGAATCGCCGAAATCGACGCGCCCCGTGCGCGACACGCCGCAGACGGTCACCGTCATCACGGGTGAGACGATCGAACAGCAGAATCTGCTGACGCTGCGCGATATGCTTTCGACCGTCCCCGGTATCACTTTTGGCGCCGCCGAAGGTGGCTCCCCCCCGGCAGACTCGATCAACTTCCGCGGCTATTCGGCGGGCAGCGACATCACGCAGGACGGCGTGCGCGACAGCGCCGCATACAGCCGGTCGGATTCGTTCAACCTCGAGCAGCTTGAAATCGTCAACGGCGCCAATTCGGTGCAGAGCGGTGCGGGCTCGGTCGGCGGGTCGATCAACATCGTCACCAAGCGCCCGCTTGACGAAACGCGCGTCATCGCAACGGGCGGTATCGGCACCGACAATTATTACCGCGGTACCGTAGATGCGAACCTGCGCGTCAGCGACCTGATCGCAGTGCGCCTGAACGCCATGGCACACAAGAATGACGTGCCCGGTCGCGACGTCGACAATTACAAGCGCTGGGGCATCGCGCCGTCGGTGAGCATCGGCATGAACGGCCCGACCAAGCTGACGCTGCAATATCTGCATCAGGAAGACGACAATATCCCGCAATATGGCGTGCCCTATTACAATGGCCTCGTCCCCGGCGTCGATCGCAGCGACTATTTCGGTTACCGCAATGTCGACCGGCAGGAGATCACCGTCGACCAGGCGACGATCACCGTCGAGCACGACTTGAGCGACAGCTGGTCGATCCGCAACCTCGCACGCTGGCAGCAGGTCAGCCAACTTACGGTCGTCGGGCCGCCGCAGGGTACTTATTGCCTTCCGTCGGGCGTTTCGGCCAGCGGCGGGAGCTGCGTCGTCGCCGTGACCGGTTTCGGCAACTTCACCGTGCCCAACGGCTATTATTATATCGGCGGACCGCGCGGAAACCTGCGCGATTCGAAGAATGAGTTGATGTACGACCAGCTCGACCTGCGTGGTACGTTCAATACCGGCGCGATCGAGCATACGTTAGTCGTCGGCGCCTCGGCGCTGTGGGAAAAATACACGCTGAACAGCGGCAACGCACTGCGCAATGCCGATGGCACCGCCTTCTATTCCCGCTATCCGCTGATCAATATCGCCAACCCGAACGAGGTCGTCGTCGGCCCGGCGCTTCCTGCCGGCTTCTCCTATGGCAGCAACGTCTATGACGGCCCGGTCAATTACACCTACACCGGTCGCACGATCGGCGAGGTCGACAATTATGCCGTCTATCTGTTCGACGCGATGAAGATCGGCAAGTTCGAGATCAATGGCGGCGTTCGTTACGAAAAGACCAGCGGGTCGAGCCGCGTCGGCCTCGGCATCCCGACGATCACGAGCTATGACGACAATATCTTCTCGTACCGCATCGGGCTGGTTTACAAGCCGGTCGAAGCGGTCACGCTTTATGCCGCCTACGGCAATTCGCAGACGCCGTCACAGTCGTCGGTCAATGGCAGCTGTTCGGAAGCCGCGACCAACGGCAATTGCAACGTAAAGCCCGAAAGCGCGAAAAATTACGAGATCGGGGTCAAGGCAGAAGTCGCAGGGGGCCGCCTGTTGCTGAGCGCTGCAGCATTCCGCAACGAACGTGACAGCTATCGCGTCAATTCGAACGATCCGCAGTTCCCCGACCAGGTCCTGGACGGTCATTCGCGTGTTGACGGCATTGCACTGAGCGCGGTCGGTCAGATCCTGCCGGGTTGGTCGGTCACCGCCAACTACACCTATCTCGACAGCGAGATCCGTCAGTCAGTGTCGGATTTTTGCCTTGCGAACCCCGCCGCAACGGGATGCGGCAATACGGCCGCGAACCCCGACCCGGCCGGCGGCGCCCAGCTTCAGAATACGCCGAAGCATTCGGGTAGCCTGTTCACCACCTATGAACTGCCGTTCGGGTTGAAGATCGGTTATGGGGCGACCTATCAGGGCAAGTTCGCGTTCAATGTGCCGACCGCAACGAACCCGACGATCCTGAAGTCGGACGATTATTGGGTTCACAATGCCTTCCTCGGGTACGACTTCACCGACAAGATTTCGGCGCAGCTCAACGTGAAGAATTTCACGGACAAGCTCTATTACACCCGCATCCGCAACAATGGCTGGGCCACCCCCGGCGATGCGCGGTCGGCAGTGCTGACGCTGACGGTCGGCTTCTGACAATCGGTGACGGGAGCGGCCTCGCGTCGCTCCCGTCATTGATCGAGTTTCTCATTTGTGGCAGCGCGAAGCGGTCGTGCCGAAGGGACATCCCGCTCATGTTGATTGCCGTTCCCGATCTTTTGACAGCCGCCGAACTGGCGGAAGTCCGCGCCATCATCGATGCCGCCGAATGGGTGGACGGCAACGCGACGTCGGGCCATCAGGCCGCGCTCGCCAAGAATAACGAGCAATTGCCAGAGGATGGCGAGGCCGCGCGTCAGGCGGGCCGGCTGATCCTCGAGGCGCTCGGCCGCTCGCCGATCTTCTTTGCCTCGGCATTGCCGCTGCGCATCTATCCGCCGCTGTTCAATCGCTATGGCGCGGGACAGGAATTCGACACGCATGTCGACAATGCCATCCGCATCAAACGCGGCAGCGATTTCCGTATCCGCAGCGACCTGTCGATCACGGTCTTTCTGGAGGCGCCCGAAAATTATGACGGCGGCGAGTTGCTCGTCGAGGACCATTATGGCGTCCAGCGGGTGAAGCTGGCCGCGGGTCACGCGGTCGTCTACCCCTCGTCGAGCCTCCACCGCGTTACCCCGATCACGCGCGGGCGCCGCGTCGCCTCCTTTTTCTGGCTGCAGTCGATGGTTCGCAATGCCGAGGAACGGCGCACCCTGTTCGACCTCGACCGCGCGGTGCAGCGGCTGACCGGAGAGCTTGGCGGCAAGGACCGCTCGGTGATCGAACTCACCGGCATCTATCACAACCTGCTCCGCCTCTGGGCCGACAGCTAATCCATCATGGCGCGCCATGCGCGCGACACATGCTCGCGGTCACCCGCAACAACGCACGCCGCGAGCTCTTGCCGATCGGCAAGCGCAATAGCCGCTTCCGGCCCCATCACCGTCAACGCGGTGGCCCAGCCGTCGGCCATCATGCACTGACGGTGCAGCACCGTCACCGACGCGACGCCATTGACGATCGGACGCCCCGTTTCTGGATCGAAGCTGTGCGAATAATGTTGGCCGCCGGCGTTGAAACCGCGGCGATAATTGCCCGATGTCGCCACCGACAGGTCGTGCAGTGCGATACGCCATGGCGGAATGGAGGATGTCGGCGGCATTTCTATGTCCACCCACCAGGGCTGTCCGTTGGGGCGGATCCCCTCGCCGCGCAGCTCACCGCCGACTTCGAACAGGAAATGCCGTATGCCGCTGTCCAGCAGCCATTCGGCGACGAGGTCGACGCCATAGCCTTTGGCGATGCCGGAAAGGTCGAGCGCGGCGCCTTCCGCGCGCCGGATACGCCGGGCCGCGGGATCGAAATCGATCGTGCGGTCGATGGCGGCGCCGGATCGTTCCGGGACCGCGCCCACCGAGCCGGCGCTGCCGAAACCCCAGGCTTCGGTCAGCTGCCCAAGGCCGGCATTAAACGCCCCGCCGCTCGCCTGTGCGATATCGAGCGCGGTTTCGACGACATGGGCAAGTTCGTTCGGCACGTCATGCCACAGGCCGGGGGCAGCGCGGTTGACGCGCGAGAGGTCCGATGCCGGCTCCCACTGGCTCATCTGCGCGACGACGATGTCGAGCGCGGCCTGCACGCCTTCAGCCGTCCCCGCAGGCGGCGACACCGCTTGCAGGGACCAGCTCGTTCCCATCGTCTCGCCGGAGAATCTTTCGATGATCGCCCCGGCGTCACGCCCTGCAAAGGCCGCGGGCGTGAGCGCGCGGGGGATCAGAATGCGGTCGGTCAGGGCGCGAGGACTTCCAGCGTCGTGAAATAGCTCGCGCGGCGCTGGGGCGCCGGCGGGGTTGCGGGCGTTGCCGCACCCTCTTCACGCTCGGCCTGCGGCGTCGTGACGTTCAGCCAGTACATGCCGGGTTCGGTCCAGTTGACCTCGACCTTGCCGTCGGCACCCGTCTTGAGGTCCATCTGCCCAAGCTGATCGCGATAGCGGATGCCGCCCGGGATCACCGTGACCGGCAGGCCTGCGGCGGGCTTCCCGTCGAGCAGGAACTGGAAGGTTGCCGCCTCGCCCGCGATCAGATCGTTGGGGTGCGTCACGGGGACGAGTTCGATGCCCTTCCCCACCGGCTTGAACAAAGTCGTCGTCGGTTCGCCCACCGTCACGAAAATCTCGTTGCGGTTGCTCGATTCGGCGGTCTTCACATTGGTCGCGCCGGCGGGGATGCGTTCGGCGAGGTTCGCGGTGGTGGTGCCGCGCGGCAGGCGCTCGGTCTTGCCGTTCAGGTCATAGCTGCCCATCACGCCGTCGGAGATCGATGCGATGCGCCAGGTGCCCTTTTGCGTCAGATGGACGTCGAACGTGCTGCGATAGCGGCCAGTGGCCTTGTTCTCGATCGCCGCTTCGGTCCCGTCGGGCGCCCATGCCTTCAGCGCGTCGAGACGCATCGGCTGATGTTCGAAATAGAAGAGGTCGTTCGACACGGCCGCATCGACAGTGACCCAGACGTCATCGCCCGAGAGGACGGTCGACGACGGCATCATCCACTGGCGATGCGCCGAAGCCGGAACGGCAACCAGTGCGGCCAGCGCGGCGGTCGCGGCGAAACCCCAAATTCGCTTTTTCATATCCCTGTCCTTTCAGGCTTTGCTTTTCTTTCGCGATTTCCGAGCTGCGGAACGTCCCGCTCCGCTCGAAATCGCCTTTAACGGAAGGCGACCGACACGGCCCCCAATTCAGTCGTTCCGGCGGCACGCCCCCCCGCCCCGGCCTTGGCCGGCCAGGTGAACGGAATACGCAGAAGTTCGCGGCCGCCAACCTCGCGTGCCGCCTCGATCACCAGCGTGTACTGGCCGGGCGCTGTCGCGCCGAGCTGCGCGCGCGTGAAGGAGACCTTGTGTGCGCCGGGCGCGCGCGTCGCGCCGCTGATGCCGTTCGCCGGGAAAGTCATCGAACGGCCCGCGGCGCGCCACCACTGGCGCACATCGCGCAGCCATTTGGTGCCTTCATTGGCTTTCATGTCATAATCGTACCAGACCGCGACGGTCTTGGCGGGTGCGCCGGCTTTCTCGACCCAGATCGCCACATAGGGCTTGTGATATTCGGCGACCTTCAGCCGCGGAATGTTGACCGTGACGTCCATCGTGCCGGGATTGGCGGCAAAGACGGGCGCGCCGAGCATGGCACCGAGGCCGATCGTGCCGCCGAGGATGCGCGCAGGGGTGGAAAGCTGCATGAAGGTCTCCCTAGTGAATGAAGATGACGGCGATGGCGGCGGGGATCGCAAGCCCGAGCCCGACGAGCGGCCAGGTGCTCTTGCGCTTCGCCGAGTGAAGCTGGAGCAGGAACAGGCCGGTGATCGCGAAGACGAGACAGGCGAAGGAGAAGATGTCGATGAACAGGCTCCACTCGCCGCCCGAATTGCGGCCCTTGTGGAGGTCGTTGAGATAGGAAATCCAGCCGCGGCTGGTAACTTCGCTCGACGCCTCTCCCGTCGCGAGATCGATCGCGACCCACGCGTCTCCGCCGGGACGCGGGGCGGGAAGATAGACTTCGTCGGCAGACCATTCGGCCTCGGCCGACGCCTTTACGGGGAAATTTTTCTCGACCCATTCGGCCGCGACGGGTGGCAGCGGCGCCTTTTCGGCGTCGGGCACCGCGGCTTTCAGCCGCGTGAGCAGCGCGGGTGGCATCTGCGCCGATCCCTGCGTGACGACCGGCGTCCCCTCGATATCGGCCGCATGGTTGAGCGTGAAGCCGGTGATCGCGAACAAGAGCAGCCCGATCAGGCTGATGGCCGAGCTCATCCAGTGCCACATGTGCAACTGTTTCAGCCAAAAGGCTTTCCGGCTTTTCTTGGTCGCCGGTCGCGAGGGAGTGGGTGCGTGCATCTGGAAGTTCTGCCGAAAAGATGCACGGCCATTATCGAGAACGATTCTCAATTACAATATTAATCCGGCGTTGGCGCGAAAGCCGCGCCGACCGCGCCAGCCTTCAGGCCGGCGCGGCGATCCAGCGATCGACCTGTGCATCGAGCACGGGTAGCGGCACCGAGCCGCGCCCGAGGATAATCTCGTGAAACACGCGCTGATCGTAACGCGGGCCGAGCGCCGTTCGCGCCTTGTCGCGCAGCGCAAGGATGCGCTGCATGCCGACCTTGTACGACGTCGCCTGTCCCGGAGTGACGAAATAGCGGCGAATCTCCGAACGGATCTTGCCGATCGGTTGCGGCGAGTTCGCCGTATAACAGGCCAGCGCCTCGGCCTCGCTCCACCCCTTGGCGTGGATGCCGGTATCGACCACGAGGCGGATGGCGCGCCAGATCTCACGCCCGAGCCGGCCGAAGTCGCTGTAGGGATCGGTGTAGAAACCCATCTCCTTTGCCAGCCGCTCGACATAAAGCGCCCAGCCCTCGCCATAGGCGCCATAGAAATAATTCTTCCGGAACTCGGGCGTGCCCGTCATTTCCTGCGCGAGTGCGATCTGCATATGATGGCCGGGGTGGCCTTCGTGATATACCGTGCCTTCGATTTCGTAGATCGGGGTCGCGCGCGTATCGGCGAGGTGGACATAGAAGATGCCGGGGCGCGAGCCGTCGAGCGCCGCGGGCGAGTAATGCGCCGCGCCGCCCGGCTCCTCGCGAAACGCCTCGACGCGCTTGACGATCAGGTCGGCCTTGGGCTGCCGCCTGAACTGCTCGGGGAGCCGCGCGCGCATGCCGGCGAGATAGTCCTCGGCCTTTTTCAGATAGATTGCGCGGCCGGCATCGTCGTTGGCGACATAGAAACGGTCGTCGCTGCGCAGGAAGACGAAGAAATCCTCAAGCTTGCCCTCGAAGCCGATCGCCCTCTTGAGCGCCTCCATCTCGGCGCGGATCCGCGCGACTTCGGACAGGCCGAGCGCGTGAATTTCGTCCGCGGTCATGTCGGTCGTCGTCTGCAGCCGCAGCATCGCATTATAATAGGCCGCGCCGTCGGGCAGCGCCCCCGCCCCGCGCGGGTCGGCCGAGGCCTTCGCGCGGTCGGCTACGAGCCAGGCGCGGAGGCGGTCGTAAGCGGGCTTCATCGCCCCCGTCATCGCGGCGGCGACCTGTGTGCCATAATGATCGGCCGCGGCGGCATCGATCTGGCCCGATTTCACGAGGCCCGCCGCTTTCGACTTGGCATCGGCGAACAGGGCGTTGTCGGCGCCGGCGTCGAACGGCGCCCCGGTGGTCAGCCGCCCGACGAGCTCGATCGACTGATCATAGGCGAAGCCGGGCATGCGCACGCCCTTCGCCGCCGATGCCTTCGCGCGCTCCAGATAGATATCGAGCGTCGGTCCGAGCGCCGTGACGCGCGCGACATAGGCGTCCATATCGGCGGGCGTATCGACGCGGTGCTGGTTGATCATGAAGTTCGGCAGCCCGGTATGCGGGCCGTTGCGGTCGAAGATATAATTATGCCCGCGCCATTTGGTCGACGCCTCGGCCCGATCGAGTTCGAGCAGCCACATATCATAGGATACACGCGCGTCGTCACCGAGGGTGGCGGGATCGAATGTCTTCTTCATTTCGGCGACATTGGCGCGGCGCCAAGCAAGCCGAGCGGCGGCGGCGGCGTCACTCGGGTCGGTGAACCGGTCCTGCTGCTCCTTGCGGCCGAGCTGGGTCAGCTGTTCGGGATCGAGCGCGATCTCCGCCTCAAAGGCCGCGTCGAGAAAGGCGGTAAACGCCGCATCGTTCGCCCCGCCTTTCACCGCCGCGCGCGCCATCGGCGCCGCCATCAGACCCGTCGCCAGCGCCAAAGAGAATTCCCGTCGTGATAGCCGCACCGGATGCCTTTCCCTGCCTACAGGCGACCGGCGGTACCGCGATTGACGCCTACAGGCCAAGGCAAAATTGCGCGAGGTCCGCCGAAGGTGAGACGAAGAGAGATCGGCGACATTATCCTTGCGGCTCTTGCCTGTGAATTTACCTTTGGCCGGCTACAAGCGACGAAGGCCGGCAAGGACGTCGCCGGGGACATGGGGAGTGCATGTGACAACGCTTATAACCGGTGCGGCCGGGTTCATCGGGATGCATGTCGCGGCAGCGCTGCTCGAACGCGGCGAAGATGTCGTCGGAATCGACAATTTCACGCCCTATTATTCGCTCGACCTCAAGCGCGCGCGGGTCGCTCGCCTCGATGCGCTTTACGGTCAGTCCTTTTCGTTCCGGGACGTCGATTTCGGCGATGCCGCAGCGCTCACCCATGCACTGTCCGACGAGAAGATTGACCGGATCGTGCATCTTGGTGCCCAGCCGGGCGTGCGCTATTCGCTCGAGAATCCCGCCGCCTATATCCATTCGAACATATCGGGCCATGTGAATATCCTGGAGCTGGCGCGCCACAGCGATATTTCGCACCTCGTCTACGCATCCTCCTCGTCGGTTTACGGACTTCGGGCGGACACGCCTTTCCGCGTCGCCGATCGCGCCGACACGCCCATCTCACTTTATGCGGCGACAAAGCGCGCCGATGAACTGATGAGCGAGACCTATGCGCATCTGTTCCGGATACCGCAGACGGGCCTGCGCTTCTTTACCGTATATGGACCATGGGGCAGACCCGACATGGCCGTATGGAAATTCACCGAGGCGGTCCTGCAGGGCCGCCCGATCGACGTCTATAACCACGGCGACATGCTCCGCGATTTCACCTTTATCGACGACATCGTGCGCGGCGTGATCCTGGCGCTCGATCATCCACCCGCCGATGATGGTGGTCCCAAACCCGGAGGGTTCACGACGCCGCACCGGCTCTACAACATCGGCAACAACCGGCCGGAACAACTGACCGGCTTGATTCAGGCGATCGAAGAAGCCTGCGGACGGTCGGCCGAAATCAACCTGCTGCCGATGCAGGACGGCGATGTTTATCAGACATTTGCGGACATCGACGACATCAACAGGGATCTGGGCTTTGTCCCGGCGACACCTTTGGCCGTCGGCATTCCGGCCTTCGTAAACTGGTATGTGAAGGAATGGTCGAACCGTTGAGGGCTGCGACCGACCGGCGCACCGCGCTCGGTTCACCTACCAGCGCAGGAACCGCGGCAGGACCAGCCTGCCGGCGACCGCCGAGACCGGAACCGCCGACGCATGCCACAACGTGATATGAACGAGGTCATCACTTGAGCACAGCAACGCGACGATCGACGCCCCCGCCGCGCCCGCCGCAATGCCGATCACCCATCCCGCACGGGTCGGTGATGTCGGCGCGCCGGCCCTGAGCCACAGGAACAGCGCGGCGCCGACGCCCAGCCCCGAAACGATTCCCTGCAAAAGACAATGGACGTCGAAGCCGACCCGGGCCGTTTCGGCATGCGTGTGAGCATCGCCGAAGGACACCGCCAGCGCCGCGAGGGGCAATGCCAGCAGCGCCCCGACCGCCCAGCGCCAGCCGCCATAGTCGCGCCCGACGCCCGGCAGGCCCATGCGCAGCGCGCTCCACGCCGCGGCAACGCCGGTCGCCGCAATCAGCCAGAATGCGAGCATCGAAAGCGGCGGCATCACGCCTCCGCCCAGACCGGGCCGCATCCCGAACAGCCAGACCAGCATGGCGCCGACGCCAAGCCAGCCCGCCGCGACCCACAACGATCCGCGCGCGACGCGCCGCGGACGCACGGGGGTCAGATCGCCCGCCAGCCCGTCGATCAAATCGTCGATCGATGCGTCCTTCATCGTCATTCGCTTTCAATCAGTTCGGCGAGCTTCTTGAGCCCGCGATGGATGTTCACCTTGACCAGCGACTCGCTCTGGCCCGAAATCTGCGACGCCTCGGCAATCGACGCGCCCTCGATCTTGACCAGCGTGATCGCCTGCGCCTGTCCGGGCGGCAGCAGCGCGAGCAAATGATCGATGCTGAGCCTCGCGTGCACCGCTTCGTCCTCGGCGCCGACCGCGGCATCATTGTCGCCCAGTTCGGCCTCGTCGCGCTGGCGCCGGAGCATGTCGATCCAGCGGTAACGCGCGATCGCCGCGAGCCATGGCAGAAACGCCCGGCTGCTATCCCAGGTCGCGAGTTTGCGGTGCATCGACACGAGCGTTTCCTGGACGAGGTCGTCGACATGGTGCGGCGCGATCCGCCGCGCGAAATAGCGAGTGAGCCATTTGCCACTGTCGGTCAGCAGCGCGCGATAGGCCGCACGATCCCCCCGCTGCGATGCCGCCATCAGGCGCGCCAGCGAAGGTTCGTCGATGCTCATGGCACTGATCCTGACAAAGGGCGGCCGGAGCGGACGTGTCGAAGCGGCTGCAACAACGAATCCCGTACCGGCGCGGATAACGGCGTTTGAAGACCTGTTCGCCGATATCGCCGCGAAGGTTACACGAAAAACGGCAGAGGACCGACAGGCAATGATTTGGCAGGAGGCCCCGGATAGAATATCCGCCGGCGGCGGCCCGACGCGAATGGAGATGATCGAGCGATGAATATATTACTGACCGGCGGTGCGGGATATATCGGCAGCCATGTTGCGGCTCCCCTCGTGTCAGCGGGCCACCATGTGGTGTGCTTCGACAATCTCTCGAACAGCGATCCCTCGGTCATGGATCGGCTCGAGGCGATCACGGGCCAAGCGGTTCCACTCGTCACCGGAGATATTCGCGACGGCGACGCGCTGCGGCAGGTCATCCGCGATCATGCGATCGAGGCGGTGATCCACTTCGCGGGCCTCAAGGCCGTGGGCGAATCGGTCGCCGAGCCGATGAAATATTACGACAATAATGTCCGCGGTACCTTGTCGCTGCTCGAAGCGATGGCCGATTGCGGCGCCAAGACGCTCGTCTTCTCGTCGAGCGCGACGGTTTACGGCGAGCCGCAATATCTGCCGCTCGACGAAAATCATCCGACCTCGGCGACCAACCCCTATGGCCGCACCAAGCTGATGATCGAGGAAATGCTGGCCGACGTCGCCGCCGCCGATCCCGAATGGCGGATCGCGATCCTGCGCTATTTCAACCCGGTGGGCGCGCATGACAGCGGGTTGATCGGCGAGAATCCGAACGGCATTCCGAACAATCTGATGCCCTTTGTCAGCCGTGTCGCGGCCGGGCGACTGGCCGAGCTGTCGGTGTTCGGCAACGATTACGACACCCCCGACGGCACCGGGGTGCGCGACTATATCCATGTCGTCGACCTCGCCGACGGCCATGTCGCCGCACTCGATGCGATCGGCAAGATGGGCCAGCCGCTGTCGATCTGGAACCTCGGCACCGGCCAGGGCTATTCGGTGCTCGACATGGTCGAGGCGTTCGAACGCGTCAACGGGGTGCGCATTCCCTATCGCATCGCGCCGCGCCGCGACGGCGATGTCGCGAGTTGCTTCGCCAGCCCGGACCGCGCCGCGCGCGACCTTGGCTGGACGGCGGAGCGCGACCTCGACGCGATGTGCGCGTCGAGCTGGAATTTCGAGCGCACCCTTGCCGGGCGTAACGCCGACTAGCCGAACCAGCCCGCGGTCTGCGCCAGCACCCACAGGCCGATCACGAGGAACAGCGCGGCGGCGACCATCCGGACCTTTGCGAGATCGACGCGCTTTAGCAGTTCGTGACCGAGGAAGATCGCGGGCACATTGGCGATCATCATGCCGAGCGTGGTTCCTGCGGTGACCGCCACGACGTTATGATATTGCGCGCCGAGCGCGATCGTCGCGACCTGCGTCTTGTCGCCCATCTCGACGAGAAAGAAGGCGACAAGCGTGGTCAGAAAGGCGCCGAACCTCGGCTTGGGTGCGTCATCGTCCTCGAACTTGTCGGGAATCAACGTCCATGCGGCCATCGCAATGAAGGACAAGCCAATGGCGTAACGAAAGACCGGACTGTCGAGGAACGCCGCGGCCGACGCGCCGAGCAGCGCGGCCAGCGCATGATTGGCGAGCGTCGCGACCAATATGCCGAGGATGATCGGCACCGGGCGATTGAACCGCGTCGCGAGCAGGATCGCGAGCAACTGCGTCTTGTCGCCGATTTCGGCGAGCGCAACGACGGCGGTCGAGGTGAACAGGGCTTCCATGAACAAACTCCGGGGCCGGGCGGCTTCGCGATACCAAATAGCATCAAACCCGCCGCCCGGCCCGGACGGAGGTCGATGCCATTGGTCTCGCCCAAGCGGTCTCCCGCTCCCACCGCACCACGACCTCTCGGCCGAGTATGTTGACACGGTGGCCCGTCGCGAACGACGGCTGGCTACTCCCCAGATGACGTGGGCGCGTTAGACGGCTCGGCCGCGGGTTGCAAGCGTTCCGATGCGCCGGCGGCAGCGGCGGCATCCGATTTGGCGATGTCGGCATCCATCGCCCTTGCGCGCGCCTCAATCTCCTTCGCCGCCTTGTCGTACCGCTCTTCGAAGCGCGGCTCGTCCTTGCATGCCGTGAGCAGCAGCAACGGGACGAGCAGGACCGCGGCGCGCATCAATAATCCTTGCGATACCGGATGCTGAGGTTCGACTGGCCCGATCCGCCCGCCTGGCTGAGTAGCGACAGCGCCGGGGTCAGGCTGATTTCGAGCTGCGTCGCGGTATAACCGCGCGCGTCGGTGATCACCTCCAGATAGATATCCTTGGTGATATATTGCCCCGCCGCCAGCGCTGCGCCGCGACCGACGGTATCGTCGGGGCCGAGCACGCGCAGCCGGTCGATACCCGTCGCCGACTGGAGCGATCCCAGCGGGCTCAGTCCCCCGCCCCCGCTGCTCAGCGTATTGAGCGAGGAGGCGAGCTGGACCGCCTGCAGCGGCGACAAAGTCGTGATCGAATCGCCGAACAGGATACGCGAGACGATCTCGTCCTGCGGCAGTCCGGGGACGCTCGAGAAGGCGATTTGCGGATTGCTCGCGCGGCCGGTGACGCTGATACTCACCGTCACCGTCTCGATCGTATCGCTGGCAAGCAAGCGGATCGCCGGGTCGAAGGCTTCGCCTGTCGGGAAGGTCACGCGGCCCTCCTGAAGCTCGAACGAACGGCCCGCGAAACCGAGCGTGCCGCGCACCAGCTCGATCTCGCCGGTCACGCGCGGGTCCTGTGTCGTGCCGCGGAGCACGACATCGGCCTTCCACTCGGATTCGAGCCCCATGCCGCTGACATAGATTTCGTCGGGAGCCTTCAGCGCGATATCGAGGCGAATGAGGTCGAACAGGCTGCCGCCTACCGCCGAGAGCCCGTCGCCGCTGATCCGCTGACGGCCCGCCGGCGGCTTCCGCCGCACGCCGGTCAGCACCGGAACCTGCGCCGCGCCTTCGCGGATGATACGATAGCGCGTCTCGGGAAGGCGAAGGCTGCCCGAGAGGAGCGCGGTCTGCCCGGCCACCTTTTCGAGCGTCAGGTTTCCGGTCGCGCGCGCGGCGATATTCTCGCTCTTGGCAAGGCGCGCATTGTTGAGCGTCGCCGAAATATTCATCGGATAACCATCGGCCGAAGCGAGGCTGATAAAGCCTTTTGCCTCGACCGTGCCGTCGCCGGCGGTCGCGGTGAGCTTTTCGATCTCTAGCCGGTTGCCGGTGAAGCGGCCGTTCACGACCATGTTGGTCAGCCGGGTGCCATAGGTCTGGTTTTCATAGACCATATCCTTGCCGCGCACGACACCCTCGAGACAGGGGTCGGAGACGCTGCAACTGAAATCAGCAGCAACCGCGATCGGCCCCGACACATGCTGCGTCGCCGGGCCGAAGAAGGAATAAAGCGTGTCAGCGGGACCGTTATAGCGGATGCCACCGCCGAGCGGCGCCGCCATCAGCCGTTCGGTCCAGCCGCCCGCTCCCGCGCCGAGCGGACGTAGCGACGCCTGCAGGCGCCCGATCACGCTGCCGCGCTTGCGCATCACCGCGCGCGCCTCGCCGCCGTCGGCCAGCAGCTTGCCCGCGAAATTGACGTCGACCGGCTGGCTGACCGAGGCCGCAGTCGTGCGCGTGAAATCGGTGATCGTCAGCCGGGCGTCGGCGCGCGGAAAGCTTTCCGAATTCGCCTGCTCGAAATCGAGGCTGCCCGTCGCGCGGCCGCCCAGCCCCATGTCGGGATAGACGGCGTTGAGGATCGCCATATTTACGCGTTCGAGCCGGCTCTGGATTATGATCCCGTCGCCGAAGCGCCCCGCGACGCGCGCGCTGCTGCCGCGGCCGAGGCTGACGTTCGTCGGCAGCAGCTCATAACCGTCGGGCCCCGGAATGATGCGCGCGGGCGAGGTGGTGCGGAAATTGATACCCGTCGCGCGGCCCTGCACCGAGGCGCGCCAGAGCTTCGGCTGGAGGTCGGCGTTCGCGGCGATACGGAAGGGCACGCCGCTGGTTCCCTCGACCAGCGCCTGCGCGCGGCCCGCGCCATCGCGATAATCGATCTTCACGCGCCCGACCGCGATGTCATATTCGCGGATCTGCGTGTCGGCGATCTGGATGTCGGCGACGATATGCGGCGTGTCATAGAGTGTGACGTCGGCATCGACGATCGCCGACCCGACGGCGAGCTTCGCCGCGCCGGGCAGCACGACATCGTTCGCGCGGACGTTGATCGCCGCCGCCTGATATTGTCCGGCGGCCGTGAGCCGAACGAGACCGCCCAGCCCCTGCCCCGATGCGTTGAGCTGGCCGACGAAGGGCCCAGCATCGCTCTTCACCAGCCGCCCGTTGAAACCAATCCCCGACAGGTCGCCGCGCTCGACATCGATCGTCAGCGGTCCCTTGGCGGTGAGCAGCACGACATCGGCCGACAGCGGGCCATAATCGGTGTCGCCAGTCGCTGCGAGGCGATAGCCGTTCGGCGCGCCGTTGATCTTTGCCACCAGATTGGCAAGCCCGATGCCAAGGCCGGGGCGCGCGGCGGTGACGACGGCGCGCGGGTCGGTGATCGTCCCGGCGAGTTGGACACCGACGGGGCCATAGTCGGTCGAATGGGCCTGCGCGGTCAGGCGAATCTGGCCGTTCGGCGCGTAACTCCCCTGCCCGCCCGTCACCCGCAGGCGCGGCGCCGAGAGACGCAGACCCGAGAAGCGGATGATCCCGTCGGTGCCATAGCGCACCGCGCTCGAGGCCGTCGCATTGCCGCCGAGGAAATCGCGTACGCCGGAATTGAACAAGCGGGTCGAGCGCGCGCGCACATTGCCGACAATCTCGAACCCGCCGCGCGGCGCGGTTTTGAGGTCGGCATCGGTGTCGATGTCGAAGATGCCGACGCTTTCGATCCGGTAATCGTTGATCCGCCCGTCGATCGCGCCGGTGTAAAAACCCTTATTGAGATCGGCGATGACGATCGCTTTGGCGTCGATGCGCGGCGAGCGAAGGCGCAGATTGTCGCTGAGAATCCGGCCATTGCTGTATGCGAGGTCGCCGTCGAGCCTGACCTGCACCAGCGTCCCGCCGGCGACGGTATCGAGCCCGCGAATGCGCGCGGCGCGCCCCGCGACAGGAATGACGATCTGGTCGGCATCCACACGCGCCTTGCCGGCGAGGCTGATCCCTTCGACGATGATATCATTCACCGCGAGGCTGTTGGCGTTCGCCTGATAATCGACCGTCGGCAGCGCGAACGCGCCATCCAGCGTCGCGGTCGCACGCAGACCATTCGCCCGCACCGCCGGCGCGATCGCGCTAGGGCGGAGGATATTGGCGGCAAGTTTCAGGCCCTCGTAGCGATTGGTGCCGAGATCGACTCCCCCGCTGATTCCGAGCTGAGCGGCGTCGGACGACAGCCGCCCGTCGATCGCGGCCTTGCGCTTGTCGAGGCGCGCCGTGAGGTCGATCGCCGTTTCGGTGCCGAGCAGTTCGACGACCGGCCCGGCGGCCAACATGCGCGATGCCTGCGCCGTACCTTTCGCGGCAAAAGTGCCATCGCGCCCGGTCAGCGCGACGCGCGCCAGCGGCGCGGCGCCGAGGTTTGCGGTCAGATCGCCGTTCCACGCCTTCCAGTCACCGCGGCCGTCGAGCCTTGCAGTCAGCGTTTCCTCGAAACCGCCCATCGCGGCGAGCACGCCGCCCTTCGGCGCAGTGAGATCGAGTTTGACCGCGAGGCGGTTCGCTTCGGGAACCGCGTCGAGCACCAGTTTCAGCGCATCGCCCTGTCCGCCGCCCGCGATCGTCTCGGCGTTCGCGGTCACCTGTGCGCGGCGGTCGGCAATCGCGATCTTGCCATTGAGTTTCGCGACCTGCCGCTCGCCGGCGACCGGCGGCTCGAAGACGAAGCGATCGACGCGCACCAAGCCGACGTCGATGTCGAGATCGGGCAGCAACGGCTCGCCGGTGTCGGGAACGACCTTGAACTCGGGCAGCTTGCGCATTGTCATCGTCGCGGCGGTTGCCGAGCGGACGTCGACATGATTGGCGAGATAGCGGATCGGGCGCCAGTCGACGCGGACCTCGGGCGACGCGAGGAAAACGCCTTTCGGATCGGACAGGGTCAAATTGCGGATGACCATCTGGCCATAGAGCGACCCGTCGAGCCGGCCGATGCCAATTTTCATCCCGTTTTCGAATTCATATTTCTCGATCTGGGTAACGACGAACCGCCGCCCAGAATCGCTGTTGAGCCCGAGGAGGAACAGGGCGAAGAGCAGCACCAGCCCAAGCAGGCTCAGGCCGATCCAGCGCAATATCGTGAGCGGCCACGAACGCGATGCCTTCTCCGGCACGGCCGCGTCTTCGGCGAAGGGCGCCTCGTCGGCCATCAGAAGGCCTGCCCGATCGAAACATAGACGCTGACCCGCGCCTCACCGGGCTTGCGCCCGATCGGCGTTGCGATGTCGAAGCGCATCGGACCGAAGTTCGTGTAATAGCGCGCGCCGATACCGGCCCCGAACCGCAAATCCTGGAAGGTCGGGGCCGACGAGCGATACACTTGGCCGGCATCGACGAAGCCGACCACGCCGAAATTGCCGAAACGATAGCGCGTCTCGAACGCCGCCTCGGCAACGCTCCGCCCGCCGATCGGGTCATTGTTCGGATCCTTGGGGCCCAGCTCCTGATAGCCGAAGCCGCGCACCGAACCGCCGCCGCCCGCATAAAAACGCCGCGACGGCGCCAGCCGCTCGCGCGCCGCGCCGAGGATCGAGCCGACGCGCACGCGCCCTGCGACGACGATGCTGTCGGTCACCGGATAATAGCCGCTGATATCCGTCCTGAGTCGCGCATAGGGCGAGAAGCGACCCGCAAGCGAGCCTTCGGGCTGGATCAGCGACGTGATGCGAAAACCCTTGGTCGGATTGAGCAGGCTGTCGGTCCGGTCCATCCCGACCTGCCCGGTGAGCCCCAGAATCGTATAGAAATCATACGACCGCTCGCCCTTGTTGAAATCATAATCGTCTTCGCGCGTCGCGATCAGCTCGGCACCATAGGCATAGGTGAATTTTTTCTGCCAGATCGGTGTGGAATCATAGCTCATACGCGCACCGACGCGGCCGGTGATCGCGTTGAACGCCTTGTAATCGCTGCGCGTCGCTTCGGCGACGAGTTCGAAGGTCCGATCGCGGCGCCCGGCGTTCGAGCGGCGTAGCGTCGCGCCCAAGCCCTGCTCCTGCGTCCCGATCACACCGCGGAAGGTCAGCGCGCCTTCGGGCGGGAACAGGTTGCGATGCGTCCAGCTGCCTTCGAGTCTGATGCCTTCTCCGGTGCCATAGCCCGCGCTGGCTGCGAGTGTTCGCGGCGGGCCGGCTTGCTGCGTCACGAGCATCGTCACATATTCGGTATCGTCGCCGGCACTCTCGCCGGTTGCTTGCGGTTCGGCGGCGACAGTCGCGAAGAGGCCGGTCGCGACCAGCGCCTGCCGCAGATCGTCCACCATACGGCTGTCGTAGAGGTCGCCGCGTTTGAAGCGGGCCAGCACCTCTACATGCTCCGCATCGAAAGCAAGGTCGCCCGTCGTCTCGATCCCGCCGAAGCGCGAACGTTTTCCGATATCGACCGGCAAGGTGTAGACGCCGTCTCCCGTCGCACCGTCGAGCAATATGTCGCGCTGCCCGACCTTGGCGAAGGGATAGCCCTCCTGCGGCAGTTTGAGCGCGATCGCTGCCTCGGCCCCCTGAATCCGCTGTGCAACGATAGGCTCGCCGACGGCGAGCGGGAAGTTATCGGCGATCAGCGTCGGCGGAACCGTCGGCGCGGCGTCGATCACGATATCGGCCAGCGTATAACGTTTGCCCGGCTTCACATCGATCACCGCGGTGATCGGACGGCGCCGACGCTCCTGACCTTGCGCGCCCTCCTGTCCTTCCTCACGCTCGCCGCGGTCGATACGCGTGTCGACGACCGCGTCATAATAGCCCTCGGACGCGAGGATGCGCTGCATCAGTTCGCCATCGGCTGTCAGGCGAGCGCGGATCATCGCTGCATTGTCGGCCTTGCCGTCGCCATCATAGAGCGCCGACAGGTCGCCGAACAGGTCGGCAAGATCGACATCGGTGCTATCGTCGGCGGCGTCGAGCCCGTTGACCTTTACCGAATAGGCGATCTCGACATTGTCCTTGTCGTCTTCCGGCTCGGCGAACTGCACGGGCTCGACGTTGAAATTTTCGAGCGGCGGGAGCGGTGCGGCCAGTTCGCTGTCGGTGATCGGCGCGTCACCGATCGCCTCGACCGCATCGCCGTCGGCAAGCGCGGGAACCGGTACGCCGTCGATTTCGGGCGGCTGCGTTTCGACCGTCGCGTCGGCGCTTTCGCTGGTGGGTTTGCCATTTTTCGTCGCCTCGGCCGCCTGACGCTTTTCGAAATCGGCGATCGATTCGAGCGGGCGGTCGAGTTCGGCGTCATCCTCTGCACTGATCGGCGGGATCGCCTTTTCGAACTCGTCATCCTCGATGATCGGCGCCACTTCGGGCAGCACCACATCTGCCGGCGGCGGTGAAGGCGCCGCGATCGGTTCCGCTTTTCCGGTTTCGACCGTGCGGACGACCTGGGGGGGGGCGACCTGCGGCGGTTCGACTTGCTGCGCATGGGCAGCGCCCGCCCAAGCGAGACAAAGAAAGGAGCATGCACCGATCAATAGCGGCCGCATCCGCACGCGCGGGCGGCCTGACGATATACGCGAAATGTCAGATTTTTTCATCTGCTGGCCACCGATGCGCACTTGTGGCTTGCGAGATATGGCTGTGCAACCCGTTTCTCCCCGTTCGACTAGCTAACTCTCCGACAATGGGACAGTTCCCGGCGATGCGGCGAGTTGCGTTGATGGAGAAAGTCAGGAGTCGGCGCCGAACAGATCGCGGCTGTAAACCTTGTCCGCGACATCGGCGAGATCGTCGGTTACGCGGTTCGCGATGATGACGTCCGCTTCGGCCTTGAACGTTTCGAGATCGCGGATGACGCGCGAGTTGAACAACCGGTCCTCGTCGACCAGCGGTTCATAGACGATCACCTCGATCCCCTTGGCCTTCACACGCTTCATCACGCCAAGGATGCTGCTGGCGCGAAAATTGTCCGAGCCCGCCTTCATCGCGAGCCGGTGGATGCCGACGACACGCGGCGCGCGCTTGATGACTTCGGACGCAATGAAATCCTTGCGCGTCGTGTTCGACGAGACGATCGCCTGAATCAGGTTCTGGGGCACATCCTTGTAGTTGGCGAGCATCTGCTTGGTGTCCTTGGGCAGGCAATAGCCGCCGTAGCCGAAGGACGGATTGTTATAGAATTGGCCGATCCGCGGATCGAGGCACACGCCTTCGATCACCTGGCGCGAGTCCACACCGTGTGCTGCGGCATAGGTATCGAGTTCGTTGAAGAAGGCGACGCGCATCGCAAGATAGGTGTTGGCAAACAGCTTGATCGCCTCGGCCTCGGTATTGCCGGTCTGCAATATCTCCGCATCGGGCTTCAGCGATCCTTCGAGCAACAGGCGCGCAAATTTCGCGGCGTACGGATGCGTATCGCCAACGATGATCCGCGACGGATAGAGATTGTCGTACAGCGCGCGCCCTTCGCGCAGGAATTCGGGCGAAAAGACGATCGCGTCGCTGCCATGCTCGGCACGCAACCGTTCGGTAAAGCCGACCGGTACCGTCGACTTGACGATGATCAGTGCGCCCGGCGCCTTGACCAGCGCGTCGGCAATCACGCTCTCGACCGTGCGCGTGTTGAAATAATTGGTGTCGGGATCATAGTCGGTCGGGGTCGCGACGATGACAAAATCGGCGCCTTCATAAGCCGCATCGCGATCGGTGGTGGCGACGAGGTTGAGCGGGCGGCTGGCGAGATATTCCTCGATCTCCGGATCGGCGATCGGCGACTGCTTCGCATTGATCTGCTCGACCTTGCGCGCATCGATGTCGAGCGCGACGACCTGATTATGCTGCGCGAGCAGGATCGCGTTCGAGATTCCGACATAGCCGGTGCCGACGACGGTGATCTTGACCGGAGCGGTGCTTCCGGCCGTCTGCTGACCTTGGATATCGGGCAAGTTTCTCTTCCTGAAGGAGGCTTAGGCCTTCCCCCTAGCAAGCCCCGGGGATGCGCTCAACCGCTGCGGTGCTCAGGTTCCGCAGAAGGTGGTGTAGGGGCCGGCATCGGCAGGGGCAGGCCTTGCATATTCGGCCCATTCGGCGCGTTCGGCATAGGGGTTCCGGATGACCTCGAGCAGTTCGGTCCACGGTCCGAGGTCGCCCGCCTCCGCGCTTGCAAGCGCCGCCTCCACCCTGTGATTGCGCGGGATATAAAGCGGATTGACGGCATCCATCGCGTCGGCCCGTTCGAGCGGCGCGTCGGTTTCGCGCGCCAACCGCGCCCACCATTCGGCGATCCACGGCGCCATGGCATCGGGATCCGGCGACAGGCTTTCGAGCAAAGCCCCGTCGCCGCGGAGCATCATCGCCAGCCCGCGAAAAAACAGCGTGAAGTCGATCTGGTTCTTTTCGAGTTCGTCGAACAACGCATCGGCCAGCGCCTCGTCGCCCGCGTCCGCTTCGAGAAGCCCCAGCTTTCGCCTGGTCGTCGTGCGCCATGCCGCGCTGAATTGTTTCGGGATCGCCTCGACCATCGCCTTTGCCATGTCGACGCCGGCCGGATCGACCGCGTGGATCGCGGGCAGCAAGGCTTCGGCAAAACGCGCCATGTTCCAGTGCATGATCTGCGGCTGGCGGCCATAGGCATAACGCCCGTTGGCATCGATCGAGCTGAACACGGTATTCACCGCGAACCGATCCATGAAGGCGCAGGGCCCATAGTCGATCGTCTCGCCGCTGATCGCGACATTGTCGGTGTTCATCACGCCATGGATGAAACCCACACCAAGCCAGTGCGCGACGAGTTCGCACTGCAGCGCGATGACGCGCTCGAGCAGGGCCAGCGGCGGATTGGCCGTTTCGGCGAGTTCGGGGAAATGGCGCCGGATGCTATAGTCCGAAAGCTGGGCGACGTGGTCGGCCCCGAAATGGGCGGCGAAGAACTGGAATGTTCCGACGCGGATGTGGCTGCTCGCGATGCGGGTCAGCACCGCGCCCGGATGTGCGCGCTCGCGCTGCACCCGATCCCCCGTCGCAACCGCGGCGAGTGCGCGCGTCGTCGGCACGCCCATTGCAGCCATCGCTTCCGAAACGAGAAACTCCCGCAGCACCGGGCCGATCGCCGCCCTTCCGTCGCCATTGCGCGAAAAGGCGGTGGGGCCCGATCCCTTGAGCTGGACATCGAAACGCGCGCCGTCGGGCGCGATGATTTCGCCGAGAAGCAGCGCGCGGCCGTCGCCAAGTTGCGGCGAGAAATGGCCGAACTGATGCCCGGCATAGGCAAATGCCAGCGGATTGGCCCCCTCGGGCGTCGTGCCGCCCGAAAAGATGCGCGCCAGTTCCTCGTCGCCGGCATCCGCGGCGAGGCCGAGCCGCTCGGCAAGCGCGTGGTTGAAAACAAGAAGCCGGGGTGCAGATGGCTTCGCCGCCTCGGCGGGCGCATAAAAGCCTTCCATGGAATCGTGGAAGCTGTTTTCGAACGCGAAATCCATGCCACCTATGTCGAATGTTGACGTCATGAATGCAAGTGGCTGCCGGTCGCGGTGGGCTTTGCGCTGCCGACTTCGACGCAGGGGCCATCCTGCCCCTTGAGCGCACGCGCAAGCACATCGGAAAGCACCGCGCGGCCCCGCTCGTTGAGATGCCCTTCGTCATAGAGATATTCGGGTCGGTTGACCGCAGAACAATCTATCAATCGAATCCGAGACCGGTTTTTCGCCAAGGCTTCATTGAACGCCGGATCGGATATCCGCGATGCGCTTTCGAGGATCGCCGACTGCGGGAGGATGACGACGATATTTTCCGGGCTGATCCGGGCCATGATGTCCAGCGTCGCCTCAAGGCTGCGCCTCTCTTCGGCTCCCCCGTAGAGCGCGCCATTCTGATAGGGACGGTTGCGTTCGGCGAGTTCGGTCCACTGCTTCGCGAGGATATCGGGCTTGCCTGAGTAAAGATAGGTTTCCGCCGGATCGAGTTCGCCGGGGAAATAAGCGTAGCGCGCGAGCGGCTCGCGATATCCCATCGAGGCCCGCCACTGCCAGATATTGTGTCGCAACATCCGGTTGAGCTGTTTGCCCTGCGATTTCAGCGGAAGAGCGAGGCCCGCCGCCAGTCCGGCGCCCTCGCGGCTCGAAAGCGGGCGATAGGACAGCGCGGCCAGATCGCGCCAGCGCAACAGGGCCAGATAGTCGTCGGCCGCAATCGCCGGACGCCCTCCCGAAAACATGTTCCAGCTGTTCATCGCCAGGATCATGCAGCGCGGACGGACATGATGCGTTTCGAGCAGGCGCGCCTGCAATTCGAACACCAGATTATTCCCGCCGGTGGTCCCCGCGTTGACGAAGCCCCGCCCCTGCGATTCCGCCGTCAGCCTGACGGGATCCAGCGCCTCTCGCGCCGCCGAATTCCCAAGGATCACGCAGGCGTCGCCGCGGTCTTCCCGGAGCGTCCCGATCGCGCGGCCGAAATGCGAGCCGGGCGACCAGCTGAAACTGGTCCGATAGCTGTTCTGAAGTTCATTCCAGAACGCGCTGCGCAGCGACAAAGCGAAGATCGCGCTTGCGAGTATCAGGCCGGTCAGCATGGCCGCCGCCTTTCCGGCTTCGCCCAGACGCCTCATCTCAAAAGCCCCCATAGACGAAGGCGGCCGTATCGGATTGCGTCATCACGACGACAGCGGTCAGCATCGCGAGGCAGGCGGCGGTGCGTGCGGCAATGACCAGATATCTCATCGATCATTCCCCACCATTTGCGCCATCGCCGTCAGGTGCAACATCGCAACGACCGTCAGACACACATAGACGGGCCCCACCCAGCGCGCCGCCACCGCGAGCCCCGGATAACGACGACAGAGCGGCCGCCACCAACGGTCCTGCACCAGCTTCTCGATCGACAGCAAAAGCCCGAACAATATGCCCCAGGCGAGGAAAGCCAGCGTCAGACGGTGCCAGATACCCGCGAAGGTAAATGCCAGCACCAGCCCCGTCGTCGCGGTCAGCACGGGAAATTCGCCATTTGTGCGGCGCATCAGGGCAAGCTGAATGGGAAAATAGAGATTCCGCTTCAGCCAGTCGCCGAGCGAAATATGCCAGCGCGTCCAGAAATCGGTGAGGCTGGTCGCCAGAAACGGCCATCGAAAGTTGCGCGGCGTCGGGACGCCGAGCAAACCGCCTATGCCGAGCGCGACCAGAGAATAGCCCGCAAAATCGAGGTAGATATAGAGGAAGGTGATGGCGCTACCCGCGAATGTCGCGGTCGGCCAGTCGCCCGTTGCGCCGACGACCCACAGACGCAGAAGTTCGGCCAAGACGAATTTCACGAACAGCCCGATAACGATCGTCTCGACCCCGCGGGCGAAAACGGCGAGCGACGGCGCCGCCGGCGCGTCGCCCTGCGCAAAGGCGGCGTGCGCCGAATAGACATTTATCGGCCCGGCCGGCAGCATGAAGAAGGGCGCGAGAAAGCCCGACATGGTCAGCGGATCGACCAGCCGCGTACCGCCGCGAACGGCGTTGAGCATGTCCCATGCACGAAGGAAGAGATAGGAATAGGCGATCAATTCGAAAGCACGGGCGATCATCATGCCTCGCGCATCGAGCGAGCCCGCGATGCCGAGTTCGAACAATTGTTTGCTGGCGAAAAACAGCAAGATCAGGCCCGCAAGCGTCGCGCCGAACAGCAGGTTGGCCAACCGCTCGGAAAGCCGTTCCATCGCCCATGCGGCACCCCACAAGAGCGTCGCGAGGCACAGGATTGCGAGCGCGGGCCGCCCGCCGAGGATGAAGCCCAACGCGCCCAGATTCAGCGCACCGAACCAGAACCCCGTCCGGAAGATGGGCAAGCGGATCGCGACGAAAATGATCGCCGCAGCTACCCAGAAATGGCTATCGAGCTGGATCGGCACCGGTCGCGATCACTACGACCGCAGATAGGCATGGAATGGCAGGTCGCCATCGTCGGATCGGACGAAACCCAGCCGCCGATAGAAAGCGATGGCTCGCAGATTGTCGCGATGCACGTGCAAGGCCAAAGGTGCCGCTTCGGGCACCGCATCGGCCAAAGCGAGCAACAACGCGTCGGCTACACCCGTTCCGCGCAGCGCGGATGCCACGGCAAAACGCGCAAGATAATAGGCATCTCCCGATACCGGCGGAACACTCAGCGCCTGCTTCTCCGCCGCAGCGAGAATGTCATCGCTTTCGTCCGGGCTCGCCCGAAGGAGGTGAAACAGGCTCGCTTGCTGCCGCGCGCGGAGTTCGGCTGCGGGATAGGCCACAAGCAACCCCGCGACCGCATCATCCACCAGTGCGACCTGCCCTGCCCCAAGCTCGGTCGAGACGTCATCCATTTCGTCGGCGAGCACAGCGAGCAGCGGCGCGTCCTCGACGGGCAGCATATCATAATAGGGCGCCAGCGCTTCGCGCGCGAGGCCCGCGGCGGTTACCCGCGCACCGGCAGCCAACGTCGCCGCGCCGACCAGCCGCGGGCCGGTCACGTCTTTTGCGCGATCATCGCGGCCAAATCGCCCAAATTCTCGAAAGAGGAAATCTCGGCCGTGCGGAACTTGATCCCAAAGGCCTTTTCGGCGGCGAGAATGAAGCGGATATGGGCAAGGCTGTCCCAGCCGGGAACGTCACGCGCGGTCGTTTCCGGCGTGACCTCCAGCGTTTCATCCTTGAATTGCCCGCGTACCAGCGCCGTCAACTGGTCCCAGATTGCGCTATCCATCATATGTCATCCTGCTCGGTAAATCGGGCCTGTCGCTGCCTGGGGGCCAGCGCGGCCCGAACGGCTGCGGGCCACCGCTCCGTCTCAAGCCCATGCTGGGCAACGAAGGCCAGCGCAAGCCGTTCGTAACCGACACCGAAGCATCCCGTACAGGCGTGATCGCCGCGGTGATCGCGGATATTCAGCGTCCGCCCGAAAAAGTCGCGATGGCTGTTCTGCGAAGCCACGGCGATCGAGCCGCCCGAATAAGGCAGCGGCGCACGCACCTCATATTTCAGTTCGAATGCGGCCTGATAGGCGGCCTGATCCCGATATGTCCCGGCGAAGAATGGGTCGTTCGCCGTCATCACATCATAAGTGAGATCGAGCCGCGCCAATATCTTCTCAAAAGCTTCGCGAACGCGAACGATACCGGCTTCGACGAAATCCTCGTCACCGACGAAGATCAACTCGCGCATGGTAAAATTCCACACACGTTCGAGCGCGTCCATGTTCCGCGATTCATAGCGAAAACAATGGCCGAACGCCGTCGCGACCAGCCCCGCTTCGTCGATCCGCGTGCCCTCGAGCAAATGGTAGAGATGATGGCAGACGGTCGGCGACAGCATCGCCTTTGGCGCCGACATCACCGCCGGATCGACCTTGATCACCGGTCCGCAGCAATGCGCCTCGCTCGCGAACCGTTGGATATCGTCGATATCCTCGTTCAGGTGGCTGACGAACGACAGGCTGTGCGGAAAATTTTTGAAATACTGTACTTTCTCGAGATAGGCCGACGAAATGAGCGCCGGGAAGCGGTAGCGATCCGCGCCCTCGACCTCGGCAATTTGCGTCAGCTCGGCCTCGAAAAAATCCATCAGCCCGGTCAGGAGCGGACCGATCGCGAAGAAGCCCTCCCCTTCGCGAACGACCTCGCGCCGCGCGAGCAGAAGCGGCATCGGGTCGTCTGTAAACGCCATCTGCCCCTTGTGCCCGGAAAGCGTCCGGATATCGGGGAGGAAGGCATCCTCGCACATCGAGACCACGAGTTGCCTTGCCTTGGCTTCGAGCCCGTCCTGTTCGGCGGGTGAAAGCGCCCACAAAAGCGTCGCTTCGATCGCATTTCCCTCATCGGTCAGCACGGCATTTTCGAGCCGGACATCGAGATATGCGAGCTTCGACTGCACGTCGCCGCGCAGCGGAACGGGAACCGGCTCGGCAAGCCCGATCCGGATCACGATCGTGCCCGCTCCAGCACGGCGGCCACCACCGAACAAAGATGATCCAGTTCTTCGGCGGTCAGGGTCGGGTGAACGAGGAACATCACGCTCGTCTCGCCCAGGCGGCGGGCCGTCGGCAAACGCTCGGCAGGTCGCCAGTCGGTGCCATCGAATGCCTTTTCCAGATAGATTTCCGAACAAGTGCCGTGCAGCAACGGCGCGCCGGCGGCATTGACCTCGGCAACGATGCGGTCGCGGTCCCAGCCGGCGGCCAGCGCCTCCGGTTTGACATAAGCATACAGCCTGTAAAAGGCGTGCGTCACCGTTTCGGGATCGGGCAAGGGGCAGCGTATGATATCGGCAAAGGGTGCGAGCGCCGACGCGATACGCATCGCGTTTTCGGTACGCCGCGCGGTCCAGTCCGCCATATAGCCAAGCTGGATATTGCCTATTGCCGCCTGCATTTCGAGCATCCGCCAATTGGTGCCGAAGCTTTCGTGCACCCAACGAAAACCGGGGGCATGCTGGCGATTATATACGGCGTCCCAGCTTTTTCCATGGTCCTTGAACGACCACATCGCGTCCCACAGCTCTTCGTCATCGGTCGTCACCATGCCGCCTTCGCCACCGGTCGTCATGATCTTGTCCTGACAGAAAGACCAGGCGCCGACGTGACCGAACGAGCCGACCATCCGGCCGTCGATCATCGCGCCATGCGCCTGCGCGCAATCCTCGATCACCTTGATCCCGCGCGATTTCGCCAAATCCATGATCGCGGGCATGTCACACGGCCAGCCGCCGATATGCACCGGAATGATTGCCTTTGTCCGATCGGACAAAACCGCCTCGATCGTGCGGGAGGAGATATTGCCGCTGCCTTCGTCGACGTCCGCGAAGACGGGCGTCGCGCCGGCATTGATCACGGTGGAGACCGAGGCGATGAAGCTTCGCGGCGTCACGATGACTTCGTCTCCCGGACCGATCCCCATGCAATGCAGGGGCAAGTCGAGCGCAACGGTGCCGTTCGTCAGGGCAATGGCTCGCGCGCTTCCGCCCCACTGGGCGAAGGCCGTTTCGAATTCGCGGCAGCGCTGGCCGGTCCAATAGTTGACCTTGTTTGACGACAGCGTTTCTGCCACAGCGGCGACTTCCGCCGCGGTGTATGAGGGCCACGAGCTTCTGCTTGTCATCGAACCATCCATATCCAGCTTGCGGGCGGTGATCTAGGTAAGTCGAAGACGCTTAGCAAGTCCGATCCAAATCGAAAGCGCGCGTAAAATAATCATGGAAGTCAAAGGCCAAGCGATCCCTAAAAGCGCAACGACAGCGCCGGGGATGTCCATATCGTCGCGCAATGCTGCGGTCTTTTCGGCCGTGTCGCTGCTTTGCTTTATTCTGTACAATTACCTCTACGATGTAATCCTGTTCAACTATTACTACTATTTGGGTTTCACGAAGGTGCCCGTCGATATCGACAGGATCGCCATTCCTATCGCCATCGCGCTGGCCCCTTTCACTCTGCTCACGCGAAACCGGATCGCGTCGTTCGTCCTGACCCTGAACATTCTCTTCATCCTGATTCCGACCGGCGTATGCGCGTGGAACGGAGCGGTGCCGCTTTCGGTATTCCACCTCACCTTCGCCTCGTCGGTCGTCATCGCCGTCGTCGCCTCCTACCCGGCCAACATGAAGATCAGGCCGGTGCCCCAGGCATCGATCGATTATTCGTTATGGATTCTGCTCGCGATCTTCGCACTGATCTTCATCATCCTGTTCATCAGCGGCACGCAGTTTCTGAACTTCTCACTCGTCGAGGTATATGAATTCCGCGACCAGGCTCGGGAATCCTTGCCGGTCATATTCGAATATGCACGATCGACCGCAACCGCATCGATGCTGCCCGTCGGCGTCGCGCTGGCGCTGCGTGACAAGCGCATCATTCTCGTCGCCGGCTATGCCGTCGGCGCGGTTTTTCTTTTCGCGCTTTCTTCACACAAGGCCATTCTCTTCTCTTTCCTCTTCCTGATCATAACCTTCTACTCCTTCCGATTCCGGTACAATTACATGATGATCTGGGCGGCCGGGTTCGTAGGCTTCGCGGTTCTCTTTTATATCGAGAATGCATTGATGGGCCGGGGCATTCTGGAGAGCAATTTCGTCGGCGACCTGCTGCTGCGGCGGACGATCTTCACGCCCGCGCTCCTCAACGGCTATTATGTCGACTTTTTTTCCGGCAATCCGATGTATTATTGGAGCAATTCCAAAATCACGCTTGGTTTCATGCAGCCGCCTTACAGCATCGGGCCGTCCTATGTAATCGGCGGCTTCATGTTCGGCGACTTTACCCTATCGGCGAACACGGGCATCATCGGCAGCGGTTACGCAAATGCTGGCATGATCGGCGTCTTCGCCTATTCGCTGATGACCGGATTGATCCTCTCCTATCTCAACTTTTGCGACAATGAACGCAGCCCGGCAATCATGTGCACTTATTTCGCGATGCTCTTTCATACCATCTTCCGCGACACGGACCTGATCACCGCCTTCCTCAACCACGGCTTGCTGATATTTCTCGTCCTCGTCCTGCTTGTGTCGCGCCATCCCTATCGCCCGCAGCGAGCGAGCGAAGCGCCGCTGTGACCCTTTCATGATTTGCATTTGCACAGGTCCGGCGATAGGTGCGCAGCGCGCCGCAGGAACGGCTGCACAGCGACGCATATTGCCGTGTAGCCAGTCCTGTCGACGCTCGATATTTACCGATCGCATGACGCGGGAGTTGTTGTGATTCTTGAAAATTTTCTGAAGCGTGTGGCGGATACCGACGCCGTCGTCGGGATTGTGGGCTTGGGCTATGTCGGTCTGCCGCTTATCTTGCGCTTCAGCGAAGTCGGCTTTCCGACCATCGGGTTCGATATCGACGAGTCCAAGGTCGTCGCCCTTGAGACAGGCCGCTCGTATATCGACCATATACCCTCGTCGCAGATCGAGGCCGCGCGGGCAGCGGGCCTGCAGGCGACCACCGACTTCTCGCGCGCCTCCGAATGCGACGCGTTGCTCATCTGCGTCCCGACTCCGCTGGGAAGGCACCGCGAGCCCGACCTGTCTTACGTGCTGGATACGGTCGAGGCTTTGCTTCCCCATATCCGCGAGGGACAGTTGATGGCGCTTGAAAGCACCACCTATCCCGGTACCACCGACGAAGAGCTGTTGCCGCGGATCGCGGCTCGCGGTTTCGCGGTGGGCGAAGATTATTTCCTCGTATTTTCGCCCGAACGCGAAGATCCGGGCAATCCGAACTTCACCACCCGCACGATCCCGAAGGTCGTGGGCGGCGATACGGAAGCGTCGCAGCAGGCCGGCCTCGCCCTCTATGGCCGGATCATCGACACGGTCGTGCCAGTAAGCTCGACGCGTGCGGCGGAGATGACCAAGCTGCTCGAGAACATCCATCGCGCCGTCAACATCGGCCTCGTCAACGAGATGAAGGTTGTTGCCGACAAGATGGGCATCGACATTCACGAGGTGATCGGCGCGGCGGCGACAAAGCCCTTTGGCTTCGTTCCGTACCAGCCCGGCCCCGGCCTTGGCGGTCACTGCATCCCGATCGACCCCTTCTATCTCAGCTGGAAAGCGCGAGAGTTCGGGGTGAACGCCCGCTTCATCGAACTGGCGGGTGAAATCAATTCGTCGATGCCCGACTATGTCATCGGCAAGCTTGCAACGGCCTTGAACGATGCTGGCAAGACGATCCGCGGTTCGCGCGTTCTCGTACTCGGAATCGCATATAAGAAGAATGTCGGCGACATGCGCGAATCCCCGTCTGTCGTCCTGATGGAGCGCCTTGAGGACATGGGTGCGGTCGTGACCTATCACGACCCGCATGTTCCGGTCTTTCCGAAGATGCGCGATCACCGACATTTCGACCTGGCGAGCGTGACGCTGGACGCTGCGACCTTGGCCGCCGCCGATGTCGTGTTGCTGGCGACCGACCATGACGGCTTCGATTACGATCTGATCGCGAACAACTCGCCGCTGATCGTCGACACCCGCGGACGCTACCGCACTCCGCGCCCCAATATCATAAAGGCATAACGATGCTCTTTCGACGCCCCCCCGTTGTCGACCGCCCTGTCCGCTTCGCCCTCGCCGGCTGCGGCCGCATTGCGAACAATCATTTCGGCGCCATCGAAAGCCACAGCGATCGCGCCGAAGTCGTCGATGTCTGCGACATCGATCCGGCGGCGCTCGCACAGGCGGTCGCGAAAACCGGCGCGCGCGGGCATGACTCGTTCACCGCGATGCTGCAATCGACCGATGCCGATGCCGTCATTCTGACGACGCCGAGTGGCCTCCATTCCCGCCAGGCGATCGAAGCCGCGCAGGCTGGCTTTCATGTCGTCACCGAAAAGCCGATGGCAACGCGCTGGGAAGACGGCCTGCGAATGGTGCGCGGCTGTGACGAAGCCGGCGTCCGCCTGTTCGTGGTCAAACAGAACCGCCGCAACGCGACATTGCAACTGTTGAAGGACGCGGTCAGCCGCGGCCGGTTTGGCCGCATCTATATGGTCAACATCAACGTCTTCTGGACCCGGCCGCAGGACTATTACGACAGTGCCGACTGGCGCGGCACGTGGGAATTCGATGGCGGCGCGATGATGAATCAGGCCAGCCATTATGTCGATCTGCTCGACTGGCTTATTGGCCCGATCGAAAGCCTCCACGCCTACACCGCAACGCTCGCGCGCAACATCGAGGTCGAGGACAGCGCCGTCGTCAATGTCCGCTGGCGCTCGGGCGCGCTCGGATCGATGAACGTCACCATGCTGACCTATCCGAGAAACCTCGAAGGCAGCATCACGATCCTTGGCGAAAAAGGCAGCGTCCGCGTCGGCGGCGTCGCGGTCAATGAAATCCAGCATTGGGAGTTCGAAACTCCCGACCCGATCGACGACCAGGTCAAATCGGCATCATATGAAACGACCTCCGTCTATGGGTTCGGCCATCCGCTCTATTACGACAATCTGATTTCGGTTCTCCGCGGCGAAGCCGAACCGGAAACCGACGGGCGTGAGGGCCTGCGCTCGCTCGAGGTGCTCATCGCATCCTATCTTTCGGCGCGCGAGGGCCGCCGCGTGGCCCTGCCGCTTCACTATTGACGCGAGCGGCCATGACCATCCACGAAACCGCCATTGTCGACGCCGGGGCACGCATCGGCGATGGCACGCGGATCTGGCACTGGGTCCATGTTTGCGCCGGTGCGCAGATCGGCGCCAATTGCTCGCTGGGCCAGAATGTCTTCGTCGGCAACGACGTTCTCATCGGCAACAATGTGAAGATCCAGAACAATGTCTCGGTCTATGATGCGGTGACGCTGGAAGACGACGTATTCTGTGGTCCGAGCATGGTGTTCACCAATGTGCACAACCCCCGCGCGGCGGTCGAACGCAAGAATGAATACCGGCGCACGCTGGTGGGGCGCGGTGCCACGCTGGGCGCCAATTGCACCATTGTCTGCGGCGTGACGATCGCGCCCTATGCCTTTGTCGGCGCCGGCGCAGTCGTATCGCGCGACGTTCCCGCGCATGCGCTGGTTGCAGGCGTACCCGCGCGACGTATCGGCTGGATGTGCCGTTGCGGCGTCCGGCTGGAGGGCGAAGGCGATGTGACGTGCGGCGCCTGCGCATCTGAATATCAGATCGATCAAGATGGATGTACGCCTCAATGAACGCGCAGCCCCCCATTCGTTTCATCGACCTTGCCCGGCAATATGAGCAGCTGAAGCCCGAGGTCGATGCGGCGATCCATCGCGTTCTCGACCATGGTCAATATATCATGGGTCCGGAGATCGCTCAGCTCGAGACGCGACTGGCGGACTATGTCGGCGTCGAACATTGCATCGGCGTCGCCTCGGGAACCGAGGCTTTGCTGATTGCGCTGATGGCGCTCGACATCGGTCCGGGCGACGAAGTCATCACGACCCCCTTCACGTTCATCGCAACGGCCGAAGTCATCGCGTTGCTGGGCGCGACGCCGGTCCTTGTCGACATCGACGCGAGCTGCAACGTCGACCCGGCGCTGATCGAGGCGGCAATTACCGACCGCACGCGGGCCATCATGCCCGTCGCTCTCTATGGCCAATGTGCCGACATGGCTGCGATCAACGAGATTGCAGCCCGCCATGGTAATATTCCGGTCATCGAGGACGCCGCGCAGAGCTTTGGCGCCACCTTCAGCGGCGACAAGAGCTGCGGTGTGTCGACGATCGGCTGCACCAGCTTCTTTCCCTCGAAGCCGCTCGGCTGTTACGGCGACGGTGGCGCGATCTTCACGCGCGATGCCAAACTGGCGACGGCCATGCGGGAGATCCGCGTTCACGGCCAGGAACGCCGATATTATCATACCCGCATCGGCGTCGGCGGACGGCTCGACACGATTCAGGCCGCAATCCTGCTCGCGAAAATGGACACGTTCGAAGAGGAAGTCCGCGCCCGCGTCGCGATCGGGGACAAGTACCGGGCGCGCCTGCGCGATATCCCGGGAATAGACTTGCCGCTCCTCCGACAGGGCGACGATTGCGTATGGGCGCAGCTTACCATTTTGACCGACGAGCGCGACGCGCTGGCGAAACATCTGAATGAAGCCGGCGTGCCGACCGCGATCCACTACCCGGTGCCGCTGCACCATCAGCCGGCCTATCGCGACCTTTGCCGCCTTCCCGCGCCGGTGCCGCACGCCGAAAGCGCCGCGCGCCGCGTATTGAGCCTCCCGATGCACCCCTATCTGAGCGACGCGGAAATCGATCATATCGTCGAAACGGTCGAGCGTTTCCAGAAGGCCTGACGCGCGTGTCGCGGCTGTCATCGCTCTTCGCGCAGGCAAAGCGCAGCCTTTTCGTTCGTAACGTCGCCATCATGATGGGCGGCACCCTGATCGCACAGGCCATTCCCGTACTGATCAGCCCCTTGCTGACGCGGCTGTACACGCCCGCGGAACTGGGGATTTTCGCGGTCTATTTTTCGCTGACGATGTTCCTCGCGGTGGTGGCGACCGGCCGATATGACCTCGCGATCATGCTGCCCGCCAACCGCGACAAAGGTGTCGCGCTGACCCTGTTGTCGATGGGCCTGTCCGTCGTCACCGCCCTGCTGTTCATGGTCCTTGTCTTCTTCGCCGGCGAGTGGATGGCACACGGCGTCGATGCCCCGGCGATGCTCCCCTGGTTGTGGCTCGTCGCACCCGCGACGATCCTGATGGCGAGCTATGTCTCGCTGACCTACTGGCTCAACCGGCAGGGCCGCTATGGCGTGATGAGCCGAAACCGCGTCATGCAATCGACGCTGCTCGCTGGCGGCCAGCTCGGGATGGGGGCGACGATGTCCGGCCCCGCCGGGTTGATGCTCGGCCATTTCGTAGCTCAACTGGTGACCACCGCGACGATCTTTCGGGATTTTCTGCGGCAGGTACGCCGCCGGTCCTTACGGGCATGGCGGCACGACATCGTCGCCGTCGCGCGTCGCTATGCCCATCACCCGAAATATCTTCTCGCGGCCCACGTCGCGGACAAGGCCGCGATCGAAAGTCCGACGATCGCGATCGCCGCGCTATATGGTCCGCGCGAAGCCGGATTTTTCATGATGGCGCAAAGGATCATCGCGCTGCCCACCTCGCTGATCGCCAACGCGGTGGGCGACGTCTATCGGCAAAACGCGACCGAAGCATGGCGGCGGCAACGCGAGTTCCGGTCGCTGTTCGTCCGCACGATGTTATCGCTCGCCGCATTGGTGGTCGCCCCCCTTGCGGTCGTCGTCCTGATCGCCCCCGAAGCCTTTGCGCTGGTCTTTGGAGAAACCTGGCGCGTCTCGGGCTTTTATGCCCAGTCTCTCGCGGTCGCGGCCGCGCTCCAGTTCGTCCTTTCGCCGCTCGACAAGGGCGCGCTCATCGTCGGCGCGGTACGCTATATCAGCATCTGGGAATATTTCCGCGTCAGCCTGATGGCGGCGGTGATAGCCGTTTGTGCGGTGTGGAAACTCCCCGCCGCCTATTTCGTCGTTGGCGTCGCTTTTGCGAACGCCACCGTTTACCTCGTCGACGGATTCGTCCAATGGCGGATCAGCGGCGGCAACAGCCGTTTCGCTCGATAAAATACGGAAATTTCAGCGGATGGCCCGCCCCTATCAAATCTGCACCCGCACTGTGATGGATACGTCGGATCCGGCGATTTCTTTCGACGCCGCCGGCGTATCGAACCATTTTCACAACGCGCGCATGCGCCTCGCCAAGGAATATTTCCCCGGCGACGACGGATCGCGCCGCATCGAGGATATCGCCGCAACGATCCGTGCCGAAGGCGCAGGCAAGCCCTATGACTGCATCATGGGCGTCAGCGGCGGTGCGGACAGCAGTTTTGTGGCGATCCGCGCAAAGGAACTGGGTCTGCGGCCGCTCGCCGTGCATCTCGACAACGGCTGGAACACCGACACGGCCGTGTCGAACATCGAACTGTTGCTGCGCGAACTCGATATCGATCTCTTTACGCATGTCATCGATTGGGAAGAGTTCAAGGACATCCAGCGGTCGCTCTTTCTCGCCTCGGTTCCAAATATCGAGGTCGCGACCGATCATGCGATCACCGCGCTTCTGTATCACAAGGCGGCCGAACATGGCGTTCGCTTCCTGCTCTCGGGATCGAATGTCGAGACCGAATCGATCCTGCCGCGCAGCTGGGGGCACGACAATCGCGACTGGCGTTCGATCAAGGCGATCAAACGCCGCTTCGGCAACCCCGACGTCGGCATTGCAACCTATCCGCATCTGAACCCATTGCGCTTTCTCGACTATATCCTTCGCCGGAAAATCCGCTTCGTTCCGGTTCTCAACTATGGCGGATATAACAAGGCGCAGGCGGTCAAGGTGATGCAGCAACGGTTCGGCTACAACGCCTATGCCCGCAAACATGGCGAGAGCCGCTTCACCCGCTTTTTCCAGGAATATTACCTCCCGGAAAAATTCGGCTTCGACAAGCGCCGGGCCCATTTTTCGAGCATGATCGCATCGGACACGATTACGCGCGAAGCGGCGATGGCGGAACTCGACCGCGACATGTACGACCCGGTCGAAAAGATGATCGATATCGAATATTGCTCGCGCAAGCTCGGTTTCTCGGAAGCCGAATGGCGCGCCGTAGTGGCCGCTCCGGCGGTTCACGCGACAAATTATCCCAACAATGGCTGGCTGTTCGATCACAACAACAACCGCGCGACGGCACTGGTACGCAAGTTCGCAAAAGGCGAACTCTTCGGAAAGAAAGGTGGCGACGCGTGACCCCGACAGCCCCCATTGTCCATATCTATTACAGCAACATGGCGCATGAAAGCCGGCTGCTGCGCGCCGCGAAAGCGGCGGTCGAAGAAGGGCTGGCCAGCGAGGCGATCGGGATCGGGTATCAAGAGGGCGCATTTGCGGACGAAGAGGTCATGGCCGACCGCGTCACCTTTCGCCGGATCCGGCCGCCCAAATGGTCGAGCGGCGGCGGCAAGATCGCCCGCCTGATGCGCTGGCCGCTCTGGACCCTGCGTGCCGCACGCGAAACGGCACGCGCCCGCCCGTCGGTCGTCCAGGCGCATAGTCTCGCGGCCATGCCCGCCGGCATCCTGGCGGCGCGGATCATCGGGAAAGCGAAGCTCGTCTATGACGCGCACGAACTGGAAAGCGAACGAACCGGCTGGTCGAACGGGCTGAAGCGCATCGCGCGCGTCGGCGAACGGCGGTTCGTGCGCATGGCCGATGCGGTTATCGTCGTCAGCGCGACCATCGCAGACTGGTACGCCGAGCATTATCGCATCGCAAAGCCCTACCTGATCCGCAACATGCCCGAGACGCCGCAGGAAAATGGCACTCGGGTCGACGGCATTCGGAGCAGATTGGGTCTGGCCGAGACCGACATGATCTTCGTCTATCTCGGCAAACTGACGCATGGACGCGGCATTCCGATCCTTGTCGAGGCGTTTCAGCGCTGCCCGCCGGATCGTCATCTGGTATTGCTGGGCGATGGCTCTATGGAAACATGGCTACACGGCGTGGCTGCCGCCAACCCGAACATCCACGTCCTTTCCCCCGTCCCCTCCGCCGAAGTCATCGGTTTCATCGCATCGGCCGATGTGGGCCTCAGTCTCGGCGAGGATGTTTCGCTCAGCTATCGCTATTCATTGCCGAACAAACTGTTCGAATCGCGCCACGCAGGCCTGCCAGTGATCGTCGCGAACATGCTGGAGATGGCCAATTTCGTGCGCACTCATGGCGGCGGCTGGATCGTTGATCAGAATGTCGCAGATGTCGAAAATCTCGTCCGGACGATCGACAAGGCAGAAGTCGCCAGAGTCTGTGCCGCGGCGCGGCCGATACCGCGCTGGGAGGACGATCGTGCCCTCTACATAAATATCATCAAAGACCTCACCCGATCGTAAAGATAGGAACGCGCATGGAACTTCAGAATCTTGGGGATTTTTCGATCAAAACCGCGCTTGTGCTCGGCGCACACCCCGATGACGAGATGGGCTGCGCCGGACTGATATGCCGTTTGCGCGATGCGGGCGTCGACGTGCATCACTATTATTTCTCTGACTGTGCAATCAGCACCATCGCGCGCGGCCACCCGCCTGAACTGTTGATCGAGGAATGCGAAGCAAGCCGGCGGACGCTGGGCCTCGATCCCGCCCATTGCGGCGGCTTCGACTTTCCGGTGCGCGAATTCCCGCGCGTCCGCCAGGAACTGCTCGACGAACTCATCCGCCTGCGGCAGAAAATCAATCCGCAGCTGGTGATGACGGCGAGCCGCGACGACATTCACCAGGATCATTCCACGCTGACGATCGAGGCCATCCGCGCGTTCAAATATTCGACGATTTTGGGCTATGAGCTTCCTTGGAATTGCCGGGTCATGCGGCACGATTTTCTCGTCCGCCTCACCGACAGCCAGCTCGAACGCAAGATTGCGGCGATCCAATGCTATCAGACGCAGCAAGGCAGCATCTATACCGATCCCGACGCGATCCGGTCACTGGCGCGGGTCCGCGGGATGCAGTGCGGCGCTACCTACGCCGAATGCTATGAACTCATCCGCGCCATCCTTTGATTTTGGAGAGCCCCATGACGGTGCAATTGTCGGAAATTCTCGCCAGCCTCGGTGAACTCGTGGTCGGCGTTCGCGGGACGCCCGATCGCATCATTACCGGCGCAGCGGCGCTTGATCGCGTTGCCACCGACCAGCTGACCTTCGCGCGTGCAACGGGTGACGCGCTGACGGACGCCATCGCGAAGGCACCGGGAGCAGTCATCCTCTGCTCGGCGATTGCCGACGAAGCGGCATCCCCGCCCGAGGGCGTGACGCTCGTCGAAGTGACAAATCCCCGCCTCGCGTTCATTCGTGCGCTGCAGCGGTTCTTCCCACCGGCGCGCCCGGGCGCCGGAGTGCATCCGAGTGCCGTGGTCGAGACCGGTGCCCGCATCGACCCAAGTGCGTCGGTTGGCGCGCATTGCTACATCGGCCCTGAAGTGGTGATCGGCGCGGGATCGATCCTCTACCCCAATGTCGCCATCTATTGCCCGACGCGGATCGGCGCCAACGTCACCATTCATGGCGGGGTCGTCATCGGGGCCGCCGGCTTCGGCTATGAACGCAACCAGAGCGGTGCACTGGAAAGCTTTCCCCACATCGGCGGCGTGATTATCGAAGACGATGCCGAAATCGGATCGAACACCTGCATCGATCGGGCAGCACTGACCGACACAGTCATCAAACGGGGGGCCAAGATCGACAATCTTTGCCACATCGCGCACAATGTCCAGATCGGTGAAGATGCTGCGGTCATTGCGCTTTCCATGGTGGCCGGCAGTTGCAAGATTGGCGATCGCGCCTGGCTCGCACCGGGCGCAATGGTGCTGAACAAGGTCGACATCGGGGTCGACGCGACCGTCGGTTTCGGTGCGCTGGTTGTAAAACCCGTCGGCGATGGCGAAACCGTGATGGGCGTCCCGGCGGTCGATCAAGCAAGGTTCCGGGCGACGCAAAATGCGCTGAAAAAGCTGGTCGCGGAAAACGGATAATTTCCGGGAAGTTATTGCTGCTCCATGACGCGCGCCGGATTGCCGACGACGATGGCACCCGGCGCGACGTCTTTCGTAACGACGGCGCCCATACCCACGACTGCGCCTTGCCCGATCGTCAGCGGACGGCCGGGGGCGCCTTGTTTGATAACAGCGCCCGCTCCAACATAGGCATAGTCGCCTATATGCACATTGCCATTACAACTAACGCGGGGAGCAAAGGTCACGAAATCCCCAATTACGCAATCATGTTCTACGTAACTATAAATATTGCACTGAAACTGACGCCCAATTCGAACGTTGGTGGTTATCATTGCATTCGACATCAAAACGACCCCCGTGCCGATCGAATTTCCAAGGCCGATTTCGGCACTTGGTGCTCGAAAATCAAAGGCGGACAATCCTGCCTCCAGACATTTTTTTTCTAGGCGCCTACGTGTATGTCCGTCAGCTACGCCGATAACAAAACGATCGCCTATGCCAAGACATTCAAATGGAACAACCGGCAATGGCGCGATCGCGCCGGGATCATCGTCGACGAAGACGACCTGCATCTTTGTGCCGGTGTTCTTAGCCCATATATTGGACGCTTGGATGAGTGAGTGGGCCAAAGCACGCCCGCATCCACCCGTGCCATAAATAGCGATATTTCGCGGCAAGGTGCTTTCGCCTGTCATCAGAAGCGGCCGCGAATTGCAGCGAGAGTCCTTTGGAGGGAATGACGGACGCGAACGGACGCTTTTATAAGCCTTTCATTGTTCGGAAAGTCGCGCGGATAGGCAATTGGCATTTCCATCACCCGCTTCCATTCCTCCTCCGAAAAACCCAGCTTGCGCGTGCAATATTCGATATCGATCATCTTGGAGATCGGATCGTAGAGCGGCTTCTCCAATTCGGCCAGCGCTGCGTCGCGCGTCATCTGCTCCGATGCGATCAGGCTCGACAGATGCGCCTTGCGTTTGTCGAACCCATATTTCTCCGGCAGATAATATTCCTGGAAAAAGCGCGTGAAGCGGCTCTCGCCATGTTTGCGCGCATAGGGAACATAGCCGATGCGCTGCTTCATGATTTCCAGCGCCCGCGCCTTGTTGAAGTCGCCATAATTAAGCAGCGGGACGATCCGGATTTTCTTGACATAAATATAGCGCACATAGTCGATGAAACTCATGTGCGGATAGGTGTCGATGCCGATGCGGCGATCGCCGAACTTCTTTTTCGCCGCAAGGATGATCCGGGAATCGTCGGCATTATAGCCCCAGGCCCCCGGCAGGATCGCTTCGGTATTGGCATTTGATCCGCTCAGAACATAACGGACGCCGAATATTTCCGCGGTCTGCAGCAAAAGCGCCTTGATCGCATGATCGGTCACCGCCTCGATATTCGGCAGGGACGACAGAAAGACCGAGCGCTGCAGATCGCGAAACTGATCCCAGTTCACCACATGGGTGTACAGGTCGATATCGAGCTTTTCGAGCAGCGAATGAATGTTCGACACCGCAGTGTCCGTATTCCAGCCGTTATCCAGATGAACCGCGAGCGGCCGGAGTCCGAGGTCGCGCGCCATGACGCCGACATAGCTGGAATCGACCCCTCCGCTGACCCCCATGACGCAGTCATAGGGCTTGTCCCTGCCCTCTGCGCGAATCTGGTCGGCGAGCGCGCGAAGTTCGCCCTCCCCCGTAAGGCCCGGCTTGACGAGGCGCGCGATCAGATCCTGCGCATGCCAATAGTGACTGGATACGCCATTTTCGTCGAACTGGATTTCCGGATCGGTCGTGTCCATGACCGTCCGGGTGCACATCTGATAAGCGGAGGTCATGCGACAGTCGTCGCCTCAGAAGTTGCTCGTGCAGTGGCGACCGCGGCAGCGCGCTCCTCGGGGCGAGGATAGTTGATCAGCACCGCCTGCAACCGTCCGTAAAAGGCGAACATCGATCCCGCTGCGGCTGCAGAGGCGCCGTCGTTCAGAATGACTTGTGCAAGGTCATCGACCGTATTGGCGCCGCCGAGCGCCACGACCGGAAGCGTCGTCGCCTGCACGATCGACCGGATCAGCTCGCTGTCATAACCGCACCGCAACCCGTCGCGATCGATCGACTGGATGATGATCTCGCCCGCGCCCTGATCGGTGGCGCGGCGCGCCATCTCGACCGGCGTAACGCCCAACGCGCGCGTGCCACCCCGGCTGTAGACCTGGTAACTGCCATCAGCTTCGCGCTTCGCATCGATCGACACCACGACACTCTGGCTACCGAACTGCTTTGCGGCCTCCTCGACGAGCCCGCCGCCTTCGACGAATGCGGTATTGATCGAGATCTTCTCGATCCCGTCCTTGAAAAGCCCCGCCGCCTGCTCGACGCTCTCGATCCCGCCGCCGAAAGCGAGCGGCATGAAACATTCCTCGGCAAGATGGCGAATGACGTCGGGCCGGGACGCATTGCCGCGATGGGCGCCGATATCGACGACGATCAATTCGTCGGCCATCTTGCTGTTGAAGATCTGCGCGGCGTTGACGATGTCGCCGATATAGCGCGCGGGCTGGAACCGGTGCGTTTTGACGGCGCTTGTGCCGTCGAGCAGCAGCACGGGAATAAATCGAAGCCGGCGCATCAGATCCTCGCGAAATTGGTCAGCAATTCGACGCCGAACATATGGCTTTTTTCCGGATGAAACTGCACGCCCATCACATTGTCGCGCGCGCAACCGGCAACGAACGGATAGCCGTAATTGCACCAGAACAGCGGCTGAACCGCGTCGCTACGCGGGACGACGTGCAGGCTGTGCACAAAATAGAAGCGCTGGTTTTCCGCCTGTTCGCTCTGCGTCAGGGGATGCGACTTGTCGGCGTCGACTTCGGACCAGCCCATGTGCGGAACCGGCAGGGCTGCGTCGAGCCGGGTCCGGTCGAAATGCCGGACTTCCATGTCGAGCAAGCCCAGCCCCTCGCAATCGCCTTCTTCGCTATGATGCGCCAGAAGCTGCATGCCAAGGCAGATGCCGAGGACGGGTTTGCGCTCCGTCAGCGCGACATGGCGGATCGGCTCGATCCAGCCACCTTTTTCGAGATTGGTCATCCCGGCGCGAAAATGTCCGACACCCGGCAGGATGATCCGGTCGAAGCGCTCCAGATCGTCCGGCGAAGAGATGCAGGTAGCCAGAATTCCCGATCGGCGCAGCATGTTGCGGACCGATCCGACATTGCAAATCCCATAGTCGATGATGCCGACATGATTTGCCGTCATCTCATCCGCATTCCCGTCCATCGCGCTTTTCTGTTCCACAGGGAATCCTATTTCGTCAACTTGCCCGACACCGCATTTGCATGCGCCTGACAAGGGCCACCCTTGGCCGCTTCCCCTTGGCCCGGCCTCTACAAGCTATTGATTTAATCTCAAGGGGCTTTATGCGGACGCGAAGGAGCCAAAGTGACCGGAATCCATGGAATCGCCCTTGAATCTCACGGTGTGTACCTGACCCACGGCGGCGCCCCCTTTCCGGCGGACGCATAGCTGCGCCGGACGCTATTCCCAAAATCACGGCGGGTTCGAAATACCCGGGAAGGATATCGATGTTGGACTTTTGCATTGTCGGTTGCGGTCGAATCGCCAAGCGGCACAGCGAATTGCTCGGGAACGGCGTCATCGGGGGTGCGCGCCTGGCTGCCGTCTGCGACATTGTTCCCGAAAAGGCCGAGAAGATCGGCAAGCAGTTCGGCGTGCCCTGGTACACCGACATGCACAAGATGATGCAGGAGATCAAACCCGCCGTCGTCACGATCCTGACCGAAAGCGGCAACCACGCACGCCACACGATCGAACTTGCACGATATGGTGCGCATGTCGTTGTCGAAAAGCCAATGGCCCTCACGCTGTCGGACGCCGACGCGATGATCGCGGCATGCGACAAGGCGGGCGTTCGCCTGTTCGTAGTCAAACAGAACCGTTTTAACGTTCCTGTCGCCAAGCTGCGCGAAGCGCTTGAAAAAGGCCGGTTCGGCAAGCTTGTCATGGGCACCGTCCGCGTCCGCTGGTGCCGTCCGCAAGCCTATTATGATCAGGACAGCTGGCGGGGCACCTGGGCGCAGGACGGCGGCGTCCTGACGAACCAGGCAAGCCACCACGTTGACCTTCTCGAATGGATGATGGGCGATGTTGTGCGTGTGTCGGCAATGAGTGCGACACGGCTGGTCGACATCGAGGCCGAAGACACCGCCGCCGTCGTGCTGCAATTCGCCAATGGCGCGCTTGGCGTCATCGAGGCGACGGGGGCGACGCGGCCCACGGATCTCGAGGGATCGATCTCGATCCTCGGCGAAGGCGGCACGGTGGTTATCGGTGGCTTCGCGGTGAACAAGCTCGAAACCTGGAACTTCGTCGACCCCGAGGCCGAGGATGACGCCGTGATCCAAAATTATTCGGTCAATCCGCCGAACGTCTATGGTTTCGGCCATCAGGCCTATTACGAGCATGTCGTCGACGTGATCAACAAGGGTGGCCCGCAACTGGTCGACGGCCTGACCGGGCGTCGCAGTCTCGAACTGATTTCGGCGATCTATGAATCGATCGAGACCGGCAAGACCGTGGACCTGCGCTTCAACCCGCGCATGGCCAAGCTCGGCCGCGCCGATGGCTGATCCCATTTTGCTGCAAAGCGGTATAAGGGATGTCCAGTTCGGCGAAGGCGTCAAGGTGGTCGAACCCGCCAACATCTATGGTTGCACGATCGGCGACCATAGTTTCATCGGACCGTTCGTCGAAATCCAGAAGGATGTGTCGATCGGGCGGCGATGCAAGATTCAGTCGCACAGCTTTGTGTGCGAACTGGTGACGATCGGCGACGATTGCGTCGTCGCGCATGGCGTGATGTTCATCAACGACCTTTTCCAGACCGGCGGCCCGGCAATGGGCGATCGCGCGCTATGGCGTTCGACACGGATCGGAAACAAGGTGTCGATCGGGTCGAACGCGACGATCTTGCCCGTAACCATTTGTGACAATGTCGTCGTCGGTGCCGGATCGGTGGTCACGCGCGATATCGACGAACCCGGAATTTACGCGGGCAATCCCGCACGCAAGATAAGGAATCTCTGACGGTGGTGAAGTTTCTGGACCTGGTCGCCCAATATGAATCGATCAAGGTCGACGTCGATGCCGCCATTGCCCGCGTGATCGGCAATGCCGCCTTCATCGGCGGCCCCGATCTCAAATCCTTCGAAAGCGAATTCGCCGCCTTTCAGGAGGCCGAGCATTGTATCGGCGTCGCCAATGGCACCGACGCGATCGAGATCGCGATCGAGGCGCTCGATCTGCCCGCGAACTCCGAAATCCTCGTCCCCGCGAACAGCTTCATCGCCAGTTCCGAGGCCGTGACCCGCGCAGGCCACCGCGTTGTCTTCTGTGAGGCCGACGCGATCAGCTATACGATCGATCTCGCCGACGCCGAACGCCGCATTACACCGAAAACCGGGGCGATCATCGCCGTCCATCTTTACGGCCACCCCTGCGACATGACGGGCCTGATGGAACTCGCAGGCCGTCACAATCTCAAAGTGATCGAAGACTGCGCGCAGGCACATGGCGCCGAAATAGACGGCCGGCGCATCGGCGCTGTTGGCCATATCGGCACATTCAGCTTCTATCCGGGCAAGAATTTGGGCGCCTATGGCGATGGCGGCGCGATCCTGACCAACGATGCCGACCTCGCCCGCAGGTCGCGGATGATCGCCAATCACGGCCGCATCGACAAGTATGACCACCAATTCGAGGGACGCAACAGCCGCCTCGACGGGCTGCAGGCCGCAATCCTTCGCGCCAAACTGCCCCATCTTCAGAGCTGGATCGACCGCCGCAATGCCATCGGCCAGCGCTACCTGTCGGGACTGGCCGGCACCGACGGGCTCACGCTGCCCTCGATCAAGCAGAATGTCCGCCACGCTTTCCATCTCTTCGTCGTTCGAACCGCGCATCGCGATGCGCTGCAAGGCTGGCTGAAACAGCAAGGGATCGACTCCGGCGTCCACTATCCGATCGCCCTTCCCGATCTCGCCGCCTATGATTATCTGCGCAGCGACAACACACCCACGCTGGCTTCGGAGTTCGCGCCGACGTTGCTTAGCCTTCCCATGGGCGAGCATCTCTCCGATGCGGACGTCGATCAGGTCATTGCGGCGGTGCGCGCATTCCAGCCGTAACGCCCATATGCACATCGTCTATCTGCATCAATATTTCTTCACCCCCGACCAACCGGGCGGCACGCGGTCCTATGAAATGGCGCGCCGCCTCGTCGCTGCCGGACATCGGGTCGACATGATCACCAGCGATCAGCAACCGGTCGCGGGCGGGCCCGACTGGCGCGTCACCGAAGAAGCAGGCATTCGCGTTCATTGGAAGAACCAGCCCTACAACAACAGCATGGGCTGGCTGGACCGGATCAAGGCCTTTTTCGGTTTTGCCATCGCCGCTTCGCGCCGCGCCGCATCCTTTCACGACGCCGACGTGATTTTCGCGACGAGCACCCCGCTGACGATCGCGATCCCCGCGATCTATGCGTCCTGGCGCCTGAAGAAACCCTATGTGTTCGAAGTCCGCGACGTCTGGCCCGCGGTTCCGATCGCACTGGGGGCCCTCAACAATCCGATCCTTCGCTGGCTGGCCCTTCGCCTCGAGCATGAGGCTTACCACCGCGCGGCTCGCGTCGTGGCGCTGGCGCCGGGTATGGGTGACGAGGTTGCCAGCACCGATTATCCGCGCGATCGGATCACGATCATTCCCAATGGCTGCGACAACGACATTTTCGGAGCGCCCCCGCCCGTCGATGCGCTCGCGGACTATGCCGAATGGCTTGGCGACCGTCCGCTCATCATCTTCGCCGGAACCTTGGGCAAGGCAAACAAGGTCGGCTACCTCGCCGATGTCGCCGCGGCGATGCTGAAACGCGATCCCGAGGTGCGTTTTGCGATCATCGGTGCCGGTGCAGACCGCGACGCGATTGCCCAGCATGCGGCGAACCTCGGGGTACTGGATCACAACCTGAAGCTGGTCCCGGCGGTCCCGAAAAGGATTCTCGCCGGCTGGATTCAGCGCGCCTCGATCTGCCTCGCCATGTTCTCCGGGCCGCCCATCCTGTGGAAGGATGCCGTTCAGAACAAGTTCTTCGACTCCTTGTCTGCGGGAAAGCCGGTTTTTTCCAACCATGCTGGTTGGCAATGCCATATCGCCATAGAACATGACATCGGCGGCTCGATGAGCCCCGACGACCCCGACGCGGCGGCCGAAACCTTGCTACACCATGCACGCGATAGTGCGTGGCTCGCGGGGGCGGCCCAGCGCACTAAGGCTCTTGCACATGGCAGATTCAGCCGGAACAACTTGGCACGCGAACTCGAAAACTGCCTGTCCGATGTGGTGCGCAACGACAAGGCAAACTGACCGTCATCGCATAACTCCCGGAAAAACGGAGAATGAAATATTTACCAAATAGGTAAAAATCGCTTTCCTACATTCAATCTATGTTCTTAGAGCTTCGTTCAGCATTCGTGGACTGATCGCAGCCCGGGCCAGTCGTGGTCCGGGACCATGAAGCTGTATCCCATCGGCGAAACTGTTCGCCGCCCCGAAGGAGGAACATATGAGCGAGACCCCCATTTCCGGTAAGTCTATCCAGAACGCATTGGTAACCGCGCGCGTCCCGGGATCGCCCGATATCGAAGGCGAAATCGCGGTGCGCGATCTCTTCGACCAGGCGATACGCGTTGCCGCCAGCCCGCTGCGCTTCCGCGCGGTTCGCTATGGCATAAGCGGATCCGACGAGGCGATCGCCTTCGCCGTCTATGGCGCCGAATTTCTGTTCGCGAATGGATATTTCCGCGACGGCCTGACGAACTTTGCCTCGCTTGCCGACAATGACGCAATTGCGGTCGAGCGCCCAACGTCTGGCACGGCGCAAAATCGCACCGGCAGCGTGGAATCCTTCGCGCCCGACATGCCTCGCCTCACCGACCTCGGCCTGCTCGTTGAACGCTCCGCAACGAACCTCCTGCTCCGTTCGGCGCAGTTGGATCAGTCCCCCTGGACCGCGTCGGCTTTCGGCGGCGCGCTCGCCCCCGTCGTGACCCCCGATGCAGCCCTGGCTCCCGACGGAACATCCATGGCGGCGCAGGTGGTTTTCGATTTGAACGGCAACAACAGCGGAAGCGATATCAGCCAGCTGTCGCAGGCTGTTACGGATCTCACGCCTAACGCCGCCTATTCCGGGGATATATGGGTTCGCTCGGAAACGCCCTGCACATTGCTGATCCGGCATGTTGCGGCTGGCGGCTATCTGGTCGTCGAGGTCACCGGTGAATGGCAGCGCGTCGGGCGCCAGGAGATAGCGGGCGCTTCCAGCGGCGCATTCCAGATCGCTTTGCGAGGCGGAGCCTTCGGCGCATCGCCGAACGCGACGGTCCAGCTTTGGGGCGGGCAGTTGAACCTCGGAGAGCGTCTATCCTACATCCCGACCAGCGACGCCGTAGTATCCCGGGCGAAGGATGAAGTTCTGTTCGCCCGCATCCCCTCTCCCGATCACGGCGGCCTGTTTGTCGAAGCGCTGATCGGTCCGGCGAGCACCGCATCGCAAACTATCGCAGACTGGGCCGACGCAACCGGAACCAACCGGATTACCGTTGCGTGCACGACCGGCGGCATGATCGACGTCTCGGTCGTCATCGGTGGAAACGCCTTTGCTTCCGTTTCGCTCGCGACCTCTGCGCCGGGCGACAAGGTGCGCATTGCGGTAGCGTGGAAGGACGGCGAATGGCTGTTCTGTCAGGACGGTGTCGAATATGGCGGCGCGTCCGGTGGCGATCCGATCGCGATCACCGATCTCCACCTTGGCGCGACCTGGGACGGCGTAAATCAGTTGAACAGCCGGCTGCTTCGCGTCGCGACGTTCGAACTGGCGCCATCCGCCAGTGAACTTCGCAATATGACCTCCGGCACCGTCGCATTCCCGCGCACGATCTCGATCGCGGCTGTGGACTCGCTTCCCGCGAACAAGGCATTCGCCGATATGGTTTGCGATGGGGTCGACGATCAGATCGAAATCAACGAAGCCCTCGCCACTGGCGGCTCGGTGTTTCTCTATGATGGCAATTATCAAGTTGCAGCGAGCCCTGGTCTGCCGGTTGGTGTGACCGGCGCGATTCTGGTGACGCAGAGCCACTCGACATTACGTGGCCAAAGCCGCGCGGCCGTGATCCATCTGAACGACGGCCAGTTCTGCAACGTCATTCGCACGATCGGCGACGGCCTGACCTCGCTGCAATTCCGCGATTTCACGATCGATCCCAACCGCGTCAACAATCTCGTCGGCACCGGCAGCGATTGGCTGGAGATTTGCGGGATCAAGACCCGAACGACGGGATCGGTGCGCAACAGCGACATCTGGATCGACAATGTGAACGTCGGCCGGGTCGAGGGGCTCGGCGTGTATCTGTGGGGGGACGATGTCCACCTGCGCAACAGCAGCTTTGCGACCGCCGACCATGATGCAGCCGAGCTATGCGGCGGTTCGAAAGGCGACATTACCGGGTGCGTGCTGACGGTCGCTTCCGGCGAAACCGGCGGTTACGGCTTTGGAACCGACGATTTCTCGGACTTCACGATCGAGGGTAATCTGACCATCGTAAAAGCCGGCGGCTTTATAACCCAGGCCGTTCATCGTACCTGGCCCAGCCGTTATCGCGGCTCGATCGTCAACAATGTCATAAGCAGCGAAGGCGGCCGCATCGCGCGCGCGATTCAAAGCCTGAGCTACAACACGATCATCAGCGGAAACGGCATCCGCGGCCATGACAATTATCCGGCTTTCGGGCGGACGGTCGTCGAATTCGCATCGGCGCATGTGATCACCGCAAACACCTTCACCTACTGCAAGCTGGAATTTGTGCCCCTAGCGGCGCCCACGATCGCCAGAGTGGTGCACAATATACTTGAGGATAGCGAAGCTCCGACCGCCGACCCACGGCTCATTTACGTCGACAACGAAGAATATAGTTTCTGATCGTCCCCCGGGACGCGGACTATATCTCTTTGGGGGGCGATGCTTCGGTTCCGGTGAACCGGGGCATCGTCGCCTCGCCAGCGGCGGATATATCGCTGCGACGCAGGACTTTTCCGACCGTCATCGCGATGATCCTGATATCCAGAAACAATGACTGGTTGTCGACATACCAGGTGTCGAGCGCGAATTTCTGATCCCAGTTCAGCGCGTTCCGACCGTTGACCTGCGCCCAACCGGTCAGACCGGGCTTGACGTCATGACGCCGCGCCTGTTCCGCAGAATAGAGCGGCAAATAATCCATCAAAAGCGGCCGCGGTCCGACCAGGCTCATATCGCCGCGCACGATATTCCAAAGCCCCGGCAGTTCGTCGACACTCGAGCTACGCAACCAGCGCCCGAACCGCGTCAACCGCTCGCTATCGGGAAGTAACTCCCCCATGGCATCGCGGCCATCGGTCATGCTGCGAAATTTCATCATGGCGAACGGTTTACCGTCTTTGCCCGGCCGCATTTGCCGAAACAGCACGGGCGATCCGAGCTTCATGCGGATCAGCAGCGCCACCATCCCGATCAGCGGCGACAGGATCAGCAACGCCGCAGCCGACGCCGTCAGATCGATCAGCCGCTTCAGCATCACCGGGCCGTGCGGGCTTTCACTGGCGAATCGCCATCCGTTTCCGTGCGCAAGCGATCGACGACGATCCGCGCCATATTGTTGCCGACGCCGCCCGCCATTTCCATACGCAGGACCGCGATCTCACAACCTGCGGGCACGGCCATACGCAGCCGCGATTCCGGTTGCACCGTCATCAGATTGACCGACTGAATCTCGGCAGGTTGCTTCGGCCCAAGGCAATTCAGCTTCCAACGCGCGCTCGATCCGGAATTGGTTTCCTGCTCCGCAACTGTCCAGTAAAACGTCTGCGGTTTCCCAGTTGCCGGAAATTGTATCAGCTTTTGACCGGATATGCCGATCGTGTCCGCTTGAGCATAAAACTCCAGGCCGATGCCATTGTTCGTTTCTCGTGGCGCGCCCCCCCGATCGACGTCGTCCGCAAAGCTCCAGATCGCGGGCGCATAGCCGACCGACAGGGTCTCGGGCGTGGCGGCAACGGCGCGAAGCACGCCGGGTTTCGCACCGGGTAGGCGCGGATACAGGCGAAGCGCCTCGGCATAGGCCTTTTCGTTGATCAGACGCTCGAACAGCGTCGCATAATATCCGCGCAAATAGGGATTGTCGGGGATCGACTTGGCGCGAAGCAGCAAGTCCGCGACATCGGCCGCCTTTGGTGCCCGCCCGGCGGCGACACCGATAAAACGCTCATACCAGGGATTGCTAGCGCTGACATATGGCGCCAGTTCCACCCGCGCTTCACGAAAACGAAGAGCGCCAACCATCTGCTCGATCGCAACCTGTGTTTCCGCTGGCGAATAGGTTCGCAGGAACGTGTCGAAATGACGGAAACCTTCCTGGGCATCCTCCTTTCGAAGCGCTGCATTTGCGAGCCACATTTGCGTGAGGCCATCGCGACGCGACAATCGACTGGCGATCGCCATCGATCGGGCCGCACCCTGTTTGTCTCCCAACGCGTCGCGGCCGAGCGCGATCGAGCGCACGACCGTCGACGACAGGGGCGCAGAGACGAGCAGCGCGCGGCTTTCCGCAACGTGCTCGCGCGCTTTGGCCGGCGTGATCTTCTTTCCGACGATCGCAGCATCGCGCTTATCGAGAATGTCGAAATCGGGATAGAGAGACGGTCCCGCCGCCCGGAAAAGCGGAATTGCAATGCCGCTATTGGCGGCAACGGCAAAAAAGGAAAACAGCGCGATCGGCGCGGCGACCACAGCGGCGCCGACGAAACCGCGGCTGATCCGGATTCCGAGCAGTTGCTCCTTCGCCCATTTGGCGGGGGAGCGTCGACGACGTTGCATCAGTTCTTTCCGCCTTCGGCGTTTTCGTCGCGGCCATAGCCATAGCCGTAACCATAGCCATATCCATAGCCGTGCTGGTCGGTGCGGTACTTGGTCAAAATGGCACCGAACAGGCGAGCCTTCGCCTGCCGCAAACGCGCAATCGACTGCTGCGCGGCGCGCACGGAAGTCCGTTGCGCCTCGGTAACATAGATCACGCCTTCGACGACATTCGCGATCAGCGCGGCGTCCGCCAGGCCGAGCAGCGGGGGCGAGTCGAGAATGACATGATCATATTCGCGGCTCAGCTCCTCGACCAGTTGGCGCAGACTGTCGCCGCTCAGCAGATCGGCCGGGCTCGGGGGCGTCGGGCCAGCGGCGAGCAGGCTGAGGTTCGGAAGATCGGTCTTCTGGACCCACGTCCGCCAGTCGCCCTGGCCCGTCAGCACGTTGCTGACGCCGCCATCGTTGCGCAGGCCGAGATAGTCCCACACCGAAGGCTTGCGAAGATCGACGTCGACGAGAACGACCGAACGGCCGACGCGCGCGATCGTCGCCGCGAGCACCAGGCTCGATGTCGACTTGCCTTCCGCCGGCGACGACGAGGTCAGCGACAGGGTCCGCGGCAAGCCATGATCCGTCGTCAGCGCCAGATTCGTCCGGACCGTCATATAGGCTTCGGAGAGCTCGGACTTGGGATCGGCAATCAGGTCGATCGTCGTAAGATCGCCGCTGTCGGGAATGACACCGAGGATCGGCAGCTGCAGCGCGGTGCTGAGCTGTGACGGCTCGCGGATGCCTTCATCGAGGTTTTCGAGGACAAGCACGACCAATCCAGCGAGACCGATGCCGCCGAAAAGCGCGAGAGCGAGATTGAGGATCAGGCGCGGCGAGGAAGGAGCCTGCGGCGCAATGGCGGCATCGACGACCGAGATATTGTTGGTCGCAACACCTGCAACGCCGATTTCCTTGTAGCGCTGAAGCAGGCTGTCATAGAGCTGGCGGTTCGTGTCCACCTCGCGCTGATAGATATTATACTGGATGGAATCGCGGTCCTGCGACGACAGAACGCCCAGCATGGTATCGAGCCGTGCGCGCAGTTGCGCTTCCCGATCGGCCGCCGCCCGATAGGTTGCCGTGAGCGAATCCCCGACCCGGCGCTCCTCGCTCGCGATACTCGCATCGATGGCGCTCATCTGGTCTTTCAACGCTCGCGCGGCGGGATATTCGGGTTCGAACTGGATCAGAATCTTGGCATATTCAGAAGCCAGGTCGGCGCGACGCGCGCGCAGGCTGTTGATCGCCGGGTTCGTGACCGCTTCAAGGCTGTTGCGTCCGCGGCCAGCCGACCCGATGCGCGACTCTGCCGCGACGCGATCGGCCGTCGCCTTCGCAAGTTCGTTGTTGATCGCCTCGACGTCGGCGCGCGCCAGCGTCTGCGTCGTCCGCGTGCGGCCGTCGGCCGACTGCGTGTCTTCAAGCCGAACGATTTTCCGACGCGCCGCATAATCGACAAGCGCCCCTTCCGACTGCTGCAATCGCGCGCGCAATCCTTCGAGACGCGTCTCGAGGAATTTTCGCGCGTCGGACGTCGACGCAAAACGACGATCCATGCTCTGTTGGATGAATCCTTCCGCCCAGGCATTGGATATGCGAGCCGAAAGCGCCGGGCTGGGGCTGGTAAAATGGATATCGACCAGTGCCGAGCCGCGGATCGGCGCGATGCTGACCCCGCTCAACAGAATATTCGTGGCGGCGATTTCACGCTTCTCGAGCTGCGCGCTCGAAAGCTGCCGGAAGCCGCTATTGGCAACCAGCGCGTCGCCCGTATTGTCGAGATCAAAAGCCTCGACGAATTGCGGGTCGCGGGCGAGGCGCATCTGCTTTACCACGCGCTCGGCAAGCGAGCGCGCCTTCAGCAAGTCATATTGGGTCGAATAGAATTCCAGATTCTGCCCCATATCGCGCGCCTGGACGCCTTCGAAACTGGTGACATTGGCTTGCTGACGGCCGATTTCGATCCGCGTCGTCGCGGTGAAGAGCGGCTTCGCGAGCAATGTCATCACCAGCCCGGCAGACAGCGCCGCGACGATGATCGCGACGATAAGCCACCACCGCCGCCGCGCGATGTTCCAATAGTGGAACAGAACGGGCAGCGACTTCGCCGTGCCGGGGCTGTCGATGTTCTCGGCGTCGACAGTGTCCGGTGAAAGTTCAACCACTGGGCTCATCAAAATGCTCGCTATTCAGGAAAAGGACGGCTGCGCGCCGATCAGTTGTTTTGGTCGAGTACAGCCACCAGCGGCGACACCAGCAGCGGCGCGGCGCTCAGGAAGTCCCGGAACAGGCGGCGACCCGGGGAGTTTCCGACGACGACGACGTCGAACGGATAAATCTTCGGATCGTTATAGACGCCGCGGCGGATCGCACCCAGATTATAGAGTGCAGCCATGCGCTTGTCGCCGACAGTGCGGAAAACCACGACATCGTCGATCTTCGCAAATTCGGTCAGCCCCTTCGCCGATGCCACCGTGCGCATCAGCGTCATGTCGGTGAAGGCTGGATAGTTGCCGGGCTGCGTCACCTGACCTTCGACGGTGACGTAGCGGCTCTTTGTTTCCTGCAGGTTGATGGCAACCTTCGGATCGCGGACATAGGCCGCCTGCAGGCGCTGACGGACGAGGTCGGCGGCTTGCGCCGGCGTCAGTCCCTTCGCGTTGATCTCGCCTGCGATGGGAACCGAAAAACGACCCGCCGCATCGATCTCGATTTCGCGGCGCGAAAGGTCCGGGAATCCGTAAACGTCGAGGATTATGCGATCGAAAGGCCCGATCTGATAGCCGTCGACGCCGGCCAGCATCGCATCGGACGGCGCCGGCAGTTCACCCGGCTGCACCACGGCAACAGCGTCGCTCGACTTAAGCGGCGGCGTTTTGTTGCAGCCCGACAAGGCCAAGGCGGCAACCGCTATCCCAAACGCTCTCATTCCGACCGCCATAATCCACCTAGACTCCTGAAAACACATACCCTGCATCACGCTCATTGCGGCCGGGTCCTCCGGAGCGCGCCAACTATCCAGGCCGTTGCGACAGCCCCGAGGGCAGCGATGGAAGGCGTGCGGAGGGGATAGTCACCAACGCTTGCGATAGCAAGAAGGACTAGCACCGCGACCCCTGCCCGCAGCAGGATCAAATCCTCGCGCGAAGCGGCGAGCGCTGCCGACGGCTTCGCCGCCCGCATCGCGGCACGAAAGAGCATGAATCCGGCAACCAGGATCAAAAGGGCGCCCGGCAGGCCGACGGTCAGCAGCACCTCGACATAATCATTGTGCGCGTGGTTGAAATAGTTCGGCGACAACAAGTCGCGCGGTTCGTAAACCTTATAGATTGGCACAAAGCTTCCGACACCGCTTCCGAAGGGCATCAGGTCCCCGGTCGCCTTCAACAACGTCGGAAGAGCCGTCCAGCGAAGATCGCCCGCCGCGTCGCTGGCGAGAAGGCGCGACACGGCGGGTGCACGGAAGCTCGCGAGCGTCAGAAGCCCGAGCATCAGCAACCCGACGACGCTGTAAGCGAAAAGCGACAGCCGCCGCGCACTCGACAAGTCAATCCGCCTGCCGACGACGACCGGCTCGCGATAGATCCAGAGCGACAGCGGGATCGCCAGCAAGGTAAGCAGGAGACCGGTCCGCGAGCCCGTCACGAGGATCAACGGGATAAGGAAGATCGCCGCCGCCGCGCTCGACGCCTTGAGCAGCCGAACGGTCTCGTTCCGCCCCGAAATGAGCGAGAGATGTGCCGAGATAAGGGGGATCAGGCATGCCAGGAATATGGCTTGATGGTTGCGATTGGCGAACAGGCCCACGGCCATGCCATTGTTGGTGATACGATAGAAATAGAGCGGGCTTGTCGGTGAGCCTATGGCCTGAAGCAGCCCCAACAATCCGCTCACGGCGCCGATCAGCAGAATGACACGCATCATATCGGCTTGCTGCGGCCGCGATGCCGAAACGGCGAGCAGCAGCACGGAAATCGGCAACATCAGCGACAGGAGGGCGTTGAGCGTGGAAAGCGGCTCCATCGATATGGGTTGCCAGGGAAGCGCCATGCCGTTTTCACGGAAAACATCCACGACCAGCTCGCGCCCCGGAAGCGCGGTCCATATGGCCGGCGGAAGCGGCACCAGATGGATCGCGGGCACCAGGACGACCGCGAGCGTCAGATAAGCGAGCGAACGATGCTGGCGCCAGAAGGGCGCGCCATATTTCCACAGCGCAAAGACCAGTGCGAACGCCGAAATCGGCCGCAACAAAAGGAATGATGCGTTATCCGCGCGACCGCTGCCGCCCATCAGGAAGACCAGAAGCAGAAGAACAATAGCTCCATATGCCCGTTGGAACGCCGCTTGCCGACCCGACGCTTCGGAAATGAACACCATATAAGAAAATCCCACGGAAGCCGGGTCGCCGCTATGCCTGCGAATCAATGAAGCGCGCCATTGGCACTATCTCGATCCAAGGTCCAGATGGCGCAGAGCGAGGGCGCATGGCAAGCGCTTCGAACGATATACTAACCTGCCGCCTTCAGACCGTCATCGGTCGTGGCCGATCGGTATTCGGGCACCAGGCCTGCCATGATCGCCAGCGCGCGGGCGGCATCGCCAGCCTCCAGCGCGACGGCGAATTCCGCCAGCAGCGGCTGCAACTTGTTCCATTCGATCATCGATTCGTGCGACTGGATGATTCGCTGATGCGTCGTCGGCTTCGGATCGTCGCCGATCAGCAATTCCTCATACAGCTTTTCGCCCGGCCGAAGTCCGATTTCCTGAATTTCGATGTCGCCATTCGGATGCTCGTCCGATCGAACGGTCAACCCGCAAAGCTGGATCATCGCCGTCGCCAGATCGTAAATCCGGATCGGCTGTCCCATGTCCAGCACGAAGACCTCGCCACCCTTTGCCATCGCGCCGGCCTGTATGACGAGTTGCGACGCCTCGGGAATGGTCATGAAATAGCGTGTTACGTTCCGGTGCGTCAGCGTAACGGGCCCGCCGCGCCGGATCTGCTCCTTGAAGAGCGGGACGACCGAACCGCTCGATCCCAGAACATTGCCGAAGCGCACCATCGCAAAGATGGTGCCGGATTGCTCCTTCGCACGCGACTGCAGGACGAGTTCGCAAATCCGTTTCGACGCCCCCATGACGTTGGTCGGCCGCACGGCCTTGTCGGTGCTGACCAGGATGAAATGCGACGCGCCCGCTTTTTCCGCTGCGAGGCAGCCGTTCAACGTCCCGAGCACATTGTTGCGCAATCCGGCGATCGGGTTCGCCTCGACCAACGGAACATGTTTGTAGGCGGCGGCATGAAATACGGTTTCCGGCCGGTATCTGTCAAAAATGCGATGCGCCGACCCCTGGTCCGCAATGTCGCATAATTGCGGGACCAGCTGCGTATCGAAGCCGTTCGACCGGATCACCTGCGAAAGTTCGCGCTCGATCTGATAGAGCGCGAGTTCCGACTGCTCTACCAGCACCAATTGCCGCGGCCGCAAATTCAGGATTTGGCGGCAAAGCTCGCTCCCGATCGACCCGCCCGCGCCACTGACGAGCACGCGCTTACCCGCAATCGTGCGCCCGAGCAGGAGGGTGTTGGGCGCAACCGGGTCGCGCCCCAGCAACTCGTCGATCTCGACCTCGCGAAGATCGCTTACCGACACGTCGCCGTCGATGATGCTCCCGACGCTGGGAAGCGCCCGGACGAAGACATTGTGCGCCGATATCTCTTCGACGATCTCGCGCCGCCGCGCCCGCGATGCACTCGGGATCGCCAACAGCACTTCGTCGACCTGCAACTCGTCGATCAGCGAGTCCAGCGATGTCGATTTGTACACCGGGATGCCGTCGAGCAGCTGCCCGTGCAGCCGGGCATCGTCGTCGAAGAAGGCGACGAGCCACATATGCGGTTCATGCCGCATCGCGAGCGCCAACTGCTGGCCGGCGCGTCCGGCCCCATAGATGGCCACGCGCCGCCGGCTAGCACTGCCTTTGATAATGCCGAGAATATCGGTGAGCCCGAACCGGATGACGAGCCGACTGAGTGTCAGCAACGCCAGAAAGATGATCGGATGCAGGAGCCCCATTGTACGGGGGACCCCCGGAACGCCGACGACCATCAGGACGAACAACATCGGAACGGAGAAATAGGCGCAAGCGATGCCAAGACCCGCCATCGTCCGTCCGCCTGCGAAGCGGATCAGCGACGAATAGATTCGCGTTGCCCATGCAATTGGAAACCAGAACGCGAGCGCGCAACCGATGACGATCGCGATCGAGCGATCCCAAAGCTCCCAGCTGCCAATGCGCAAGGACAGTGCGACCCACGCGGCAATGACGCAAAGGACGGCATCCATCGCGATCGCCAGGCCACGCCGCTCGTTGCGCGGCCGGTCTGCCAGCCACAGCAACGCGTTCGTGATACGATAATTCAGCTTCTGGAGCATTTCGTGCCACGCGGCACCTGACGTCGGGCTGTGCAAATCGACCACTCTCTTCACATCTTCGAAGGCGGGGCCAGCGCCGCCCCGCAAATTGGCCGCCGCGCGGACGCTTCCGACGAGCCGACCGCAAAACATGACAGCGCAAGTTCAGCCACTGAATTCCAGCTTCGCATCACTCCGGCCGTTTAGGCCCGTCCAGACTGCAGAACAAGTATTTAGAAGCATTTGCAACTCGGTTGGTCCGGTTTACTTCTCGCAAACCGGCCCGGATCACTGTCCGGTCGACAAATACCATCGCTCGGCGCCCTCGAACGCAGCGGCGGTCAACTTGCCGCTGGCATAGGCTCCGGTATCGATGCCCAGCCGGTTCGGCCGCTCGTCGACGGTGGAAGTGATCGTGTGCCCATGGACGACAAATCCCCCGAAATCTTCGCCTGCCGACAGAAAGGGTTCGCGAATCCATCGCAGGTCGGCGGGCTTCTGCGATTTGAGCGAAACGCCGGGCCGCACGCCCGCATGTACGAACACATAATCGCCAAGGATGATCAATTCCTCGCCGGCCGCCAGAAACTCCCGGTGCGCCGCCGGAACGGCCGCGATCAACGCTACCGACAGTTCCTCATACGTCATACGCGCATAGTTGGCTTCATCAATGCCATAGCTCAAAATCGTTTCCTCGCCGCCGATACGGCTGAAGAATTTGAGCGCCGACAGATCGCCAGTCAGTGCCTTGACGAACACTTCTTCATGGTTGCCGGTCAGCCAGTGAAAGGCCGACCATCGGTCCCTTTGCACAATGGCGCGGTCGATGACCGCGGCCGACGACGGACCGCGATCGACGAGGTCGCCGAGCAGGATCAACGCACAGTCGGCACCCGGCCGCGCCGCCTTGTCGGCTTCTATCAGGTCGAGCAGTTCGGCGAACAGGTCGTCCCGGCCGTGGATGTCGCCGATGGCGTAAACGCGCATCCCCTCTGGCAAAACGGGTGGACGAACCGAATGGGTGTCCGGCTTCTTATTCCGGAAAAGCGAACGAAACATGGGGCTGCTACTGTATGACAAAGGGGGAACGGAAGACGGCGAATGGCCGCTCCCGGTGCGGCGCGCTCTAGCCGATCATGCCCCGATCCGCCAGCCCCGGACGAGGATCGTAGCGGCAAGCGGAAATTTTCATGCGCTATTGGGTTAATCGATCCTAAACTTCGCTATTTCATAGACGAGCAGCCATTTGAAAGTGCCAGAGGAAAACCGGAAAATATGGGCAGCGCGTGCAAAATAATGACGGTTTTCGGCACGCGGCCGGAAGCGATCAAGATGTTTCCCGTCGTTCATGCGCTGCGCGCTCAATCGGGAATCGATGTGCGCGTCTGCGTTACCGCCCAGCACCGCGAAATGCTCGACCAGGTTTTGCAGATCGCCCGCATCACCCCCGACATCGACCTCGACGTCATGCAGGCGAACCAGACGCTCGACGGATTGCTGGCGCGGCTGGTCACCGGCCTTGGCGACGTGTTCGACCGCGAAAAGCCCGACCGCATCCTTGTTCACGGCGACACGCTGACGACGATGGCGGCAACGCTTTCGGCCTATTTCCACAAGATTCCAGTTGGCCATGTCGAGGCTGGCCTGCGCAGCGGCAATATCTACCATCCCTGGCCCGAGGAGGTGAACCGCAAGGTCGCCGGTGCGGTCGCCGACCTGCATTTCGCGCCGACCGAAACCGCCGCCGACGCGCTTCGCGGCGAAAATGTGCCCGCCGATCGCATCCACGTTACCGGCAACACCGTCATCGACGCGTTGCTCGCGACAAGGGCACGGATCGACGAGGAGCCCGCCCTTGCCGCCGGGCTCGATCCGTTGGTCGACCGTTTTGCCGACAAGCGGATCATCGCCGTGACCTCGCACCGGCGCGAGAATTTCGGCGACGGGATGAAAGCGATTGCCGACGCCATCGCCGCCATCGCCGCGCGCAGCGACGTCGCGGTCGTCTTTCCCGTCCATCCCAATCCGCACGTCCGCGCCGCGATGGAGCCGATCCTCGGCGGCCTCAACAATGTCGCGCTGATCGACCCGCTCGATTATCCGCATTTCGTCCGCCTGCTTGCGACGTCCGAACTCGTGCTCACCGACAGCGGCGGTGTACAGGAAGAGGCCCCAGCGCTCGGCAAGCCTGTGCTGGTGATGCGCGAGACGACCGAACGCCCCGAAGGCATCGAAGCGGGCACCGCGCGGCTTGTCGGAACCGACAAAGCGCGTATTGTTTCCGAAATTTTCAAGCTTCTGGACGATAAGGACGCCTATTCGGCCATGGCGCGTGCCCATAACCCCTTCGGCGACGGCACGGCGGCAAAACAGATTGCGGAGATAGTTGCGCGTGCCCATTGATACGGAACAGACAGTCACGGTCCTCGGGCTGGGCTATATCGGACTTCCTACCGCGGCATTGATCGCACGGTCGGGTAACAAGGTCACCGGCGTCGATGTCAGCCAGCATGTCGTCGACACGGTCAACAACGGCAAGGTGCATATCGAGGAAGTCGACCTTGACGGCCTCGTCCAGGGCGTCGTGTCGCGCGGCGCGCTCGTCGCCTCGACCGAAGTCGCGCCCGCCGACGTGTTCGTCATCGCCGTGCCGACCCCGCACGACGACGAACATCGCCCCGACATCGCCTATGTGCTCTCGGCTGCCCGGTCGATCGCGCCGAAGCTGGCCGCCGGCAACCTCGTCATCCTCGAATCGACCTCGCCCGTCGGGACGACCGAAAAGGTCGCCGCACTCCTCGCCGAGCTCCGCCCCGACCTGAAAATCCCCGGCGCCTGCACCGGTGCCGCGGATATCTTCATCGCCTATTGCCCCGAACGCGTCCTTCCGGGCCGCATCCTGATCGAACTCGTCGACAACGACCGCTGCATCGGCGGGATCACGCCGCGTTGCGCACGCCGCGCGATGACCTTCTATCGCCAGTTCGTGCGGGGCGCCTGCGTCACCACCTCGGCGCGCGCCGCCGAAATGGTGAAGCTGGTCGAGAACAGCTATCGCGACGTCAACATCGCCTTCGCGAACGAGCTGTCGATGATGGCCGAGCATATGGGCGTCGACGTGTGGGAGGTGATACGCCTCGCCAACCGCCACCCCCGCGTCAATATCCTGCAGCCCGGCCCCGGCGTCGGCGGCCATTGCATTGCGGTCGATCCCTGGTTCCTCGTTCACGGCGCGCCCGATCACAGCCGCCTGATCCGGACCGCGCGCGAGGTCAATCTGGCGAAGACCGCGCATGTCATCGGCGCTGCCGAAATGCTCGTCTCGCAGCATCCGCAGGCGCGCGTCGCCTGCCTCGGCCTCGCCTTCAAACCGAACATCGACGATTTCCGCGAAAGCCCCGCGGTCGAGGTCGCCGCCGCACTCGCCCGCCGCTTCGGCAAGCAGATCGAGATCGTCGAGCCTTACGCTCGCGGCCTGCCGATGGAATTCGCCGGCACCGGCGCAGAACTGATCGACCTCGACAGCGCGCTCGCCGAATGCGACCTACTCATCGTCCTCGTCGACCATGACCTTTTCCGGTCGATCCCGATCGAGGAGCGCGGCGACAAGATCGTCTATGACACCCGCGGCCTGTGGCTCGATCAGCCGAATGGCGGCAATGGCAATCGTTTGCATAGGGCCGCGTGACGCTCTTCGCTTGACGCTCCCGCAGCCCGCCCGCATTTTGGGCCGATGCTAACTCGTCTCGAAACTATCGTCGTCGAAAAGCCGTGGGGCCGCACCGATATCCCGAGCGACTTCGGCGATTTCGGCGGCCGCCGCATCGGCGAAATCTGGTTCTCGAACCCCGCCGGCGACGATGCGCCGATCATGATCAAATTCCTTTTCACGTCGGAGCGACTGTCGATCCAGGTTCACCCCGACGACGAAGCCGCGCGGGCTGCGGGCTTCCCGCGCGGCAAGGAGGAGTGCTGGCTGATCCTCGATGCGCAGCGAGGTGCCGAACTCGGCGTCGGCCTCACTGCCGAAACAACGCGCGAAGCTCTGCACGATGCGGCGCTCGACGGATCGATCGTCGACATGATCGATTGGCGTCCGTCGAAAACCGACGACTTCGTCTATAATCGCGCCGGCACGATCCACGCGATCGGCCCCGGCCTGACCGTGGTCGAGGTGCAGCAGAATGTCGACTGCACATACCGGCTCTACGATTATGGCCGCCCGCGCGAATTGCACCTCGACGCGGGGCTCAAGGTCTCGCACCCCGGTCCTGTCCACGACCCGCGCGACACGGTCGTCGATTCGAAAGCCAATCATATGCTGGTCAGCGGCCCGCATTTCCATCTTGCTCAGCTCGCCGCGCCGATCGACCCGGCGCTTCTCGCACAGGCTACCGGCGAGCTGACCTTCGTTCCGCTCTCGGCCGGATGCCGCGTCGCCGGCGAAAGCGTGGGTCTCGGAGAAGCGGTGCTTTTCACCGATCCGTCGGCGATCGAAATCGACGCGGGCGGCCGGGCGCTCCTGACCTGGCCCGCCTGACCACAACCCCCTCCCCTTGCGGCCCCGCCCGCCATCTCCCATATCCGGCGCCATGACCAATCCCCATGCGCAAAGTGCCGCGCCCTGGCACGGAACCACCATCCTTTCTGCCCGCAGCGCCGACAAGGTCGTCATCATCGGCGACGGTCAGGTATCGATGGGCCAGACGGTGATGAAGCCCAACGCCCGCAAGGTCCGCCGCCTCCACGACGGCAGCGTGATCGGCGGCTTCGCGGGCGCAACCGCCGACGCCTTCACCCTCTTCGAACGCCTCGAAGCCAAGCTCGAACGCCATAACGGCCAATTGCTGCGCGCCGCGGTCGAACTCGCCAAGGATTGGCGCACCGACAAATATCTCCGCAACCTCGAGGCGATGATGATCGTCGCCGACAAGGAGGTGACGCTGGTCATCACCGGCAACGGCGACGTGCTCGAGCCCAAGGGCGGCATTGCCGCGATCGGATCGGGCGGCAATTTCGCTCTCTCCGCTGCCCGCGCGCTCGTCGATTATGAAAAGGATCCCGAGGTGCTGACCCGCAAGGCGATGGAAGTCGCCGCCGACATCTGCGTCTACACCAACGACCAGTTCACCCAAGAAATCATCGAAATTCAGGCATAATCATATGAACAAGGATCTGACTCCGAAGGCGATCGTCGCCGCCCTCGACACGCATATCATCGGCCAGAACGCCGCGAAGCGCGCGGTCGCCGTCGCGCTCCGCAATCGCTGGCGCCGCCAGCAATTGTCGGCCGACCTGCGCGACGAGGTGAGCCCCAAGAATATCCTGATGATCGGCCCCACCGGCTGCGGCAAGACCGAGATTTCGCGTCGTCTCGCCAAACTCGCGGACGCCCCCTTCATCAAGGTCGAAGCGACCAAATTCACCGAGGTCGGCTATGTCGGCCGCGACGTCGAACAGATCGCGCGCGACCTTGTCGAGGAAGCCGTGCGGCTCGAAAAGGACCGCCGCCGCGAAGCCGTGCGCGCCGCCGCCGAAGAGGCCGCGATGGAGCGCCTGCTCGACGCGCTTACCGGCAAGGGCGCGAGCGAGGCGACGCGCCAGAGCTTTCGCCAGCGCATCCGCGAAGGCCATCTCGACGACAGCGAAGTCGAGATCGAGGTCGCCGACGCGCCCAGCATGAACTTCGAGCTGCCCGGCCAGCCCGGCCAGATGAGCATGATCAACCTGTCCGACATGCTCGGCAAGGCGATGGGCGGCCCGCCCAAGAAGCGCCGCAAGCTGAAGGTGATCGAAGCCGCGACCCGCCTGATCGAAGAAGAGCAGGATAAGCGTCTCGATCAGGACGATGTCGCGCGCGTCGCGCTCGCCGATGCCGAGGCCAATGGCATCGTCTTCCTCGACGAGATCGACAAGATCGCGGTCAGCGATGTGCGCGGCGGATCGGTGAGCCGCGAAGGCGTCCAGCGCGACCTGCTGCCGCTGATCGAGGGCACGACCGTCGCGACCAAATATGGCCCGATGAAGACCGACCATATCCTCTTCATCGCCTCGGGCGCCTTTCATGTCGCGAAACCCAGCGACCTCCTCCCCGAATTGCAGGGCCGCTTGCCGATCCGCGTCGAACTCGGCGCGCTGACCGAGGAGGATTTCGTGCGGATCCTCAGCGAGACCAAGGCGGGGCTGCCCGAACAATATGTGGCGCTCCTCGGCACCGAGGGCGTGACGCTGAACTTTACTCCCGACGCGATCGCACGCGTTGCAAAGCTTGCGGCGGATGTGAATGAGAAGGTCGAAAATATCGGCGCGCGCCGCCTCCAGACGATCATGGAGCGACTGGTCGAGGAAATCAGCTTCACCGCCGAGGACGCACCCGGCACGACGCTCGATATCGACGCCGCCTATGTCGACAGCCAGCTTGCCGACGTCGTCGGCGACACCGACCTCAGCAAATATGTGCTTTAACCGCTGAGGTCGGCCAGCGGCCGGAACCCGTCGTCGTCCCCGCGAAGGCGGGGGCGACGCATAGTTTGAATGCCCGTCCCTACCCGAAGGAGGCTTTCGCGCGCCCAACCGCGAAAACGATGGCACCAACTCGCAGACGGTCTTGATTCCGCTTCTTTTCAGCCGTCCGTTTACCGAACTTCATTTGACTTTCGCGCGCCGTCAATGCGATGAACGGACGACACGGTCGATCTGGGTCAAACGGCCGGCACGGAGACAGTAATGGCAGATGAAGACGTCGCCCCCGAACAGGGCGAGTTGGCGATCACGCGCACCGGCGATCGGCTTCGGCTGGCGCGGGAGGCTGCGGGGCTGTCGCTCGCCGATGTCGCGACGCGCACGCGGATCACCCAACGCCATCTCGCCGCAATAGAAAAGTCGGATTATTCGGAACTTCCGGGCCGGACTTATGTCACCGGCTTCGCCCGCGCCTACGCCCGTGCCGTCGATCTTCCGGAAGCGGAAATCGGCGCCGCCATCCGCCAGGAACTCGAAGAAGACGCCTATGGTTCGCGTCCGCTTTACGAGGCCTATGAACCGACCGACCCGGCACGCCTGCCCACTGCGCGGCTGACGTGGACACTCGTCATTATCACGCTGCTGCTGGCCTCGGCCTATGGCGTTTGGCGCTTCCTGTCCGTCGAGCCCGACGAGGCGCTGATCGCAGCGCAGAACCGCGACGCCGATGCGTCCGAAGCGCCGCAGAACGATGCCGCGGCAACGCCCGCGACCAAGGCCGGCAGCGCGGCCGCCGTCGCGGCGAACGCACCTGTGGTTCTCACCGGCCTGTCGGAAGTCTGGATCGGCTTCGACGACGCCAAGGGCAAGACCGAGAATTGGCGCACGCTCGATGCGGGCGAGACCTATCAGGTTCCGCCCGAATATATCGAACAGTTCACGCTGCGCACCAGCATCCCGCAGGCACTCAAGGTCACGGTCGGTGGCCGCGACGTGGGCCCGATCGGCGCTGCCGATACGCTGGTCAAGAATGTCTCGCTGAAGCCCGCCGATCTGATCGCACGCGCCGGCGGCAGTGGCGCGGCAGGCACGGCGCCCCCGGCCACGGCACCGCGCCCCAAGGGCTGAGCCTTCCCGTCATCCGGGCCGGCCGAGACCGCAGCGCGCCGAAATGGGTTTGCGCTGCGGCGCTTTGCCGCGTTATGGACGACCATATTGGTTAATAATCGAGGACCGAACGGCAGATGATGATGCGTCAGATTAATTTCCTTGGGGCCGCAACGATCGCGCTCGCAGCGGCCATGCCCGCCGCCGCGCAGGACAATACGGTGGTCAAGCGCGTCGAACGGCTCGAAAAGGAAATGCGCGCGGTCCAGCGTTCGGTCTTCCCCGGCGGCAGCCCGACCTTCTTCGAGGGTGAGATCGCGCCCGACAACACGCCCGGCGAGCGCGCGCGCACCAACGCGCCGGTGATCGACCTGACCGCGCGCGTCGACGCACTCGAATCGCAACTGCAGACGCTGACCGGCCAGACCGAGCAGAACGCCTTCCATCTGCGCGAACTCGAAAAGCAGTTTACCGCCTATAAGGCCGAGGTGGAGAAGCGCTTTGCCGATCCCGCGGTGGTCACCGAACCGGCGGCGACACCCGCCAGCCTCGCGCCGACGGTGAAGCCCCCGGCTGCCTCAACCACGACGGTGAAAAAGCCTGCCGACAAGCCCGCGGCGAAGCCCGCTACCACCGACGCCGCACGGCTCGCGCTCGTCAAGAAGGTCGAGGTTCCGGCGAGCGGCAACGAGACCAAGGACGCCTATGACTATGGCTACCGCCTGTGGGAAGCGAAGCTCTATCCCGAGGCGCAGGCCCAATTGAAGACCGTTGTGACCAAATGGCCGAAGAGCAGCCAGGCCAGCTTTGCGCAGAATTTGCTCGGCCGCGCCTATCTCGACGAAGGCAAGCCGAGCCTCGCCGCTGTCGCTTTCTATAATAATTACAAGGATCGCCCGAGCGGCGCGCGCGCGCCGCACAGCCTGATGTATATGGGCGTCGCGCTCGACAAGCTCGGACGCAAGGCCGACGCATGCAAGGCGTTCCGCGAACTCGATGAAGTCTATGGCGACAAGGCGCCACAGGATGTCCGCACCGATGCTGCCGCCGCAAAAACAAAAGCAGGCTGCTGATCGCGACGTCGCCGGCCGTCTCGCCGGCGACCTGCTTGCCCTCCTTGGGCCCGGCTGGCACCGCCTCCATTATGGCGTCGCCGTGTCGGGCGGCCCCGACAGCATGGCGCTGCTCTGGCTGATGGCATCGCTGCTTCCCGGTCAGATCTGGGCGGCAACGGTCGATCATGGCCTGCGCAAGGGCTCGGACGAAGAGGCGCGGATGGTCGCGGGCTTCTGCGAGCGCGAACATATTCCGCACTCGACGCTGCGCCCCTCGGCACCGATTACAGGATCGCAGCAGGCCGCCGCGCGCACCGAACGTTATCGCCTGCTCGAACAATGGCGTGAGGCGAATGCCCTCAATCATATCGTCACCGCACATCATGCCGACGATCAGCTCGAGACGATCGTCATGCGGCTCAACCGGTCGAGCGGGGTCGGCGGTCTCGCCGCGATCCGCGCGAAGAACGGCGTGATCCTGCGTCCGCTCCTTCAATGGCGCCGCAGCGAACTCGTTCATCTCGCCCTCGAAAACGACCTGCCCTTCGTCGATGATCCGTCGAACAGCGACGACCGCTTCGACCGCGCGCGCCTGCGCCATGCGCTACGGGCGCAAACCGCACTCGACCCCGTCGCCGCGGCGAACTCGGCAGCATGGCTGGCGGAAGCCGACGAGGCGCTCGACTGGGCGGTCGAAAGGCTGATCGCCTCCTGGCCCGACGCGTCGGATATCGCGGTCATCCGCAACGATGACTATCCGGCGGAGATGTTCCGCCGCATCGTTGCGCTGCGCCTGCGCGCCAATGCACCGCAACTCGTGCTGCGCGGCGCATCGCTCGACGGCGTGATCGCGGCGATGCACGAAGGGCGCCGCGCGATGGTTGGCGCGTTGCTGATCGACGCGGTTCGCGGCCTCGAAGGGACGATTTGGCGCATTTCCGCGGCACCACGACGGAAAGCGCCGAAAAAGGGCTGATTGCCTCATTGTCATTTAACCGGATTATCCTATCTTGTTGGGGATAGGAGCGCAGTGCCGCGCCGTTGAGGAAAGATTCCGAATGCAGGACGACAAGGAACCGCAGGGCAACCCCTGGATGAAGAGTGTGATGATCTGGAGCGGCATCCTGCTTGCCATGCTCCTCGTCGCCTCGATGTTCGGCGGCGCTTCGCAGCCTGTCGGCAATCCGCTTGCCTATTCCGAGTTCCGTCAAAAAGTCGAGGAAGGCGCCGTCAAGGACGTCGTCCTCTCCGAAGACAAGGTGACGGGCACGTTGTCGAACGGCGATCGTTTCAGCGCGAACGTGGTGCGTGATCCCGAGCTGCTGAAGATGCTCAACGACAATAATGTCAAATATGATGGCAAGGCGACCGAAGCGCCCAACTTCTGGATGTATATGCTCGTCCAGTCGCTGCCTTTCTTGCTGATCCTTGGCATCGCATTCTTTGTCTTCCGCCAGGTTCAGAAAAACAACGGCTCGGGCGCTATGGGTTTTGGCAAGTCGCGCGCCAAGATGCTGACCGAAAAGCAAGGCCGCGTGACCTTCGACGATGTCGCGGGTATCGACGAAGCGCGCGAAGAGCTCGAAGAAATTGTAGAATTCCTGCGCGATCCAACCAAATTTTCGAAGCTCGGCGGTCAGATTCCGAAGGGCGCGCTGCTCGTCGGCTCGCCCGGCACCGGCAAGACGCTGCTCGCCCGCGCGATCGCGGGTGAAGCCGGCGTTCCCTTCTTCACCATTTCGGGTTCGGACTTCGTCGAAATGTTCGTCGGCGTCGGCGCCAGCCGCGTCCGCGACATGTTCGAACAGGCCAAGCGCAACGCGCCTTGCATCGTCTTCATTGATGAAATCGATGCGGTGGGCCGCCATCGCGGCGCCGGCCTCGGCAACGGCAATGACGAGCGCGAACAGACGCTGAACCAGTTGCTCGTCGAAATGGATGGCTTCGAGGCGAACGAGGGTATCATCATCGTTGCGGCGACGAACCGTCCCGACGTTCTCGACCCGGCACTCCTCCGTCCGGGCCGCTTCGATCGCCAGGTCGTCGTGCCGCGCCCCGACATCGAGGGCCGCCAGAAGATTCTCGAAGTCCACACGCGCAAGAAGCCGCTCGCACCCGACGTCGACCTCCGCCGCGTCGCGCGCGGCACGCCGGGCTTCTCGGGCGCCGATCTGGCTAATCTTTGCAACGAAGCCGCGCTGCTTGCGGCGCGCAAGGGCAAGCGCCTGATCGCCAACGACGAGTTCGAAGAGGCGAAGGACAAGGTCATGATGGGTGCCGAGCGGCGCTCGATGGTGATGACCGAAGACGAGAAGAAGGCGACCGCCTATCACGAGGCGGGCCACGCGCTCGTGTCGCTCCATGTCGAGCACAACGATCCGCTGCACAAGGTCACGATCATCCCGCGCGGCCGCGCGCTGGGCGTGACGTGGAACCTGCCCGAACGCGACCGTTATTCGCAGAATATGAAGCAGATGAAGGCGCGCCTCGCGCTCTGCTTCGGCGGCCGCATCGCCGAACAGCTGATCTATGGCAAAGACGAGCTCAACACCGGCGCGTCGAACGACATCCAGCAGGCGACCGACATGGCGCGAGCGATGGTCATGGAATATGGCATGTCCGAAAAGCTCGGCTGGCTGCGCTATCGCGACAATCAGGACGAGGTTTTCCTCGGCCACAGCGTGTCGCGCGCGCAGAATATGTCGGAAGAAACCGCCAAGCTGATCGACGCAGAAGTCCGCCGCCTCGTCGAGGAAGGCGAAAAGGTCGCGCGGAAGGTGCTGACCGACAATATCGACGAGCTCCACCTGCTCGCCGGCGCGCTGCTCGAATATGAGACGCTGTCGGGCGAGGAAGCGAAGCGCGCGATCAAGGGCGAAGACATCGGCCGCGAGGACGATGCGACCAAGCGCGGCAAGCCCGTGTCGGGCCATGCGGGCGGCATCCCGCAGATCAAGCGCAAGCCGCGCCCGTTCGGCGACGCGAATCCCCAAGGGGCATAGGCATTACGCCTAGCCCCCTCGATTCAGGGACTATTCATTGGCTGAGGGCAAGTTCCGACGTATGACCAGACGGACATATGTACGCCTCTTGCCCGCCCTCGTCGCCGCGCCTTTTCTGTGCGCGATGGCGCCCGGGGATATGAGCGTCGCGGCGTTTCTTGCGCGAGCTTCGTCGCTTGAACGCCTCGGCCCGCTGGCCCTCGCGACGCCGCAGGGAAATCAGCTCAAGGACGAAGTCGTCGCCGCAGGCAAACGCTACAAGGCGCGGATCGATGCCGAACGTCGCGCGGGCCGCAAAACCACAAGCTGCCCGCCTGAATCGGGGAGCCTGACCCCGGATCAATGGCTTTCGCATCTCCGCAGCTACCCCGCGTCGGCGCGCAAATCGGTCAGCGTTTACTCGGCATTCGATACGCTGATGAAGAAACGCTATCCCTGCCCCGCCTGATGCGCCAAAAGTGCGAACAGGACCAAAGGAGACAGCGGTGATCAACAAAGCGTGGAATGCCCTTGCCTTGGCGGTTCTTCTCGCGGCGGGCGCGCAGTCGGCCGCCGCACAGGGAACCGGAGCGCTGACAAGCAAGATCGAACTCGAAAAATCGACACCCTCTTCTGACGGCCAACCACCGAAAAAGACCTATGTGGCGCCCGAGGTGGTCGTCCCCGGCGACCGCGTCCGCGTTACGCTGATCTTCATGAACAATGGCGCTGCGCCAGCTGCAGGGGTCAAACTGGTCAACCCGATCCCCGAAGGCCTGATATTCGATGGCACCGCCGATACGGAGGGTTTCGACGTATCGACCGATGGCGGCAAGACCTTTGGGGCGCTGGCGGCGCTGACAGTGCCCGTCGACGGCGCCGCGCGCCGCGCCGCGACGACCGCCGACGTGAGCCACGTCCGCTGGCTCTGGCCCGATGCGATCGGTTCCGGACAAAGCCGCTCGGTCGCTTTTTTCGGCCGCGTCCGGTGATCCGCTAGGTGACAATCTATTGCGATGAATCGGGCGGCCTCAACGCCGGCGCGATGACCTTTTCGGCGGTGATGCTAACCCCAAAGGCGGCCGCCGATATCCATGCACGCTTTCGCGGGGTGACCGGGCTACGCGGCGAACTCAAGGGCAGCCGGATCAGCATCGTCGAGCGCGCCTATCTGCTCGAACTCTTCGACCGCGCCGGCGGCCGCGCGTGGGTGGCCGTCGCCAAGCGCGACAAGCTTGCCCAGAAGCCGGACGGCACGCTTCCCAGCGATCTCGCGCTTTATGGCGCCCTGCTCAACAGCGCCGTCGGCCATTGGCTGCCCGAGACCGGCGGTGTCTGCACCGATGTGGTGATCGACGACGGACGTTATGACCCGAAAATCCTGTCGCATGTGCGCGAAGAAATTCAGGCCGGGCTGGGGCAATGGGGCCGCGCGTCGCTCGCCGACAGCAAACGCAGCGACGGGGTCCAGATCGCCGACGTGATCGCCAACAGCCTGTTCAATGTCACGATCGGATCGCCGCGCGCGCATCGCATCCAGCGAATCATCGAACCGATGATCGCATCGAAAGCCATTCGCGTCGCGGAACTCACCCAGCTTCCATAACAAAAGGGCCGCAGTTTCCTGCGGCCCCCTTGGTGATCAGATTGCGTCGCTTAATCGAAATCGCTGCCGCCGCCCGCGGGGCTGCGCGGCGGCGCAGCCGCGGTCAGGCGAAGCGCTTCGGCCGAACGGCTGATCGAGCTGATTTCATCGGGCGTATCATCATCGTCGACGACAACCTTCTGCATCGAACCGACCAGCGTTTCCTTCAGATCCTTCGGACGCACCGTCTGTTCGGCGATTTCGCGCAACGCGACGACGGGATTCTTGTCACGGTCGCGGTCGACGGTCAGCTCCGAACCACCCGAGATTTCGCGGGCGCGGTGCGCCGACAGCAGAACCAGGTCGAAACGGTTGGGAACTTTGTCGACGCAATCCTCGACGGTAACGCGGGCCATATTGTTTCCTTAGGTATAGGAGAGGCCAGCCCTTTGGAGGGGCGTGGCGGCAAGCGCTGCGCGCTAGCAGCCCCGCAGCCCGATGTCAATCAAAGCGCCGCCCTTGCAGGCCCCGCGGATGCCAGCCTATGAGCAGGTTATGACCGAAGCTTGCCCCCCCGCCGCGCCCGACCAAAGGCTGACGGCGGATGTGGCGGGTCACCGGCTTGAACTGCTCTTTGACGGCGGAGACCGGCTGACGCGGCTGCTCGACCTGATCAACGGCGCTGCGCACAGCATCGACATCATCATGTATATTTTCGAGGCCGATGCTGCGGGTGTGCGCATCGTCGATGCCTTGCTGGTTGCGGCGAAGCGGGGCGTTCGCGTGCGCGCCGTGATCGACAGCTTCGGATCGGGCGACACGCCCGACGGCCTGTTTGCGCCGCTTCGAGAAGCCGGTGGCAGCGTCACCTTTTTCTCGCGTCGCTGGCGCTCGACCTATCTGATCCGCAACCACCAGAAATTGATCCTGATCGACGAATATATCGCCATGACCGGCGGCTTTAACATCGCCGACGATTATCTCAGCCCGCCGCGCAGCGATTGCTGGTTCGACATCGGAATGATCGTCAAGGGACCGACGGTGATACGCGCGGCACAGTGGTTCGCCGAAATTCACGATTACACCGTCAACGACGATGGCAAGGTCCTGATGCTCAGGCGCCTGATCCGCGAATGGCCGATCGACGGAGGTCCGGTGTCGTGGCTCGTCGGTGGCCCCACCCAGCGGCTGTCGCCGTGGGCACGAGCGGTGCGCGCAGATCTGGAAGACGCGCGCCAGCTCGACATGGCGATGGCCTATTTCTCGCCGGGCCAGGGCATGCTCCGCCGGCTGGGACGCGTGGCGCGTCGCGGCCGCGCACGTTTCGTGATGGCGGGGAAATCGGACAATCCGGCGACGATCGGTGCTTCGCGCCTGCTCTATGGATATCTGCTGCGCAAAACTGCCGACGTCTGGGAATATCAGCCATGTCGGCTGCATATGAAGCTGATCGTTATCGACGACGTGGTCTATATCGGGTCGGCCAATTTCGACGTGCGCAGCCTGTTCGTGAACGTCGAGGTGATGGTGCGGATCGCCGATGCGGGATTTGCTGAAAAGATGCGCAATTTCCTGACCGGATTGCGGCCGGATTGCGAGGCGATCACGTCAATATCGCACAAGGCGCGCGGCAACTGGCTGACCCGCATCCGCTGGACGCTCGCCTGGCTGGTCGTCGGCGTGGTTGATTATACGGTATCGCGAAAGCTCAATTTCGGCCTCGCCGACCCGGACCCCGAAGTCTGATCGCCGGGCCTAGTCCTTCCAGCCCCAGAACAGGAAGCAAGGCGGGACGTTGACCCATTCGAACGCATTGTCGATGCGGTTGAAATGCGCCGCGAGAAAATCGCGGGCGCGGGCGCGGAACTGATAGACGAGGAAAGCGCCGCCGGGGCGAAGGACGCGATGCGTTGCAGCCGCGATCGCGGGGCCCACACCCGCAGGCAGCGTCGAAAATGGCAGGCCGGAAAGGACATAATCCGCCTTCTCGAAACCGTGCGCGCGAACGATCTCTTCAACGTCGGCGGCGGAGCCGTGGACCGCGATAAAGCGGCTGTCGCGAATATCCTTGCGCAGATAGTCGATGAAATCCTCGTTGGTGTCGATCGCGATCAGCGTCGCGTCACCTGCCATCCGCTCCAGCACCGGGCGGCAGAACGTACCGACACCCGGACCATATTCGACGAACAGCTTGGTGTTCTTCCAGTCCACGGGCCGCAGCATGTGACGGATCAGCGTCGGCGACGAGGGAACGATCGATCCCACCATGACCGGGTGCTTGATGAACCCGCGGACGAACATGCCCCAAGGTCCAAAAAAGCGTTTGAAGCCCTCGCGAAGCCGACGGGCCAGCGGAGCTTTCTTTTCTTGGGCCTGCGCCCGCGGATTGGTCATGATGGCTTTCGCGTTGTTGCGGTTGCCAAAGGCGTGGCAAAATCGGCGCGATGGCGCAAGGAAAGAGTCTGTCTTGACTCTGGACAGACAGGCACTCGCGTGTAGGGAGAGGCGGCGTTACCGACCAAAGCCAAGGAGGGGGCGAATATGGCGACCACATCGCATTCCATTCCCTCCGACCGCATGGCCGTGCTGTTTGCCGTTATGCTGGTCGCCGCAGCAGGCAATACGGCGATGCAGTCCATACTGCCCGCGATCGGCGCCAAACTTCATATTCCCGACGTCTGGGTCAGCCTCGCTTTCAGCTGGTCCGCGCTGCTCTGGGTGCTCACCGCGCCGCACTGGGCGCGCCAGTCGGACAAGCGCGGACGCAAGGCATTGATGGCGCTCGGCGTAGTCGGCTTCCTGTCCTCGATGGCACTGTGCGGATTGACTCTCTGGGCCGGACTCCAGGGCTATCTGGCCGCTGGCGTTACCTTCATCGTCTTCGCAGTCTTTCGCAGCCTTTACGGTGGCTTCGGATCGGCGTCGCCTCCCGCGGTGCAGGCCTACGTCGCCGCACGCACCGATCCCGAGCAGCGGACGCAGGCGCTGTCGCTCGTTTCCTCCTCCTTCGGCCTGGGAACTGTCATCGGCCCCGCGATCGCGCCTTTCTTCATCCTGCCAATCGTCGGCCTCGCCGGGCCATTGCTCATCTTTGCGCTGATCGGCCTCGGTGTGCTGATCATGCTGCGCTGGCGCCTGCCCGACGACATGCCGCGCTATGCCGCACGCGGCAATATCGCAGCCTATCCGGCTGCCGCAGCTTCTCCCGAAGCCACGGCCGAAGAGAGCGAAGACGAGATCGTCGACCCTTCAGCCGCCACCGCCCCGCCCCTTCGTTGGACCGACAAGCGCGTGCGCCCCTGGCTTTTCGCGGGCCTGCTCGGCGGTCAGGCGCAGGCGATGGTGCTCGGCGTTATCGGCTTCCTGATCCTCGACCGACTGCATCTGCGCCTGCGTCCCGACGAAGGCGCGGCAATGACAGGGATCGTCTTGATGGCAGGTGCCTTCGCAACATTGCTGTCGCAATGGGGCTTGATCCCTCTGCTCAAAATGTCACCGCGTACCGCCGTCCTGTGCGGCGCCAGCCTTGGGGGCCTTGGAACCGTGATGACCGGCCTGTCATTCAATTTTCACGGAATCATTATCGGTTTCGCCCTCGCGTCGCTCGGCTTTGGGCTATTCCGTCCGGGCTTCACTGCGGGCGCGTCTCTGTCGGTGCCGCGCCGCGATCAGGGCAGCGTCGCAGGGATGACGGCGTCGATCAACGGATCGGCCTATATCGTATCGCCGGCGGTCGGGGTGTTGCTCTATAATTGGCACCCGATGGTCGCTTATGGCCTGATGGCGGGTTTCTGCGGCTGGCTGGTCCTGTGGGGCTGGTCGGCGTTGAAACCAAGCCAGCCCTAGGATCGTCGCAGCTCAGTCTTTCGGTTCCTCGTGCTTGCGCTCACGAGAGGGCTTGAGCATGCCCGGCGCAAAGAAGCCGATCGGATCGACGCTCATTGCCGCCTGCTTGATCTCGCCCTGGATCTTTTCATAATCCTTTTCCATGGCCTCGGTCACCGACGCGCGGGTATCCTTCAGCGCAGTTTCGAAATCTTCCATCGTCACCGTGTCGCTGTCGAGCGAACGCTTGAGCGCCGCAAGGCCCGCGCGCCGGGTCAGATCCTCCAAGTCGGCGCCGGTGAAGCGATCCGTTCTTTCAGCCAGCACGCCCAGATCGACGTCCTTCGCCAGCGGCATCTTGCCCGTCTGGATTTCAAGGATACGCTTGCGCCCTTCGGCATTCGGGACCGATACATAGATCAGTTCGTCGAGCCGTCCCGGACGCAGCAACGCCGGATCGATCAGGTTCGGGCGATTCGTAGCGCCGATGACGACGACCGACTGCATCTCCTCGATCCCGTCCATCTCGGCGAGGATCGTGTTGACGACACGCTCGGTGACCTGCGGTTCACCCGACGTCCCGCTTCCGCGCGCGGGGACCAGACTGTCGAGTTCGTCGATGAAGATGATCGTCGGCGCGACGGCGCGTGCGCGCGCGAACAGGCGCGCAATCTGCTGCTCGCTCTCGCCATACCATTTCGAGAGCAGATCCGACGATTTGATCGAGATGAAATTGGCGTCGGATTCGCGCGCCGCCGCCTTGGCCAGCAACGTCTTGCCCGTTCCGGGCGGACCATAGAGAAGGAAGCCCTTGGCCGGGCGGATGCCCAGCCGGCGGAACGCCTCGGGGTTCTTGAGCGGCAGCTCGATCCCCTCGATGAGCTTGTCGCGCGCGGCATCGAGCCCGCCAATGTCGCTCCAGCGCGTCTTCGGCGCCTGCACCATCACCTCGCGCATTGCCGAGGGCTGGACGCGCTTCAGGGCATTATGGAAGTCCTCGCGCGTGACGCGAAGCTCCTCGAGCACTTCGGGCGGAATCGTGCCCTCGGCCAGATCGAGTTTCGGCATGATACGCCGCACCGCCTCGATCGCCGCCTCGCGCGTCAGCGCCGCCATGTCGGCGCCGACGAAGCCGAATGTCGTCCGCGCCAGTTCGGTCAGGTCGACATTCTCGGCCAGCGGCATGCCGCGCGTATGAATACCCAATATCTCGCGGCGCCCGCTTTCGTCGGGAACCCCGATTACGATCTCGCGGTCGAAACGGCCGGGACGGCGCAGGGCTTCGTCGATCGCGTCGGGCCGATTTGTCGCCGCGATGACGACCAGATTGGTCCGCGGCTCGAGCCCGTCCATCAGTGTCAGAAGCTGCGCCACGATGCGCTTCTCGGCTTCGCCCTGCACCTGCCCGCGCTTGGGAGCGATCGAATCGATTTCATCGATGAACAGGATCGAGGGCGCAGCCTTCGTCGCCTGCTCGAAGATATCGCGCAGCCGTTTTTCGGATTCGCCATAGGCGCTGCCCATGATTTCAGGGCCGTTGATCAGGAAGAACTGAGCATCGCTTTCGTTGGCGACCGCGCGCGCAAGGCGCGTCTTGCCGGTTCCCGGCGGCCCGTGAAGCAGCACACCGCGCGGCGGATCGACGCCGAGACGGCGAAACAGTTCGGGATAGCGCAGCGGCAGTTCGACCATCTCGCGCAGTTGGTCGATCGTCTCGCCCAGCCCGCCAAGATCGTCGTAGGTGACGTCGGTCCGGCGTGCGTCCTGCGGTTCCTGATATTCCGGGAGCAGTTCGATTTCGGTATTTTCGTCGATAAAAACGACGCCCTTCGGGCTAGCCGACACGACGAGCAGGCGGACTTCGGCCAGCGCATAGGCGGGCGCGTTCAGCATCTGCCGAAGCTGCGGCGGCATATTGCCCGATTCGAGCCGCTGCTGCCCTGCCGTCGCGACCGTATCGCCCGCCACCAACGGACGGCCGAAGAAGCTGCGCTTCAGTGCATTGGCCGAACCCTGCAGCCGCAAATTTTCCTGCGCGGGAGCGAATACGACACGCGTAGCCGGGCGTGTCTCGACGCGGCTCAGGACAACCATATCACCCGCACCTGCCCCGGCATTCGCGCGCTGGAGACCGTCGAGCCGGATCACTTCGAGCCCTTCGTCCTCGGCATAGGGCGCGACGACGCGCGAGGCGGTTTCCCGCTTGCCGCTGATCTGGATGATATCGCCTTCGGTGACGCCGAGTTCGGCCATCGCCGACCGCGGAATGCGCGCAATTCCGCCCCCGCTTTCTTCGGCACGCGAATTCGCCACCTGCAGTTTGACTTGCTTTTCTTTTACCTCTGCGTCGGCCAAGGCGTGTCTCCCGCAAAATCGTCAGAATGCGAAAGATAGGATGGTGGTTCCCGATTTGCGACCCCCACGTCAGATCCAATTTATGACGCACCGCACAAAATTCTGGCATGTCCGCCAGCCCCATGCCATCATCCGTGACCGATATGCCACGCCTTCCCCCCATCAGCAGCATGGAAGCCTTTCTGGAAGTCGCCCGCCATGGCACGGTCAAGGCGGCGGCGATCGAGCTCGGCCTTTCGATGCCCGCGCTGTCGCGGCGGATTCAGACGCTCGAACATGGCGTGGGGCGGCCACTCTTCAACCGCCATCACCATGGGCTCAGCCTCACCGAAACCGGACGCGCGCTGCACGAACAATTGTCGCCGATTCTCGACGAGCTACGTATGGTGATCGAGCGGGTCGGCAGCCCCGAAGCCTCGCTTCGCCTGCATCTCAACGTCCTGCCCCTCTTCGCGCAGCAGCGTCTGTTTCCGCGCCTTCCCGAACTGCGGCGACAGCATCCTGAACTGCATATCGATATCGACACCATGTCCCATGCCGAAGCACGGCTGGGCGATGGCATCGATGCTGCGATCGCCCTCTCCCGCTCGATCGATCCCCTGCTCTACGCAGCGCGGCTCGACCAGGACAAAGTGTTCCCGATTGCGTCGCGGACGCTGACCGACGGCGACCGCGCGATCACGGTTCCCGAACAGATGCAGCGGATGACCATCCTGCTCCATCGAGAAATGCCGGAGACCTTTACCGAGTGGAAAAAGGCGATCGGCATGCCTTATCTCGAACCAGCGGGGATCGATTATTTCGATTCGGGGCCCCTGATGCTGGAGGCCGCGGCGCAAGGCATCGGCGTCGCATTCATGCACGGCCACCATTTCGACGACGCGCACGACCCGCGCCTCGTCCGCCTCTTCGATTTCGACGTCGAGAGCCCGTACAGTTACTGGTTCGTCTGCCGACCGCGCGCATTGCGCCAGCCGGCGGTCAAGCTGTTTCACGATTGGCTGCTCGCAGCGCAAATATAGCGCATCGGCGGAATTCAGCGGTTATTCATCGCTTATCGGAGATTCAGCAGCCATGATAATCGGACGCCGCGAAGCCCTGACACTCGCCACGGGATTTGCCGCTGCATCCGCTCTCGGCAATTGCGGAGAGGCGCAATCGGCATCCTTCGGAGATGGCCGCACCGACGCCACCGACAAATTGCTCGACATTTTTGCGGAGATGGCGGTGACAGGCCGCTCGATACCGATTGCGGGCGTCTACAAAATCTCGCGGCCGATCGCGATCCCCCCCGGCATCGTCGTCGGCGACAACGTCACCTTCGATTTCAGGGGCGCGGACCCCGCCAATTTCCCGGGCGCGTGCCTGCTGGTCCACGGCGCCGTCAAACGTCCCCTTCCCGGGCTTTTGGAGAGCCTGAAAATCGGCGATCGACGCGTCGCGTTCAAGGCGGCCCACAAGATGACCATGGGCGAGGCCTTTCAGCTTTCGGGTACAGTGGATTTCGCGGGCAATGGTTATCGACCTTATTATCGCAAAGGGGAGATATTCCGCGTCGCCCGCGTGATCGACGCCCGAACGGTGGAGATCGAGGGCGCTTGCCGGGACAGCTACCCGGCGTCCGGCGTCACCTGCTGGCATCGACCGGGGTCAAGTTTTTCCCAGAAGTGCAAGACACTCCGCGTCCTGGCACCCGACAATATCCAGTTCGCCGCTCGATTTATCGGCCTCGATCGGTCCGATATCAGCAATGTGCAAGCAGAAGGTGGCAGCGTCGCGGCAATCGACATTCTGGATTGCTTCGAGATGGCGGGCAAAAATCTGCAAGCGCGCCAACGATCGAACCGGTTCGACGGTTACGGCATCTCCATTGACGCCTGCCAGTCGATCCGGCTGAGCGGCATGGCCCACGGATATTTCAATGGAATTGCGACCGGTGGCGGCGGCAAAGGCACCGACGGACTGATCGGCATGAACCGTGACATTCACTTCGAAGGGACGGCCTCGTCGGACGCCAAAGGGGGCCTTGCCGGAGCAAATTTCCACGGAAACACCGAATTCAGCAGCTATCGGGGCCTGTTCACCAACGGTGTCGTTCTCGCGGGCAACCATAATGAAGCCCATGGCGAATTCATTGGCAAAAGCGGGCAAAGCGCGTTGATCTTTTCGGAAATGCACGGCCACAGCTTTCTGGTGACGGGCCGGGTTCGGACCACTGGCGCCGACCTTCCGTCAAATGCCGGTGCCATCAATATGGGCTCCAGCGGCGACGACTATGGACGCCATGCCCGTTATGGCGGCCGCGCGATCATCGATGTTTCGGTCGATGCACCGCAAGCGTCGCGGATCGTCTTGTGGCGAACGACCGACCTGAAACGCAAGGATGTCGCACTCGAATTTCGCCGGCTCGAACTGGTGCGATCGCATCCAAAGGCCCGGTTCATGGTATTGTCGAAAGTTCGGGGCGACGCCCTGCCGCTGATTCAGTTCGGCAAATGGCAGGTCGACGACAAGGCGGTTCCGATCAAATGGTCCATCGATCCGGGGACGCAATTGCAAGGGCTCGATCGGCGCCGTTTGACCGCCGCTTGACGGGCTTTTGATCGTGATAAGGAAATGGTGCTGCTGGACAGGATTGAACTGTCGACCTCGTCATTACCAATGACGCGCTCTACCACTGAGCTACAGCAGCAACCGATACGCCTCCGACGCATGTCGCCGGGGCAGGCGCGGCCTATGGCGGGACGCCTTCCGCCTGTCAAGGTGCGAGGCTTGACGATGTGGCGATTTCGCGGGCATGGCCGATTTCGTGAGCAAAACGCCCTCCCCCGCCGATATCGAACGCGAACGCCGCCTCGCTGAGGCGCTGCGCGCCAATCTGCGCAAACGCAAGGCGCAGGCTCGCGAAGCGAAGCCTGACACCGCGCCTAAAGACTGACGGTCACCGTCACCTCGTCGCCTTCGATGATTCCTTCGGCCTTGCGCACCGCGGCCTTGACCGGAAGCAGCCATCCACCGCTTTCCTTGTGCGGAAAGACCGACGTGCTCCAGCTCGTATCGCCGATTGTCGCGCGAACCTTCGCCGAGCCGAATCCCTTTCGTCCGTCGAGCCACTGACCGCCAATTGCGGCCAGCCGGATGCCGTCGGCAACCTCACCCGCGATCGTGACGAAGAACCACGCGGCGGGCGCGGTCGCCGACTGCCAGCGCCAGAGCGGCGTCGTGACGGTGAAATCCTCCAAGGGCCTATTTCGCTTGAATCGGGCGCACGGGCACCGGAATATTGCAGATGTCGGCGCCGCCAGCGGGCTTGATGAAAAAGGGGTCGCGCCGGTTCTGCCGCGCATCGGCATAGCGGTCGAAGCTATCGCTGTCGGTCGACAGATATTCGAAGCGCGGCTGGTCTGCGGCAGGCAATTCGGTCGCGACGCGGATCGCAGTGATCGCGACGCGCTCTGCCGCATCCTCGTAGAATCCGAGCGCGCCGGTCCCCCGCGGCAGACTGGAAAGATGCTCGATTCCGCTGATCACGCGGCCGACCAGCGCAATATTGCGGTCGAGATGGCGCGGCGCATGGCCGATTACGGCGTATAGTTCTGCCCCCGACCCGGTATCGGGCGACATATTGCGGCCGACGCCGACCGCGCCATAGCAATGGACGGGCCAGCGGCTGTCTGGAACCTGACTGCCGGAATAGGCGATCGGCCATCCGGATTCGAACATCACTTCCGGCGCATAGGCATCGGCCATCGACCGTCCGCCGAAAATATCGCCCTTCCCGGTTTGTTCAAACCGTTTCGACCGCCGGTTCGCTTCGTCTTTCGATAGCCGGATGGCTGGTTTGCCACCGACGGTCACTCGCCCGCTCGCCGGGTCGGAGATCGCATATCCGCTCTCCGGCACCACCGCCAAACCCGCCGGCAGCGCCTTCTTCTCGGTCGCATCGCCCCATTGCGCGACATAATTGTCCTGCACGCGGTTGATGCTCGTCCCATCCCACCAATGCGCGGCTGCGAGCTTGCGGATGTTGCCGATCCACCCCTGGCTGAACGGTGCGGGCATCAACTGGATGACGACGCGGCGCGCCTCGCCGCCAGCGTCCGCAACAAGGTCCATCACCAGCAAATCGGATGGGGCAATCGCGACCCAGTCGCTTGCCGGCGCCGCAGCGACGATCTCACCCGGCGAGGGAATCGACGCTGGCTCTTCGGCCGACGCGGGATGGATGAGCGAAGCGGCCGCGACGGCCGTCAGGACGAGATGTTTCATGGCCGATGTCTGCCACGCCCAATCGGCTTGCGAAAGCCCCGCCAAGCGATTAGGGCGCCCCTTCCAGTGCATGCGGAGCGGTGGCCGAGTGGTCGAAGGCGCTCGCCTGGAAAGTGAGTATACGTCAAAAGCGTATCGAGGGTTCGAATCCCTCCCGCTCCGCCAGACCCCCTTCCGCAGGGATCAGCAGCCGTAAGGCATGCACCGATATTCAGGGGGAGCCAGTTTTCATGCCGATCGAGATCGACCCCTTTCATGCCATAACGATCAGTCGGCTGGCGCACCGGCTTCGTTCGGAGGGCCGGTCGGTAATTCATATGGAATTTGGTCAGCCCTCGACCGGCGCCCCCGCGCCAGCGATTGCGGCCGCGCACGACATCCTCGACACCGATGGCATGGGTTATTGGGAAAGTCCGGGACTGAAAGCCCGGATCGCGGCGCATTATGACGATGCCTATGGTGTCGCGGTGGACCCCGAACAGGTTATCCTCACCTGCGGCGCCTCGCCGGCTTTCGTGCTCGCCCTCTCTTGCCTGTTTTCGCCCGGCGACAAGGTCGCACTCGCGCGTCCCGGCTATGTCGCTTACCGGAATACGCTCAAGGCGTTGCATCTCGTCCCGGTGGAATTGGCCTGCGGCGAAGCCGAACGGTTCCAGATCACGGCCGACGCCATCGAACAGCTGGAGCCCGCGCCGGATGGCCTGATTATCGCGAGCCCCGCCAACCCCACCGGTACGATTATACCGCCGGAAGAACTCCGGGCCATCGCGGACGTCTGCAAACGCCGCTGCATCGCGCTTGTTTCGGACGAGATATATCATGGACTGAGCTACACGCTTCCGGCCGAATCGATGCTGCAGCACGCGCCCGACGCGCTGATCGTGAACAGCTTCTCGAAATATTTCAGCATGGCTGGATGGCGCCTCGGCTGGCTCGTGGTTCCCGCGACGTTGATCGACGCTGCGCGGGCCAGAATGGGGAATCTGTTTCTGACGCCGCCGTCACTCGCCCAGCACGCCGGCCTGATCGCTTTCGATTGCCGCGAGGAGCTTGAGGGTCATATCCACACTTATGCGCGCAATCGCGACCTCCTGCTCGAAGCCCTTCCGCGAATGGGTTTGCGGCGGATCGCGCCACCCGACGGGGCTTTCTATATCTACGCCGACGTCGGCCATCTGACGAATGACAGCCTCGCCTTCTGCGAAGCCCTGCTGCTCGATACGGGCGTTGCCATCGCCCCCGGCGTGGACTTCGACCCCGTGAAGGGTAACGAATTCATCCGTCTCAGCTTCGCCGTCTCGACCGATCTGATCGAAGAGGCGATCCGGCGCATCGAACCATGGCTGGCCGCCAGGGCGAAACCGGAAGCGATCGCGATCTAGCCGATGGCCCGTTCGATGGCCTCGATCAGGCCGTCCGGATCGACCGGTTTGGTCAAGAAAGCGGCCGCCCCGGCTTTCTCCGCCTGTTCGCGGACGACCTCCGTCGGATAGGCGGTCACGATGATGACCGGGAGATGCCAGCCGCGCCGGCGAATTTCGGCCTGAAGCGCGAGTCCGGTCATGCCGGGCATATGCTGGTCGGTAACAACGCACGCGAGTTCGGCTTCTATTCCTGCGACGAGCATTTCCTCCGCACTGGCAAAACAATGGGGGCTCATCATCGCCGAACGAAGCAGGCTGTCGAGGCTGCCCCGAACGTCGGGGTCATCATCGACGATCGCGATGGCGGGGGAAACAGACACGAACCCGGTCACTCCAGCAAAAAGTTACGGCGCGGCGCGCCACATTGCCCTGCCTGTTTGCAGCCTAATCACCGGTTCCGCCATCATACTCAGATGTTAAACCTGTGGATGCTCTCGTCGCGAACGCCGAGTTGCTCGGCCATGCGCACAAGATCGGCGAGCGACTGGGCCTCCATCTTCTTCATCACGTTGCCGCGGTGGATCTTTACGGTGATTTCCGACAGATCCAGCCGCGCAGCGACCTGCTTGTTCATCAAGCCGGTGACGACCAGGCTCATCACCTCGGCCTCGCGCGGGGTCAGCTTTGCATACCCCTGCTTCAACCGGGCGATCTCGACCCCGGCTTCAAGCCGTTCCCTGCTTTTCGCGATACCGTTCGCAACGGCGTCCAGCATTTGCTCATCGCTGAATGGCTTGGGCAGGAAATCGATCGCACCCGCCTTCATGCCGCGCACGGTCATCGGAATATCGCCGTGCCCCGTGATGAGAATGACCGGAATCTCATACCGCTCGGCCGCCAGCCAGTCCTGAAAATCGAGGCCGTTTTCACCGCGCAGCCGGATGTCGAGCACAAGGCATGACGGAATATCGACCGTCACAGCATCGCGAAATCCGTCCGTGGACGCATGCAATGCGACCTCGAAACCCGCCGAGCGCAGCAGGCTGCCCAACGCACCGCGCATCCCGGGATCATCGTCGATCACATGGACCAGCGCTTCATCCGTCATGTCCGTCGCTCCTGCGCATCTGCGATCGGGAGACGAAACCGGAAAGTCGCGCCCCGTTGCTCATTATCGGCGGCCGACAGCGAGCCGCCATGCTGCTCGATGATCGAACGGCAGATCGAAAGCCCCATCCCAAGTCCTGTCGATTTGGTGGTGAAGAAGGGCGCGAACAGACTTTCGGGATCGACCTTTATCCCCGTGCCGCAATCACTCACGGCTACAATTATCGCATCCTCGTCCGGTATCACATCGACACATAGTCCGCGCTGATCGAGCGGTGTGTCCGCCATTGCCTGCTCGGCATTGAGCATCAGATTCATGAGCACCTGCTGGATTTGCACCCGGTCGCCAGCAATAGGCGCCACCCCTTCCGGAACCGTCACCCGAATTGCAACGCCGTGCGTCTGCAGGTCGCGCCGCAGCAATGCCACCGTTTCGTCGATCAGCGGCGCCAATTCGATGACGCCGCGTTCGGGATCGGCCTTGCGCGCGATATCGCGGATGCGCGCTATCACGTCGGCCGCGCGCGTACCATTTGCCGCGATCTGGTCGAGGCATTCCGAAACTTCCGGCGCCTCGGGAGCTTCGCGCGCAAGCCAGCGCTTGCCGGATTTCGCGTAAGTCACCACCGCGGACAACGGCTGATTGACTTCATGTGCGATCGACGCGGCAAGCTGCCCCAGGGTTGTCACCCGCGACACATGCGTCAACTCTGCCTGCGATTGCGCAAGGCGGGCCTGCGCGCGGTTCCGTTCGGTCACATCGAGCGCCATGACCAGCACGCGTTTCCAGCCGTAGTCGCCGGGCGGCAGGGTGATGTGCAAAACCACATCGACGATGTCGCCCGATGCCGAAACAAATTGCGTTTCTTGCTCGATCAGCGTCTCGCCCCGTGCCAGCGCAGCGACGATCGCTCCCAATGTCGCCTGCGCCGCGGGCGTATGATTATCGATGATCGTCCTGCCAATCAGCGCCTTTCGATCGGGCAGGCCAAAGAGCCGAGCCGCCGCATCGTTGGCGTCGAGAATGGTCGCCGCGCGCGCAATCCGGTCGATTGTGGACGGATCAAGCGGCTCGCCTCTGCGCACGGCGGCATGGGCCTCCGACCAGTCGCCTTCCCAGATCGGCAAGCCGGCCGCATTGAAAATGGTGCGATAGCGCGCATCGGACCGGCGCCGCTCTTCGATCGCGGCCTGATGGCGGACGCACAGCAGCGTCGTGATGCCGATCGCGACGAGACTGACCCCGAGCCGCATGGTCGCCGAACCCGGCGGGTCGCCCCAATGGCTGATGTAATAGCCACCGAAAGCAAGAAGCGCCGAGACGGCGCCGGCAAACAGCATCGACGCGCGGTGATGCGCGCGCGCCATGATAAGGACGACGATGGTGTAAAGAACCGCGACCGCGCCTTGCAGCGGCGTCAGGACATCCAGCGAAAAGATCGCAAGTGCGAAGAGTAAAGCCGCCGCGCCGTGCAGGCGTCTTGACAATTGCACCCCCTCGGCATCGTCGCGCATCATCAATTCCCGCAGCCACCCGGGACGGAAATGCCTGGGTGAAAACAGGCTGGACGAGCGAAGGCCAGAGCGCAACAGTGATGACATCGAACAGATGGTCGCTGATCGGCCAGTTCCAGGCCATTATACGCAAGTTTAGCGTCATCGGTGCGACCCAAAACCTGCGTATAATGGCGTCACCGGATCGCAGCGACGATGTTCCGGCCATCGACGGCATTTGGCCCGCTTCGCGGTAACGGAGAATGATCATGGCTTTTGTCACCACCTCTGACGGCACCGAAATCTTCTACAAAGACTGGGGTCCCAAGGATGCCCAACCGATCATGTTCCATCACGGCTGGCCGTTATCGTCGGACGATTGGGACACGCAAATGCTCTTCTTCCTCGCCAACGGCTACCGCGTCGTTGCGCACGACCGCCGGGGACATGGCCGTTCGTCGCAGACCGACACCGGCCATGACATGGACCATTATGCTGCCGACGCCTCAGCGGTTGTCGAACATCTCGACCTCAGAAACGCGGTGCATATCGGCCATTCGACCGGCGGCGGGCAGGTCGCACGCTATGTCGCCAAATATGGCCAGCCGCAGGGCCGCGTCGCGAAGGCGGTGCTGGTCAGCGCAATACCGCCGCTGATGGTCCAGACCGAAGCCAATCCTGACGGCACGCCCCTCGCCATGTTCGACGATTTCCGCAAGGCACTCGCCGCCGATCGCGCAGGCTTTTTCCTCGATGTGGCATCGGGCCCTTTCTATGGCTTCAATCGCCCCGCCGCGAAGGTGTCAGAGGCCATAATCCGCAACTGGTGGCGCCAGAGCATGATGGGCAGCGCGCTGGCGCATTATGAAGGCATCAAAGCCTTTTCGGAAACCGACCAGACCGAGGATTTGAAAGCCATCTCGGTTCCGACGCTGGTATTGCAGGGCGACGACGATCAGGTCGTTCCCTACGCCAATGCCGCCCTGCTGCAGGTCAAAATGCTGCAGAATGGCACGCTGAAAATCTACCCCGGCTTTCCGCACGGCATGTTGACCACCCACGCCGACGTCATCAACCCCGACTTGCTCGCGTTCATTCGCAGCTGACGATACCGGCTGCGGCGGACGTGGGTCCGCCGCAGCCGCGACCGAAGGCGAGCCGAAATTTGCTCGCCTTGCCAAACAGATCGAAATTGCTCCCGCGGCCTGCTAGGGAGGCAGGCTGAAGGGATTAACGTGTTCGACTTCTTCGCGTTTCTTGCCATCTTTATCCTGTTCATCCTGTTGATGGACACGCGCAGCCGGTTGAAACGGGCCGAGGCAACTTTGCTCGAAGCGGCGAAGCGGATCGGCGCGCTACAACGCGGGGCTGGCTCATCGCTGGAGGAGAGCGCGCAGCCCCAAAAGCTTGCACCTGACGCCCAGGAAGTGGATCCGATCGCACCGGCCAAATCCGCCGCCATCGCGGCACATGTCACACCGCAGCCGTCCATATCGTCACCCAAAGCCGTCGAAGAGCCGAAGGCACGGCCGGCACCCACAGGCGCCCCCGGCCCGACACCGGAACCGCGCGTCAAGCCCACTCCATCCGAACCCCAAGCGAGCCTCGCATCGCGATTCGAAAATCTATTCGGCAAGACGCTGCCGATCTGGGCAGGCGGACTTACCCTTGCCATCGCCGGTGTCTTGATCGTCCGTTATGCCATCGATGCCGGCTTCTTTGCGCGCATCTTCACCCCCGGCGTGCAGATTGTCGCCGGACTGATCTTCGGCCTCGGACTGATCGGCGGCGCCGAATATGCTTGGCGAAACGAGGCGAAGCTGCGCGACGTGCGCGTGCCGCAAGCGCTCTCCGGTGCGGGTATCGCGACGCTCTATGCGGCCATCATCGTCGCCGCCAACGTCTATCAGTTGATCGGGCCGCTGCTCGCCTTCTTCGCGCTTGCGCTCGTCACCGCTGCGGCGCTCGGCCTCTCGCTCCGTTTCGGCCCGCCCAGCGCGCTTCTCGGTCTGGCAGGCGGACTGGCAACACCGGCGATGGTCGGCGCGGTCGAGCCCAATGTGCCGCTGCTCGCCGTCTATCTGGCGCTCACGATCGCCGGGCTCGCGGGGGTTGCGCGCGCGCGGCGCTGGCCTTGGCTCGCGCTCGCGGCGTTGATTGGCGGAATCGGCTGGGGTCTGTGGATGGTCGTCGCGAGCGCGGCACTCGACGTCGTCGCGTCGCTCTCGATCGGCGGATTCGTGCTTCTTCTCGCTATCGCGCTGCCGATGATGGCGTTCGAGGGGCCGCGCTCGACCGCGCTGCGCACCGCTTCGGCCGTCGTGGGGGCGCTCCAGCTGACTTTGCTCGTCGGCTATGGTGGCTTTACCCAGCTCCATTGGGGCCTGTTCGCGCTGATCGCCGCGGCCGGTCAGTGGCTGGCCTGGCGCGAGCGCAATTTCGCGATCGTTCCCACGATCAGCCTGCTGCTGTCGCTTGCCCTGCTCACCGCCTGGCCCGATCCCACACGCTTTTGGTTCACGCTGATCGGGCTGTCGCTCCTGGCCATTCACGCCGCCCCGCTCATCATGCGGATGTGGACTCCTCCCAAAAGACTGCGCCCGACGCTCGAGCTTTGCGCGATCGCGGTCGCAGGCGCGCCGCTTGCTAAATGGCATTTTTGGGCGATCGCTGACGGAACGCTCGCGCTGGTGGCGCTGGGCGGCGCGTTGTTGGCCGCAGGCGGCATCGCGCGGGGCTGGAACGTCGAAGGACGCACCGCCGACAACCGCGTTGCATGGCTGACGGCGACGAGCGCTGCCTTGCTCGCGCTTGCCATCTTGCTCGTCCTGCCTGTCTGGCTGGCCCCGCTCGGTATCGGGGCGGTCGCGATCCTCCTTCTCTTTTTCGGGAAGGCCGCAAGCGATCCGCGCATCGAACGCGTGGCTGCGGGATTTGTCGGCGCCGCGCTTGTCGCGCTGGTTGCGACGCCGCGCGCGCTGGACGAATTGCCCCGGCTCGTCGAAGGTGCCGGCACGACCGATGGCTTCGCTATCCTGCGCTGGGTCGGGCTCGCGGCCGCGGCGTTGCTGTTCGCGTTTCGCGGCGAAGGCCCCATCGTGCGCCGTCTTGGTCAGATCGCGGCAGCCTTGCTCGCATATGGCGCCTTTGCGCAGGTCATTCCGGCCAATGCGTTGATGCTCGTGCCGGCGCTGGGCGGCGCGGCAGTGCTTCTTGCCGCAAGGCACGTTCCCTTCGGCCGTGTCGACGCGGCTGCAGCGACTCTCGCAACGATCAGCCTCGCATGGGCGGCACTCCCGCTTTTCGCGTGGTCGACGAAAGCCTTGCTGTCGCTCGTCGCCATACCGATGCAATTCGATACCGCGCTGCTCATGGCCGAGCCGCTGCTGATGCGACTGCTGCTTCCCGCGTTGCTGTTCGGGGCGCCGATCTGGTTGATCCGCGACATGCTGCCCCGCTGGCTATGGATCGCGGCACTCAGCCTCGCCGCCCTTGTCGCCGGCATTGCGATCCATTCGTTCTATCGCATCGGCTTTACGGCTGCCGCGGGCACGGACTTTATTGCAACAGGTATTGTTCAAAGGCTGATATGGGAGGCGTTGCTGACCGGTGCGGGATGGTTCGCGATGACCCGCGCAATGACTGCCGCGGCGCGTCCGCTGATTGTCGCGGGTACGGCGCATGCCCTCTTCTATGGCCTGATGCTGCACAATCCCTTGTGGTCGGCGCAGGCCGTCGGCGGCTGGCCGCTGATCAACCTGCTCGTCCCACTCTACCTGCTGCCCTGGCTCGGGCTGACGCGCATCCCTGCAATGCTGGGCAAGACGCCGGTTTTGATCGAGCGCACAGTGCAGATCGCTACGATGCTTCTCGTCGCATTGTTTGCCTGGTCGGTCCTTCGCCAGTTCTTCCACGGCTCGCTTCTCGCCGCGCCGGGCGTTACCGAGGCGGAGAATATCCTGCGCTCGATCCTGATCCTCGCACTCGCGCTCGGTTTCCTCCTATGGGGTATCCGGACCAAGCGCCACGACTGGCGCATCGCCTCGCTGGTGCTGATGATCGGCGCGGCAGGCAAGGTCTTCCTCTTCGACGCATCGGGGCTCGAAGGGCTCGCGAGAATCGGCTCGTTCGTCGCGCTCGGATTCAGTCTGATCGGGATCGGCTGGCTCTACAGCCGCCAGCTTGCCCCCGACCGCGACGATCCGGCTCCCGCTTCGACCTGAAGCGCTCGAACAATCCGAGAATGAAAAAAGATGCTGCGTAGCATGCCTCCCGTCCCGGCCTGGTCCTCGGCGCTGATCGCCGCACTCGTCGGCTTCGGCGGGACGATCGCGCTCGTCGTGCAGGCGATGCGCAATCTCGGCGCCACGGCCGCCCAGACCGGATCGGCGGTCACGGCGCTGTGCCTAGGCATCGCGCTAGCCGGCGCGGCGCTGTCGTGGCGGCTGCGCATGCCCGTCGTGCTCGCATGGTCGACGCCGGGCGCGGCGCTGCTCGCCGCAACGGCATCCGGACTGTCATGGCCCGTCGCGATCGGCATCTTCCTGTCGGCCGCGTCGATGATGATCCTGCTCGGAGTCGTGCCATTGCTCGGGCGGCTTGCCGAGCGCATCCCGTCGCCGATCTCCTCGGCCATGCTCGCGGGCGTGCTCCTGCCCTTTTGCCTCAAACTCTTCGCACTTGGCGCAGCGGACCCGCTGCTCGTTGCCCTTCTCGTGGCAGTTTTTGTCGCGGCGCGGGCGCGTCTACCGCTCTACGCGCTGCTCCTTGCGCTCGCGGTGGGCATGGCGCTTACGCTGCTGCGCGGCGACGTCGGGGCGCTCGCCCCCGGCGCGACCTTCGGCGCGCTCGCGCCTGTCACGCCCGCATTCGACGTCCGCGCGATCCTCAGCGTCGGCGTACCCCTGTTCCTCGTTACACTGGTGTCGCAGAACCTGCCGGGCCTCGTCGTGCTGCGGAGCGCTGGCTATGAACCGCAGTCACGCCCCCTGATCGTCGGCAGCGGTATGGCATGGCTCGCGGCAGCCCCCTTCGGGGGGCACGGCCTCAACCTCGCGGCGATCACTGCGGCCATCTGCACGGCCAAGGAGGCGCATCCCGACCACGCGAGGCGGTGGACGGTCGGCATGCTCTACGCGGGCTTCTATCTCCTCCTCGCCATCTTCTCTCCGTTGCTCGTCCGCGTTTTTCTGGCGCTGCCACCGACGGTCATCGCGGCGCTGGCCGGCGTGGCATTGATCCCGGCGCTGCTCGGCGCGATGGAGGCGATGTTTACGGCAAAGGCAGACCGCGATCCCGCCATCCTGACATTTCTCGCGACCGGATCGGGGTTGACGCTGTTCGGGCTGGGATCGGCCTTCTGGGGTCTTGTCGTCGGCTTTCTGGCGCTCGCGGCAGGCCGATGGCTCGCGGCACGACGCTGAGAATTCGCGCCGACAATCCTGCGGTTAGAACCAGGCCTTCACCCCGGCCACCAAGCTGACACTGTCGATATCTTCGCCGCCCGCGCGGGCAAAGCGCGCGGTATCGCCAACCTTTCGGGCCCATTCGACCCCGACATAGGGCGCGAACTCCCGAACGATCTCGTAACGAAGCCGGAGCCCGAACTCGACATCGGAAAGACCCGAACCGATCGCGCTTTCGGGAACATCCTGCAGCGCGAAATTGACCTCGGCCATCGGTTGCAGAATCAGCTTCTGCGTGATGCGTTGGTCGTAACTCGCTTCAAGGCGGGCAAGCAGATCGCCTTTATTCGAAAGGAACAGTGCGCCCTCGACCTCGAACCAATATGGCGCGAGCCCCTCGAAGCCCAAGGTCGCATAGGTGCGGTCCGGCACATGGCCGAAATCCTGCCGGACGCCCGCCTGCGCGTTAAAATAGGGACCGATCGAGCGGCTGTAGAGCGCCTGCACCTCCCCGCTTTCAAGCCCCTCGCCAAAGACGGTCTCGCCTTCGCTCTTCAGCGTCAGCCGGTTGATGTCGCCGCCATACCACGCCTCGCCTTCCCAGCGGAAACCGTCGCGGCCCTTGCGCGCCTGATATTCGGCGAGGTTCAGGCTGATGAAGCCGATCTGCTGCGCGCCATTTTCGGTCATCATCGCGTGACGCGAATGCTCCATTTCGCTCTTCGGAAAAATGCGGTCGGCATACCAGTCATCGGGCAGCGGGGGCGCAGGCGCGTCGCCCGGCGACAGGTCGGTGCCGCTGGCGCCCCCCCTTTCGGGCATGGCCATCCTATCGTGCGCGGGCATCTGTTTAGGGGTGCAGTGCCCCATGCTCGCATGTTCGGGCGGACAGTCGGGGTCCGATGCCGGCGCACCATGATCCACCGGCATTCCGGCGTCGGGTTTCTCTTCGAAAGGAGCGTCCCCAAGCGCGCAATGGCCCATCGCGGCGTGCTCGGGCGTACAGGCTGGCGCTTTGGGCGCGGACTCCGATGCGCGCTGCGGAGCGTGCATCGAATGATCCTGCGCGGTGGCCTGGACCGCGAAAGTTATCGGGGCGATGCCCGCGAGTAGGAGTGCGGCCCGGATCATTCGCCCTCTCCCTTCGGACGGACGCTGACGACACGCATCATTCCGGCATGCATGTGATAGAGAAGGTGACAGTGGAACGCCCAGTCGCCGAGCGCATCGGCGGTAAAATCGAAGCGCGCAATTCCGCCCGGCTGGACGAGCACCGTGTGCTTGCGCGGCGAGCGGTCGCCCTTCCCCGTGACCAGTTCGAAGAAATGGCCGTGCAGATGAATGGGGTGGCTCATCATCGAATCGTTGATCAGGTTGATCCGCACCCGCTCGCCCAAGGTGAAGGGAATCGGTTCGTGATGGTCCGACATCTTCACCCCGTCGAACGACCACATGAAGCGCTCCATATTGCCGGTGAGGTGAATATCGAGCGAGCGCGAGGCGGCGCGCACATCGGGATTGCGATCGAGCGCGACGAGGTCGTGATAGGTCAGCACCCGGTGCCCGACATCTTCCAGCCCCTGTCCCGGCTCGCCCATGCGATCGACGGGCATCGGCGAGATCGACTGGACACCGGGGTCGCGTTTGACCTGCGGCGCGACACCGAAGTCGCGCATATCGTGGTTCATGCCGCCGGCGTCATGCCCCATCGCGGCGTGATTCACGGCGGCAGCGTCGGTAGTGGGAGGCGTGCAATGGCCCATAGCCGCGTGCTCGGGCGTGCACGACGCATCGCCGCTCGCCATCGCGCCCATCCCCATGTCCTTCATCGTCGCGAGCGGACGTTCGCGGAGCGGCGGCACCTCGGCGATCATCCCCGCCCTCGGCGCAAGCGTCGCGCGGGCCATGCCCGACCGGTCATTCGCCTCGGCGACGAGCGTGTAGGCCCTATCCTCGACCGGGGTGACGATGACATCATAGGTTTCGGCGACCGCGATCTGGAACTCGTCGATCTCGGTCGGAACGACGTTGAGGCCGTCGGCCTGAACCACCGTCATCCGGAGCCCCGGAATGCGGACATTGAAGATCGACATCGCCGAGGCGTTGATGATGCGCAGCCGCACGCGCTCGCCGGGCTGGAACAAGGCGGTCCAATTGTCGCGCGGGCCATGTCCGTTGACGAGGAAACTGTATGTCGAACCATTGACGTCGGCGATGTCGGCCGGATCCATCCGCATCGCCCCCCACGCGATACGATCCTTGAGCGGCTGGTCCTTCCCCGCAAGCAGCCCACCGAGCGTTTGCCGCTGCATGTTGAAATGTCCGGGATTGACCTTGAGCTTGCGGAGAATCTCCTCGGGCGACAACTGGCTGTGATCCGACAGGACGACGACATGCTCGCGGTCATAAGCGACCGGATCGGCTCCCGCCGGATCGATCACGATCGGCCCATAATGGCCGATCTGCTCCTGAAGCCCCGAATGGCTGTGATACCAGTAGGTGCCCGACTGGACGACCGGGAACTCGTAGACGAAGGTCGATCGCGGCTTGATTCCGGGGAAACTCACCCCCGGGACGCCGTCCATATGAAAGGGCAGGATCAGCCCGTGCCAGTGGATCGAGCTATCTTCGTCGAGATCGTTGACAACGGTAAGCCGGGCCTGCTGCCCTTCCTTCAAGCGCACCAGTGGCGCGGGCACGGTGCCGTTGATCCCGATCGCGCGACTGACCTTTCCATCGACACGCATCGTCTGCCGGGCGATGCGCAGCGTGATGTCGTTTCCGGAAACCGTCGGAAGCGTCGACGCGATCCCCCGCGACACCGGCTGTGCCCAGGCCGGATAGAATGGCGCCAACGCCGCCAGCGCGCCCCCACCCAGCGCTCCGCTCACGAATCCGCGTCTGTCGATCTGCATGAAAATTCACATTCCCTGATATTGTTTTCAGGAGCAATACGCGCCGCACCGGCTCACCCCTCGCTCATTTTTCGTCGAGCAGTATCCGCAGCTTTGTCCGGGCCCGATAAAGACGCGTTTCGACGGTCTTTTCACTGACATTCAACAATTCAGCTGTTTCCGGCTGGCTGAGTTCCTCGACACCGCGCAGGATCAGCACTTCGCGCAGATTATGCGGCAATCGCGATATGGCGCTCCGCACGCGCGCCAGTTCCTTGCGGTCGCCGACTTCGACATCGGGAGCCGGCGCCGTGATCGCCACATCATGCGCATGACCGAGCGGCAGCGCGCGCGAAAAAAAGGATCGCACCGCCCTTCGCCGTGCCCAGTCGCGGCATTTGTTGAGTGCGATGCGCGAAATCCATGTCCGGAACGCGCGGTCGCCGTCGTAACGTTCGATCGCGGCGAAGGCCGCGACGAAGGTCTCCTGCGACAAATCCATCGCTTCGTCGGCATCGCCGACATGATGGCGGATGAGGCGAAAGACCGGCGCCTTGTAGCGCGCCAACAGCTCGCGATAGACATCGTCGCGTCCAGTGCCGGCAAGCGCGGCCAGTTCGCCGTCGCTACATTGCGAAAGGTCTAGGCTCACCGCGCATCGGCGGTCAGGGCCTTGACCACGATCCGGTCGAATGTCGCGGTCTGCTCGCGGTCGAGCACGCCGCGCATGGCGAACAGATGCTCGAGCGTCTCTTTCTGCAGCTCGCCCATCACCCGATGCGTATCATCGATCGCCGTGGTGACGCGGGGGCCATAGCCATGCTCGGCCTCGATGGCCTGTGCCAACCGGATATTCGCCGCCTTCATCTCAAGCTCGAGCGTTTCGCGTCGCTCGGCGAAGCGCGTCTCGATCGCGTGCAGCTTGCGTTCCTGTTCGGCCGTCAGCTTCGCCTCGCGGTGCAGCAGCGCATGCAGTTCGGTCTCGTCCGCGCGCGGCGTATCGACGAGCATCCGGCCGACGAGCACGCCTACGATCGCGGCTAGGAAGGCGATGCAGCCGATAATCAGAATCCGGCGAAACGGCATCAGCGACCGTTCAGCAGCGTCGACGATGCCAATGGGCTGTCGGGCGCAAAGGGCGTGAGCGGACTCGCCGCGACCGCATCGGGAACGAAAGCACTACCCGCGACGACTCCGCCGCCGAGCGACACCAGCGCGGCGACCGCCATAGCGCGACGCAAACTGATGGTCTCCCGCCGCCGCGTCGCGAGCGCATCGAGAACGCGAGAATCCAGCGCATCAAGTGCCTGTGGCATCACCGTCGTGTTCAATATCCTGAGTTCGTCCATCGGCCGATCCTGCTCGCCCCTTCTGGAACAATACGCAGCCGATTGCCCAACCCCTCATCGACAAACAGGGCGGCCACAATCGGCCCCGTTCTCATCGTCAGTCTTCCGTTGGTGCCCCTGGCCGGAATCGATATCTAAGTCTATGATATTGATATGTTTTTCTTTATCCATTTTGGATATAATGATGGCCCGAAGGTTGGCCTACAACGATTTTTTGGAGGTGGTTCGAGTCTTCTTCTCTCAAGAATGGTCGCTAATTCTTATGACATATCGCCTTCCGAATCACAAGTCGGCCAATCGGCCGGGCTATGAACGCGGCTGAGCTTATGCAGAAGCAGGCACGGACGGTCCCTCAGTGATAGAGATCCTCGCTAGGCGCAGGTCACGAATCGCTCAGCACCTACGTGCTCGTCTTGGAACGATGGTCCTGAAATCAAAGCCACGAACTGCGGCCGCGGCACTCAATCGATCTGGCCGTTTTTCATTGCCGAAGATTACGTCTCGTCAGTCATCCGAACCACTCGACTGGAATATAGGCAACAGTTCAATCCGATCAGACCCATCCATTTTCCCGACAAGCCCAAGGTCACGTAGGATGCCGGAAACCCGTATGACCGTGGTGGGAGCCAAACCCGTCTGACGAGCGATATGATCGATCTCTCGGTGCCCCATCCGAATGGCTGTCAAGACGGCAGACGCCTTCGATTTAACACCCGCAGAATGCAAGTGAGCTGCAAGCTTGGACATGGCGGTCTCCCATGAAAGCTCCGCGCAAACGCGCTGACACTAAGCTGCTCCGTTCCCCAGCACTGGGCATTGGATCGTCTAACGGGCACGCTATCGCTGAGCCCGCTCTCACTTCTTGAATAAATCGCCCTCCACCGAGACTTGATCTCGAAATATCATGGTTGATGCCCGTTTCGCCACAGTTAATGATGGCCAGACTCATAACCCGTCTTTGATTGAGAGCCGCATCGCGTCTCCGCACCATTTAACTCCCATGATAAGTCTGATTTTCGGCATCGCTTTTGCAGTCTTGCATTTGCTTGGAGCCGCGGATGCGGCCGTGATAATTGGCCTCTATCCCGAGCCTGCTCGACAGTTCTCACATTCAGCGGAAGAGGAAAACATGATGAGATCGGAATCCAATTTCTTCTGGTTACTGCTGCCCCTGATTTCGGGATGTGGCGCCACAGAATCTCCAAATGATCGGGTTCAAGAAAATGTCGTGGGAGCTGACCTCAAGCAGCATCAGCAGGACACCAGCACATCTACCACTACCGCGCAAAACAAAACGTCTGGGGAAAACGACGGCACCACCAGCGACCGGGCTAGACTCGATTAGCCCACCAGTTCGAACGTCCTTGCATTATTTGTGTTTTGCTTGCTCAGTCTCCGCAGACGCAGATGGCGGATGACATTTGTCTCTCTCGAACCCGCACTACGCAACCGCGGGTTGCTTTTCGGGATATTTATGTCGGCACGACGGCCGACGGTGATCACAACCCGATTGTCCCACTTCAGACAGCCTCCATTACATGTCCCTGTTTTCGGGTCCTATTCGCAAGAGTTTGGTATTTTCCCCCACATGAATGACAGGCTATCCGTCTGGGCCTTTTTGTGGCTTATTTGTTACGGGGTTCGGAGTCGCAGAAGAATGGATGGGAAGCATTTGGGCCATTAGCTGATCGAGGCAAACTATGGGTGGGGCCGGAACGAAGTGCAGCAGGAACGCCTGCGCTATGGGGTTGCATAAGACGCTACCTCGTTGCAACAATAGTCGACGCGTAACGGAATTGGGAGCTGGCCACCGACGACCACAAACGTGCTCACCCGGCCAAAAGACGGTCCGTAAGCACGAAACCGTTATCTCGAATTCTCCCATTGATTGGCCCGCGAGACAGAACCCTTTCTTTATCCGCCCTGCCTCGTCACCGGTGGCGGCCGCTGTTCAAGCATCGTCTACGAGGACACAAGTATGACCGTGCCCGCTTATATCATACAAAACGAAGATTCGCCGGACCAGCCTGGTGGCACGCGAATGCGGTTCGAGGGCGCCGTTCCGCGGGATGGCGAAGCCGAGGTCCTGGTACATAATATCTCCGAGCTGGGCCTTGTGCTGGAAGCCGATCACGATTTTGCCATCGGATTTCCTATTGAAGTCAAGCTGCCGCACAGCGGGGCCGCGAGAGCGCGCGTGGCCTGGAAGAGCGGAAAGTTGACCGGCTTCTCCTTCGACATGCCCATTTCCCGGGTATCGCTAGGCGCCAAAAGACTCCGCGACGCCGTCACCGACAATTTTGATATGGTCGATACCGCTCGCCACCTTGAAAGTTTCGGGATGCGCGTACAGCGGCTGCGGCTCGAACTTGGAATGTCGCAAGGCCAGTTGGCGAAGTTGATGGGCGTGAGCGATCCCGCCGTTTGCGGCTGGGAACTCAATCGAACCCGACCCAAACCCGGCCGAATGGAAGCGCTGGCGACAATATTGAAGGTCAGCCTAGCAGAGCTCTTGGGTCAGCAGGAACTTATGGCGACGCTGCCTGCTCAAATTGCAAGTGCGCGGGAAACTATCGCGAGAGCGGCGGGGGTAAGCGAGGACCGAGTGAAAATAACGATCGAGCTCTAACCCGAAGCGGGGGATTTTTGCCGGGCCCCCACCTGACCGGCAAGGCTCCCCAGCCTTTGGCGCCGGCCTTCTGGCCGGCGCCATTGATCTTCTTTAGACGCGCCCGGCGATCATCGCCTACCACTTGCTGTATTTGTTCACGGCGCTACTCCGAAAGTCCTATTGCGCATGCTGCTTCTCATATGGGGCCTAGACGTGGTGTCGCAGATCCTCATCGCGCGCTATGTCGAGGCCGCCCCGATTCTTCCGCCAGAATTGGCTGCGTCCATCGTGCGTCTCCTCGAAAAACCTCAAAAGGTTCTCTTCAGCGTCACCGTTTGGCTACCCTAACTGCTGCTCACCGAACGGGGCAATGTGACGTACCGATGGTGGAAGTCAGCCTGACCGACAACTTCGCCGGCCCGCGAGCTTTCAATGCTTCAGAGCGCCTCGAAAAGCGTTCCTGACGTTTCGGGACAATCCGGCTTCGCAGCGGAGACCGGCTATTATTTTGTAAATATGGCATAGCCGAACAATGCCCCGCCGAGATGACATCTCGACGGGGCAAAGATGCCTTTAGGGTCGCAGAAGGCACGCCGACGAATTACCGAAAAATCGTGAAAATCCGATGAATAGCTGCGCATTGCTATAAACATGTTGTTACGATCCGGATAACTAGGACGACATTCCCGACGCGCAGCTAGAATTGGGAGAAATGCAAATTCGGCTAGCCTCGTCGCCCTGAGCCCATAGAAAAGATGTACCGATACGATGCGATCAATTTTCGGTTAACACGCTGGACACTCTCCGCGATCCGCCTAGCGTCGAGGGGGTCAGCCATGGTGGGATATCCTGATGAGATCGAATGGGGGAGCGCAAAGGACAGGGCTACAGCATTTGCCAATGCTGGACGGTTGGCGCGCGCTCAGCATCACCCTCGTGATCCTCGGTCACCTCTTCCCTATCGGCCCGAGTGCATGGCAACTCAATGCGCCTGTAGCGGCAACGGGAATGGTGATGTTTTTCACCTTGTCCGGCTTCCTGATCACGCGCTTTTTGATCGAAGACGGCAATATCCGCCGTTTTCTGATCCGCCGGCTGCTGCGCATCGTCCCGCTGGGTTGGCTGGGCATGTTTCTCGTGTTCCTTGTTGATGGCGACGTCACGGCGGGCGAAGTCGCGGGAAATATGTTCTTCGTAGCCAATCTCCCGCCCGCCTCGCTGGTCGAGCCGGGGGAGCATTTCTGGAGTCTTTGCCTGGAGGTACAGTTCTACCTCTCCATTGCGCTACTCGTCGCGGTTGGCGGAAAGCGCGCACTCTTCGCCATACCTTTGATCTGCATCCTCATCACATGTGCCCGAATCTATTGGGGGCAGCCGATCACGATCGTGACATGGTTCCGCGGCGATGAGATACTAGCCGGTGCGACACTGGCCCTGATATATGAAGGATGGCTCGGTGAGCGAGCTCGCAAATTAATTTCACTGCCCAGCATTTACCTTCTGCTTCCGCTGCTATTTGCCAGCGCCGATATGCGGACGGGCTTTTTGCCTTATCTGCGCCCTTATCTATCGGCGTTGCTCATCGGCACGTCGCTCTATTACGCGCCGCGGTGGCTTCGCGGTCTCTCGGAGTGGAATCCCGTCACCTATGTCGCTCAGACATCTTACGCGCTTTACGTGTTCCACGGCATATTCGTGCACACTTGGCTCGGCACCGGGGACACCCTCATAAAATATGCGAAGCGTCCGCTATTGCTCGCCGCAACCTTTGCCTCGGCGCACTTGTCGACATTTTATTTTGAGCGGCGCTGGAACGCATTGGGACGCCGTCTCACGGCACCTCGCGAAGGCGCGCTGGCCAGTGGACACAGCGCCGCCGCTCCGGCGGATCGACGCACGAGGCTAAATTGACTGGCGCACAGCGCGCGCTGGTACCTGAGTGTGCAGTTGGACCAGCCTGATGCCAATTCATCAGAAGCCAAATGCAACTTTCCACGCCGGCCTCGCCCACCGACGGAGCCGCCTGTAATGGAACGCGGCTCGTGAAACTTCCCCTTTTTATCGGAGTGAGATGTCATGCGTAGCCTACTTAAACGAGTGTTGGGGATCGCTGCTCCGCCATTGCCAGAAATCGCCGCGTACGAAAGATTGAAAGCAAAAGGCTTCACCCCCGACCGGATCATCGACGTTGGTGCCTATGAAGGCGACTGGACGCGTCTCGTGCGCGGCGTGTTCGAAAGCTCGCCCGTTACAATGATAGAAGCCCAAGAGGGGAAAAAGGCCGCGCTCGAGGCGGTTTGCCGGAAACTTCCGGGCGTGACACTCGTGTCGGCCCTCCTCGGGCCAACCAGCGGATCGCTGGTCCCCTTTTACGAGATGGAGACAGGATCGTCGATACGCGCGGAGAACAGCAACGTCGCACGCCACGAGAAGCTGATGACGACGCAGACTTTGGATGAGGCGGGGGGACAGGACGGGAAGAGACTGTTCATCAAAATCGATGTTCAGGGCGCCGAACTCGACGTGCTGTCGGGCGGCCTGAAAATTCTTGAGCGCTGCGAGGTTGTGCAACTCGAAACCGCACTGCTTCCTTACAATGACGGCGCCCCGCAAATTGCCGAGGTTTTCGTCCAGATGGAAAAATGGGGCTTCTCACCGTATGATTTTGCGGGCTTCATCAGGCCGAACGGGATCGACCTGGTGCAAACCGACGTCATTTTCGTTCGCACTGCATCGGCGCTCCGCCCGTCGCACTTCACCTTTTAGCTGCGACGCGGGCCTGCAGGCTGAGCCCTCCAATCGAAAGGCAGCAGCCGACAGTTGGGCGCCCGGGCATTTCGCCCTAATATGCCCGCGACCGGCGTTCGCAGCATTCGGGTGCAATTCCATTCATCAGACCACTTGTTAGCGATCGCATTCGGCACAATGTAGAGGATAGGCGGCCGCCATTGCCGGAGGCCGCGACAGTGTCAAACCTCGATAAAGATGCGAACCCGATCCGCGTCGACCCCATTTGCCCGTGCGATGAGATCCCGGCCCGCGCTGATCATTTCTTGAGATGGTTCGGTGGATATGTCGACGAGCAATTGCGACACCGGCACGCCCAGCAAATCAGCCAGTATGCCCATCCGGTCATGCTTCGGGCGCGCGCGCCCGTTTTCCCAACCCGATACCGACGGCGCACTGACGCCAAGAGCCAGAGCGATGTCGGCTTGGCTCAGCTTCTTTTTGATGCGCAATCTTTTCAGATTCGGGCCAAAGCGCGGATCGGCCACACCATCGCGCACCGATCTCTCAACGGCAGGCGGCGCCTCCGTCCTTCCGTCCACGGCTGCTCCGCCAACGGTTGTGCTTTGCAACTGGGCGGCGCTGAGAGCGGCGGGCGAAATCGGCGTCTCAAACTGGCACCCGTACAGGCTCTCGCTGGACCAGATCACGCGCGTCACGACGGTGCCGGCCTGCGGCAGGTGAACGTCAAACTGGTCGTCGACAGTCATTTCTGCGCTGCATTCGATCAGCATCCCCGACAGCGAGATATTGTGAATTTTAACATCGATTACCGCGTCCGAGGCATCGGTTCCGCGCACCTCGAGCTGCAGTTGACGCCGCGCAGACTGGCGTTTGGACGCACCCTCGATCGGCGGTCGCAGATATGCTGAAATTACCATAATGTTATTATTCGCGGCACCGAGTTAACAACTACTTATCACGAGAATCGCATCATGATCTCAAATAGTTGGCAGATGCTCCTGCGCGTTCCAACGCCCCGTGTCTAGCGGTCAAAGCCCTGCTTGCACCGAGTTTCGACGAACCGGGGCTGGCGAAAGACGGCCGCCCTCCACACGCAGCACCATGACAAATTCAACACTCCATCCCCATGCTTATCCGGCCAGGCATGTTAGAATATCCTGCGCCAATTCTGAGGCGCACCCCGCTGCCCACGAAGTCGAGGCCTGGCTCGACGAAAGCGTCTAGCTAAGCGTTCGGGTTCTGCCGCTATCGCAGCCAATATCGTCAGAAGCTGATGCGGCCCGAATTGAGATCTTATCGGAGAAATGCAAAACGCCGCGCCGTCTTCGGCGCGGCTTTCCGCAGCGCGACCCGCGGGAACTCAGACGATAGAAACTCGCTGCACGGACGCACGCCGATACAAAACACCCTTGGCGCGTAAACTGATCGCCAACATGTTTGAAGAGGATGGTAGCGGATCGCCGGCGAGGAAAATGTCCGTACCCGGACCTTCCGCCAGCAAGACGAAGACGTAGCTTGCGCTGGCAGCGGATACGCCGGTCTCGTAGACGAGAATTGGAGCGCCGGCTGCGGAAGCGAAAAGCAAAGCGACACAGGAAAAAAGAAGCTTGTTCATAAATCCGGCCAGCCCCCGGATTTATACGTGCCTTATGCGCAGTGCGTCTTGCATTTAGCTATCCCTGCAATCCCGAACAGTTAATATGACCCATTTTCCGGAACGAGCCGGAGCGTTCCTGCGATCCCCGAAGGACGCCTGTAAACCGATCGACGGTGGCGTCGCCCAAGGCCGGACAGTATCGACCGATTGAACCATATTAGCGCACGGCAAGCCATGCTCCTTCCTCACCCGGTCCCTATAGAACTAACGCGGCGCAAGAATTCGGCCAATGCGTCGACATTACGCCTCGTTTCTGAGCCCGAACCAACCGCGCGCGATTTCCGCAGTGTTTTACCGAGTCGCTGAGACGAGAACTCCAAGCGCTTGGGATAATATGTAATTTTCCAAACTAATATTTTACATATTCGGCTGCCGGGTTCGATCCGTCTCGTTCGGGATGACCTCTCTTGATACGACCGCGATGCTGCCGGTCTGTGCAACAATACGGCCCGAAGCCTATCGAATGCTATTATGTAACCGTATATTTTTGAACGATTATCTACAAATTCCCGACTTGCAAGTTCGCATCGCCCTCGGCAATCGAAGAGTGCTGCCAGTGGATCCGTTGTACCTCAGCGGGACATTAGCCACGTTTCCAACGAAACAAAAATCTTCACTAAATGTAATCTTTGCGGTAGCCAGAGGTGTGACCGTTATAAAAACCTTTCTGGGCTCGAGGATGCGCGTGGGGGCGACGGCAGTCGCTCTGCTTCTGCTCGCGACCATGTCGATGACCATCCCCGCCTTGAGCGGCGACGGCGGAACTCTGCTTGCCCAGACAACCGACGCGCTCGATCGCTTCGTCGGACGGTCGCCCGGCGAGCGCAGTGAGACCGATCTTTTGAAGGGCAAGGTTCGCAAAGGCCCGTCGGTCGCCGACCGTCTTTTTGGACGCCGAGTAAATGCAGGCGGTCCCGACCAGCGCGCATTGGGAAAAATCTTCGACACTCCGCCCGAGGACTCGGTGAAGGAACTGACTGCTGGTCCTCCCGCGCCGACGGACGTGACTTCGCCGCCGGGCTCGGGCTTGTTACCGCTTGGTGAGATCGGGAGCCCGACTGCCATTCCGGACCCTGTTTCCGGATTCCCTGGTGGCATCGGCACGGTAGTTCCTCCGGGGACGACGGCGGTTACTCCCGGCAACCCGACAACGCCGGGCGAACAAACTCCGGTTCCGGCCGTTCCCGAGCCGCAAACCTGGGCCTTGATGCTGCTCGGCTTCGGCCTTTGCGGCGCCCTTCTCCGCCGCCGCCGCGAAGTTTCCCCCGCGGGGTTTTCGGGCGCCGCACGATGCGGCGCGGCCTGATTGCAGCGCTGCTGATTGCCCTGGCTGCGATCGGCGGAGTTATCATCGGGAACAACACGATAGCCGATCCCGCGGCGCCCCAGCCTCCCGTTACCATCGCCACTGAACGGGCCAATTCGCCATTCATTGAGAATGGCAGAGAGACTCTCACATCAGCTCAACTTTTGACCGCAACGCGGGCCGGCGTTCTCCCTTCTGGAACAAAGTCGCTTTTGGCGACGACGGGCAGGATGCGGCATGGGGAATATAAATGGGACGAAAAAGGCGTCGCACCGGGCAAGGTCACCATTTGGGTGGATTTGCGGACCCAGCTCATCTCGGTCTTTCGCGGTGGGCACGAGATCGGAACGTCGGTGATCGTCTATGGGGCCGACACGATGCAATCGCCCATCGGCATCTTTCCCATCCTCTCAAAGCACCGCGACTATCACTCCCGCACATATGACGCGCCCATGCCATATTCGCTGTTCATCACAAACACGGGCGTCGCCTTGCACGGTAGCCCGATGTCGAGCCGGCGCGCCACCCACGGCTGCATAGGCCTACCGGTGGATTTCGCGCGGCTTCTGTTCGCGGCGGCAAATCAGGGCGACGAAGTTCAGATTACGCGATCGAACGCCAATCCGCTGCGAGCGAGCCGCCGCGAAGCTCGCTAACGCCGAATTAACCAAAGCTTGCGACGTTGTTTTAGGACGCGTCGACGTAGCGTCCCCAAGTTTCTTGGGGATTTGGCATGCAACGGCTCATCAAGACGGCGGGCAAAATTGCGTTTCTTGCAGCGGCTGCCGCACTTCTGACGGGTGCGCAGACGAGGCTTGGCGGCCTGAACGACCGGCTTCTTGCGAGCCACAACCGCGAACGCGCGCTCGCTGGTGTTCCTGCGCTTCGCTGGAATGATGAGCTGGCCGGCCGGGCACAGGCTTGGGCCGATCATCTCTCGAAAACCGGAAAATTCGAACATTCACCCAATATCCCGGGTCGTCCGCTCGAGGGCGAGAATATCTGGGGTGGAACGAGCGGCGCGTTCATGCCCGAATCCATGGTCGAATTATGGATCGACGAGAAGAAGGATTTCATCCCCGGCGTATTTCCGGCGAACAGCCGCACTGGCCGCCCTCAGGACGTCTCGCATTACACCCAGTTGATCTGGGGCCGTTCAGGAGAGGTCGGTTGCGGGCTCAGCCGCCTCGGTGCCGAGGAAATCCTCGTTTGCCGCTATAGCGAGCCCGGCAATGTGAAGGGCCGCGACCCATTCGGCCGTCCGTGGAGCAAAAATTTCGCCTCCGCCGAAACAGGTCAATCAACCTTCAGAGACCCTTTAGCCAGATCGGCCGCGGGCTTCTCGGCCGTTTCATCGGCCCTGATAGAAGGGGTGACTGCCGGCCCAGAAAGCGGGGTCGCCTCGCCTCTTGTTAAAGCCCCTCGCCCCTCGTCGGCAATTATTCGCGATGCCGGCAGAGTGACGTCAGAATATGGGAGAGGTTCCACGGGGTTCATTCCCAAGTCGGTCATTCCGGCCATCTGCGGCTGGTCGGCGAGCAACTGTTCCTGGCTGACTGACTGAGCGAACGCGGCGCGGCGCCCCCAGGACCCCGACCATCGGTAGAAGATATGATGGTCGACCTGTGCGATTTTCGCGAGCGAGGAAGCCCAATAAGGCACGACATAATCGGCATGATAATGGGTCGCCATGCCTACGCTCGGCTCTACATATCCCGACAGGGCGGCTAGCGCCACGCGGCGTGCCGCCTCCCAGCCAGCGCGCGATGGCTTCCGCGCCAGACTCCCGTCGCAGGTGAAAGTGAACTGGCAACCGGTCTTTCGTTCGGCCCCCTGATATACGACCCCGCAGATACTGTTCGGGAAGGCTGGATGGCGCGCCCGGTTGAGGATAACCTGCGCGACACCTCGCTTGCCCGTCTCGGATTCCTGCGCGGCCTCATAATAGATCGCCGCTGTCAGGCAATCCATGGCCGAACGGCGTCCGACGAACGCCGATGCGCTCAACGGCACGACGAGCGGCAAGGCCCGTTCGATCGGCGCAGTGGAAAATGGCAAGGTCGCATTTTCCGCTATGGCGTCGTCGGGCGCGAGAGGCTTGTAGATTTGGGGAGGTGGCGCCGGGGGCGTAGCATTCGCAACCGCGGCGGCCCTGCGCTGCGCATCCGCCGGGGCCATGCCATCTGGTCCGATACCATCTGCGAACCACCACCAGGAGGCTGCGGCGATGACGGAAGCTAAGAGGAGCAATCCGCCTACGATCCCAGCCCGCCGGCGATCGCGCCAGCGTTTCAATATCACCTTTTGCATCGTTTGCGCTTTACCATCGAATATAGTGATACGCTGCTAAGTGAAAGCATACGCCGGGTCCATAGGGGCAACGCGCACCGAAACTGGCTTATGTCCCGTCGCGATACGGTTTATGCGGATACAGGCGTTGGCACATCTCGCCAATTGCTCTATCGCAAGGTCGAAACTGAAGTCAGGTAAGTAATGGCTACTGCCGCCGACATAGAAGCTCGACCGGGTCTTTCAGGTCCCTTTGCGCGAAACCTTTCGGCCGGGACGATCGCGCTCGCGCTCGGTGCCCTGATTTTCTCCATCCCCACGATGTTGTTCGTCGTACGCCAGTCGTGGACGGGTGAAGAGGGCGCCCACGGCCCTATCGTCCTGGTGACGGGCCTCTGGCTCCTTTATCGGCGTTGGAAAGAGATTTCGCATCTCGCCGCGCCCGCCGCGTCGGCGCCTGTCTGGATCATGCTCGCCGTTTTGATCCCGATGCAGATTTTTACCCGGATCACACAGATCGTCGAGATCGAAGGTTATCTCATGTACGCGATCCTGCTCGTGATCCTTTACAGCTTGGTCGGCCTCGAGGCGATCAAGAAGCTCTGGTTCCCTCTCTTCTATCTCGCCTTCATTTTCCCACCTCCTGAAACTGTCGTGGCGTTCGTAACCGTTCCCATGAAGATCTGGCTGTCCGAGGCAGCGATATGGTTCCTCGACATGTTCGGATATCCGATCGGCGGCGAAGGCGTGCGCATATTCATCGGACAATATGAGCTTCTGGTGGCAGCGGCCTGCTCGGGCATAAACTCCATTATCTCGCTTTCCGCGATTTCGCTCTTCTATATTTACATGCGGCATCAGGCTCACTGGCAGTATGCGCTGTTGCTTGTCCTCCTGATCGTTCCCGTCGCATTGGTGGCGAACTTCTTCCGCGTACTCATCCTCATCCTTCTGACCTATCATGCGGGCGAAGCGGCGGCGCAGGGCTTCCTGCACAACTTCGCTGGCATTTTGATGTTCGCGATCGCTCTGGTGACGATTTTCGCGCTCGATATCATCCTGAAGCCGCTGTGGGATCGTTACATTGGCACAACAACGGAGCCTTCCCATGGCTGATCATGGGGAATCTCGCAAAATCGCCAATCTCGCCGTCTCCCGGCGCAACATGCTTTTGGGCGCGGTTCTTGGCGGCGCATCGGCGATAGCATTCTTTCGTCAGCCGGCCATCGCCAACCCGGTCGTTGCGGAGAAAGTCTTCGAGAGCTGGGTTCCCGAGCACTTTGGCAGTTGGAAGTCGGTATCGCAAAGCGGTGTCGTGCTTCCACCTCCCGACACGCTTCGCGATCGCCTCTACGACAATCTCGTCACCCGTGTTTATACAGCGGCGGATCGGCCGCCGGTGATGCTGCTACTGGCGTATAACAATGCGCAGGATGGCGTCCTACAGGTACACCGTCCGGAATTTTGCTATCCCGTCGGAGGATTTGTGCTCAGCGACACCCGCGACATCATGCTCGAGGTGCGCGGCAAGGACGTTCCCGCGAACTTCTTTACGGCGACGGCACCGAACCGTGTGGAGCAAGTGGCCTATTTCACGCGCCTCGGCGCATCCTATCCACGCAAGTGGAGCGAGCAGCGAGCTGCCGTTATTCGCGCCAATCTTGCGGGCGATATTCCCGATGGGATGATGATGCGCGTCTCGGCGCTTGGTATCGACCGGCAGGAAGCGCAGCCATTGCTCGCCGGCTTCTCCCGTGAATTCATCGAACACTCAAACCCTCGAATGCAGCGCCTGCTGCTCGGACCAGATTCGAAAGGATAAGGCATTGAACCGCACTATCAGCATTGCATTGACCCTTGCGACCCTCTCGGTGGCGGGATGCGGAAAAGAAGCGACGGGCCAAGTCGCGGCGGTCGTCAATGGCGAAGAGATCACGTTGCAGGAAATCAACGCGGAGCTTGGCAGTACGGCCATTCCCGACGGCGTTGACAAGAAGGCCGTGCAACAGGCCGCGCTCCAGCGGATCGTCGAGCGCCGGTTGCTCGCGCAGGCTGCGCGCGATGACGAGCTCGACAAGACGCCGGATTATCTTTTACGCGAACGCCAGCTGCGCGATGCGCTCCTCGTCCAACTTATGGGACAGCGTGCCGAGCGCTCTCTCAAGGTGCCCGAGCAGCAGGAAATCGACAAATTCATTGCGGACAATCCCGTCATGTTCGGCAATCGCAAGCAGCTCATGGTCGACCGCATTCAGTTCGCGCTGCCCAAGAATCCGGATCAGCTGAAGGCGCTCGAGGATGATCATTCGATGGATGCGGTCGCGGCGCGACTTCAGCAGATGGGTATCGAGTTCCGCCGCGACAATACGCAAGTGGATTCCGCGGCACTCGGCCAGCAACGCCTTCAGCAGATCCAAGCCCTGCCGGCCGGCGAACCGTTCGTGATTCCGGAAAATGGCGTTGTGACCGTCGGCGTTATAACCGGCGAACGCGCCGAACCGGTTTCGCCGGCCAACGCGAGACCGATCGCGGTCCAGGCTATTCGCAACAAGCAGCTTACCGATACGATCCAGCAGCGGCTGAAGCAGAGCCGGGCCGCAGCGGAGATCGAATATCAACCGGGGTTTGCCCCTGCGGCCAATTCCCCGGCTTCAGCCTCCAAAAAATAACGCCCGGATCAAGCGCGGCGTTTGGCACGGACCTTTTCGCTCGCCCGGACGGTCATCAAACTCCGCTGGCCATTGCGTGTTGCCGCGGCCGCGCCTGCGGCCAGTATCGCCGGGTAGAAGAGGAAGCTGTTGAGCAGCGCGTCGCCGGCAAACAGCATGAGCAATGTGGCAAAAAGCCTTTCGGGGGCGCTGCCCAAGGCCGCCCTCGCCATATGGCGAAAAACGGCGGCGATTATCGACGCGGTTAGACAGGCAAAGCCCACAAGACCGAATTGACCGAGTAGCAGCAGGGGTAGCCCCCAGGGGCGGCTGTGTGCCGGCTCGAACCAGTCCCAGCGCGCATGGCCGACAATCCAATTCTCCCTGATGATCGGTATTGTCTTGAGGTCCTGACCGATGCGCCAGGGAAGCGACTGGCGGCCAAGTGCGCGAAAAGCATCTTGCGCCGCCTGGCCCGCGACCGTCCTGTCCGCCAGAGACCGCAACGGCATGGCGCCGCTTACATGGAGGGCGCCAAGACCAAGCGATGCAGCGATTCCAAGCGGAAGAATAATCTTTGCCAGGTTCGGAATACCGGGGACGATGAGTATCGCACCGCACGCCGCGAGCAGGATGATCGCGCCAACCGACTGCGACATCAGCGTCATAAGGCAAAGGAGCGTCGCCACGACGGACCAATTGAGCCGCCCCTTCCCTGCCCACTCTTCGCGCAGCCGCCAGCAAGCCGCCAGGGTCGCCCCGGCGCACCATATCCCATATTGATTGCCGTGCTCGAACAAGCCCTGAGGCCGGAACCCCGCATATCGCATCATGCCGTCGAATGTGAACGGGTGCACACCCAAAAGCGCGCTGTGCAGCCGCCAGCTCGTCACGCCCTCGATCACGGCTATGGGAACGAGCGCCAGCGATAGATAAGCAAGCGCCCCTGCAAAACGGACCGCATCGTTGAGGTCGCGCAGATAGAGCTTGGCGATCAGCCAGGGCAAGCCCCATACTCCAGCGAGATATACGGCGCTTGCAAGACCGGCGGGATCGGCAGGCCCCGTGAAGAACGCCTGCCCCAAAGGCCAGGCGCAAAAGAGGAGGATGGGGATATCGATCGGGACAAACCGCAGCTCGCGCCATCGGCCGCGGTCGAAGATCAGCGAGCAGAGAGTTGCGATGGCCGGCGCCGTCCACGCCTTGGCGAATAGGATGTCGGAGGGAAGAGCTCCGCCGACGATCCAGTAGGGCAGGACGCGCGGGTCGCCGGGATCGACGTAATTTCCGGGCGGAAGCAGGAGCCAGCCGCCGAAGATGACGATCCAGATCGCCACGTCCCGGCGGACGAACCGGAACAGGCAGAGCGCAGCCAAGATCCAACAGCTGTATAGGGCGAGCATCACGCGAAGGTTGTAACCCGCTTTCGAGCGGAAAGAAGAAGAAATGAGAAGCACATGGATGCGACGCAATGGGCAGGTGTCATCTCGTTCGGCCTGGCTTCCCTGATCTGCCTGGTCACGGCCTGTCGGCCGTGGCCCCTACTTTTCATGGCAAACGGCTGCTTCGCGGCAGAATGTGCGCTGGGCTTGCGGCACGGACTGCACAATGCCGTCGCGGCCGCGATGGGCGAATATTATTCCGGCCGCGGTCTGGTCCAGATTTTGCTGATCCTCCTGGCACTAGGCCTCGGCATCGTATCGCTCCTCCGTCAGCGCACAGACAAAGCCGGTCGGCCCCGCAATGCCGCTGCAGCGACGACGCTTTTGTCCGCTTTGCTTTTTGTCTTGGAAACCATTTCGCTGCATGACATCGATGCGGTGCTTTATCGACCTGTCGGCGGGCTGTTGGTGATTGGGTGGCTTTGGCTGATGCTCGGTGCGGTAACGCTCGCGGGGGCGCTCATCGAGGCCCGGAAAGTGGGATTGAAACGTAGATGAACCTCTTATTCGCGCTGCCCGGCTTTCATCGATACGACCGGGGTGCGGAGGTTGCCCTGCTCGCGGTTGCCGATGCAATCGCTAGGGGCGGCGACGCCGTCACGGTCATGGGTTCGGGCTCGAGCAGGACCGATGCAGCTTACCAATTCCGCACCGTGCCTTCGGTGCGCAGGGAAAGGTTCGAGCGCTTTCCCAAATTCCCTCCGCTTCGCAGCGAGACGGCGTGGGAAGATGCCAGTTTTGTGCCCGGCCTGCTCAACGCCTACCGCCCGGCTGACTATGACGCAGTCGTAACCTGCTCCTTTCCCTTCACCCATTGGGCGCTGCGGCGGCCATCGCGAAACAAGCCTCTGCAAATCTTCGTGACACAGAATGGGGACTGGCCCGCCTTTGCCTCAAACTCCGAATATCGCAGTTTCCAGTGCGACGGGCTTGTCTGCACCAATCCGGATTATCTTGAGCGCAATCGCGACCAGTGGGATTGCGCGTTGATACCCAATGGTGTCGATCTTTCCCGTTTCCGTCCAGGGGCAGCCGAGCGTGCCCGTTTCGGTTTGCCCGAGGATCGCCCGATCATTCTGATGGTGAGCGCCTTTATCGAAACAAAGCGCGTCCTCGATGGCATTCGGGCGGTCGCACAGCTTGACGATGCGTTTCTCGTCGTTGCCGGAGACGGCCCCCTGCGTGATGAAGGCCAGGCACTCGCGGACAGGTTGCTACCGGGACGATTCAAGCGACTGAGCCTCGCCGCAGCCGACATGCCGGCGCTGTACCGCTCGTCGGACGCCTTCCTTCACCTTTCGCTTCTGGAATCCTTCGGCAATGTTTTTGTCGAAGCATGGGCAAGCGGGCTGCCGGTCGTCGGCCATGACAGCGAGCGCCTGCGTTGGATTCTGGGCTCTGGCGCGGAATTTCTCTGCGACACTAAAGACAGCAACGCGCTGATTGCGATGCTTGGCACCGCGTTGGCAAGGGGGCCCGTGCGTGCTGAGCCGCCCGAAGGAATAAAGCGGTTTGCCTGGTCCACGATAGCGGATCAATATCGCGATTTCATCGCCAGCTTGCTCGCCGCTCGCGCGTCAGTTGGATAATCGACGGAAATAGTCGATCGTCTTCGCAAGACCGTCGCGCAGCGCGATCGAAGGTTCCCAGTCCAGTTCGCTCCTCGCAAGGGAGATATCGGGTTTACGCTGTGTCGGATCATCGGACGGCAAGGGCAATTGAACAAGCTTCGAGCCGGCCCCGGTCATCTCGATCACCAGTTCCGCCAATTCTCGGATCGTGAATTCGACCGGATTCCCGATATTGACCGGCCCGGTAAACCCGTCCCGGGAATCCATGAGGCGAAGCAGGCCTTCCACCAGATCGTCGACGTAGCAGAAGCTGCGCGTCTGCGAACCATCGCCGAAAATGGTAATGTCGTCGCCGCGTAGCGCCTGCATGATGAAGTTCGACACCACGCGGCCGTCGGCCGGATGCATGCGCGGGCCATAGGTGTTGAAGATTCTCGCGACCTTCACGTCGAGGCCGTGTTGACGATGATAGTCGAAAAAGAGGGTCTCGGCGCAGCGCTTGCCCTCGTCATAACAGCTGCGCAAGCCGATCGGGTTCACGTTTCCCCAATAGCTTTCGGTTTGCGGATGCTGTGTCGGATCCCCGTAGACCTCACTGGTTGAGGCCTGAAGGATTGGTACCTTGATGCGTTTCGCGAGCCCGAGCATGTTGATCGACCCGATGACCGAAACCTTCGTTGTTTGCACCGGGTCGTGCTGGTAGTGAATGGGCGATGCAGGGCATGCGAGATTGAAGATCGCGTCGACCTCGACAAACAGGGGCAGGCAGATATCGTGCCGCAAGAATTCGAAGCGCGGATGGCCGTGCAAATGGGCCACATTGGCCTTCGCGCCGGTGAACAGATTGTCGACGCAGAGCACCTCGTCGCCGGCCGCTATCAGCCGATCGATAAGATGGGATCCAACAAAGCCGGCACCCCCGGTAACAAGAACCCTGCGGGCCGAAAAATACTCGCGCGCCATAGATGCTTAACCCCTGATTGCCTGTTTGCGTCTAAACTGACTATCAGCTGTTTGAAAGCACGCATTGGGAAGAGTGACAATATGGGACATGAGCCGCTGGAAGTCTTGCTGGCACCGCGGCGTCGCACAGAGAGCGTACCGCGATGATCGTCTTAATTGCGTGGCTGATCGCGCTCCCCTTGTCCCTTTCTCTCCTATATCTCGGCACCGAAATCCTTTTCGGACTGCGCCCTCTTCGCGGCCAGCCCGGCGGGGCGCAGCCCACGCCCGTGCGGATCGCCATCCTTGTCCCCGCTCATAACGAAGCCGCCGGAATAGCGGCAACGGTTCTGGCGCTTGAAAGCGCCGCACCCGGCGCGGAAACATTGGTCGTTGCGGACAATTGCACCGATGAGACCGCGGCGCTTGCCGCGCAGGCGGGCGCAAAGGTCGCGGAACGAAGCGATCCCGATCGCCGTGGCAAGGGCTACGCGCTCGCCTTCGGGCGGGATGCACTTTCTCACGATCCCCCTGCGGCCGTTATAATCGTCGATGCCGATTGCCGGCTCGGCGATGGCAGCGCCTCGAGACTTGCAGCGCAAGCGATCGCAAGCGGCCGGCCGGTCCAGTCGGCGAACCTGCTGGTCTCGGCCGAAAAGCCCGCGCCGCTCGTCGCGGTCTCGAATTTCGCAATGTTGATCAAAAACCTTGTACGCGCCCGCGGCCTCCTGCGGCTCGGCGGCGGAGCCATGTTGTTCGGAACGGGCATGGCGTTCAGTTGGCCGCTGTTCGCGCGCCTTCCGCTCGCGACGGGCGATGTGGTCGAAGATTTGAGCCTAGGCCTCTGGCTCGCAAAAAAGGGGATCAAGGTCGGCATGGACGACGAAGCACTGGTAACGAGTGCCCCTGCTTCATTGGAAAGCAGCAGAGCACAGCGGAGCCGGTGGGAGCATGGGTTCTTGCGCACGGCTGCCAAACAAGGCTTGCCCCTGTTCTTGCGCGGGCTTGCGAAAGCATCGCGCAACCTGATGACGCTCGGCGCGCATCTGATGGTCCCGCCGCTCGCGCTCCTGATGCTTCTTTCGTCGATCGCCATCGCGGCCCTGGTCGTCATCGCTGCCATATCGGAGACATGGGTGCCTGCCATTTTTGCAGGAACGGCATTCGCCTATGCCTGCACGCTGCTGACGGTCGCATGGTGGAGATACGGCCGCGCGATGTTGCCATTCGCTGCCCTGCTTCGCGTTCCGCTCTATATTGTCTGGAAGATTCCGATCTATCTTGGATTATTTACTCGCAGCCAGACACACTGGAACCGGACGAAGCGCGAGGGAGAGCAGCGTTGAGCTTGCGCCACCGCCGCCAGATGCCGAATATCTTCGGCCCTTCGACGAGGTAGCGGCGCCACAGACGCCGCGGCTCGGTGCCGAGCCTGAACAGCCATTCCAAGCCCGCACGCTGCATCCAGCGCGGCGCTCGCGTTTTCGCGCCGGTCAGGAATTCAAGTGAAGCCCCGATGCACAGCGCAACGCCCCGGGCCTGGCCCCGCGCCAATATTTCGGCGCAAACAATTTCGCTTTGCGGCGCACCGATGGCGAAGAAGACGACATCCGCGGCGGCATCCTCAACAAATTGCGCTATCTCCATGCGCGCCTTCGCGTCGTGGCGCACCCCCATCGGGGGTTGATAAAATTGCCAGTGAAATAGCGGATAGCGCAACCTGAGTGCGTGGTGGAGCTTTGCATCGCCGCCGACGACCACCAGCTTTTCGCGCGTGAGCCATTGGCCCAGCAGATCCGCCGTCAGATCGCTTCCTGTCACGACCGGAAGGTCTATTCCGGACAGATACGCGAGGCGCGACGATATCCGGCTGTCGCAGAGGCGCAGCGCAGCGTCGCGATAACTCATCGTCAGCACGGGATCGTCCTTGCTGCTCAACTGGACGATATGATCGACATTGGGCGTCACGACATAAGAGAAATCGCTACGGGTGGAGAGCGACAGGACCTCTGCCGCCGCCGCCGGCGGGTCCAGGCGATCGAACCGAATTCCGAGGAACTCGCATTGTGGTCCATAGACGACGGTCACCGCGTTATTATCCTGCCAAAAAGCCCATTGGGAGGTGCCTGGCCCGGCAAAAGATCGATCCCGTAAAGCGTTGACGCGTTTTCGAAGCCAGCCTGGGCCGCTCGCGCACAATCTTGCTGCAGGCGAAGGCAGATGTTGCGGTAAAGCTGCCATCCACCAAGGAGCGCCGGCGCTTCGTGGGTAAGCCGGCGAGCGACGGCAAGCGCCTCTCGTTCCTGGCGGTGCACTAGCAGCCACTCGACATAGGACTTCGACATTGACGAATCCTGCGAGTTGGCGCGAACGCCTTGCCGCCACATACGCCGTGCATTTTCCATGTCCTCGCGACCGGCGTAAGCATCGGCAGCCAGTCCCCAGGCCCTCGTCTGCCCCGGGCACTGGCTCACAGCCACTTGCGCAGCGCGAAGCGCGCCCGGAAAATCTTTTCGTTTCAGGAGGCTTTCCGCTTGAACGGTTAGCGCCAGACAATGTGTTTCATCGCTGCGAAGGACTTCGTCGGCTGCGCTCAATGCCTCGCGCATCCGCCCTTCGCGAAGCTCGATCGCGGCGTCGACCGCTTGCCGCTGCCCCTGAGGAAGGCCATCGAGCAGGCTGCGCGCGCCAGCTAAGCGCTGCCGGTCCACCAGAAACTCGGCCGCCGCGAGACGCGCCGCCGGGGTCCCGGTCGACGCCACTTTTGCGAGGCCTGCATCGCCGGGGCCTGCAGCCGCATATTCTCGCCAGATTGCCAGAATCAGAGGTATCTGCTCTTCGGGCAACTTCGGGTCGGCCAGCAATGCAATCATCACGGAATTGGCGTCGGCCGGTCGCCCGTCCTTGAACGCGAAATTTGCCTCATCCATCTTTATTTCGCGATTTTCGGGCGCAAGATTGCGCAAAAGAGAAAATTGGGCTCTCATCCCTGCCGCATCGCGTATCACCCGATAAATTTCGAGCCGGGTCATGACGACGCCGAGGGTGTTGGGTTTCAAGGTTCCGTAGCCTTGAAGAACCTCGAGCGCGCGTTGAGGCGCGCCCTTGCGCACCGCGACCCGCGCTTTCAGAATGACACCGCCTTCGTTGCTGGCATCCTGCTTCAATATTCTGTCGGCAAATGCGTCCGCCTCATCGAAACGACTGCGAATGACAGCGTGAAGGCCGCGCACAAGAAGGGCATTCGGCTCATCGGGAGCAAGCGACAAGATGGCGTCGGTGGCCTGCAGCGACTCGCGAAAATGGCCTGTTTGCAGGCCCAATTGCGAAACAGCCTGGAGCGCTTCCCTGTTTGCCGGATCGAGCGATATGGCGTCGCTATATGCGTCATAGGCGCCAGAGACCGAACCCGCGGCGAGCTCGATCCGTCCTCGAAGGATATGGAATTCCGGTTCGTCATCGCGTGTCGCGATCGCTTCCTTTATCGCCAGGCGGGCCTCGGCAAAGCGGCGCTGGTCGAGCAGGGACTGCGCCTCCGCGGCATCTTTCGCGGCGGCCGCTTCTGACTGACCGCAGGCCGCGAGCGTGGCGGCCATGCCTAAAGCAAATGTAAAGATTATGCCGCGAGAAACAGGTGGTACTGTATTGAAACGATGCATCAAGAGCCACGATTCCTAGGGTTAACGCGGTAGCCAAAGGCCTTAGCAGATTTTATAGTATATTGTGTTAACCTGTCGACCGCTGAACTGAGAGACATTGCATGATCAAAAATTGGCTATCCGTCGTGGTCGCATCTTTGGCTGTTGTCGCGTCCGCCGCGCAGGCTCAGTCGGCTGAAGCGCCCGTCCCCGCGCCCAAGCCCGCAATCGCTGCGACCGCCGCGCAGGTGAGCACGGCCGCGTCGACTTATCGCATCAACGCCGGCGATGAACTTGAGATCTATGTCTGGGGTGAGGAGCGACTTCAGCGCAAGGTGAAGGTCCTTCCCGACGGGACCATGGCGTTTCCGCTGGTCGGCCAGATCAAGGTTCAGGGATTTCTTCCCAAGGAAGTCGAAGCGCTCATCACCAGCGGACTGAGCGCGCAATATGTGGGCGCGGTCCCGCAGGTGACCGTATCGGTTCTCGTTCCCGCAGGAATGCAATTTTCCGTGATGGGACGGGTCAAGGCGCCGGGCACCTTCTCGCCCGGCCGCTATGTGAACGTGCTCGAGGCGCTCAGTATGGCGGGCGGACCGGCCGAGTTCGCGAACCTCGACAATGTCCTCATTATTCGCAAGTCGGGCGACCAGCTACGAACGCTGAACGCTCGCCTCGCTCCGCTTTTCAAAGCCGGCACCGATGCGAAAGACGTTGCCAACGGAAATATTTTGCTAATCGAACCAGGCGATACGGTTATCGTACGCTGATCGAACGGGGGGAGTTAGGTTGTGAGGAAGATTGCCTCTTCCATCGTGCTGGCAGCATATGCCTGCTGCTCACCGATGGCCTACGCTCAATATGAGCCTCAGATTGGCGTCGACGTTTCCGTGGGAGGCGGTGTCTCCACCAACCCGTTCCTCTATGCAGACGGCAAGACTGCGGTATCGGCGAATGTCGATATTGCGCCATATGTGGTTGTCGAAGACGAGCTTGGCGAGACCCGTATCAACGGGAATCTTCGCTTTACACAATATAGCAAATTCTACGGCAACGACGTGTCGGCACGTATCGAAGCCGCCACCGAACGAAGGCTCGACGAGCGCAACACGGTGCGGGTTTCAGCCTCGGCACAGCGTTTGCGATCGGCTATCCAGGATGGCCTGATCTTCGAAAGCGGCGGAGGATCGCAAGGTCCGGGCCCGCTTCTTCCGCCAACGGTGCCGATCATCGATACGACGCTCGCAGGAACGCGCGCGCGCATTACGTCGCTCAGCACGAGCTTCGGGCTCTCGCATGTCCTGAACGAACGCAGTTCGCTCGATGCCGGGATCGAGCTCAACGGGACATATATCGACGAAGGTGCGGGCTTTGATTATCGAAGCGTCTCGAGCCATGCCGGCTATCGCCGCCAGCTCACGCAGCGAACGACAGTTACTTTCGATACGCAGCTTGGATTTGTCGATTATCTGAGCCGGCGAACCGGCGACAGCATGATCGTCTCGCCGCGCGTTGGAATCCAGCAGCAGCTCACCAATCGCCTCAGCGTTGTCGCCGATGCGGGCATATCCTACGTCCGCACCGATGTCGGCGGCGGCGATCGCAGCAATTTGGTGTCCTTCGCGGGCAGCGTCGGCCTTTGCGATCGCGGCCCGAACCGGACGCTTTGCCTGTCGGGAGGACGAAGCGCCCAGCCGACCGCGCTTGGCGGCGTATCAACCGTGACGACGGCTTCGCTGAATTATAATGCGCAGTTGAGCCGGATCGATCGCTTGTCCGTGTCGGCAAGATACGGCCGCACAAACCAGGACGGCGCCGGCCTGCCTGTCGTCCGCGTGACGGATTTCATCGGCGTTTCGGCGACCTATGCACGCGATCTCAACGATCGGCTGGCATTCACGGTGACGCCGGGTTATTCGAAGATCTTCGACGACACGCAGCGACGCAGTGCGAATTATTCGCTGATGGTCGGTTTGACAATGAAATTTGGAAAGCGGCGCTAGTGGACGACGGCAATTTCGATGCAGCGTTTGATGACGATGAATCCGGTGGCAGCTTTCTCCAGCAACTGCCCATTGTTATTTCGCAGCGTCGCTGGTGGATCATCATTCCGACGCTTGTCGGGATCGTCGCTGCCATCGCGGCGATCATCCTGATCCCGCCAACTTATCGGGCCAACGCTATCATGCTCGTGGAGTCGCCCCAGCTTCCAAAGGAAGTAATCGGGCTGGATCCCGGGACCATGATCGAACGACGCGTCGCTGCTATCCGGCAGCAGATTACTGCCCGGCCCGATTTGGTTCAACTGATCGAACGGCATGGACTCTACGCCAGTGAACGCAAGCGTACGCCGCTCTCCGAAATCCTCACCGACATGCGTTCCGCGATCACCCTGACGCCGTCGGAAACGAGCATGCCTGGCGGGGGCACGGAGAACCGGGCGATAGCGTTCGAGCTTGCATTTGAGTATTCAAGTCCCGAGCAGACGCAGGCCGTCGCCCAGGACCTTATGGACCGTGTGCTCCAGCTCGACGCCCGGGGCAACGCCGAACAGGCCACCAACACTGTCCAGTTTCTGAGCGATCAGTCGGCAGGGCTGGAAACCCAGATTGCCGCCCTCCAATCCCAGATCGCGCAGATCAACGCCCGCAACGGCAATATTCTTGCAGGGGGCGGGATGATCATGGGAGGCGGTACGGGCAGCTACGATGTCCAGATTGCCGCAATCCAGCGTGATAATCAGCTGCTGATCCAGCAGCGTAATCTCGCACAGACAAGCGACCAGCGCGATCCGATCGTTGCCGCGGCGGAACAGCGGCTCGCCAGCGCCCGGGCCGTCTATGCCGAAACCCATCCCGATGTGGTGATGGCAAAACAGGCGCTCGCCGAAGCCAAGCGGTTGGCCAAGGACAATAGCGAGAAACTGCCGCTCCAAACCCTCGACGAGCAGATCGCCTTCAACAACGCCCAGATCGCAGCGCTTCGCAGCGCGAAGGCGGGCGAGACCGCACAGGTAAGCTCGCGTCTCGCGGCGCAAGCCCGCGCGCCGCTTGTGCAGCAGCAGCTCGGGGAGCTCCAGCAGAGGCTCACAGCCGTAAATGCGCAATATGAGCAGGTGCAAAACCAGCTCATGGGCGCGCGCGCCGGGGTGCGGGCGGAAGACGAGCAGATGTCGGAACGGCTGTCGGTTGTCGAACCGCCGGTGATCCCCGACCAGCCAAGCTGGCCCAACCGCCTCATTATCGCGGCGCTGGGCTTGGCCGGCGGTCTCGGGCTCGGTTTCATCCTTGCAATCGCTGTCGAATTCTTCCTCCGGCCGATACGCGACCCTTCCACTTTGAAGGCGATTTTAGGCGCCCCTCCGCTTGGCATCATTCCTCTGGTCGACAGCCTGCCCGTCCGGCGCGCGGGATGGCGCCGCTTCCTGCCGCTACGCGGCAATCGTTGACTTCCATATCATTAAGGTGGACCGATGGCTGATGCCGATATGCCCCTCTCGAGAGACCAGCAGCTGCTGACGCTTTCCGCCCTCGCTTCATTCGCGCCGCCGCTGACCGCAATCAAAAAGCATCGGATCGTGGGCTTCGACAATCGGGACGCGCGCGCGCGCCCGTTCAATCTCCTGCGAACGAGTTTTGCGAAGAAGCTCAAGGAAGAAGGCCATCGGCTCATCGGGATCACCTCGGCTACGCCGGCGGCAGGCAAATCCTTTTTGTCGATGAATCTTGCAAGTTCGCTTGCGCGGGTCATCGAAGAGCCGCTGTTCCTCGTCGACCTGGATATCCGCCGCGCCTCGCTTGCCGACGAGATCGGGCTCGTGCCGGACCGCGGCATCGAGAGTTACCTAGAGGGGGCCGTCGAGGACCTTCGCGAAGTGGGGCACCGGATCGAGGGCACGAAGCTCGCGGTATTCCCCACGGTTCGGCGCACGCGAAATACGGCGGAATTGCTCGCCGGGGAGCGTTTCGCCCAGATGATCGACACCTTGCGTAACCGCAGCGAAGCGTCGGTCATTTTGTTCGACCTTCCGCCCGCGTTCGCGAACGACGACGCAATGATTAGCCTCGCCCAGTTGGACGCCTTCGTCCTTGTCGTGGATTCGGGCAAAACGACGCGGCGCCACGTGCAGGATGTCATGAGCATGCTCTATCCGACGCCTTGCATCGGCTCGATCCTCAACCGCTATCGCGGCGGCCTTGGTGACAGCTATGGTTATGGTTATGGCGGACCCGACTATGGCAAATATTATGCACGAAGTGACCCGGACGCGTAACGGCAAAGAGATTTAGCGTGCCGCAATTTCGACCCCGGGGTACCGAAGCGTCGGCCCCTACGGAGACTGTAGCGTGAAGATCGCAATTTGCGTGATTGCGAGAAATGAAGAGGCGTCAATCGGTCCGCTGATCGCGCAGCTGGCCCGCCAGTCTTTACTTGCCCAGCCTTACGCGTTCCAGATTGTTATTTTGGCAAATGCCTGCACCGACAATACTCCAGGAGTGGCACGAGCCGCCCTCAACACGGCTTTCCGCGACCATGCGGCTAGACCCCTGGTCCATGAAACCCCGCTGGGCGGAAAGGCCCGCTCCTGGAACGTTACGGTGCACGACCTTGTCGATAATGACGTCAACGTCGCTCTTTTCCTCGACGCCGACATTGAACTTATCGATGCTGGCGTCCTGAAGTTGCTTGTCGAAACCTTGCTCGGGGATCCGGAACTTCTCGCTGTCTCGGGTCATCCCATCAAGGATATTGCAAGAAAGACGCACAAAACGCTGATCGATCGCTTCTCGCTTATCGTGTCGCGGCAGTCGGTAGCACCGCACGCAATCAATGGTTCGCTGTATGCCGCGCATATGGCGGCATTGCGCAAGATCTGGCTCCCCGTTCCAACTCCGGGCGAAGACGGATTGCTGACCGCGTTCATCCATACCGACGGCTTCTCACATCCTGCACGCCCGGAGGTTGTCGCCCAGATCGCGCATCCAACCCATTATTTCGAGGCGCATTCCGTTTCCGGTTTTTTTCGCCATGAACGGCGGATGGCAGTCGGGACGGTCATAAACGGCTGGATCTGCGAATTCCTGTGGGCGGGAGGCTATAAGGAGAATGCAGGCGCGTCGATCCGCGACCGGAACGAAGCCGATCCCGAGTGGGTCGGACGCCTTGTCGAAAGCCGCGTTGCCGGACGTCGATGGGCCCTGCCGCCGCGTATTCTGACCTGGCGGCTTCACAACCTCAAAGGAATCGGCTTCCGGAAAGCCTTGACGCGGGTGCCCTTCTCTCTCGTCGCGACGATCCTCAATATCTGGCCGGCAGTCCAAGCGAACAGGATCTTGCGCCAAAAGGGATCGGCCGGCTTCTGGTGACCAAGTTCCGACGCCGTCGCCGTTTCTTCGCCGCGCCTGTATCGCGGTAGCGCCGTGCCTGTCATCACCCCGGAGAATTCGCTGCGGACGCGGCTTGAGCCTTCAGACGTCGCAGCGAACGCGTCATAACTGGAGGCGATCGCGAACTGAGAAAACCAGGCTGCAAAAAGTTTGTAGCGGCGCAAGGTCAAGCCAGCGTCAGGACAATTTTTCGCCGTCGAAGAGCCTTTTCATGCGCAAGCCGGACCTCTGGATCTGAAATTCTTCCTCGACTTTTGTTCGACCGGCGAGACCCATGCCTTGCCAATGACTCCGGTCCGATATGAGCATTCTCAATCCCCGCAGAAGGTCGGACTGGTCCGATGGGGTGAACAGATAGCCTCCTCCGCCCTGTTCGACCAATTCCGGTATCCCGGCGACGCGGCTTGCGAGGACCGGTCGTCCCATCGCCATCGCTTCGACGAGGACGACAGGAAGCCCTTCCATGAGGCTAGGCAGGACGAGAATATCGGCCTGTGCGATCGCGGCAAGCGTTTCAGATTCAGGCAATGCGCCTACAAAATCGACGCGATCGCAAAGTCCCATTTCTGAGGCCTTTGCTCGCACTTCGCCTGCCAATGGGCCGTCACCGACGATGAGCAACTCAAATTCGAGATCTTCGGCCGCGATGGCGGCCAGCGCGTCGAGCAGGCCGAGATAGCCTTTTTCCGGCGACAGGCGGCCCACGCAGATGATCCGGGCTGGTCCGTCCTCGCTATGAGGCGCGGGCTGCGGCAACGAAGCGAGGTCGACACCGCACCGCACCACCGACATCTTCGCCCAGTGGTGCTGAGCGACAATGCGCATGGCTTGGGCGCGCATGAAGAAGCTCGCGCAGGCGACGAAGGTCGATCTTTCGATCTTGTCCGCCAAGAGCATGCCTGCGGGATAATCCGTCTCGGAAATTCCATGAAGGGTAAGGCTCCAGGGAATTCGGGCGTAGCGCGATGCGATGAGCGCGACGGTCGCCCCGCTGTTTGCGAAATGGCTATGAAGATGCGTGACACGCGCACGGTGCATCAGACGCGCAAGGAGCATGGCTTCGACAAAATGAAATTGCGACCAGATAAGGGCGCGCACGCCAGGCGCCCGGTGCCGGGTTGCCAACCACCAAGCCGAGATGAACCGCCCGGGGCCCGCGCATAGGTTGCTCACGAGCGCGGCAAGGTAAGCGAACGGCGATCGGCCGAGTAGATGTTCAGCGGCTGCGCTGGCGCTGTTCCCGCGCTGAACGCTGTATGCAACCACATCGACCTCAAGCGCACGCAGCGCCGCGATCTCGCGCCGGACGAAAGTATGGGACGGAGCATGATAATCGCTCACAAGATAGGCGACGCGCGTCATTTGTAGAAAATCGCACCGGGTTTCGTGCTGGCGATGACGCTCCATGCGTATCGAAGCACCCCTATGGTTTCGGCGACCTTGCCTGCTAGCGTGTGGAGAGCCGGTCGGGCACCCCCTCGCAGCGCCAATCTTCCAAATTGAAGCAACCATAGCATTGGTGCGATCGCCAACCCGACAGGCCCTATTAGCATCCCGAGAAGAATGCCGACGAGCGCCACGCCGGCCGTCCAGGCCAGGGCGCTGAATAGCTGGCGGCCATATAAAGGCCGTCCAAGACCCTGCCGCGTCTTCCGCCAGACTTGCGCATAGCCAAATCCGCTGCGGACGGTCCGCATCCACCATTGGCGGGTCCGATGCATGTCAGCGTCGTGGATCGTCATCGGATGGTCGATCCGCCAGACGCGCCAGCCCAGACCGCGGAGCCGATGGCAGAGCTCGGGCTCCTCTCCAGCTATGAGCGTGTGGTCATAACCGCGAGCCTGCGCGAGCGCGTCGGTTCGGAACATCGCGTCGCCGCCGCATGCGTCGGCTTCTCCCACGGGCGTATTCCATTCGGCATCGCATAGGCGATTATAGAAGCTGCGCTCGGGATAGCGTTCGCGCCGCCGCCCGCATACAGCCGCGACCGACTGCTCCGAGCTTAAAAACCGCTCAGCCGCACCGAGCCATCCTTCCTCGATTTCGCAATCGCCATCGACGAACTGGATATATTCCAGCCGAGGCCATTTACGTAGCATCGCCTGAAGCCCTTCATTGCGTGCCCGCGCCGCTGTGAAGGGTCGGCTGAGGTCGAGCTCCACGATCTCGGCGCCTCGCGTCCTTGCATAGACCACGCTTCCATCGGTCGACGCGCTGTCGACATATGCCACTGGCACATTTTCGGGGATCGACTGAAGACAATGGCGGAGTCGCTCGCCTTCATTACGGCCGATCGCGACCACTCCGATCTTACCACTTTTATCCATGCGACATCCGCGCCTGCGACACCCAAGCCTCCAGCCCGCCCGTAAGGCCGGCGAGCATGCTTGCTTCCCGAAACAGAATGACAAGCAGGAAAAACAACAGGGTCATTGCGGCATCCTGCCGGAGAAAGCTCAGGCCCACGCCGCGCTTGCGCCAAGCGAGCACGGCATATCGTCCGGCCTCGGACACCACAAATACCGCGAGCGCCGCGTTCATCCCGTAACGTGTAAGGACGAGGGGTAATGCGATCACGATGACCGCAAGCTTGGCGACATTGCTGAACGCAACCCCGGAAGGTTTTCCCACGCCCATCATCATCGCATCTGCCATTGAGGCCAGGATCCCGAACCAGCTTCCGACGAGAAGCACCGAGAGAAAAAAACCGGCGGCGTGATATCGCTCATCATAAACGAGATAGATGAACTGATCCGCAAGTGCGATCCCTCCGGCCAGCCCGATCGCGACAACGACAAGGGCGGCAAGCCGCATCGGGCGGATGACCTGTTGAAGATCGTAGCCCCGCTGCGCAGAGGCCGCGATCTTCGGAAAAATCAGCAGGCTGCCCATGCGCTGAAACAGCAGCATTGCCGTTTCCGAAAAGGTTCGGGCAATACCGTAGATACCGAGCAGCGCCAGACTGATCGCATCCGCAAAATAGAGACGGTCGAAATTCATCGCGAGAAAGTAGATAAGCGACGCGAGGAAAATCCATTTCCCGAAATGAAGTATCGAGGCGACGGCCTCCTTGTCCCAGCGCAATCGGTGCGATCGCCACTCGATCAGGAAAAAGCTCGCGGCCGCCGGCACGGCTGCGCCGATGAGCAAACCCAAGACAAGCGCCCAGATCGTCGGCATAAAATAGGCCAGCGCAATCTGCGCCGCGGCACCGAAAACAGCTGCACCGAGATCGAACAGTGCAAGCTTTCGCACCTCGAAGCGTTTTTGCAGAATAAACCGGGACGGCGATGTCACGCCGGTCAGAATAAAAATGGGGGCGACGGCCGGGAGCAGATAGAGCAGTTCGGGATTGTCATAGCCCCGCGCGATCGGCACCGTGAGGAGGAGTGCGACCACAAACAGAAGAAGGCCGCGCACGATCTGTATCGTCCAGGCGGTGTTGTAAAATACGGGATCATTTCCCCGCGGGTCGTTGACGATACTTTGCCCGACACCGACGTCGGTCAACAGTTCCCCGCCCGTTCGAAGCGTGTTGATCAGGAGCATTGTGCCGAGAAGCGCCGGCGCGAGCAGCCAGGCGAGAATGACGTTCGAGACCAGACGCAGGACCTGCGTGGCCAAAAATGTCAAAGTCACCCACCCCGCGGCATCAAAGAGCGACCGGCGCGAGCGGAGCATAAGCCGCAGGCTCGAGACCAGCCTTCGGGGAGCAGAACTGACCGTCAAAGAGGACGTCCCAGTTTCGAGTCGAGGAAAGCAAAGCTCATAACGGCGAACCTAATATGTTCCCCCGCGCTTGCGTCCCGGACGAAGCGACGCTCTCATCGGCAGCTTCCTTCTTCGCGTCGGTTCGCCGCAGCGCTGCTCGGCGGCGCGCCGTCCGCGACTGCAAAATTGCCTCGCGATGCAACTGCCGGATCGCTCCGGCGATAATTCCCAAAGAGATGGCAAAGACATATTGCGCGTGCCCGGTTACAAAGATCCATTCCACCAGTCCGTGGATCGAGGTGACAAAGATCGCGACCGTTGCTCCCAAAACAACGTCACCGCGAGGATCCTTTCGGTATTCAAACGCGAACTTCAGCCCGCGCATCACGGGCCAGGTCACGAGCAAGATCAGCGACAACAAGCCGATCCAGCCCATTTCTGCCGCGGTGAGCAAGTACATGTTATGCACATTTGTGGATCGACTGGCATAGTTCCAGATGACCCCCGCCCGCTCGGAATAACCTTGCGAATTCGCCGTCACAACATAGTTGTTGGCGCCAACGCCCATCGGATGGTCGCTCCACATCATCTTCGCCGCGCGCTCGAAGGCCTGCCTCTCTCCATCTGGACCTTCGTAGACCGATCGGCCTGCGAAGCGTTCCTGAAAACTGGTGATCCCGATCGGGATGAGTACCGCCAACGATAGAACAGCGAGCCCGGTGATTTTCCATTTGTGGGGCGTCGGACGGCGCGAGAGCGAAAGAAGGAAGAGGATGCCGATACCGAGCGCGACGAAGGCGATCGCGCCTCGCGACACGCCGAGTGCCACGGCGACGAGCGCTGCCAGCACCCCGGCCATGATCAGCTTGTTCCGTTCACCGGCAAGGAGCAGGGCGAGCAGCGGCAAGGTCACGAAATGCAGCATCAGCCCCAAGAGGTTCTGGTGCCCCATCGTTCCAGTGGCCTGGATAGCGCCCGAAAACCGCTGATCAATGGTGACAACCGCCTGGAATACCGCACCCAGAGCCAGTCCGAAGCAAAGCCAACGTACCGCGCCGGGGCGGCCGGCGAAGGAGGCAACTGCCGCGAAAACGACGAAAACGCGCATCAGCTGAAATACATAAAACGCCGCGCTCATCGGCAGGTTCGAAGCCGCGACCGAGGCGACCGCGGCAAAAATATAAAGGAGAAACACGGCCACGAAGGGAAGCTTGCGAAACGGCGCCTTGCTGGTGAAGAGTATTCCGAGGGCAAGGCAGTCGAGGAGGGAAACCACGAGGCCTTTGCTGTAACCCGGCCACCCTTCCCAGCTGATGAAGGCGGCATCAAGATTGAAGGCGCTGATGATGAAGGGGAGCAATCCGACCGTCAGATAGGCCCAGTGCCGCCGCTTGGAATAGCGACGTAACCACGCGATGATGACGGGCAATGAGAATATGATGATCAGGATACCGACGATTCTCATCAGCGACGCCCCTGGGATGTGAGCGCGCAGGCAAAAGGCGCTCGCCCCCGACTTTTCGAACCGGGGTGGAGCCGGAATTCCTCAAAATGTAGAGAGATCATCAATATGCGTTCTTGTGCATCACGACGCGGATGGTCTTGAGCAGGATGAGGACGTCGCTCCATAACGACCAGTCGGACAGATATTCAAGGTCGCAGCGGACCCTTCGCGCCAGATCTTCGACGCGCTCGGTCGCACCGCGATATCCCCGGATTTGCGCGAGGCCGGTGATACCCGGTTTCAATGCATGGCGCAGCCAATATTGCTGGGACGCATGCCAGAAAAGCTCGTCGCCGGCAGTCGACCCCAGGGCGTGCGGCCGCGGCCCCACCATGCTCATGTCACCGCGGATGACATTCAACAATTGCGGCAGCTCGTCGATGCTGGTGCGCCGGATCACACGCCCGACCTTCGTGATGCGCTGATCGTCGCGTCCCGTGGACATGGTCCCGGCGGCATCACTGCTGTCGGCGCGCATCGAGCGGAACTTGAAAATCCTGAACTGCCGGTTGCCCTGCCCTACCCGTAGCTGGGTGAAGAGAACGGGACCCGGACTCTCAAGCCTTATCGCGAGCGCCACGATAGCGAGGAACGGCGCAAGAAGGACAAGAGCGATCACTGCGACGACGAGATCCAACGCGCGCTTCTGAATGCGGTTCATGAGATTAAGCGGGCCGCGCGACAAGATGATCGTATCATGCTCGTCATATCGTCCGATCGCGACGGCACCGTGCAGGAGATCGCGATCAAGCAGTATTTCGCCTCCAACATCATGACCTTTGAGAAAGGTCGACCATGCCGGGCGGTGGTCAAACCTGCACGCCACCACAACTCTGTCGTAGGGCGCAATGAGGCGCGAGAGCGCGTCGATCATGTCGGGCCGGTCGAGGTCCGGCCAGAGCCCGTCGGCGGCTACGTCGACGACCGCGGCATGCGGCTCCGCCCGGGCCGGCAGGCCGTCGAGCAGAAGGATCGTCGCGACAACCGCATCGCCCATCGTTTTCTTCACGACGAAATTGAGAAAGACCTTCGACAGGATGATGAAAACACCCGCGGCGCCAAAGGTGACGGCTAGACCGAGGCGCGATATTTCCTCGGCCTTGAACAAAAATCCCATGCCGATCACCAAGATCGCGGTTGCGCCGAGCGCGCTCAGGGATCGCTGTATTCCGGTGAGACGGTTTCCCAGAGTCTCTACGTCCTGAGCTTCGCGCGCAATTTCGAACATCAGAAATATGGGAAGCGCGATATAGATGATCGACTGACCGCCGGCGGCGAGCCATTTCTCCTCGCGAAGCTCAAGGGCAACCAGATATCCCGCGACCAGCGAGAGCATATCGAGCAGGAGCGAGAGGCAATAGAGAAACGTCCTTTTGTCGCGCGCCGACGAAAATATCGGGCGCGCGCCTGCGGAAGGATCCACGACGCGAAGGCGGGCGTGCCCTTCTGCCGACAGGTCTGTTCTCGATCGGTTCATCGCTTTCCCTAGACGCTCCGCATTCTGTTAGACGATAAGTGTGGATTTTGCGTTGCCTTGGCCGGACCTTGGCCTTCGGCAAGGTCAGCGCGGACCCACCCATTGCCTCCAAAGCCCAGATAGCATCGACCGAAGCTGTGCATGTCACCTACAAGGCCGAGACCCGCCGAAACGATGTCAAAGCTGCTGTTTGGAAACCGGCTGATCAGGATGGGATCGGTCGCGAACCAGTCAAAGCTGACATAAAGCCCTTGGATACCGCCAGCCGTCCCGTAAAAATATATGGCAGGCCGCTCTTGTCCGGGAGCCGCCTTGCCGAAATCGAACGCGAACAGGCGAAAGGCGGGAAGTCCAGTAATCTTTGCACCATCGTCCCGCAGCCACATCAGCTGATCATTTCGGTTTCCGCCCTCGCAATTGGCGTATAGCAATTCTCCGCTGCGTCCGGGGACATAGGCGAGCCGCGCCTGCCAAAACTGGCTCAACGTATGGTTTTTGGATCCGAGCGGGGCGAGTGTACCCTTCACTCGATGTTCCCACTCCCCTTCGCCGCCACTGCGATTGAGCCAGAGACCGGCGATGTCGCGCCCAATCGCGTCATCGTTGTTCGGTAGCTTGTAAATGTTGTTTACGAGTGCCGCGAAGACACCGGGCCTGGTCTTGTCCGCTGCGATGCAGTCGCGGTGTACATAATAAGCATTGAGCCACGATGTGACGGGCGAATATCCGCCGAAGGAAACCGGACGCCAGTCCTCCGTACGCAGCCCGCCCGCTTTCGTCCACCAAGCGCCTCCGCGGTTTCCCTGCGCAATGATGATATTGCTGCGCGTCGACACGGCGCAATCACCGCCCGGGAGCCAGGCCTCCTGACCGGGCGGAGGCGGGAAGGACGTAAATGTCCGGCCCCAGTCGTCGGACCAACCGTTGCCGCCATCCTGTTGGAAGAGGCCGACCACGAAATCGGGATCGTCCGACGCATTGTCGATGCTGCGCAAATGGGCAACGGCGCTCGGGTCGGCAATCCGGCCTTGAGGCGGACTATAGGCCCATCCCGTTTCGGTGTCGCCGGCAACCTGCCATACGCCCTTGTCCATGACTCCGAGCAGCGCAATCGGGTTGTCCGCCGACGTTAGTCCGCAAGTCGAGACTAACTCGGATATCCCGGCATTCATGTCGTGGAAAATCACCGGATCGGCGGTTTTGGACGGCAGATCGCAGTAATTGATTCCGACGCCCTCGCATATCCAAAGGCGTCCGCGCCGAACAGGATCGAATAATATCTGGGCGGGAAAAACAGCCTTGCTGCTGTTCGACAACCATTTGCTCTCGCCGACGCCCCTTCGTTCGTTGCCGAAATCCGTCGACGTCAGGCCTCCGTCGAAACTCTGCCACCATTGCCCCGAATTCTCGTTCGCCCAGACCAGATGGAGAGGATCGAAAGGACTTACAGCAACCTGATCGGCATTCAACGTGCCCGCGCCGCGCCGCCACACGCCGGCTCTCAGGACATGCAGTGCGTCCGGTATCTGCGTTGCGCTTGTCCGAAACTCGCACACATAAACGGCACCGTCCTTGGCAGCCACCAGGCTCGAGGCGGTGAGCGGCCCACCGGCGAAGAGGAACTGCCCGGAAATGCCTTTGGGCGAATGGTACAGTCCGACACCAAAAACGTGGATCCACGCGCTACCATCGTCCCCCCACGCAACGAGATAGCGACCGGGGGTTTCACTGAAATCCTTCCCCGTGTCCGGAAGCTTCACCTCCTGGAAGGAGGCAAACCCGTCAGTGGACGTATAGCAGCCGTCCCCGTTGGTACCGAGGAGCACTTGCGCAGCATCGCGTGGATGAACATCGATCGAGCGATTGAACCGCCGCGACGGACCGGTGTCGGACAGAAATGCCTTTGGCGGGAGCGGGGTTCGGCGGAAGCTCGCGCCACCGTCCGTCGATCGGTAAAAATAGCCATTCCAGGCCGTGTAGATAACTCGGGGATCCGACGGCGCAATCCGCGTGCAGTAGGTCCCGTTGTTGGCACCGCTGCCGACCTTCGCTCGCAATATCTTGCTGTTGTCGGGCCTTGGATCATATTCCGAGCTCTGAAGATTGTCCTGACGCAGCAAAAGGCGCCAGCGATCATCTCCGGCATGCCGGATGTAGCCGTTGAACACATCGGTATTGCAGACCATGAACGATCCGTCGGAGGCAATGTCGATACCTGTTACGAAACCTCCACCAAATCCGATCGGCGCGGGCGCGATGTGCCAGTTGGCATTGTCCGCCGGAGCCTTGCCGATCCGCTGCGCCTCTAGTGGCGCTTCCTTACGCATCGCAAAAATGTCGAAACTGGAGGAATTCAGCTCCAATCGGGAGATATGTCGAAGTATCAGATCCGGCAGCCGGCATGAGCAGGCAACAGTCCAAACCGGCTTCCGGCCTCGCGACCGGTGGCGCCATTCGAGAATGCAGCAAAATTAACATGACAGCCTCGCCTCAAACGCGCGGGCATGCGGCAAGTCGCCGCTGCTCCTTCGCCTTCCCGGCTTACAGGATGAAACAACCGCTGTTAAGTTCTGTAATATCTTGATCCCGAGCCATATTCCCGGATCGGGATTTGCCTATTTTTTTGCGAATGGCAGTTGAACGTTCAGCACTTTGAAGATGTAGAATACGACCGCGACAAACAGCACCGCTGCCGGGGCGGAATAGCCTTCGTTACCGAGAAAGTTGACCAGAGCGCAGCCGACGGCCGGCGGGGCATATTGCCAAAGATGATCGCGGGGCTCTTCTTCCGCCGATCTCTGCAAGAGCAAAGTGGCGAGCCCGGCGAATGTAAACACGGTTAGCCAGTCCCAAAATGTTTCCACGTCCCGCCCCCTCTGCCTGCTACTGCAGGTCGAACCGCAGCCCATTGCGGCCCTTTGGCTCGAAGCCATGGTCTAGCATTCCGGCCCCAGTTCGGAAAGGCGCCAATTTCTCCGGCATGGCATGACGTCTCGCCGAAAACTAATGGCTTTCCGACCCCGCTCATTCCTCCGGTGTCCGAATTTGGGAAAGGTGGAACTGAGAACAGCTAAAATCCGGCTGTTTCAAACGAAGGCGCCTCGCTAGCATCAGCGGCATGAAACCGATCCGCAAAGCCGTCTTTCCCGTCGCCGGCCTCGGCACCCGCTTCCTGCCCGCGACCAAGGCGATCCCCAAGGAAATGCTGCCCG